>NZ_VCQV01000001.1 GCF_007845645.1 Leekyejoonella antrihumi
ACGCGCGAGATGTGGTCCCGGATGCTGTCGTAGTCGTGCTCGAACCGCGCCCAGTCCACCGGCACCTTCGAGCCGAGCACCGCGCGAGCCATCCGCGTGACGATCGAGATCTCCGACAACAGATGCGGCGACACCGGGGCCAGCTTGCCCGTCGAGGCGTGCACTGCGGCGACCGTGTCCTCGACGGTGACGAACTGCTCGCCGGAGGCCTGCAGATCCACCTCGCTGCGCCCCATCGTCGGCAGGATCATCGCAGCCCGACCCACCACCGCATGCGAACGGTTGCCACGCAGCAGCAACAGGTTGATGATCTCCTTGATCGTCGGCACAGTACTGCTCAAGGAACTCGTGATCCAAACACCTCACCCGGCCGTGCCGCCTCCGCATCCAGCACCCGCTTGGACACCGCCTGCAGCAACGCCATGTCACCCGCCATCCGGATCTGCAGAAACTGGTCGACCAGGTCGGTGCCATGACCGACGATCCCCCGCAGCCGTTGTGGGTTCTTGTACCGCTTCAACCCCGCCTCCGGCAGCGGGTTGACCACTGGTGTAGAACGCCGCCTCGTTCGGACTCTCCAGAGCGTTCAGCTCGTCGGCGATGACCTCGAATGCCTTCTCCCAGCTGATCGGCTCGTAGTGGTCCTTGCCGACCGGCTTGTATACCGGATCGGTCAACCTCCCCTGCTGACCCAACCAGTAGTCGGTCTTGCCCAGCAGATCGTCGATGGAGTGCTCCGCCCAGAACGACTCCGGCACCACGAGCGGGGTCGCCTCCCACGTCAGGGCCTTCGCACCGTTCTCGCAGAACTCGGCAGTCTTGCGATGCTCCGGATCCGGCCACGCACAGCTCATGCAGTCGAACCCATCCTTCTGGTTCAGAGCCAGCAGGCCCGTCACACCACGACGCATCCCCATCTCGGACAAGCCCGGGCCCATCGAGTGCGTCACCCCCGGCACGCCCGCCGCCCAGTCCTTCGGCTGGCCCACCGTCAGGTCGCCGTCGCATTCACTGTCGAGCTGGCGGGCTTTGCCCTCTCGGGGCCCGGCCGCCGTGTCGCGGCGGCCGGGCCCCGAGAGCGGCGCCGCGGGAGGGCTTACAGGACTGAGAGGCTTCTGGCCGGATCAGCCGAGGGCCTCGGCCCCGGCCTCGGCGACAGCCTGGTCCTGGTCGCCGCCGCCGCCACTGACACCCAGGCCACCGACGACCTCGCCGTCACGCTTCAGGGGGATGCCCCCGGCGAAGATCATGACTCTGCCGTCGTTGCTGGTGTGGATGCCGAAGAACTGCTGGCCTGGTCCGGAGTTATCGGCAAGGTCCTTCGTGGAGATGTCGAAGGCTCGCGCGGTCCATGCCTTGTTGATCGAGATGTTGACGCTGCCCATCCAGGCGCCGTCCATCCGCTCGTGGGCGATGAGGTTGCCGCCGGCGTCGACGACGGCGATGTTCATCGGCTGGCCGAGCTCTTCGGCGCGCTTCTCGGCCGCGGCGAAGATGGTGCGGGCATCCGCGAGTGACAGTGCTGACATTGATAGCTCCTTCGTGGTGAACTTCATCGGGTGGGATCGGTTATGCGGTGAGATAGCCGTTTGGGTTCAGGACGTACTTGGTTGCGGCACCGGCGTCGAACTCGGCATACCCGCGTGGTGCGTCCTCCAGGGGGATCGCGGTCGCGTTGACGGCCTTGGCGATCTGCACCTTGTCGTGCAGGATCGCCATCATGAGTTGCCGGTTGTACTTCATGACCGGGCACTGGCCGGTGGTGAACGACAGTGATTTTGCCCAACCGGTGCCGAAGCTCATAGATAGCGAGCCGGCCTTGGCGGCCTCGTCGACCGCGCCCGGGTCGCCGGTGACGTACAGTCCCGGGATACCGATCGCACCACCGGCGGCGGTGATCTCCATCAGCGAGTTGAGCACGGTCGCCGGTGCTTCCTGAGCTTTCGCGCCCCCGCCGTGGCCCCTCGCCTCGAAGCCCACGGCGTCGATCGCCGCATCGACCTCGGGTACACCGAGCAGCTGCTCGAGCTGGTCCTCGGGTGCACCGTTTGCCACGTTGATGGTCTCGCACCCGAAGCTGCGCGCCTGCCCGAGTCGTTGCTCGTTCAGGTCACCGACGACGACCACCGCCGCGCCAAGGAGCTGGGCACTCGCCGCCGTGGCCAGGCCGACCGGACCGGCACCGGCGACATACACGGTCGAACCGACCGTCACGCGCGCGGTCACCGCCCCATGGAACCCGGTCGGGAAGATGTCGGACAGCATGGTCAGATCCATGACCTTCTCCAAGGCCTGGTCTCGGTCGGGAAACCTCAGCAGGTTCCAGTCCGCATAGGGAACCAGCACGTATTCGGCCTGCCCACCGACCCACCCACCCATATCGACGTACCCGTACGCGCTGCCCGGCCGGTCCGGGTTCACATTGAGGCAGATGCCGGTCTTGCCCACCTTGCAGTTGCGGCACCGCCCACAGGAGATATTGAACGGCACCGAGACGATGTCGCCGACCGTGATGAACTCGACATCGGGGCCCTTCTCCACGACCTCCCCGGTGATCTCGTGGCCGAGCACCAGATCCAGTGGTGCCGTCGTGCGTCCGCGGACCATGTGCTGGTCCGAGCCACAGATATTGGTGGTCACCGTCTTGAGAATCACCCCGTGCGGCACCTTCCGGCCCACGTTCGCCGGGTTCACACCTGGACCATCCTTCAGCTCGAACGTCGGATACTCGGTATCGATGACCTCGACTGTCCCCGACCCCTTATACGCAATGGCTCTGTTTCCTGACATGTCCATTCCTCTCGTCACGACGTTGAGGCTCTCTGGCGCCGCGCATGCGGCCGGTCCCTGCATCATTGCGAATGTTGGAGGAACAAGGCGATCGTCATTCGGGACAGCCCGCACTACCCAAACAGGTAGGTCGACACCTCACCCGCACCTATGCTTGATGACATGACGCTCTCTTCAACGAGGGCCACCGGCGCCGACGTCTCTGACACCCTCGACCGGAATGCCCACTATCAGAACGCTCTTGACGGACTAGTGAAGGTCCTGGCCTCTCCTCTACCCGACGTGGCGGAGCACTTTTCCATGCTGCTGGCCGACTACCTGCCCCACTCCGCATTGTTCATTCTGGACGGCGCCGACCTCGAGCAGCCCAAGAAGCACTACGGCGAGGCTGCACTGGTGATGCACACGACGATCTCCGAACTCGATGCGTTACGAGGCGATGCGAAGGTGAACACGGTCTGGCGTGCCACGATGCCGGTCGCGGGCCACCTGCAGCCGGTGCTGGCCGCGCTCGCCAACACGGATGCCCTGTTAGTGCTGACCAGCCCGGGTGAGCCGCAACTGGATCGACTCGTACTCAGCCTCTGGCAGGTGCTCGCACTGCGCATCCAGCAACGCGCGCGGGAAGCTTCACCGACCTATCTGATGGAGTCCCGCGCCGCATCCAGCATTCGCGCGGAAGCTATCACCGAGGTCACCGATCGACACACCACGACGCTCGAGTCGCTGCTGGCCGTGCTGCGCGGCGCCACGTTGGATGACCGAGCAGCAAGGCAGGCCGCGACCAGTCTTGCCGTCGACGCCCTGGTCCACCTGCGCACCCAAGCGAACCAGATACGCACCTTCACCGATGAACCAGTGCGCACAGCATTCGCACGACTGCGCGGCGATCTGCGCCCACTCGTGCGCTACCGCGACATCGACCTCCAGTTCGTCGAACCGCCCGTTGACGGCCGTGCCCTGCCTAGCGCAGTCGCCCACGGCGCCCGCGCGGTCGTGCGTGGCGCAGTGCTGGCCCTCGCCGATCAGCAGGGGATCCGTCGAGTGCGAGTCAAGTGGGACTGCGACGGTCGCAACCTATTGATCGAGATTCGTGACGATGGCCCCGGTGAGCTCAGCATCGACAGCACCCAGTTCGACTCGCTCCGTCAGCGAGTCATCGCGCTCAACGGGCAGCTGTCACTGGCTGCGACACAAGACTGGGGCAGCGAGATGGCAATAGTTCTGCCGCTGGACCCCCCACCCATACACGGCAGTGACGTCTCGGCATGGAACCTGGGCCGACGAGAGCTCCAGGTGCTCGAGCACCTCGCAACCGGGCAGCGCAACCGCGTCATCGCCACCCAACTGGGGATCAGCGAGAACACCGTGAAGTTCCACATCTCGAAGATTTTCCGCAAGCTAGGCGTTTCGTCTAGGTCCGAAGCCGCCGCCCTCGCCCTCAAGCACCACCTCCCCCGCACCCTGCACTGACGCGATGCACATCGGTTGTCGAACTTGTCGTGACTGTGGCGGGCCAGATGTCCACGTGACTCGGTGCTGGTGTCTGCTCTCGCAGTGAATGATGAGAGCGCCGCCGGCGGCGGATTGGTGACCGCGCCGACCAACAGCACCGCCGTGAACATCCCGGCCGTACCGCACGACAACGCGTCACTACTACCGCACTCCAGCGAGGACTACGCTGCACGCTTCTTTCTGACATCCAGTGCGATCACGCTGCAGTGCAAGGAGAACGCCGTCGTGATCGGCATCGTGCACGCCGTGACACCGTTCCTGATCGATCACGGCAGCGACATCACCGAGCATCAACAGTTTGACGACGCCGCACACGGCCACCTATTCCTGCGGGCGCATTCAGTGGCAGCGAGGGCGCCGAACTGGCGGTCGATGAGCTTCGCACCGACTTCTCAGCGGTAGCAGCCGAATTCGACATGCATTGGCAAATCCATGACGCCGGTAGGCCGACCCGTGCACTGATCATGGTATCCAAGTCCAGCCCTGTCTCAACGACTTGCTCCATCGGTGGGGTACCGGCGCCCTTGACGTTGACCTCGTGCTGGTGCTGTCCAACGATGAGGATCTGCGGCGGCCGATCGCCGAGTCCGCCGGAGTGCCGTTCGTCCACCTGCCCATCAACGCGTCGACGCGTGCGGCCGCGGAGGCACAGCTGCTCGATCTGATCGACAAGAACGACATCGACATAGAGGGGACCTGATCGTTCTGGCTCGGTACATGCAGGTCCTCACCGACGATCTGTGCACGAAGCTGGCCGGTCGAGCCATCAACATCCACCACTCGTTCCTGCCCACCTTCAAGGGCGCCAAGCCCTACCACCAGGCCTTTGCCCGCGGCGTCAAAACAGGTCGGAGCCACCGCGCACTACGTCACCCCAAACCTGGACGAAGGGCCGATCATCGAGCAGGAGGGGATCAGAGTAGACCACGCGTTCACCCCCAAGGGTCTGATCACCGCGGGTCGGGACGTCGAGGCGCAGACCATTTCCCGCGCCGTCAAGTGGCACGGGAGCACCGCGTCCTCCTCTACGGCGACCGAACCGTCGTGTTCCGGTGAACGAGCCCCAGTGACCAACGCCCGAGTGGCGGGTTCAACGCTCGAGCGTTGAACCCGCCACTCGGGCGTTTGGATCAGCGGTGCTGCAGTGCCCGCAGGAACGACAACCCGTTCGGGCTTCCGACGCCGGTGACGTCGTCATACCCCTTGCGGGTGAAGATCGTCCCGGTCTGGTTCAGCGTGCGAGCCGAGGTGACGGTGCCGTCCTTCGCGTTGACACCGTTGACGTAGTCGACCCGCACGACCGCGTCGGTCACGGCCTTGCCGTGGTTGACGTCGCGAAGGGCATGCGTGCCGGACAGGCTGTAGAGCGACGGGTTCAAGAAGCCGAGCGGTCGATGGTTACCCTGGCTGGCCACCGCGACCACTCCCGCGAACAGCGGGCTGGCAAGCGACGTCCCGCCGATCCGATACTCGGCGTAGCGCGTCGAACCGTTGGGAAAGGCCTGCGTCTCGCCGACGAGGAACCCGGTCTGCGGGTCGGCGTCCATCGCCACGTCGGGAACGGCCCGGTGCGGGCCGTTGCCGAAGTAGTTGGAGATGCTTGTCGGCACGACACCCTTCTGGTACCACGGCTGGGTGAAGAGCTTGCTCGTGCCGCCACCACCGCCGTAGACGTAGGCCGGTGGCTTCGGGTCCCACTTGCCGTTCGTCAGGGTGGACTTTCCCGTGCCCCAGCCCTGCTCGCCGGCATAGCCGTTGTAGCGGTTGACCTTCAGCGATGTACCTCCCACCGCGGTCACCCACGGGTCGGAGGCCTCGTAGTCCACCGTCCGGTAGCCGAGGTCTGCAACCTCGTCACCGTTGTCACCCGAGCTGAAGAGCAGGCTGATGCCTTCCGCTGCTGCCTGGATGGCCGTCTGGTGCTCGGCCGCCACATCCGTGATCGATGTCGGCTCACCGGCATCACCGTAGGAGTTGGTGATGATCGTGGCCGAGTGCTGGTCGACGACACGGTTGACCGCCGCGTCGAGATCGGTGTCATAACAACTGGCGCCGCCGACATACCTGATGTTTGCGCCGGGAGCGGTCGCGTGCACCGCCTCCACATCCAGGGTCTCCTCGCCGTACCACCCGTTGCCACCGCATTCGTTGACGTGGCTGTAGGACGAGGGCAGGTCTTGGGTGAACTTCGACTTGAGCAGCGGGTTTCGCTGGTCGTGCTTGCGAGCGTACTTCGAGGCGTCCTGATAGATCGTCGGCGCGGCATAGGCATCGACGATCGCCACCGTCACGCCGCTGCCGTTCAGCTTCAGTCGGGATGCCGTGTCCAGCCCGTAGGCCCCGCGGATCTGGGCGGGCTGGTAACCGCATACGGCATAGCTCATCGGGTTCTTGACCAGTTTCGGCAGCGCCTTCGCGGACTTCTGACCGTAGTACTTCGAGCATGGGCCGGCATTGACGAATGCCGGCGGTGGACCGGGCAGCGTCGAGGTGGACGTGCTTGTCAGTGGCCGCATCATTTCGGGCGACGAACTCGGACCCTTGAGGTCGGAGGTCGTGGTGCCGGTATTCGATGTCGGATGCGCCATTGCCGTGGAGTCGAGGCCTGACACGCCCGCGACGAGTGGTGAGATCGATTCGGGCACAGTCAGGCTGGTGCTCGGCGCGGTCTGCGCGGCGCCGCGCAGGCTGTAGTGCCGCATGGTGGTCTGGAAGGCCTGGTTCACGGCGCTGACGGACCCCGTGACCGGAATGAACCGCCCGTTGGCCGGCACCGTGCCGACGGTCAGGCCCTGCGACTTGAGCCAGGCCACGACGTCGGCGATCTGCGAACTGGTGGGTGCAAACCGGTGGCGCCACTGCGCCGCCGTCACGTAGTGCCCGTACTCGGCGCTTGCCGGGTCGGACACCGCCTTCGCGAGAGCCTGCGCCCCCGCGGCGTCACGCATGTTGAGCACAACGTTGAAGCTGAGGTGATGCGCGCCGGTGACGGCCGACTGCGCGGAGGCGTGGGTTGTCCAGGCCGGCTTGACCGTCACCGCGTGACGGTTGTGTCCGGGCGACGCTGCCGCGTTGGCAAACCCAGGGGTGGCACAGGCCAGCGCAAATACGGCGGATCCGCCGATCAACGCTGTCCTGAATCGAGATGAACGATGCATGTGATGCTTCTTTCTCCGCTCCCCGGACCCAATGTCCGGGACCAGAGACAGCATGGTCCTTCTACTCGCCGGTAACAGGCAATTTGCGTGACCCATTTTGAACGGCATGCCGGATGCCCGTCGTCACACGAACAGGAGTCGAGCCACAGCGCAGGGCCGAGAACCGCGGAAGCCCGCGGTTCTTGGACCACCTCACCTCATCGACTCCTGTTGGTATGCCGTACCGTCCCGTCCGGCTCGGCCACCGAGGAGCAACCCGACTCAGGTGAGGCCCGGAGATATCGCCCACTGGTCCTACCCAAAATCCGCCCACGACCCGCCATCCGGAACATATACTCAGGTCGGAAGGCAGTCGCCCCTACTTGAACACCACCGTGCGTGAGCCGTATTGCAGCACACGGTGCTGCGCGTGCCACTGGACGGCCCGAGCCAGCACCAGCGACTCTACGTCGCGTCCGGTCGCGACCAGGTCGTCCGGCGAGAGGCTGTGGTCGACCCGGGTGACATCCTGCTCGATGATGGGTCCCTCGTCGAGATCGGGCGTTACGTAGTGGGCGGTCGCACCAATCTGCTTGACGCCGCGTAGGTACGCCTGGTGGTAGGGCCGGGCACCCTTGAAGCTCGGCAGGAACGAGTGATGGATGTTGATCGCTCGCCCGCCCATCCAGGTGCACAGGTCGTCGGAGAGCACCTGCATGTAGCGGGCCAACACGACCAAGTCGACGTCGTTCTCGATGACGATCTGCTTCAGCCGCTCCTCGGCCTCGGGCTTCGAGCCCTTGGTGACCGGCACATAGGTGAAAGGCACGCCGGCCCGCTCCGCCATCGGGCGCAGGTCCTCGTGGTTGGACACGACCTGCACGATGTCGGCATCAAGGCTTCCCGCGGTCCAGCGATACAGCAGGTCGTTCAGGCAGTGCCCGAACTTGCTGACCATGACAAGCGCACGCACCGGACGCCGCGCATCATGCAGCTGCCACGTCATGCCGAACCGGTCGGCCACGACGCCGATCTCCGTTCGGAGCACATCAGCGTCCGCAGTCGCCAGGCCGAATGCCGTGCGGGTGAATAGCATGTCGTGCACGTGGTCGTCGAACTGCTGGTGCTGCGCGATATCGCACTCGTGCGCGATGAGCACCGAGGTCAGAGCGTGCACGATGCCCGGCCGGTTCGGGCATGCGACATTCAACACAAACTGCTCGGCATTCTCACGGATCTCAGTCATGTCGTTTCTCCTCAGCACTCGACGACGTTGAGCGCGAGGCCGCCGCGTGCCGTCTCTTTGTATTTGTCCTTCATGTCCGCACCCGTCTCGCGCATCGTCTTGATGGCCTTGTCCAAGGACACGTGATGTGCTCCGTCACCGCGAATAGCCATGCGCGCTGCCGCGATCGCCTTCACCGAAGCGATTGCGTTGCGCTCTATGCAGGGAATCTGCACGAGCCCGCCGACCGGGTCACAGGTGAGTCCGAGGTTGTGCTCGATGCCGATCTCGGCGGCGTTCTCCACCTGTGACGGTGTCCCACCAAGCAGCTCCGCCAGCCCGGCCGCCGCCATCGAGCAGGCCGATCCGACCTCGCCCTGACACCCGACCTCGGCACCGGAGATTGAGGCGTTCTCCTTGAACAGCACGCCGACCGCGGCAGCAGTGAGCAGGAATCTAACCACACCGTCGTCACTGAAACCGCCGACGTAGTCGCGGTAGTAGTGCAAGACCGCAGGAATGATCCCTGCAGCCCCATTGGTCGGCGCCGTGACGACCCGGCCACCGGCGGCATTCTGCTCGTTGACCGCCAGTGCATAGAGCGTCACCCAGTCCATCGCATCCAGTGGGTCCGAGTCATGCGCCACCTGCAGATCATGGTGAAGTTGATGGGCTCGTCGGCGCACCTTGAGGCCTCCGGGCAGCACTCCCTCAGCAGCGCATCCGAGGCGCACGCAGTCCTGCATGACCGACCAGATGTGCAGCAGCCCGGCCCGCACCTCCTCCTCGGTGCGCCAGGTGAGCTCGTTGGCAAGCATGATCCCGCTGATGGGTAGGCCGCTGGCCGCGGACTGTGCCACCAGATCTTGACCGCTCGTGATGGGATACGGCACCGGCGTGCTGTCCGGGACGATGCGCTGCTGGCCCATCTCGTCGGTGTCGAGCACGAACCCGCCGCCCACCGAGTAGTACTCACGCTCGCTGAGTACGGCGCCTGCCGCATCCTGTGCGGTGAACCGCATGCCGTTGACGTGCAGTGGCAGCCGCTTGCGACGGTGAAGGACGACATCCTCGTCGACGTCGAAGTCGACCTCGGTGTGACCGAGGAGCGGCAGCCGCCGTGTCTGTCGGACCCGCTCCACTGCCGGCTCTGCAGCACTCGGGTCCACCTCGTCCGGCGCCTCGCCACACAGCCCGAGCACGACTGCTTTGACTGTGCCATGACCATGGCCCGTGGCACCGAGTGAGCCGAACATCTCGGCTCGAACCGCGGCAACCGTGGGCAAGAGCTGCTCCTGCTCGAGGCTCGACGCGAACGAACGAGCAGCGCGCATCGGCCCGACAGTGTGCGAGCTGGACGGGCCGATGCCGACCTTGAACAGGTCGAAGACGCTTACTGCCACTGCGGGTCCTGTCGATGAGGCACGCACGCGTCGACCAGCCAACGCGCCAGATAGTCGGCGAACGACGTCCGCACGACCACCCAGAAGTCGGTCCCTGAGTCGTCACGCGTCCAGATGGCCACGCCTGCCTTCGCGAGGTGCGTCTGCACACAGCTGCCTGCGTGGTTGACCCGCGGATGCAGGTCGATGGAGCACCCGTGCGCGAGCAGGTCGCGAGCCCGCGGACCGCTCACACTGACCGTGGTGCGCTGTCCAGAGACATCGATCACCGCGCCGTGCCCTTGCACCGCAGCGCGCAGGTTGCGTTCGGTCTCGCCATCGCCCGTGGGCGTCATCACCAGCCACTCGTCCGGTCCGAGCCACAGCACAGTCACCTCGCCCGCCACGGCCGAGCTGCAAGGCTCCAAGGGAAGAGCCACACCGAGTGCCTCGGATACTGCAGCCACCGCGGGTGACTCCGGTACGAGGCGCAGACTCAGCTGCGTCAGGAACGCCAACTCCCTCAGCCGAACGCCGGCAGGCAGCGCCTTGAACTCGGCACGCCAGAGCTCCAGTGGGCTCACTCGCTGATCCACTGCCACATCGTCAGCCGTCACGACGGGCTCCTTCCTTGTCGTAGAGCACGGTGTCACTCACCGTGACCGGCACTGGTGTGCCGTTCATCGGCACGTAGAGGGTCTCGCCGAGCCGATCACGCCCACCTCGCACCACGGCGAGGGCGAACGTGCACCCGCTGGTGGCGCTGTGATAGCTGGACGTGACGTGGCCGAGCATCCGCACCGGCGCTTCTGGAAGGTCAGCGGTCTCGATGACCTGACCTCCCTCCGGCAGCAGCACCGATGGGTCCTGCGGGAGCAGACCCACCAGCTGCTTACGGTCTTCGCGCTGGTTCTCCAGCCTGGTGAAGGACCGCTTGCCGACGAAGTCCTCCTTCTTCTTGGAGACCACCCAGCTCATCCCCAGGTCCTGCGGCGTCATGGTGGCGTCGGTGTCCTGGCCGATGATAGGGAATCCCTTCTCGGCGCGAAGGACGTGCATGGTCTCGGTGCCGTAGGGCGTGATGCCATGCGGCCGGCCCGCTTCCGCGATCGCCCGCCAAACCGCCATGGCGTGCCACGCAGAGACGTTCACCTCATACGCCAGCTCGCCGGAGAAGCTGATCCGGACGATTCGCACCGGGACACCCGCGATCTCCGCGTCGCGCCACGTCATGAAACCGAAGGCGTCGTTCGACACGTCGAGGTCGGGCACGAGTGCAGCGATGACCTCCCGAGACTTCGGCCCGACAACAGGGAAGGTCGCCCAGTGCTCCGTCACCGATGTGAGGTGCACCCGCAGCTCCGGCCACTCTGTCTGTAGCCACTCCTCCATGGTCTCCAGCACGGAGGCGGCGTTGCCCGTCGTGGTGGTGAGCAGGAAGTGCTCGTCAGCGAGCCGGATCACCGTGCCGTCGTCAACGACCATCCCGTCTGCGCCGCACATGACCCCGTAGCGGGCACGGCCGACCTTCAGGGTGCTCATCATGTTGGTATAGATGCGGTCGAGCAGCTCGCCGGCACCCGGGCCCTGCACATCGATCTTGCCGAGGGTCGAGCCGTCCATGAACGCGACACCCTCCCGGGCTGCACGGCACTCCCGGGCAACGGCCCCGTCCATGCTCTCGCCCTCCCGCGGGAAGTACCAGGCGCGCTTCCACTGGCCGACGTTCTCGAACTCCGCGCCGCGCGTCAGCGCCCAGACGTGCGTCGGGGTGAGCCGCACCGGGTCGAGCAGCTGACCACGGTTGCGGCCGGCCAGCGCCGCGAACGCCACTGGCGTGTAGGGCGGCCGGTAGGTGGTGACACCCAGCTCGGCCACGCCGACGCCCAGGGCGTCCGCGATGATGCCGGAAGTCACCACTCCGGAGGTCTTGCCCTGGTCGAGTCCGGTTCCGATCGTCGTGTAGCGCTTGACATGCTCGACCGAACGTAGCCCGGCGCCCACCGCCCGCAGCACGTCCTGGGTCGTCGCGTCACGTTGCAGATCAACGAATGCCATTCCTGTCTCGCCCGATCCGGGCACCGACCACAGCACCGCCGAAGGGGCCTCGACCAGGTCGTCGACCTGGTGCTCGGTGACGGCTGCAGTGGCGGTGGGGCCAAGAGCCGCGGCAGCAGCGCTCGCCCCATCTCGCAGTGCATCTGCGAGACCGAAGTGCCCGGCCGCAGCGCCGACGGCGCGACCCTGCTCAAGATCCTCGGCCGGGACGAACGCACCGATCCCGTCGTCATAGCGCAACCGGCCGCGAGCCTGGCTGAACAGGTGCACGGCGGGGTTCCAGCCACCAGAGACGAGCAGCAGGTCCGCCGCAACGCGTTCGGCTTGGCCCACCTCGTTGTCGCCAGTGAGGGCCGCGATGTCCACGGACTCGACCCGACGGTCTCCATCGGTCCCAGACACGACATGGCCGGTGTGCAGCGCAATCCCCCGTCTCACACAACCGTCCTGGAGTCGTTCAGACACCTGAGCGCGGGAGTCGGCGACGGCGACGATGGTCACGCCGGCGTCGGACAGGTCGAATGCCGCAGCATAGGCGCTGTCGTTCGTCGTGAAGAGAACCGCTCGCCCACCGGCCAGCACACCGAACCGGTGCAGGAAGGTGCGCGCGGACGCCGCGAGCATGATGCCCGGCCGGTCGTTGTCGTTGAAGACCACCGGCCGTTCGTGCGCGCCAGTTGCGATCACCAGATACTGTGCACGGATCCGCCAGACTCGCTGACGTGTGTCGTCCGGATCGGCCGCGCCACCGAGATGATCGGTTCGATTCTCCAAGGCGAGAGCAAATCCGTCGTCGTAGCAACCGAATGCCGTGGCGCGCTGGAGGTGCAGCACGTCCGGGTGCTCGTCCAGCTCCGCGGTGACAGACTCGACCCACTCCAGCGCCGGTCGACCGTCGATGACCTCGGTGCTGCCCAGCAGCGATCCGCCGGCCTCGGAGAGCGAGTCGACCAGGACCACCCGGGCACCGGCACGGGCTCCCGTGAGTGCCGCGCTCAGCCCGGCGGGTCCGGCTCCCACAACCAGCAGGTCACAGTGATGATGCACCGCGTCGTATCGTGCGGGGTCCGGCCGGTCGGCCAGCCAACCCTGCCCGGGCAGGCCCGAGGCGACCAGACCGTCATACAGCTCAACGGTGCTGGCCATGAGCATCGGCTCCGGGAACGGCTCCTCGATCTGGATCACGCCACTCGGGTCCTCCGGCCCCGCAGCGAAGACGCCCCTCGGGCGACCGAACTTGATGCTCGAGGCGATGTCATGCTTACCGTTGGCCAGCAGCGCGGACGCCAGGGTGTCGCCGGCATAGCCGCTGTAGGGCGTGCCGTCGAACTGAAAGCTCAGTGGCAGCTCACGGTTCACGCGGCCGCCGGTCGATGTGCGGAATGAGTTTGTCATGAGATCACCGGCTTGGGCTCGTTCGGACGGTAGACGGCACGAAAGTCGTGGGTGCCCGTGTCACGGATGGCGTTGAACCACCGGCGACAGCCCGTCGAGTGCACCCATCGTTCGGCGAACAGTCCCTTCGGGTTGTCCCGGAAGAAGACGTACTCGGCCCACTCCCGATCGGACAGGTCGGCTGGGGCTGCGGGATATGCGACATGCGCCTGGCCGCCGTAGTGGAACTCGACTTCCTCACGAGGCCCGCACCACGGGCAGGGAATGAGCTGCATCATGAACTCCTTGAAATGGCAAGCAATCGGGACGTCAGTGGGCGACTGCGGCGGCGCCGTGCTCGTCGACGAGCGCGCCGGTCGTGAACCGGTCGAGGGTGAATGGTTCGTTGTACGGGTGCGGCCGGCCGTGTGCGACGGTGTGCGCGAAGCACGACCCGACCCCCGGTGTGGCCTTGAAACCACCGGTTCCCCAACCGCAGTTGAGGTAGAGGTCTTCGACCTCGGTGAGTCCCACGATCGGAGAGGCGTCTGGTGTGACATCGACGATGCCAGCCCAGGTGCGCAGCACGTGCGCTCGGGCGAAAATCGGGAACAGCTCCACGGCAGCGGACATCTGGTCCTCGATGATATGGAACGACCCACGCTGCCCGTACCCGTTGTAGCTGTCGATCCCGGCGCCCATGACCAGCTCGCCCTTGTGCGCCTGGGACACGTAGACGTGAACGGCATTCGACATGACCACGGTCGGGTGCACAGGTTGGAGAATCTCGGACACCAACGCCTGGAGCGGGTGCGACTGCAGCGGCACGCGGATCCCGGCCATGTCTGCCAGGACCGAGCTGTGTCCCGCTCCGCACAGAGCCACCTTGCCGGCGCGGATCGGTCCGCGCGACGTCTGCACGCCGACCACTCGACCATTGACGATGTCAATGCCCTGGACCTCGCAGTCCTGGATGAGGTCGACGCCCATGTCGCTCGCCCGCCTGGCGTATCCCCAGGCCACGTAGTCGTGCTTGGCGATCCCGGCCCGGGGCTGGTAGGTGGCTCCCAGCACCGGATACCGCACATCGGGGCTGATGTTGACAATCGGGCACAGCTCCTTGACGCCCTGCGCGTCGATCCATTCGGCGTCGATCCCGTTGAGGTTATTCGCGTTCACGCGACGCACGCTGTCACGGACGTCCTGCAGGGTGTGTGCCAGATTGAGGACGCCGCGCTGGCTGAAGAGAATCGGGTAGTCCAGGTCCTCAGCGAGCCCTTCCCACAGCTTGAGGGAGTGCTCATAGATTCCCGAGCTCTCGTCCCACAGGTAGTTCGACCTGATGATGGTGGTGTTGCGCGCCATGTTGCCGCCGGCGAGCCACCCCTTCTCCAGCACCGCGACGTTGGTGATGCCGTGGTTCTTGGCAAGGTAGTACGCAGTCGCCAGACCGTGACCGCCACCACCGACGATGATCACGTCATATGACGGCTTCGGATCCGGATTGCGCCAGAGAAAGTCCGGGTGGTCGGGCAGGTCCGCACCCGGGGTGCTCGGCTGATCCATGTCGGTCATGACTGGTTCCCTTCGAGGGTCGGGTAGAGGGGGTGACCGTCCGCGAGCGCCGCGACCCGCTGCCGCAGCGCCTGAACAGCCGAGTCCGGCAGCTCGGGAGCCAGCGCGGCGGCGATGATGTCGGACACCTCTGCGAAGGCCTCTGCGCCGAAGCCACGGGTGGCGAGCGCCGGCGTGCCGATGCGCAGACCGGAGGTCACCATCGGCGGGCGAGGATCGTTGGGGACAGCGTTGCGATTCACGGTGATCCCGACGCGGTGCAGGCGATCCTCGGCCTGCTTGCCGTCGAGCTGTGAGTCGACCAGGTCGACAAGGACCAGATGCACGTCGGTGCCTCCGGTCAACACCTTCACGCCTCCGGCGGCAACGTCGGGCCGGCACAGTCGTTCGGCGAGAATCCGTGAACCCTCCAGTGTTCGACGCTGCCGGTCGGCGAACTCCTCCCCCGCGGCAACCTTGAAGGCAACCGCCTTCGCGGCGATCACGTGCTCCAGCGGACCACCCTGCAGACCTGGGAACACCGCCGAGTTGATCTTCTTGGCGACCGCCGCGTCGTTCGTGAGGATCACGCCGCCGCGTGGCCCGCCGAGCGTCTTGTGCGTCGTCGAGGTCGTGACGTCCGCCACCGGCACCGGGTTCGGGTGCAGCCCCGCGGCAACCAGACCGGCGAAGTGCGCCATGTCGACGAACAGCAGAGCGCCCACCTCGTCGGCGATCTGCCGAAAACGGGCGAAGTCGAGATGCCGGGGGTACGCGGACCAGCCGGCCACGATCATTTTCGGCTGGTGCTCCCGCGCGAGCGTCGCGACCTCGTCCATGTCGACGCGACCGTCGCCTCCGACGTGGTAGGGCACAACGTTGAACGATTTGCCCGAGTAGTTGATCCGCATGCCGTGGGTCAGGTGTCCACCGTGCGCAAGATCGAGCCCGAGAATCGTGTCGCCGTGCTGCAACAGGGCGAAGTACACCGCGGTGTTCGCCTGTGCGCCCGAGTGGGGCTGCACGTTCGCAAAACTCGCACCGAACAGGGCCTTGAGCCGGTCGATCGCGAGCTGTTCGACGACGTCGACGTGCTCGCACCCGCCGTAGTAACGACGTCCCGGGTACCCCTCCGCATACTTGTTCGTCGCCACCGAGCCCTGCGCCTGCATAACGGCCACCGGGGCGAAGTTCTCCGATGCGATCATCTCCAGCGTCGACTCCTGTCGGCGCAGCTCGGCGTCCAGAGCATCGCTGATCTCAGGGTCGACCTGGGCCAACGAAGCGTTCAGCAGTGAGGTTCGCGAGCCGGAGTCCTGCGTGATCGTCATGATCCACCACCTTGATCGACAACTGATATATCAACTTGTCCAGTAAGGTATGCGATGTGACGGAGGCAGTCAAGACCCCACGGGGCACCGATTTGACGCCGGCGCTGAACGCCGGCAATGACGAGCTCTCATTGGCCGAGCGCTCCTATCGCGCCATCCGGGACCAGCTGGTGATGCTGCAGATCCGGCCGGGTGCCCCGATCAACGAGGACCAGCTGACCAAGGTGCTCGCCGTGGGAAGAACCCCGGTGCGCGAGGCGCTGAAGCGCCTGGAGACCGAGCGACTTGTCGTCGCCTACCCCCGCCGCGGCACCTTCGCGACCGAGGTGCACATCACCGACCTGACCCACATCTCCGAGGTGCGCAGCCAGTTGGAGCCGTTCGCCGCCGCCAGCGCCGCAACGCGGGCGACCCATACCGACCACGAGCACCTGGAGGATCTCCTGTCGGCGGTCCGAACCGCACCCGACGACCTGCAGCCGGGCGGCGCCCTCATGCAGCTGGACATGCAGGTGCATCGCGCGATCTACGCCACCGCGCACAACCCCTATCTCGAAGACACCCTGATCCGCTACGACAACCTGGCGACGCGCATCTGGTGCCTGTTCCTGGACCGCCTCCCGACCATGGCTGGTCACGTGGCCGAGCACGGCCCGCTCATCAAGGCGATCCTGGCCGGCGACCCGGACCGGGCCGCCGACCTCACGCGCGCACACATCACCTCATTCGAGCAGTCCATTCGCGCTGCCCTCTGAGACTCTCGCCCGCATGCGCTCACGGGCGATGCCTTACAAAGCATTACCCGGGCGGAGCGGTTGACTGCGTCACAGCGCACCTCTTATGGTGCATATGACGCATCAGCGTCGCCATCAATGCAACGTTGTCGCATCGCCCCAATTCCTATCGAGCGGAGCGAGATGGACGTCATCCAGGACTCGTCCCGCAATCCCGCCAAACTCGCCGCGCCACCGCAAGTCATGCGACGGGTGATCGCCGGCGGCTTCATCGGCAACTTCGTCGAATGGCTCGATGAGTAGCACCGTACGGAAAGGCGCCGCACATTCTCTCTCCCGTGAGCACCCGGATGCGGCCCCCGAGGGCAGGACACCTCGGGGGCCGCGTCCTCGCCCTGCTCGCCATCCCGCTTCTCGCGCTCAACCTCCGTTCGGCCATCACCTCGATCGCCCCGGTGCTGGCGCCGATCCAGCAGCAGCTACACATGTCGAACACCCAGGCCAGCGTGCTGGGCGCACTTCCGCCGGTGATCTTCGGACTCGCGGGCATCGCCACCCCGACGGTCATCCGCCGTCTCGGGGCCGACCGCGCGGCCGCCCTGGCCATGGTGCTGGCGACCCTCGGCATGGTGGTCCGGGCGCTCTCTCCGGGAGCCGTCTTCTTCTTCCTGCCGCAGTTCGTGGCGCTTGTGGGGATGGGCATGGGTAACGTGCTGCTCCCGCCCCTGGTCAAGCGATATTTCCCCGACCGGATCGGCGCCCTCACCGTGCTGTACGGCATCTTCCTGCAACTCGGCACGGCCCTTCCCGCGTTCCTCGCGGTGCCGATCGCCGATGCCGGTGGCTGGCGTACGTCCCTCGGCGGGTGGGCCGGCCTATCCCTGCTGGCCGGGTGGCCCTGGGTGCTGCTGAGCACCGGCGGCTCACGTAGCGCGCACCAGGACGCAGACGCTGACCCCAGTGGGTACGCCGTGGCGGCGGCCACCGGCACCCGGATCGCCGTCCGTGCGCTGCTACGCAACCGCCTTGCCTGGGGCGCCACGCTCCTCATTGGCATGACATCTTTGAACACCTACCCGATCTTCACCTGGCTGCCGCAGATCCTCACGGACGCCGGCATCAGTCGCGGCGACGCGGGCTCGTTGCTCGGCCTCTACTCGCTGATGAGCCTGCCACTCGCGCTCACCATCCCCTGGATCGCCGTCAAGCTGCGCAATCCGCTAGTCCTTGTGATCGCCGGACTTTCCTGCTATCTCGTGGGATACGCCGGCCTCGCCCTGGCGCCGTCACGCGCGCCGCTGCTCTGGACGGTGCTCTGCGGGCTGGCAGCCACCGGCTTCCCCCTGGCCCTTGCCCTGGCCAACCTCCGCACCTTGACCCACGAGGGCGCGGTCGCGCTGTCCGGCTTCATGCAGGGCTTCGGCTACCTGCTTGCCGCCGCCGGGCCACTGGTCACCGGGCTGCTGCACTCGCTTACCGGCACCTGGCAGGCATCGTTCGGCTTCCTAGGAGTGACCCTGGTGCCGCTGACAATCGGCGGAGTCCTCTTTTGCCGACCGACGGCCCTGGAGGACACCCTTCCGCCGGGGCCATCAGAGGTCACAGGGACGGCCGCGACAATGCGGTGACGGACAACACATGAGGTGGATCGCATGACGAACTCGGCCGACGGCGGACCGTGGCAGCAGTCAAGCTTCGACGCGGCAGTGCGCGAGGCACAGGACGGGCTCGCCGACGGCGGAGTCCCGGTGGGCAGCGCCCTCGACCTCGACGGAGAGCTGGTCGCGACGGGACGCAACCTGCGCGTGCAAGGTTCGGATCCCACGGCGCACGGAGAGATCTCGTGCCTGCGCGACGCGGGCCGGCGCACCTCGTACCGCCAAGCCGTCCTCTACACGACGCTCGCGCCATGTGCGATGTGCGCGGGCGCGATCATCCAGTTCGGCATCCCCCGCGTCGTGGTCGGCGAGGCCGAGACGTTCCCCGGTGAGCTGGAGCTGCTCCGATCGCGCGGCGTCGAGATCATCCTGTTGCAGGACGAGCACTGCAGCGCACTGATGCGCCAGTTCCAGGAGCGCTATCCGTCCGTCTGGGCCGAGGACATCGGCGACGTTCGCTGACCCGCTTCTCTGGCCTGTCGTGCCGCTCGAGCTGTCCCGAACTGCGACCAGTCGGTCGTCCCTGGCGAACCCCAGACCACCAGGACGCGGAGCAGGTCTGGCCCGGTGTTGGCCAGATCGTGGCTGGTGCCAGCGGTGGCCAAGACGCTGTCTCCGGCGCTGAGGTCATGGATCTCGTCATCGACGTGCATACGACCGGTGCCCGCGAGCACCAGGTAGAGCTCGTCAAGCGGCTGCTCGTCCGGGTCGTGGGTGTGCCGTCCCTCGCCGGCCCCGGGCGGCAGCTCCCAGGTCTGCACGGCGACCGCCAGGAGCGAGTCGTCGAAGAAATGCCACTGCATCCTGATGGACCCATTGCCGCCGTGCAGGGTGTAGTCGAAGGCGTTCTCGCCCGCCCGTTCGATCATCGTTCCGTTTCGTGGTCCGTGCGCCCGCCAAGGCGCAGCGTCACCTGGGAAGCCGCGGCGGCACACTGCTTGCCCAGCTCGTCCATCGCTGCATCGTCTGTGCGGAACCGGGGAGCAGCAATCAGCACGGCCGCGACGATCGCACCGCGGTGGTCCCTGACGGGGGCAGCCACACCAACCTCCTCGGATGCGGTTTCTGCCCCGTTGACGGCATAGCCGAGCTCCGCCGCGCCAGCCAGGCGAGCCAGATACTTCGGCACTGCCTTCTCGCCGATGCCGGTGACGGCGCCCTCGCGGAGCAGCTGCCGGACGCGCTCCGGATCGTCGCCGGCCAGGAACACCTGCACCGACGCGCTCAGTGCGGTCCGGTAGCGCGACCCGATGCTCGACGTGTGCTTGACCTGGTGCGGGCTGGGGATCTGCTCGACGGTGATCGCCTCGGTGTCGTTCCACACCATCAGGGCGCTGGTCTCGCCCGTCGCTTCCGTGAGTCTCTGCAGCACTGGAAAACCGGCGCGGCGCACATCGAGATCGGCCAGCAGCGGACCGGCGATCGTCAAGATCCCCAGACCAAGCCGGTACCGACGGGTCGCGTCCTGCTCGACGATGCCTTCCCGCTCCAGCGAGGCCAGTGTCCGCGAGACGGTGCTCTTGTGCTGTCCGACCTCCTTGGCGATCTCGGTGACACCGAGCAGCTGACGGTCCGGGCTGAAGCAACGCAGGATCGCCACCGTGTTCTCGATGACCGAGGCGCCGGGTGCACCTGCACTGGTCGTTGTATATCGCGGCATGGGCCGATCCTATGAGTCAGGGGCTGACCTGGCGACTGACCTGCCCGGAAGACGGCACCTGGCGGTGCCGCCACCCGGGGACGCTCAGGCCTCGATGATGTTGTGATCCGGGCCGAATGGGAATTTCGTGATGTCCTCGGCGCCGTTCGCACCGACGACACAGATGTCGTGCTCGCGGTATCCGCCAGCGCCTGGCTGTCCGTCGAGCACCGTGATCATCGGCTCCATCGAGACGACCATGCCCGGCTCGAGCACGGTGTCGATGTCCTCGCGAAGCTCCAGGCCGGCCTCGCGCCCGTAGTAGTGGCTGAGCACGCCGAAGGAATGGCCGTAGCCGAACGTGCGGTTGGCGAGCAAGCCGTGCTCCACATAGATCGTGTTGAGCTCGGCGGCGATGTCCTTGCAAACAGCTCCGGGCCTGATCAGCTCGAGTCCACGCTTGTGCACCTCGACGTTGATGTTCCACAGCTCGAGGGACCTCGCGTCGGGCTGCCCGTAGAACAGGGTGCGCTCGAGGGCCGTGTAGTACCCGGAGGGCATGGGGAAGCAGTTGAGCGACAGGATGTCGCCCTTGCGGACCTGCCGGGTGGTCGCCCAGTTGTGTGCACCGTCGGTGTTGATGCCGGACTGGAACCACACCCAGGTGTCACGCACCTCCTGCTCAGGGAAGGTCTTGGCAATCTCGTGCACCATCGCCTCGGTGCCGATCAGTGCCACCTCGTATTCGGAGATGCCCTCCTTGACAGCAGCCTTGACCGCCTCACCACCCAGATCGGCAATGCGGGCACTGTGCCGGATGACGGTGATCTCCTCATCCGACTTGATCATTCGCTGCCGCATAGCGGCCTGCGCGACATCGACGAGTGTCGCGCCGGGGAAGGCGGCCTGGAACTTGTCACGGGTGGCGAGCGGGAGGCTGTCGTCCTCAATGCCGATCCGCTTCGCCGTGACACCGCGCTGGCGCAACGCCTCCTGGATGGCGTGGAAGTAGTTGTCGCGGCGCCAGTCGGTGTAGACGATGTTCTCGCCATAGCTGGTGCGCCAGGGCATCCCGGCATCGATGTTCGCGGTGATGGTCACCTGGTCGTTCGCCGTGACGACCATGGCGTAGGACCGACCGAAGTAGGTGAACAGGAAGTCGGAGTAGTACTTGATGTTGTGCCAAGACGTGAGGATGACCGCGTCCAGGCCCTGCTCCGCCATGATCGTGCGCAGACCCGTCAGGCGCCGTTCCATCTCGGCGTCCGAGAACGTCAACTTGCCCTTGGTGCCGTTGTGCAGCACCTTCAGCCGCTCGAGCTGCGCGACATCGGAAACGGCCGCTGTGGTGGTGGTGTCGGTCATAACTGCTCCTTTGTTCTGGTGGTCGGACGAGGCTCCTCGGAGCTCGCGGGTGGCGTAGCGCGATCTGGCGTCGGCCAGCGCAGACATCGATCTAAAGTTGCATTAATCACAACGTCGTTGCATTCACTGTAGTGTCACGGATCCCTTTTTCAAGGGCCGGATCAAGGTCTGTCACCCGGGGTGATCACCGGTGACGATGCGCACATCTGCCCCTCGGTGGCAGTCGAGTCATATGGAAAGTCAGGCGTCGGGCAGTGGATCCTTGGCGGTCTCCTTCGCGAACGCCATGGTCGCGACCGCAACAATCGCTGCCGCCACGAGATACCAGGCCGGTGCGATCTTGCTGCCGGTGAGCTTGATCAAGAGCGTGGCAACGAATGGCGCGGTACCACCGAAGAGTGCGTTCGCGGAGTTAAAACTGAAGGCGAATCCGCTGTAGCGCACCCGGGTCGGGAAGATTTCCGACAGGAACGACGCGAGCGTCCCGTCGTTGAGGGTCAGCAGAGCAGCCAGAACTATCTCGATGGCGACCATCCCGACTATCCCGACGGCACCGAGCGCATAGAACAAGGGGACGGTCAAGAGGGCGAAGCCGACGCCGGCCGCGATCAGGACGCGCTTGCGGCCGAACCGGTCGGACAGCGTGCCCATGATGAAGATCAGGAAGATGTATATGAACAAGGTGACGGATGTGGCGATGAATGACTCCGTCGTGCTGACATTCAACTCCTCACTCAGGTAGGTCGGCATGTAGGTGAGAACCAGGTAGAAGCCCACAGCGTTGAGGAGGGTGACACCGAAGGCGATGAGGATCGCCCGGCGGTGATTGGTAAACAGATCCTTCAGTGGCGTGTTCTTCGCGTCGTGCCGCAGCTCGAGCTCGCGGAACTTGGGCGTGTCCTCCAACTTGAGTCGGATGTAGCGCCCGATCAGTCCAAGTGGTGCGGCGAGCAGGAACGGCAGGCGCCACCCCCAGGACTGCATCTGGTCCGTACTGATCAGCGCGCTGAGGAGCGCCACCAGTAGCGAGCCGAAGAGGAGGCCTGCTGCCGTGGAGGCCGGAACCGTGCTGACATAGAGGCCGCGCTTTCCCTCTGGTGCATACTCTGCAAGGAAGGCTGAGGCGCCGGCGTACTCGCCGGCCGCAGAAAAGCCCTGCACCAGGCGAACAACCAGCAGGATCACTGCGCCCCAGAGGCCAACCTGGGCATAGCCGGGGATCAGGGCCATGCAGAAGGTAGCACCCGACATGATCAGGATGGACAACGAAAGTGCCGTCCGACGTCCGATCTTGTCGCCGTAGTGCCCCCATACGAGGCCGCCAAGCGGGCGGATAACGAACGAGACTGCAAAGACTGCGAATGCGGCCAGCAGTTGCGTGGTGCGGTCCGACTTCGGGAAGAAAACGTCTCCGATGGTTGCAGCAAGGTAACTGTAGACGGCGTAGTCGTACCACTCGACGAAATTGCCGACGAAGCTGGCAGCCATGACCTTGCGTAGGAGGGCCGGTGGGGCTACCGCCTGCGACACTGCGGGTAACTGAACTTCCGAATGGTTGCTGGTGACCATGGCCCACTCTCCTGAGTGGTCGAAGGGAAGGTAAGGGGGCGCGTCGATAACGCGCTGATGGACTGGTTCTCGCGGACCGGGCAAAGGTCCTCGCCAAGCGCATGTCGGCCCGATGAAGGGAGATGATCCAGACGACTAAATATGAAGTTGCATTCAATACAACCCGGTTGCCTGGGATGCGACGCTAGTCACAGTCTGAGACGTTGTCAATACCCCCGGGCCCTCAGATCTCCGACCCGCCACCCAGTGCCCTCCGAGCGCGGCGAACGCCTCGTCGTAGCCGGTGTCGGGGCGGCCCACGCGCCCGAGGGTGCCGTGCCGAACCTGAGGCGAATCAGCAACGAACGCAGGGTGTCTATACGAAGGCGTCGCCCTGGCCATTCAGGAGCTGAAGCGAGACGGCACCGTTGACATGCGGGTCATGGTGCTCCTGCTCGACACGGTAGCGAGGGGTATGTCCCAAGCCCCGATCCACGAGTTCCAGCTCTCCCCGGAGGCGGTGCCCTGCATGACCGGCGGGGCGCCGGACGCAGCGCACACGGGCCGTCCGGGTCGCACGGGTCGGTTGTCGTGGCCGACCTCAAGCAGCGCACTGCTCGAGTTCTTCGACGACTGGGCGACTCAGGTCGAAGACGGGCTCAGCCCGATTCAACGGTCGAGCCGAGCCGGCCTATCGGGGGACCCGGCATCGCTGGATCTGGCCACGAATGGGATCGGCACGGCGATCCGGGCAACATCTACCCATTTCATCTCGGCAACATCGACCTGCCGACTCCACCGAACGTGGTGGAGGCGATGTTTGCGGCGGTCCGGGCCGGCAAGACTGGCTACCGCCCTGGAGCGGGTATCTCGCAGTTGCAAGCGGTGCTGGCTCAGAACATCGGTGCCAACCGTGGCCGTCCTTGAATCCCACCCAGATCGTCGTGCAGCCCGGCGGCAAGCCGGTGATCGGCAAGTTCATCCAGGCGGTGATGAACCCCGGCGACGAGGTCCTCTACCCCAATCCCGGGTACCCGATCCACGAGAGCCAGATCGACTACGACGGTGGTGTCGCGAAGGCCCACCGCTACGTGCCGACCGCGACCGGTTTCCGGATCGATGTGGACCAGATGCGGGATCTGATCACGCCCCGGACGACGGTCTTGATCTACAACGATCTTCAGAACCCGATGAGCGCCGAATCCAGCCAGGTGGAGCGAGAGGACATCGCTGGTCTGGCCCGTCGCCATGATCTGCAGGTGCTGTCCGACGAGGCGCATTTTGAGATGCGGTGTTCGGGCGCGCCGTCCTCGATCGCGTCGCTGCCAGCAATGCCGGAACGGACCACGATTGTGTACACGTTCTCCAAACAGTTCGCGACGACCGGGTTGCGGCTCGCTGCGCGGCCGCCCCGCAGCCCATTGCCGATGTCATTGCCAAGCTGAACACCAACGACGAGTCGTGCACGACCCACTTTGTGCAGTACGGCGGATTTGAGGCGCTGAAAGGCCCCGAGGGGTTGCACTTTGGTCGGCCGCAGGCCGGGGATTCGCCTATTCGGGCATCTCCGTGGCGGCAATCACCGAGGGCCTGGATCCCCCAGCAGGCGGTCACGGCGCTACGGGCCCATCCCACCTTGGATCGTTATCGTGTCCCCAAACAGCGTTCGGCGTAATCATCGGGCAGCCGGGCCCCATGGAGGCGGCTGCGCACCAGCCGACCCGGCAGTGTGCAGCGTGCGCTGTCAGACATGCTGGTGGCGGGAAGGTCGGTCGCCGTGTCCGAGGGTGGCAAGCCTGCCTCAGCGGACACCAACCACGACAGTAGGTCACGGTCGCTTTCGAGCGACGCGCACCGAACCCCAGGCCCTTTCAATAGGTCAATGAGGCCAGCGACTTTCGGGCTTGCACACGGCTCGGTCCAGGCGCGACGTGATCGCCTCATTGTCCCGAGTTCGCCGCTTCCGGCCAGACTCGCGCCTCGAGGACGCCTTGTTTGATCGGAGTGGTCTTCGCTGCGGTTCGCCACCATGGGCGCAAGCCAGGCGGAGACGATTGTCTCGGCCGGACGGTTGGCGTTTCTTGGTTGGTTGGACGGGTACTTATCCTGCTTCTGGTAGGCCCAGCCGCATGGATACTCTCTTGGCAGTGTCACGTACTGCGACGATCAGCGCGTCTTGGTTGTCGTGCCGGTGCACGCGTGAGCGGGGGGCGCTGAGGGTGATGCATCCGGCGGCAAAGCCTCGTACGTCTCGCACGGGCGCGGATACCCCGAACTCTTCGTCGGTGGTCAGCCCGTCGTTGACCGCGACGCCGGCGTCCCGGATCCTTGCCAGGCGGGGCCCGATGGGGTCGGCGAGATCGACACTGTCACCGCGTGTTATCTGGCCGGTGTTCAGGAGTTGCTGCGCATGCTCAGGGGCTAACTCGGCCAGGAACACGCGGACGGAAGAGGATTCAAGTTTCGTGTAGCGCGTGCCGATGCTGGCGGAGTGCTTGACCTGATGAGGGCTGGGCACCTGCTCAACCACGACGGCTTCGGTGCCGTTCCAGACCGAGACCGCTGCCGTCTCAGAGGTCTGGTCCATCAGGTCTTCCAGGAAGGGCAGCGCCGCTCGGCGCACGTCCAACTCAGCGAGCAGCGGCGCTGCCAGCGCGACGACGCTGAGGCCGAGGCGGTATCGCCCTGACTCATCCTCGCGCTCGACAAAGCCCACATCTGCCAGCCCGGACAGGATCCGCGACACGGTGCTCTTGTGCAGCCCGACCCGGTCCGCGATTTCGGTGACGCCAAGGACGGGGTGGGCGATGGAGAAGGCCTGGAGTACGGACAGGCCATTGAACAGGGATGCCGCGGCCCCCTGGCGGTGCTCCGATGGCTGGCGTGTGCGAGGTGGCATGGTTCTGACCTACTTCCTTCCGTGTTCACCGAGGGCGCCGCAGGTCCCCTGGCGGCTCCAATCTATCTGGCGCGCGGGGAGCACCCGCTGCGAGGACCGCCTCCGCGGGGCGACCGACTGCGCCCCTGCGACGTGATCCAGGCCACAAAAACTTCACCGAATCTCTTGTGCGTTGCTGAACAAGCAACTACTGTGATGACACAGCAACTTCAAAATTGCTCTCTCACGCACATCTGCGACTTTCCTTCTACGACAGGGAGACCGACATGGGTACTGACCTGACCACCGAGCTGCAAGAGCTGCTCGAACGGACCTTCAAAACCGACTCGGCGGAGTACGCCGAGCGCGGTTTCCAACGCCGGGTGGGCTACGGCAAACGCCCCGCGATCATTCACATCGACATGGCAAACGCGTGGACACGCCCGGACCACGCGTTCTCCTGCAAGGAGATGGACACGATCATCCCCGCGTGCCAGGACCTCAACGAAGCCGCGCGGTCCAAGGGTGTTCCGGTGATCTACACCACGACCGCCTACGACGTGACCGAGCCCGGCAAGCCCTCGGACATGGGCCTGTGGGTCTCCAAGATCCCGCTGGAGTTGCTTGCCGTCGGCAGCGACGCGGTCCAGATCGACAGCAGGATCGCCCCCGAGCCCGGGGAACTGGTCATTACCAAGAAGCGGGCCAGCGCCTTCCCGGGCACCAACCTGCAGCAGTTCCTTACCGCCAACCGCATCGACACCGTCATCGTCACCGGCGTGACCGCTGCCGGCTGCGTGCGGCACACGGTCGAGGACGCGATCGCCGAAGGATTCCGCCCCATCGTGGTCCGCGAGGCCGTGGGCGATCGGGTGCCGGGGGTCGTGGCATGGAACCTGTTCGACCTGGACGCCAAATTCGGTGACGTCGAGCCCCTGAGCAACGTTCTGGACTACCTGAACGGCCTGCCCAAGTTCGAGGAAACCACCACCCCCTGATTACCCGGTGGCCGCTGCCTCCCCCGAGTCGGCGGCCACCGCAATTTCGGGCAACTGCCTTACGGATGGGGTCTCCTACTCCCCTCACCTGCTTGAAACCTTGACCACCACGAACCGACGAAAACCGACTACCTAGACGCGCCGCCCCCGGCTCGCATCCACAGGAGACTCCCATGAAGCGCATTGGCGTTGACGTCGGTGGCACGTTCACCGATCTGTACTTCTCCGACGACACCGCCAAGCGGGTCGTGATCGAAAAAGTCCCATCCACCCCCGACGACCCCTCCCGCGCCGTCCTCGACGGCCTGCAGCGGCTCACCGCCAAGGCAGAAGTTGCCCTGGCGGACATCGATCAATTGGTGCACGGCACCACAGTCGCGACGAACATCGCGCTGACCCACACCGGTGCCGAGGTGGGGATGATCACCACCGAGGGCTTCCGTGACATTCTGCACATCGCACGGCACAAGAAGCCCTTCAATTTCTCCCTGCAGCAGAACCTCCCGTGGCAGACGGACCCGTTGGTCAAGCGCCGGCACCGCCTGACCGTCAAGGAACGCGTGACAGTGCCGAACGGGGATGTCCTCATCGACCTGGACGATGACGAAGTGCGGGACCGGGTGCGCGCCCTGAAGGACGCAGGTGTCGAGGCGATCGCGGTCTGCCTGCTGCACTCCTACCTGAACCCCGCCCATGAGCAGCGGATCAAACAGATCGTCGCGGACGAGTTCCCGGAAGCGTACTTGTCCATCTCGAGTGATGTCGTGCCGCTCTACCGTGAGTTCGAGCGATTCTCCACGACCGCGTTGAACGCCTATGTCGGACCGAAGGTTTCCCGGTACCTGGACCGGCTGGCGAATGCCGTCAAGGATCTCGGATACCGCCGCGAGGTGCTGCTGATGCGGTCCTCCGGTGGCATGGTGCCCCTGAGCATGGCGGCCGAGCGACCGGTAAGCCTGCTGATGTCCGGACCGGTCGGCGGGCTCATCGGTGGCATCTGGGCCGGTCAGAACGCCGGATTCGACAACGTCTTCACCCTCGATATTGGCGGCACCTCAGCCGACATCGGCGTCGCCGCCCAGGGCAAGCTGCGGATGCGGCATCTGCTGGACACCAAGGTCGGCGACTATCAAGCCATGGTGCCCATGGTCGACATCGACACCATCGGGGCCGGTGGCGGGTCGATCGCCTACGTCGATGCCGGAGGCGTGTTCCGGGTTGGCCCACAGTCGGCGGGAGCTGTGCCTGGCCCCGCCTGCTACAGCCGCGGCGGCACAGAGCCCACCTCCACCGACGCGCAGGTCGTGCTCGGACGGCTACGCACCAACCGTGACCTCGCAGGCGGTGGCCTGCAGATGGATGCCGGCAAGGCCCAGACCGCCATGACGTCGATCGCGGACCAGCTCGGCATGTCGGTGCACGAAGCCGCCCTCGGCGCCCTGCAGATCCAAAAATTCGGCATGAGCCAGGCGATCGAGCTCAACTCGGTGCGCCGCGGTTACGACCCTCGAGACTTCGTGCTGGTCGCCGGCGGCGGCGCCGGACCGCTGTTCGGGTGCGAGATCGCCGCCGAGCTAGGCATCCCGCAGGTACTCGTGCCGCCACACCCAGGAATCCTCGCAGCGACAGGCCTGCTCGCCACCGACCAGAAGTACGAGTACGTCGCCACGGCGCGCTACACGATGCCCGACGTGGACACCGCAGCACTGCAGAACCGTTATGACGAACTCGTTGAGGAGGCCGCCGGACAGTTGTCGGTGGACGGCATCCCCCGAGACCGTCGCACGTTCACCCGGCTGGCCGACTGCCGCTATGAGGGACAGGGGTACGAGGTCCGATTCGAGGTGCCCCAGGGCCCGATCACCCCGCAGTGGGTGGAGCGCACCATTGAGGCCTTCCACGAGGCGCACGAGCGCGAATACGGGCACCGCTACAAGACCGGCCGGGTCGAGATCGTCAACATCCGGGTGCTGGGCGTCGGACTGATGGATCCGCTACAGGCACCGGACGTACCAGGACACTCGCACTCGTTGACTGAGGCGAAGGTGGCCACCCAGGACGTGACGTTCGACGTCCACGGCAAGCCCCAGACCTTCCCCACCCCGTTCTACGACCGCACCAGGCTCGGCGCCGGACAGCGCATCGAGGGCCCGGCCATCATCGAGCAGTACGACACCACCGTCATCGTGCCACCGGCGTTCACCGCGAACATCGACGAGCACGGCAACATAGTGGTCGCGTGCCCGCAACAGGCCGAGGAAGAAAGCACCGGCGGCGAGCTGGCCACCCCGATCCTGATGCGGATCATCGGGGGCGCGTTCTCCTCGATGGCCAAGGAGATGGCCTCCGTCCTGTTCCGGATGTCGTACTCCTCGATCATCCGAGAGTCGGAGGACCTGGGCGCCGGCGTCTTTGACGCGGACGGCAATGTGCTGGCCGAGTCGGACTCGACCCCGATGTTCATGGGCGCGATGCCCAAGATCGTTCAGGGCGTCATCCAGGTCCTCGGCGACGACATCAACGAGGGCGACGTTATCCTGCACAACGACCCCTACCTCGGGGCCACCCACTCGCCCGACGTGGCGGTGATCATCCCGATCTTCCACGACGGCAAGCGAGTCGGGTTCGCCGGGGCATCCGGTCAGCTGCTCGACATCGGCGGCGCCGTCCCGGGCCTGATGGTCGACATCGTTGACAACATCGCCGAGGGGCAGATCTTCCGTGGCCTCAAGATCGCCGACCGGGGCGTGCGGCAGGACCGGCTCCTGGAGCACATCCTGTCCAACACTCGCACTCCCACGCACAACGCCGGTGACCTCGAGGCGATGATCGCCGCCTGCGAGCTGGCCAAGAGCCGGTTCCTCGGCGTGGTCGACCGGTACGGCCTGCAAGCCGTCCAGGACGCCGGCCAGGGCTGGATCGACTATTCCGAGCGGATGCTGCGCCAGGAGATCGCCAAGGTCCCCGACGGTGTCTACGAGACCGAGGTCGGCTACCTCGACGACGACGGCAAGAACTACGGCAAGAAGCTGCCGATCAAGGTGAAGGTCATCGTCGAGGGTGACGAGATCACCTACGACCTGACCGGCTCCAGCCCGCAGGTACCCACCGCCTACAACTGCGCGTTCGAGGGCACCACGGTGTCGGCCTTCACGTTCATCACCCGGATGATGTTCCTGGACGAGGTCGCCTACCCGGTGTTCGTGCCGCAAAACCAGGGCATGCTGAAACCGGTCAAGGTGATCGCCCCTGAGGGGACGATCTTCAACCCGACCTACCCGGCCGCCTGCTTCGCCCGGTTCGGGCAAGTACAACGGGCCGTCGACCTGGCCATGCGGGCTCTCGCGCCCGTGCTGCCCGGCAAGATCACCGCCGGGAACTCCGCACACATCCACTTCCTGTCCTACTCCGGGTGGGACCAGAAGGCCGGTGAGTACTGGGTATACCTGGAAGTCAACGAAGGCTCCTACGGTGGCCGGCCGGAGAGTGACGGCCCGGACTCGGTCGACAACCTCATCGCCAACACCCGCAACAACCCGATCGAAGAGCTGGAGTGGCGCTTCCCCATGCGGACCGACCGCTACGAACTGCGCGAGGAACCAGCAGCCGCCGGAGAGCATCGCGGTGGCATCGGGATTGTCCGCACCAACACCTTCCTGGTCGACACGTCCATCACCTGCGAGGCGGACCGGCACGAATCCGACCTGCCCTGGGGCATCTTCGGTGGCCAGGACGGGCTAAACGCCTCCGTGGTGCGCAACCCCGGCACCCCGAACGCGGAGAACTGGCCGGCGAAAGTCACAGCCCGGCCGATCCAGGCAGGAGACTCCCTACAGATCACCGTGCCCAGCGGTGGCGGCTACGGCGACCCCTACAAGCGGTCCGCCAGCCAGGTTCTCGAGGACGTCCTCGACGAGTTCACCACCATCGAACGCGCCCGGGCCGACTACGGGGTCGTCATCGACCCCGTCAGCATGACCGTTGACGACGCCGAAACGACCAGGCGCCGGGCGCAGCACACCATACAGTCGATCACGCACTCGTAGGGCCCGCCCGCTGAGCGCGGGCTCACGTGGTGTTGGTGGCTTCCGGTCACGGGAAGCCACCAACACCACGCCACCGCTTTCCAATCCCCACCTCACCTTCGCCGTGTGACGGCCCATGCCCAATTGTCGGGAGCGTGTCAGCAAATGGCCACCAACGTATCCAAATTGTTCACCACGAAGTCACCATCGGAAAACATCCCCACCTTCTCCCCCAGAGATGTCACGACGGCAAACTGGATCTGTTTCTTCGCTTGGACGTTCGCCGTCTATGACTTCGTCCTGTTCGGCAACCTTCTTCCAAAAATTGCCCACGTGTTCGGCTGGAGCTCATCCACGTCGACCGCTATCAACACCTGGGTCACGGCCGGGACCGCTGTCGTAGCGTTCGCGATCGGGCCGTTCGTAGACAAGGTCGGCAGAAAGAAGGGCATCGTTGTCGCTGTCATCGGCGCAGCGATCTTCTCGTTGGCTACCGCCGCGGTCGGGTGGCTGGCTGCCGTGGCCGCAGCATTCGGGGCCGTGCTGTTGATCGTCTTCCGATCCCTCGCCGGTCTTGGCTACTCCGAGCAAGCCATCAGCGCCACCTATTTGGGAGAGATCTACTCACGCGCCTACACCACCCCCGCACAGATCCGGCGACGCGGGTTCATCTACTCCCTTGTGCAGTCCGGTTGGCCGGTCGGGTCGGTGCTGGCGGCAGTCTCCATCGATATCATCTTGCCGATCTCCTCCTGGGAATGGTGCTTCATCGTCTCCGTCTTCCCGGCCATCTTCATGATCATCGCGGCACGGTATCTCAAGGAGAGCCCCGTGTTCGCCGCTCGGCGCGAACTAGAACGGCTTCAACTGGCCGGAAAGACCGATGAAGCACGCGCTCTAGCAAACTCGCAAGGGCTCACGCTCACCGAGACGAGGACCCCAATCGTCGAGGTCTTCAGAGGCGAATCGCTACGTCCAGCGCTCACAATCGGACTGTCATTCCTGCTCAGCTGGCTCGGAGTTCTCGCCTTCGACATCCTGGGTACCTCCTTCCTGACCGCCCCAGACGGGAAGAACATCACCTTCAACAACTCCATCGAGATCCTGGCTATCGCCAACGGCACAGCGTTCGTCGGTTATCTCTTCTTCGGGTGGCTTGGCGATAGGATCGGCCGCCGCGATGCGATCGGAATCGGCTGGTTACTGTGCGGGGCTTCGTTCCTGGCGCTGGTCCTGGTCCCGAACGGAATGTTCGCACTCATCATCGTGCTATACAGCGCCGGGCTGTTCTTCCTCATCGGCCCGTACGCAGCACTACTGTTTTTCAGTGCAGAGAGCTTTCCGACGCGCACCAGAGCCACCGGAGGAGCGCTGATCAACGCCGCAGGCCAAATAGGATCGATCATCGCCGGTGTCCTGATCACCGTCTCGCTATCTAGCGGGTGGACGTGGACCAGCTCCGTCCTGTACTGGGGGGTCCTGCCCATATTCGCTTCCGGGATCCTCATCTGGTTCGCGCGGAAGACAGACTCAGATAGCGCCAGGGGCGACTAGTAAGAACATTGGCCAACGAGGCACGAGCTCGCACCCTGTTCATTTGGGTATACCGCAGATAGACACTATTGAGCGCGTCTGCCGCGCCGGTGACAACGGGAGTGCGCGCCGGAGTCAGGGTGCAGACCTGCAATTTCAGCGGGCTTGCGCGGGTTCGGCGACCGAGGGCGCGGCCTCGAGCAGGTCCTCGAACCAGCGGCCGTCAACCCGGTCCGGGCGGCCTCGGACCAGTGCGACGACTCGGTCCAGGTCGTCTGGCGCACCGGTAGCAGTGGGTGCCAAGTGGATTCGTGATTTAACCGCACCAGATTATGTGCCCAGCGTTCATCTGCTGGGAACTGGTTGGCTGGTGCGACGCGCTCTCAGACTCTCATGGTCAGAAGACGTCGTACGGCACGTAGGTGCCCCAGATGTCGCGGAGGGCGTTGCTGACCTCGCCGCCGGTGGCCCGGGCGGCCAGCGCCTCGCACATCGGCAGCAGCACATTGTCGGTGCCCTTCGCCGCGGCCCGAAGCCCGTCCAGTGCCCGGGCGGCCGCGTCGTTGTCCCGCTCCTTGCGCGGCACCGCGAGCCGCTCACACTGATTGGCCTCGATCGTCGGGTCCACCCGCAACGGCTCGTACGGCTCACGCTGGCAAGTGACACACCACTTGCGGACGATCCCATGTGTGACTCCTGTGAGGGTAGTCTCGCCGAAGGCCGGAAGCAGGTATCGGCCAAGCAGATGCGCATATCCCTCACGAGTCCGGGGCTTGGGAGGACGATCAGCTAGCCAGGGCCTGGAGAAGTCAGCGAACGTCAGCGGATGCTCGATCCTCGCCCGCGTCGCCGTCGGCGGGTCCCACCGGTCAGCCGCAATCAGCGATCGTTCACCACCGAGCCAGGCCTCGGCGTCACCTGGTCTGAAACGTGGTGGGCGCAGAATGACTCGCTGCGTCGGGCCCGATGTAGCCCGCCTGTTACCTCGTCGACGGCAGGCGCCTGATGCGCCCGATTCCTCTCCGCGACCTGCCAACCATCGTCAGTCATCTCGGCTCGCGTGCAACATACGTGCAATAGGCGTGCGATAAGGAGTACATCCAAGCCATGACTTGTCCGCCAAAGTAACTGTCCGCTGGCATCGTAAGAGTGGCATCTTCGCAGGTCAGCGGGCCAATGTGCTGCTCAAACGATGGAGCCGGTGATCGGACTCGAACCGACAACCCCCTGTTTACAAGACAGGTGCGCTACCAATTGCGCCACACCGGCAGCTGCCTGCATTGAGGCAACGCCTGATGCTACCCAAGCAGCCGCCACAGTTCGAATCGGCCGATGCTCGTCCGGCCACCCGACACATACAGCAACGGACCACCCGGATCATCCGAGCGGTCCCCTGCCGACATCTACCGTGTCAGACCACGTATCTGTTCAGGTAGGCCTGCAGTACACGGACCGTGGCGGCGTTCAACTGCCAGGCGCCGTCGTGCGAGGCACCGATGCGGGTCTGCAGCGCCGCGATCGTTTGCGGGCCAATGACACCGTCCTGCACGACGCCGATCTTGCGCTGCAAGGCGCGCTTGGTGATCGGACCGAACGAACCGTCCTGACGAGTGCCGACCCACTTCTGCAGAGCCTGCGTCGTCAGCGGGCCGAATGAACCATCAATTGCCAGCGTGCGCGCGCCACCGCGCGAGGGCGGCGGGTTCGGGCTGGGGTTCGTACCCGTGCCCGGGTTCACCACGACCGCAAGCCCGTTGGAGGTCGTCAGGCCGGCGCGCTTGGAGCAGACCGGCCAGGCACCAGGTCCCTGCACACGAAGAACGTTCTGAGCTATCGAGATCTGCTGGTCACGGCTGGCGTACTGCGCGCTTGAGGCATACTTCCCGCCACCGAAACCATTCCAGGTGGACGTGGTGAACTGCAGACCGCCGTAGAAGCCGTTGCCGGTGCTGATGGCCCAGTTGCCGCCGCTCTCACAGGCTGCGACGCGGTCCCAGACGTTGTATGGCGTGGCGGCATGTGCCGCTCCCGCGCTCGCCAGGCCGGCGCCGACGGTGGCGGCCGAGACCAGCGCAACTCCCGCCGTGCGACGCCCCGCGAATGAGGAAGGTTTGGCGATCGCGTGCCGTGGTGTGTAACGCAAAGCAGTTCCTTTCCTGACGAACGCTTGCGGGGTGAGCTGTCGGGTTCGGACTGTCAGGCGTCCGGCCGGCTGCGCCGACTTCACCCCAAGGCCTCCGTGACAGCGGATGCCGGTATTGGGTCCCCCGCCCTTCGGCCTCAATAGCTTGGGGCCGCACGCCTGCTGAAGGTTCAGCGTTCAGACGTGTGGACAGATGCGGTATGCAGTTCTGCACGCAACATCCGGTCGAAACCCCGAAGACCGACCGTCACGAGCGCCCGAGGGCAAGCAAACGCTAACGGCAACCACATGCACCACACAAGGCCCGGTAGTCCCAAATTTCTCACTCTGCGGCGTGTCGCGCCCGGAATTCCGCGGAATTCGACTAATTTAGAAAGTTTGGCGACATCTTGAGAATCACGTGAATTCGGGCCACGCCGTCTGGTATGGACCACTCAGATGTGCGAATCTACCGCGTGTCGGCGTCGCAAAGTGACTTCTCGCGGGGTATTGGTGACCTCTCGGTGGGCGGGTCAGCGGCGGCGAGCATGGCGCCGCCGCACCACCGAGCCATCCAGCGGGGCGGCCAGCACGTCCCCCAGCACCACCCCGGCGCTGATCGCGAGCGCAACCGCCGCCGCACCCAACAGGGTCGAGGTGGCCTCCCCCGGCCCGACCGCGGCATTGCCGACGATGCTGCCGGCAACCGAGTCATACATGCCGCGGAAGATCCGCAGGCCGGGCAGCAGCGGCGTGACGGCCGGCAGCACCATGACCAGCGCGGGCGCGCCGAGCCGGGCCCCGAACAGCCGCGCGCACACCCCCATGATCGTGGCGGCGAGCGCGACGCCAGTCGTCGCGCCCAGCCCGGCGGCCTGGTGCGCGCTTGCGGCGATCCCCGCGGCCACGGCGCCGAGCGACGCGGCCGGCAGCAGGTGGCGCGGGCGCAGCCGCAGGGTGACCGCAACCGCGAGGGCACCGATCGCGCCGCAGATGATCTGCAACCAGATGCCCGTGGGCGCCGTCGAGAAGTTGAGTGCCTTCGGTGACGTCAGGTCGAGATTCAGCACGTCGTCCAGCCGCAGCGTGATCGACAGGCCGATCGCCACACCGGCGATGATGCCGGAGGTGGACAGCGCCACAGTCAACAGTCGTCCGGCGCCGGTGATGGGGTATCCGGTGATGCCGTCCTCCACTGACGAGGCCAGCGACTGCCCCGGCAGGAGGACAACGATTCCGCCGGATACGGCGTAGGCGAAGTCAGCCGGCGTCATGTGCAGGCCCAGCCAGCCGTGCGCCGCAACCAGGAACCCCAACCAGGCCAGCGCGATCGCGATCGCGCTGGCGGCGCCGGCGATGAAGAAGCTCGGCAGACCCCGCCGGTCCAGCCGCTGGTCGACCACATCGATGACGAGCGCGGACACGATCGCGATGACGATCGCGAACGGCCCACCACCCAGCAGCGCACACACTGATCCGGCCAGTCCGGCATACCCGAGGGCCACCAGCCAGTGCGGGTAGGGCCGCGGTTCGCGCTGGATCGCGCGCAGCCTGTTGTGCGCGACGTCGAGGTCGTCGATACCCTCCTTGACCAGATCCTGGACAAGTTCATGGACCGCGGTCAGGCGTGCGAAGTCGCGAGTGTTGGACCGCACCACGCGCAGCATCGTCACCGGGCTGCCGTCCGGCATCGGGCACTGCAGCAGCAGCGACTGCGCGGTGATGTCCAGCTCAAGCCGGCGCAGCCCGGTGGCGGCGGCCACCGCAATGACCGCCGTCTCCACATTGCGCGTCGCCGCACCGCAGCGCAGCATCAGCTCACCGACGCGCACCGCCAGCTCGAGGGCCTTGCGCGTCTCAGCGTCCTGCTCGGGCGCCTGCATCATGCGCGGGTCGCGATACGGCGTGTTGCGCAGCCACTGCGAGATCGGCAGGGGTTCGGTCATCGGCTCGCCCTGCAGGAACCGCCGACGGGCGGGCAGGGGTATGCCGCGCGGATCCGTGTCGTGTCCGGGCTGCTGCACCATGGGTGTCAGCCTAGAACCCCCCGGCTGAGCATCACCTGTCCGCGCACTCGGGCGCGTCTGAGTGTCACGGGCCGGCCGACGGTAAGCAAGCGGGGGGCCCGGCGCCCCGCGCTCAGCGACCCGGCAGGGACGGCACGTAGTCGTTCAGTGGCACCTGGTTGGCACTGCCGAACGGCCACCAGCTGACCGGGGTGTGCAGATGCACCAGCGACCACAGCAGTGCGCCGACCGCAATGACGCCGAGCAGTCCGCAGATCACTCGCGTGAGCTGCTCTCCGCGCACGCCGCCACGAACCATGCTGCGCGAACCACGGCGCATCGATGCACCACCCGGCCCCCACCACAGCATCCAGACGGCCACGAGCACACCGGCCGCGATGGGCACCGGGCGGTTCAGCTGCGCGTCACCACCCTCGGTCATCGCGAACCCGAGCGCCACCGTGACCGTCGTGCACACCCCCACAAACAGGGGGATCAGCGCAGTCAGCACGGTGGACGCGGCGGCCAGGATCCCGTGCCATGGTGAGGAGATCACGGCAATGAAGCTGTCCGATCGGCGCGGGCCGGCGCCGAAACGTCGCAGCACCATCGACGTCATGGCCTTGTCGGCCCATCGCGCGGCGAACGACCACAGCACGATGAGGGCAACGCCGATGAGCGGCCACAGCGCGCAGAGACCGACTGCCGCGGCGGCGAGCGCGGCGAGCGTCCAGGTACGCGCAGGCTGCCCGATGCGCGGGTCGTTGCGAGAAGCCGCCATCGGACTCGCCTGCGGGCGGACTGCCGGCCCACCCGACGGCCCGTAGGCAGCAGCACCCGGGTACGCCTGCCCTGCTCCGCCGGCGTACGGGTCGACGGGCGCCGCGCTGGACAGCTGCTCGGTGGGGTCGGGCGCTCGCCGCGGCTGCACGGTGGTGTTGCCCACCGGTGGCGCCGCAGCGGGAGCAGCGGCACGCCCGGGGATACGTTTGGTCGCCGGCCGCACGGGCATCATCCCGGTGTGCCCACCGCCGGCATACACCTGCAGCTGCTCGAGCACTTGGTCCGCCGTGGGACGGTCCTGCGGATGCGGTGACAGGGCCGCGGCAAGCAGCGGTCGCATCCGCTCGTCCACCCCGGACAGGTCGGCCTGCCCCCGCGTGACGCGGTCGAGCACGACCTGCATCGGGCCTCGGCCGAATGGCGCCTGCCCGGAGGCGGCGAAGGCGAGCGTGGCCGCCCAGCCCCACCAGTCGGTGGCCTCCGCGACGGGCGCCCCCTCGACGATCTCCGGTGAGAGGTATCCCGGTGTGCCCATGACCAGGCCCGTCATCGTGAGGCGCACGTCGTCGGCGACGTGCGCGATGCCGAAGTCGATGAGGACCGGATCCTCACCGTCCATCAGCACGTTGCCCGGCTTGACGTCACGGTGGACGATGCCGGCGGCGTGGATGGCGCGAAGTGCCATCGCCAGCCCACGGCCCAGATGCACCAGTCGATCCGGGCCGAGCGGCCCGTGCTCGTCAATGACGGCATCCAGCGGCGGCCCCGGCACGTAGCGGGTGACCAGGTAGGGCCGGTCTCCGTCGACATCGGCGTCGAGCACCTCCGCGACCGAGGCCGAACGCACCCGCGACAGGGTGCTGACCTCCCGGCGAAGCCGCTCCCGGGCTCCACTGTCGTGAGCGATGTGCGCGCGCAGCACCTTGATGGCGACCTCGTGGCCCTGCCGGTCGATGGCCTTGTGGACCACCCCCATGCCGCCCTCGCCGACCTGGGCGATCAGCCGATACGGCCCCAACGCCTCGTATGCGGCCGGCAGCTCGGTCGTGGGATCGCCGCCGGCACGCCGGCCGATCGCACTCACCAGGCCACTCTGGGGCAGCCGATGGCCGCCCGCGCCGGAGACATCGCTGCCCGGCGTCGCACCCGTTCCCCGCTCGTTGCTCATCACAGGATCCCCGCGAGGCATCGGGGGGAGCCTGCGAGCGCAGAACTTCGTGGGGTGGTCCGCATACCTCCACGGTAAGCGAGAACGGGGTGCGTATGTGCCACCCCACCCCGGGGGCGCACCTATGCTGGCGACACACGACGGCTTCTCACAGCCTGTCCTGAGCAGGGCGAGCTTGCGAGTCCGTGTCGACGTAAGGGGAGATCCTCAGGTGCCAGCACAACGCACGTTCGACCTGGTCATTGCAGCGAACCGGCTGCCGGTGGACGCCGTCACCGGCGCAGACGGCAAGATCACCTGGCGGCGCAGCCCGGGCGGCCTGGTCACGGCGATGGAGTCCGTCATGCACGGGCGAGAGGGCGCCTGGGTCGGCTGGGCGGGCGAACCAGGCAAGGCGCCCCGCGCGTTCACGCAAAACAGCATGCATCTGCGACCCGTGCGGCTCGACCAGGATGACGTCGTCGACTATTACGAGGGACAGAGTAACGACTGCCTGTGGCCGATCTACCACGACGCGATCGTGCCGGCCAAGTTCCGCCGACGCTGGCGCACGGCCTACGAGCGGGTCAACACCCGATTTGCCGAGCAGGTGGCCAAGGTCGCCGCTCCCGGAGCCACGGTATGGGTTCACGACTACCAGCTGCAGCTGGTGCCCGCCCTGTTGCGCAAGCTGCGCAGCGATGTGCGCATCGGGTGGTTCAACCACATCCCGTTCCCGCCGGTGGAGCTGTTCATGCAGATGCCGGGCCGGGAGGGCATCCTGGAGGGTTTGCTGGGGGCGGATTTCCTCGGTTTCCAGCGCAAGCCGGACGCCGCGAACTTCCTGCGGGCCTGCCGCGGACTGCTCGATGTGACCGTGCGCGGTGATGTCGTCCATCTGCCCGACGGACGCTCGGTGCGCGCCTCCGCGGTGCCGATCTCGGTCGACTACAACGGACTGCGCGAGCTGGCCGGCGACCCGGCGGTGCAGCAGCGGGCAGCGGAGATTCGCGAACAGTTGGGCGACCCCAAGCACATCCTGCTCGGCGTGGACCGGCTGGACTACACCAAGGGGCTCCGGCACCGGCTGAAGGCCTACGGCGAGCTGCTGCAGTCCGGCGACCTCGATCCGAGCGAAACGGTGTTCGTGCAGGTCGCAACCCCAAGCCGCGAGCGACTGGCCGCCTATCGTGAGCTGCGCGGGCAGGTCGAGCTGGAGGTCGGTCGGATCAACGGTGAGCACTCCCCCATCGGCTCCACCGCCCTCACCTATCTGCACCGTTCCTTCCCGCGCACCGAGATGGTCGCGCTCTTCGCTGCGGCCGACGTGCTGATCGTCACCCCGCTACGAGATGGAATGAACCTGGTGGCCAAGGAATACGTCGCTTGCCATGCGGATGACGGAGCGATTGTGCTGAGCGAGTTCACCGGTGCGGCCGATGAGCTGTCGAGGGCCTATCTGTGCAATCCGCATGACATCGACAAGCTGAAGCAGACAATCTTGCAGGCAATGCACGACCCGCCGGGGGAACACCGCCGTCGAATGCGCTCGATGCGGCGGACCGTGATGACGAACGACGTGCAGCACTGGGCGGAGGACTTCCTCACGAACCTGCAGGCAGCGCCGCACAAGCCCAAGGGCCATCGATGAATGGCCTGTCGGGCGCTCTGACCGACGCCCTTGCTGCGTATGCCGGCCACGACCGGATCCTCTTCGGCACCGACTTCGACGGCGTCCTCGCACCGCTGGTCCAGGACCCCTCCACGTCGAGGCCGGTCGCCGGTTCGATGGAGGCGCTGCGCGCGCTCGCCGGGCTGCCCGGTGTCGAGGTGGCCATCGTCTCGGGGCGGGACCTCGCCACCTTGACCGCACTGACAGGCCCGCGAGAGGACGACGACATTGTGCTGGTCGGTTCCCACGGAGCCGAGGCAAGCACCCCGCTACCGCACATCTTCGAGCTGGACGACGACGCCCAGGAGAAGCTGGAACAGGTGTCGGTGGCGATGAAGTCGGTTGCGCTGGCCCATCCCGGCACTCGCGTCGAGCACAAGCAGGCCGGGGTGGCGCTGCATACCCGTGGGCTCGATCCGCAGGTCGCGGCGGGCGCCTCGCGGGCCGCAGCGCGCATTCCCGAGCAGGTCCACGGCACCCACCTGATGCTCGGCAAGGACGTCGTGGAGGTCACCGTCCTCGACGTGAGCAAGGGCGTCGCGCTGCACAGTCTGCGCGACCGCAGTGGAGCATCCGTGGTCTGCTACCTCGGCGATGATCGCACCGATGAGCTGGCCTTTGCCGTGCTCGATGCCGCCGCGGGAAACGTCACGATCAAGGTGGGTCCCGGCGACACGGCCGCGGCCCACCGCATACCGGACCCGGCACAGGTGCTCGAGGTGATCGCCGAGGTGCTCCGGCTGCGCCGAACTGTGGACACCGTTGGACAGAATCCGCACCACCGGCGATAGTTGTGGCAGGCGTCACACCGTGGCGCCATCCCCATCACAACGGATCGTCCGGCACGTTCCTGCCGGTGAAGGAGATGCACCATGGCAACCGTCACCTACGACAAGGCCACCCGGGTCTACCCGGGCTCCGAAGTCGCCTCCGTCGACTCGCTCGACATCGCCGTCGAGGACGGCGAGTTCCTCGTCTTCGTCGGCCCGTCCGGCTGCGGCAAATCCACCTCACTGCGCATGCTGGCCGGCCTGGAGGAGATCAACTCCGGCCGCATCCTCATCGGCGACCGCGACGTGACCAACCTGTCCCCCAAGGACAGGGACGTCGCCATGGTGTTCCAGAACTACGCGCTCTATCCGCACATGAGCGTCGCCGACAACATGGGTTTCGCCCTCAAGATCGCCGGCACACCCAAGGCCGAGATCCGCACCCGCGTCGAGGAAGCAGCCAAGATCCTCGACCTCACCGAATACCTGGACCGCAAGCCGGCGAAGCTCTCGGGTGGTCAGCGGCAGCGTGTCGCAATGGGACGAGCCATCGTGCGCCAGCCTCAGGTCTTCCTCATGGATGAGCCACTGTCCAACCTCGACGCCAAGCTGCGCGTGCAGACTCGCACCCAGATCGCCTCTCTGCAGCGGCGACTCGGAGTCACGACGGTGTATGTCACGCACGACCAGGTCGAGGCGATGACGATGGGCGACCGGGTCGCCGTCCTCAAGGACGGCGTCCTGCAGCAGTGCGACTCGCCGCGCAACATGTATGACCGACCGAACAACGTCTTCGTCGCGGGCTTCATCGGCTCGCCGGCGATGAACCTGCTCGAGCTGCCGGTCGCCGATGGCGGAGTCAAGCTCGGCCAGTCGATCTACCCGGTCAGCCGGGACGCCCTCTCGGCCGCGGGTTCCAGCGTCACCCTCGGTGTGCGACCGGAGGACCTGGTGCCCAACTCGAATGGCGAGGGCATCCCGGTCGAGGTCGACGTGGTCGAGGAGCTCGGCGCGGACGCCTACGTCTATGGGCGCACCAACGCCGGCCGCGATGACGACCTGCAGATCGTGGCTCGCGTGGACGGCCGCCGGGTCCCCGACAAGGGCACCACCGTGCACTTCACGCCAAAGGGCGACCACATCCACCTGTTCAGTGCCGAGTCCGGCGAGCGCATCGACAACGAGAGCCCGAACACGGTTTCGGCACCCTCACTGCAGCAGTAACCGCACAGTAAGAGGCCGGGAAGGACAGTCGCCCTCCCCGGCCTCTTACTGTGCCGACCCGATGGCCAGTTCGGTCGACGTCGCACAATTGTGATCCAAACCACCTGCACGGCAGCACAATTTGCGGCGATGTTCCTTCCTTCCTTCACACAGATTCAGTCGTCGTCTGCCTGGGGGGATCACTTCTTGCTGAGCATTGTTGTCGCCGAATCGCGAGTTACATCGCGATGCTGTTCATCGCGACGAGTGCAACCTACTTCCCCGCCTCGGCGTTCCTCGACCCTCGATCCGACTACCTCAAACTGCGGCCGATCCCGCCGACCTCGTCCATCGACGCGTCCCTGACCCACGCCGGCGTCAACGACAAGACGTCGGCTGACAGAAGTAGGCGCGAGCCCGCTTGCGGCACCGAGAGGCATACCAACTCGTCGAGAGGCACACCAAATATGTATGCCTCTCGCATGGTAGGTATGCCTCTCGGCAAACGGCTCAATAGCTCCGCTGGATCACCGTCGACGGCGGGTGCGCTCGCTTCCACGCCGTGGCACGATCAGGGGGTGGCACTCGACATTACTGCGGCACGCCCCTGGCCGGCACTGCTCGACCTACCCTGGCGAACCCCACTGGAGCAGTGGCCGGAGGACATCCTTGCGGCCCTCCCCCGCGGCCTGTCGCGGCACGTCGTGCGGTTCCTGCGCTTCGAGGGGCGCGTCATCGCGGTCAAGGAGATCAAGGCCGACATCGCCCGCCGCGAATACAACTTGCTGCGGATGCTGCGCCGGATCGGAGTGCCCGCCGTCGAGCCGGTCGGTGTGGTCGCGGGGCGGATCGGCACCGACGGTGAACCGCTGGACGCGTGTCTGCTGACCCGGCACCTGCAGTACTCGCTGCCCTACCGGGCCATGCTCAGCCAGACCCTGCGGCCGGACACCGCCGACCGGCTCATCGACGCGCTTGCCGTGCTGCTCGTGCGGCTGCATCTGGCCGGCTTCTGGTGGGGCGACGTCTCCCTGTCCAACACCCTGTTCAAGCGCAGCGCAGGCGAGTTCGCGGCATACCTCGTCGACGCCGAGACCGGCGAGCTGCACGACACCCTGAGCGACGGGCAGCGCGCCCACGACCTCGACATCGCGCGAGTCAACATTGCCGGCGAGCTGCTCGACCTCCAGGGCGGCGGCTTCGTCGACGAGGACGTCGACCCGGTCAGTGTGTCCGGGCAGATCCTGGACCGGTATGCCGTGCTGTGGGAGGCCCTCACCGCCATCGAGCGGTTCTCCGACGACAAGCGCTGGCGCGTCGAGGAACGCATCCGTGGCCTCAACGACCTCGGGTTCGATGTCGGCGAGCTCGACATCACCACCGACTTCGACGGCGCCCATATCCAGATCCAGCCCAAGGTCGTTGACGCAGGCCATCATTCACGCCGCCTGTTGCGACTCACTGGCGTGGACGTCGAGGACAACCAGGCCCGCCGCCTGCTCAACGATCTCGACTCCTTCCGCGCGTCACAGGACCGGCAGAACGACGACGAGGAACAGGTGGCTCACGACTGGCTCACCCAGGTCTACGAGCCGATCACCCGCTCGGTCCCGCGAGAGCTGCGCGGGCGGATGGAGCCCGCCGAGATCTTCCACGAGATCCTCGAACACCGCTGGTACATGTCGGAAAAGGCCCAGCTGGACGTCACGATCGAATCGGCCGCCGCCGACTACGTGGAGCATGTCATGCCGGACAAGCCCGATGAGAGTGCCGTGGTCGGTGTCGACACCGAGTCGATCCCGGTGCGCGCCAAGCGCCCCTGACCAGCTTCGCCAATTGTGCTTTTCGCTCGAAAGGCGCAGTTACAGCTGCGCCTTTCGAGCGAAAGTGCATCGTCAGGCGGGTGAGAGCCAGGTCCACCCGGGGATGTTGCGCAGGATCATGAAGGTCACCGCCAGCACCAGCACCAGGCGATTGCCACCGGGACCGAGCTGGGGTCGCACTGGCCGTCCCTGCATAGCGGTGACCAGCCACCGCGCCCAGAGCACCAGTCCTGCGGCGAGCGCCAGCGGCACCAGGGGATTCCGGGCGAAGGCCCCGGACACGTCGCCATGGGTGAGGTCCGCGACCGAGCGAAGGCCACCACAGAACGGGCAGTAGAGCCCGGTCAGCGCAAGCAACGGACAGCCCGGGTAGTGCCCCGGATGGTTCGGGCTCATGAAATGCAGCACGCCTGCGGCCCCCGCGACGCCCGTTCCGAAGAGCAGCGGGTCGCGTATGCGGTGCAGCACGGTGCCCGGCAACCGACCAGGCGTCGGTACGCCCACCCGCCGCCCGACTGGTATACGCTCCCGCATGGACATGCGCGCCCTGTCACCCGTGGGAGGAAACCGTAGATGCTCAGGGAACCATCTGCCAGTTCGCGCCGTCCGAGTGACCGATAGCGCAGAGCGATCGTGCAGGTTGCGGTGACTCTGGCTACGGTCTGTGCCTGATCCACGATCCGAGAACCCCGAGGAAGACATGTCCAACTACGACCCTTATGACCCGAACAATCCGCAGGGGGGCCAGCAACAGGGCCTGGGCCAGCAGTACGGCCAGTCACAACCCCAGCAGAGCCACGACCAGAACGGCCAGCAGCAGTACGGCCAGCAGCCCCAGCAGAGCTACGGTCAGTACGGCCAGCAGCAGTACGGCCAGCAGCCCCAGCAGAGCCACGACCAGAACGGCCAGCAGCAGTACGGCCAGCAGGGCTACGGTCAGTACGGCCAGCCGCAGCAGTACGGCCAGCAGCCCCAGCAGAGCTACGGTCAGTATGGCCGGTCCGGCGCCCCCGCCTACGCCAACCCGTATCAGCCGCTCGCCGGCAATCACGACTACGCCGGCTGGGGCTCCCGGGTCGGTGGCTACATCATCGACGGCCTCCTCTCCATCCCCGGTGCGATCATCTACGGGATCGGCGCCGGAATGAACGCCAGCACCATCCAGACCGACCAGTACGGCAACGTCACCTCCACGGGTGGCAGCGCCGCCGGCGTGCTGCTGATGCTCGTCGGGTTCCTCGTCATGCTCGGCATTCAGATCTGGAACCGGTGGATCAGGGGCGGCAAGACCGGCCAGACCGTCGGTCGCAAGGCGGTCGGCATCACGCTGGTGAGCGAGCAGACCGGTCAGCCGATCGGCGTCGGCTCCGCGTTCGTGCGCGACCTCGCGCACATCCTCGACAGCCTGATCTGCTACATCGGCTGGCTGTGGCCGCTGTGGGACGACAAGAACCAGACCCTCGCCGACAAGGTGATGCACACCGTTGTCGTTCGGTCGCCGAAGTAGGACCTCGCACGTCGAAGGGGCTGGACCACCGTGGTGGTCCGGCCCCTTCTCGTCTGCGAACCTTCAGAGCTTCGCGCGCTGCCGAGCGATCTCGTAGAGCGTGACCGAGGTTGCGATCCCGGCGTTCAGCGACTCGACGGCCGAGCTCATCGGCACAGATACGATCTGGTCGCAGTTCTCGCGCACCAGCCGCGACAGGCCCTTGCCTTCCGAACCCACCACGATCACCAGCGGCTCACCGGCCAGCGCCAGCCCGGGCAGCTCGACGTCACCGTCCATGTCGAGACCGAGGACGAAGAACCCGGCCTTGTGGAAGTCCTGCAATGTGCGGGTCAGGTTGCCCGCAAGCGCCACGGGGATCCGCGCGGCGGCGCCGGCCGACGTCTTCCAGGCCGCGGCCGTCATACCCGCCGAGCGACGCTCCGGCACGATCACTCCGTGGCCGCCGAACGCCGCCACCGACCGGATGATGGCGCCCAGGTTGCGTGGATCGGTGATCCCGTCCAAGGCCACGACCAGGGGTATGCCGGGTGCCTCGGGGTTGACCAGGTCCCCCGGGTGTGCGTAGTCGTAGGGCGGCACCTGCAGCGCGAGCCCCTGATGCACCGCACCATCGGTGAGCCGGTCCAGCTCACCGCGCGGGGTCTCCAGGATCGGGATGACCCGCTCGGCGGCGATCTTCAGCGCTTCCCGGATCCGATCGTCCGAGTCGACGCGGCCGGCAACATAGAGCGTCGTTGCCGGCACGTCCATGCGCAGCGCCTCGAGGACCGAGTTGCGTCCGGCGACGATCTCGGTCGAGCTGCGCGACTTGCGACCCCCCGATTGGCCGCCCGATCGGCCGGCGCCGCCATGGCCGCTGCCAGGCCTCTGGGCGCTCTTGTAGGCCTTGTGGTTCGGTCGGTCACCGGCTTTCGGCGTGGGGCCCTTGCCCTCAAGAGCTCTGCGGCGATGGCCGCCGGTGCCGACCGTTGCACCCTTCTTTGACGCACCCTTGCGGATCGCGCCTCGGCGCTGTGAGTTGCCAGGCATATCAGGCCTTTTCGTTGTTTGTTGATGCAGAGGAGAGCGTCCAGCGCGCACCATTCGGCGTGTCTTCCACCACGACACCGGCCTCGGCCAGGTCGTCGCGGATGGTGTCCGCGGTGGCGAAGTCCCGTGCAGCACGGGCCCGCTTGCGCTGCTCGACCAAGGCCCCGACAAGCTGGTCCAACGCGTGCTCGGCTCGGTCGTCACCGCCGGCGGACCACTGCGGGTCCAGTGGGTTCACCCCGAGCAGGTCGGTCATGGCGACCACCTGCAGGGCCAGCCGGCGGGCGTCGTCGCGTTCACCCTCGTCGAGTGCGGTGTTGCCCTCCCGGATGGTGTCGAAGACGACCGCGAGCGCTCCGGAGACGTTGAGGTCGTCGTCCATCGCCGCAGCGAACTCCTTCGGGAGCTCCTCGGCATACTCCGTCGGCGTCTCGTCGAGCGCTCGGTCGAGGAAACCCTCGATGCGTTCGACGGCCGCCTGCGCCTCCACCAGTGAGCCCTCGTGGTATTCGATGGTCGACTGGTAGTGCACGGCGCTGAGGTAGTAGCGCAGCACCAGCGGCCGAACGGTCTTGGTGATCTCCGGGATCGACAGGGTGTTGCCCAGCGACTTGCTCATCTTTTCGCCGCCGAGGGTGACCCAGCCGTTGTGCATCCAGTAGCCGGCGAATCCGAAACCGGCCGCTCGCGACTGGGCCTGCTCGTTCTCGTGATGTGGAAAGCGCAGGTCGATGCCGCCGCCGTGGATGTCGAAGGACTCCCCCAGCCAGCGGTGGGCCATTGCGGAGCACTCGAGGTGCCAGCCGGGGCGACCACGGCCGAAGGGAGTGGGCCAGCTGGCGCTCTCCGGTTCGCCCTCCTTGTGACCCTTCCACAGCGCAAAGTCGTGCGGGTCGTGCTTGCCCCGCGCCGCGGCGTCCCCGTCGTCCTCCATGTCGTCGATGTTCTGCCGGGTCAGCGAGCCGTAGTCCGGCCAGGACCGCACGTCGAAGTAGACGTCACCGCTACCGTCGTCCGCGGCATACGCGTGGCCCTTGTCGATGAGGCGCTGCATGATCTCGACCATGTCGGTGACATGGCCGGTCGCGCGCGGCTCGTAGGTCGGTCGCAGGACTCCCAGCAGGTCGAGGGCGTCGTTGGTGGCTCGTTCGTGCTGGTAGGACCACGCGAACCAGTCGACGTCGTGCTCGGCCGACTTGCGCAGGATCTTGTCGTCGATATCGGTCACGTTGCGCACCAGAGTCACGTCGTACCCGTGGCCGGCGGTCAACCACCGGCGCAGGATGTCGAAGGCGACGGCAAATCGGACGTGGCCGATGTGCGGGGCGCCCTGTGTCGTGAGGCCGCAGATGTACATGCCGACCTTGCCCTCGCGCAACGGCTCGAAGTCGCGTAGCTCGCGGGTGGCGGTGTCGTAGATCTGCAGAGTCACTGCGGCAGTTTATCGACCGGGCGGCGCCGGGGAGAAATTCGCGGCGCGGAGCGCGCTCCATAACGCGGGAGGTCAAGGGCAGGTCACGGTGTTTTGCCCTTAACCCCAACTCTGTGAAAATTGGTGTGAAGTGGCCGTGAGCTCGGGCAGGGAATGGCGGCCGCACCCGACCCCTAGGCAAGATCGAACAAGGGTAGGCAGCCACGGCCGCTTGTCCACGGATCGCCCAACATGCGCGCGGACCACCTGACACATGAAGCCCTTCTCATCCAGCCGGAACGCCAGCACTGGGATGCGTAACACCATGCCGCAGGTCAAGGTCACCTCGTTCTCCCTCAGCGCGTCATCAGGGCGCTTCAGCGCGGCGGCATGATGGCCGCCGTCGATCTCCACCACGAGTCCGATGTCCTCCCACTCGGCGTCGAGATGGACCGGAACGAAGCTGGTGCACCGTCTGCCGTGACGGCGCGGGGAGACCGTACTGGGTGGCACAGCCCCCGAAATCCGGCTCGCCGAGCGTGTGAGCTCCATCGCATACGGCGCGCGAGATCCCATCGAGGACAGCGCGCCGGGCAGATCGCCTGACCGTCTCCCGCTGCTGCAGCAGCCGCTGCGGGTGGACGAGCCGCTGCTGGACCGGTAGGCAGATCAGCAATGCGGCCTGGCGATCGCTGGTCGCCCGCTGCACCGCACGGATCGCCGCCGCCTCGGGACAAGCTCGCGGAACCCTTGCCCCGGCAACCGGGCCGAGGTGCCAACGGCGATGGAGACTGACTCCAGTTGCTGATGTGCCGTGTTCGTACGCGGCACCGTCACGTCCAGGCGCACGACGCCGAACCCGCTCCTACCGGCTGCCGTCAGGGCGGCCACCCCATCGAGCACTGCGCCCGAGCCGCTCTCCCATACGGCCCACCACCAGGCTCCCTCACCCGTGGGGGTGCGACCGTCTATGACCACGGTGCGGCGCCCCGCGCGAGCCCACCGCCGCGCTCGGACTTCGGTGCGACCGTCATCCCGGGTGATGCCGACCGCGCGAAGGTCCGCTCGGTGCACGACGCCACTGTGCGTTATGGCGATCTGCCCTGCGAGCCGGGCTCCTTGGGTGCGCCCTGTCGTGATTGACGGCTCATGTTGCATGGCCATCGGCTGCATCCAGAACAGCGGATGCGGCATCCGATCCCTCGAGGGTGGATAACGATGTCACGCAGTGTCACCTGTGCATAGGCGGGAAGTGACAAGGGTAGGCAGAACGAGTCACAGGTGACGTGTTCTGCCTACCCTTGTGTGCGGACGAGAGGGGTCAGCCGTTGTCGTGGGCGGTGACCCAGTCGTCGATGTGTGGCGCCTCGTCGCCGACCGTGGTCGAGTCGCCATGCCCGGTCAGCACCGCGGTCCGCGCCGGCAGCGTGGCCAGTTTGGTGCGGATCGACTCGATGATCGTCGGGAAGTCGCTGAACGACCGTCCGGTGGCGCCCGGTCCGCCCTGGAAAAGGGTGTCACCGGTGAACACCGCGTCCAGAAACGGCAGGTAGAAGCTGCACGCACCCGGCGAGTGACCGGGCGTATGCAGCACGCTGAGCTGGGTGCCCGTCACCTCCACCACGTCGCCGTCCGCCAGCTCATGCCCCGGCGGCACGGAATACACCTTGTCCCAGAGCATCCGGTCGGCCGGGTGGAGGTATGCCGGAGCCTTGGTTGCGTCGAGCACGTCCCCGACCGCGCCGATGTGGTCGTCGTGCGCATGCGTGCACAGCACCGCGGTCAGCTTGCGGTCGCCGACGGCCTTCAGGATCGGACCGGCATCGTGGGCCGCGTCGATCACGACACAGCTGTCGTCATCACCGATGAGCCAGACGTTGTTGTCGACCTCCCAGCTGCCGCCATCCAGGTTGAACGTCCCTGAGGTGACAACCCGCTCGACGCGCACTGCGTCCTTGGTCAGCACAACGTCGCTCACAGCTCCACCACCGATCGCAGCACGTCGCCCTTGCCCATCTTGTCGAAGGCGGACTCGATGTCGTTGATTCCGATCTTCTCGGAGACGAACCCGTCCAGGTCGAATCGTCCCTGCCGGTAGAGGTCGATCAGCATCGGGAAGTCGCGCGCGGGAAGGCAGTCGCCGTACCAGCTGGACTTCAGCGCGCCACCACGGCCGAAGATCTCGATCAGCGGCAGCTCGATCTTCAGGTCCGGTGTGGGCACGCCGACGAGGACCACTGTCCCGGCGAGATCCCTGGCATAGAAGGCCTGCTCGTAGGTCTCGGGTCGCCCCACTGCGTCGACGACGACGTCCGCACCGAACCCGCCCGTCAGCGAGCGAATCTCCTCGACGACATCGCACTCTTTGGAGTTGATCGTGTGCGTGGCGCCGAACTCTGTTGCGGTGGCGAGCTTCCGGTCATCGATGTCGACCGCGATGATCGTCGTCGCACCGGCCACGCTCGCTCCGGCGATGGCTGCGTCCCCGACACCACCGCACCCGAATACGGCAACGGAGTCGCCGCGGGTCACCCCACCGGTATTGACCGCGGCACCGAACCCGGCCATCACGCCGCAGCCCAGCAGCCCCGCAGCGGTTGCCGGGGCCGCCCTGTCGACCTTCGTGCACTGCCCCGCGGCGACAAGGGTCTTCTCGATGAACGCGCCGATGCCGAGCGCGGGCTCGAGCTCGGTGCCGTCGGTCAACGTCATCTTCTGGGTCGCATTGTGAGTGCTGAAGCAGTACCAGGGCTTGCCCTTCGCGCAGGCTCGGCACTGGCCGCACACCGCGCGCCAGTTGAGGATGACGAAGTCACCCGGTGCGACGTCCGTGACGCCCTCGCCGACGGCCTCTACGGTGCCGGCAGCCTCGTGGCCGAGCAAGAACGGGAAGTCGTCGCTGATCCCGCCCTCGCGGTAGTGCAGGTCGGTGTGACAGACACCGCACGCCGCCACCCGCACGACCGCTTCTCCGGGCCCGGGATCGGGGACGACAACGTCCACCACCTCGACCGGCGCTCCCTTGGCGCGGGCGATGACACCCTTCACGGTGCTCGGCATACCACCACTCCTTCGTCTCGTCGTCGTGGTATCGACCATACGCATCTCCGGCGCGGTCGGGGACGGCGCCCGCGAACCCGTCGAGAATCTCTCAGACCGCCACGACCAGCGCGGTGGCGATCGCGGCGACGCCTTCACCGCGACCGGTGAGGCCGAGCCCGTCTGCGGTGGTCGCGGACAAGGCCACCGGCGCGCCGAGCGCGGCCGACAGGATCTGCTGGGCCTCGACGCGGCGCCGGCCGAGCTTGGGGCGGTTGCCGACGATCTGCACCGCCACATTGCCGATCGTGAAGCCCTCGGCCGCCAGGATCTTGGCCGCCTCGGTCAGCATCGTGTTGCCGTGGGCGCCGGCCATCTCCGCTCGGCCGGTGCCGAAGTGCACGCCGAGGTCACCGAGGCCCGCGGCGGAGAACAACGCGTCACAGATCGCGTGCGCGGCCACGTCGCCATCGGAGTGGCCCTCGATGCCGCGCTCCCCCGGCCACTCGAGGCCGGCGAGGAACAGCGGCCGCCCGTCGTCGGCATACGCGTGCACATCAACGCCGATGCCGGTGCGCGGCAGGTTCATCGGGTGCCTTTCATCGTGGGGTCCCCGCAAAGTATCGGAGCGAGCTCGCGAGCGGAGAACTTTGTGGGGTGATCTCTTTCAGCCTTCTCCTGGTGTGGTCATGGCCGCAAGCACGCGATCGGCGAGCTGCGCCGGTGTCTCGTATGCCGTGTCGAGCCGTAGGTCCGGGCGCCACGGCTCGATCACGCGGTTGTGCACCTGCTCCCAGGTCGGCTGCTGCAAGGTCGCGATGTCGCTGCGCCGAGTGGTGACCCGGCGGCGGTGCTCCGTGCCATCGGAGCATGTCAGGTCGATCTGCAAGACCCTCGCCTGGTGCCGGTCGGCAACCCGCAGCCAGGCCGCGCGCACCTCGTCGACCGGATTGACCATATCCGCGATCACCGACTGGCCAAGCGCCAGCTGATCCTCGGCGACCCGGTAGGCCACGGCATACCCGCCGACCTGCACCGGGCCGGGGAGCTCACCCGAGTCGACCAGCGCCTGCTCGATCGTGTCCACGCGCAGGTGCACCATCGGCACTCGCGTCGCGAGCGCGCGGGACAGGGTGGTCTTGCCGACACCCGGCAGCCCACCCAACACGATCAGCCAAGGCCCTCGGTTTGTGCCCTTTCGCTCGAAAGGCGCAGCCACAGGAGCGCCTTTCGAGCGAAAGGGCACATTTGGTGAGGAACGCGCGGGCTCCGCTGATGCCGCGAGCAGCCGCTCGGCGGCCTCGAGATCCGGCGGGGCCGTGACCTTCATGGCGAGCGGATCGCCGTCGATCACGATCACCGCGCCGCCGGTCGCCTCGACCAGTGCCGCATCGTCGGTGGCGTTGGCGCCGCCGACATGGGCGGCCTCCAGCGCCGCTCGGCGGAACCCCTGCGGCGTCTGCACCGCCCGCAGCGCGTCGCGCTCGTGCGTGCGCGTCACCCGACCGGACGGATCCACCTGCTTGATCGTGTCCGTGACCGGCAGCCCGGGCACCACCGCGTCCGCCCCGGCCCGGACCGCGTCCGCCACCGCATCGAACAGCCGGGCCGGCGCCAATCCTCGTGCCGCATCATGCACGAGCACGGTCTCCAGGTCGCGGGGCAGCGCCGCGAGGCCGGCGGCCACCGAGTCGGTGCGTTCGGCCCCACCAGCGACCAGCCGTATGCCGGGCGGCAGCAGCCGAGCGAAGTCGTCCAGGTGCGTGGCGGGGGCGACGACGACCACGGCCGACACCCCTCGCACACGCGTCGCCTGGCGGACCGCATGCACGACGAGCGGCTCGCCCCCGACCAGCACCAGGGCCTTCGGGCGTCCGGCGCCCAGTCGCGTGCCCAAGCCGGCGGCCACGACGACGACGCCCACGCCGGAGGAAACTCCGTCGTGGGCGTCGTGGTGTCTGTCGTGCGCGTTCAGGAGGCGAGCACCTCGTCGAGGGTGGCCTCCGCCTTGTCCTCGTTGGTGTGCTCAGCGAGGGCGAGCTCGGAGACGAGGATCTGGCGCGCCTTGGCCAGCATCCGCTTCTCGCCCGCGGACAGACCCCGGTCCTGATCGCGGCGCCACAGGTCGCGCACAACCTCGGCAACCTTGATCACGTCGCCCGAGGCGAGCTTTTCGAGGTTGGCCTTGTAACGACGTGACCAGTTTGTGGGCTCTTCGGTGTGCTCGGCGCGCAGCACCTGGAAGACCTTGTCGAGGCCTTCCTTGCCGACGACATCGCGCACTCCGACGAGATCACAGTTCTCTGCGGGGACCTCGATGGTTAGATCACCTTGAGCGACCTTGAGGACCAAGTACTTCTTATCCTCACCTTTGATCTTGCGGACCTTGATTTCTTCGATGAGTGCCGCTCCGTGATGCGGATAGACGACCGTCTCGCCGACCTTGAAAACCATGTGTTATTTGCCCCTTTCGCGATCCTCAGGATATCACGAGTGACGCACCACACAGAAACGTTTGCGCAGGTCAGAGGCTTACACGGGGTCAGGAATCGTCGCCGCACCCCTCTTGACAGGAACCTGCGTGTCGTGCTTCGCGCGGGTAGAACTGGCATCGGACCGGCCGACCATGGTCGGTCGACTCCGGCTGGGCTGCACCGGAACACGTCTCATCCCGGCCCACGAGCACGACGAGCGCACCGAGCCGCTAGGCTGGCGTCCGTGACGCGACGACTGTTCCCGGCCCGCCCAGCGCTCGGTGCGCTTGGCCTGGCCGTTTCCGCCACCATGCTCAGTGGCTGCATGTACCTCTCGCCGGCCCAGACGACCCAGAGCTATGACCCGGCGGATGGGACGATCGCCACGGTCGGCTCGCTTCAGTTGTCCGACGTGCTGGTCGTCGCCTCTGCCAAGGGTGCCCGCGGCGCATTGATCGGGATGGTGACCAACAACGGGCAGTCGGAGGTCAAGCTCACGATCAGCCCGCAGGGTGGCGCCGGCCAGTCCGTGACCATACCGGCGCAGACGGCGGTCCGGCTGGACGGCAAGACCTCCGGTGACTCGAAGACCAAGATCAAACCCGTCACCGTCGCGAAGGTCACTGCGGCACCGGGCAAGCCGATGACCATCACCTTCACCACCAGCAAGGCCGGGGCGACGCCGATCCAGGTCCCAGTTCTGCTCAGTCAGGGCATCTACGGCTCGGCCAGCCCGAGCCACCCGACCTACTCTGCTCCGCCGAACGGCCAGACCACCGAGCCGGACGGCTGATCGTCAGCAACCCGTTTACGGCGTATCCAGCTTGTAGCCCAGCCCCCGCACGGTGACCAGGAGCTGCGGGTTGCCAGGATCCGGTTCGATCTTCTTGCGCAGCCGCTTCACGTGCACATCAAGGGTCTTCGTGTCGCCGACGTAGTCACTGCCCCACACCCGGTCGATGAGCTGACCTCGCGTGAGCACTCTGCCGCTGTTGCGCAGCAGCATCTCGAGCAGCTCGAACTCCTTGAGCGGCAAGGGCAGTCGCTCGCCATCGACGCTGACCGTATGCCGCTCGACGTCCATCCGCACGGGTCCGCAGGTCAGCTGGGACTCGGACAGCTCCTCCGGCTCCTGCCCTCGGCGCAGCACCGCCTTGATCCTGGCGAGCAGCTCCCGTGACGAATACGGCTTGGTGACATAGTCATCGGCGCCCATCTCGAGTCCGACGACCTTGTCCACCTCGCTGTCCTTGGCGGTCAGCATGATCACGGGGACGGACGACTTCTGCCGCAGCGTGCGGCATACGTCCACACCGGACAGGCCCGGCAGCATCAGATCGAGCAGCACGAGGTCGGCACCGGTGCGGTCGAACTCGATCAGCGCGTCGGGGCCGGTCGCCGCGACGGCGACGTCGTAACCCTCCTTGCCGAGCAGGTAGGACAACGGGTCGGAGATGGACTCTTCGTCCTCGACGACGAGAATACGGGTCATGATGAGACCTTTCGGGTCGTGGGGGATGATGCGCCGCCGCTGGGGCGGGCCAGCGGAAGACGGACGATGAAGGTCGAGCCGTGGCCCTCCTCGGAGCGCACGCTGACCTCACCACCGTGGTTGGCACAGATGTGCTTGACGATCGCGAGGCCGAGACCGGTGCCCCCGGTGCTGCGGGACCGGGCGGCGTCCACCCGATAGAAGCGCTCGAAGATGCGGTCCAGGTCGTCGGGTGAGATGCCGGCTCCTTCGTCCTCGACCTGCACTGCGACGAGGTCCGTGCCAGTCTGCACGGACACCCGCACCGTCGTGTCGCTTCCGGAGTAGCTGATCGCATTCTCGACGACGTTGCGCACGGCGGTCGTCACCAGGTTGGCATCCCCGTAGATCTCGGCCGGCCGGCCGGACTCGCCCAAGTCCGTGACGATCTGGATCTGGCGGTCCTCCGCGACCACCAGCAGGTGATCCACGGCCTCTCGCACGCACTGCCGCACGTCGACCAGGTCCGGACTCTCCAACGTGTCGGCTGCCTGGAGCCTCGACAGCTCCACGATTTCCTGGACCAGCCGAGCCAGCCTGCTGGTCTCGGTCCGCATTCGAGTGGCGAAGCGGTGCACGGACTCCGGGTCGTCTCGTGCCTCGTCCATCGCCTCGGCGAGCAGCGTCAGCCCACCGACCGGTGTCTTCAGCTCGTGACTCACATTGGCCACGAAGTCACGCCTGGTCTCCTCGACGCGCCGCGAGCTCGTGTGGTCCTCGATGAGGGCCAGCACGTGCGAGGTGCCGAGCGGCGCGATCCGCACACCGATGGACAGCCTACCCACCCCGACGGGCCCGCGAGCCACCTCGAACTCCATCTCGCGCACCTGCTGACGCTCGCGCACGTCACGAACGAGCGTGCGCAGCTCCGGGTGCACCAACTCGCCACTACGCACCAGGCCGAGAGCCTTTGCGCTGTGCGAGGCGCGCACGACGTGGTCGTCCGGGTCGACGATGACCGTCATCGACTGCAGGGTGTCGAGCACGTCGACCACAGCAGGCGAGAGGGCGGCGGCCTCTGCAGTGCCACCTTCCGCGTCGTCTGCAGGGCGGGCGGGGTCGCGTCGGCGTCGCAGGAGCGCTGCCCCGACGGCAAGACCCAGCAGCAGGCCGATGAGCACCCCGATGGCTACATGCACATGCCCAATGTACGCAGCAGCGACCGACCGATCGCACAGCCGGCCGCATTACCGGCGAAGATCCGCCGACTGTTCACCTGACGGTCTGCGACCGTTCACCACCCAGCGCCCGGCACGCTGGTTGACCAGAAAGTGCGCAGTAACACGACTTCTGCCCAGAGCTGATGCCCGTTACCACAATCTCGGGGCGTCAGCGGCCCTGGTTGGCGACCGCTTCGGCGGCCGCCGCGGCCGCGTGCGGGTCGAGGTACTCCCCGCCGGCCACCGTGGGCACCAGGTTCTCGTCGAGCCGGTACACGAGCGGCATACCCGTCGGGATGTTGAGCCCGACGATGTCGCCGTCGGAGACGTTGTCCAGATGCTTCACGAGGGCGCGCAGGCTGTTGCCGTGCGCGACGACCAGCACGGTCTTGTTCGCCGTGAGGTCCGGCACGATCGCGTCGTTCCAGTAGGGCAGGAACCGGGCGATGACATCCTTGAGACATTCGGTGCGCGGCGCCTCGTCGCCCAGGTCGGCATACCGGACATCCCCGGCCTGGCTGAACTGCGTATCGGGCTCGATGGCCGGTGGCGGCACGTCGTAGGAGCGGCGCCAGGTCATGAACTGCTCCTCGCCGAACTCCTGCAGGGTGGCCTTCTTGTCCTTGCCCTGCAGGGCGCCGTAGTGACGTTCGTTGAGCCGCCAGGACCTGCGCACCGGGATCCAGTGCCGGTCGGCGACGTCGAGCGCGATATTCGACGTGCTGATGGCGCGCCGCAGCAAGGAGGTGTGGACGACGTCCGGCCGCAGGCCGACATCGCGGATCAGTTCACCGCTGTAGACGGCCTCCGCGCGACCCTTCTCACTGAGCGGGACGTCCACCCATCCGGTGAAGAGGTTCTTGGCGTTCCAGTCGGACTCGCCATGGCGCAACAGGCAGAGGGTATAAGTCATGCCGTCATCCTAGGGTCGGGGTCCCCGCGAAGTACCGAGCGACGAAGGAGCGAGGACTTCGTGGGGTGACGCCATGGCGCAACAGGCAGAGGGTATAAGTCATGCCGTCACCCTAGAGATGCCCCACAGAGTTCTCCGCTCGCAAGCTCCGTCCGATACTTCGCGGGGGCCCCGATTCAGGAGCGGGGCTGATCCTCCAGCAGGTGCCTGAACGCTTCGAGGTTGCGCGTCGACTCACCGCGTGAGATGCGCCAGGCCCACTCCCTCTTCATCGAGGAGAGGAAGCCGATCACGAGCAGGTCGTTGAATGCACCGTCGGAGGCCTCGAGCACGACCCCCAGCAGTCGGTCGAGGTATGCCACGCTGATCCCTTCCAGCGGAGCGCGTCCGGTGAGGTAGACGTCACCCTCGCCGTCGATGCTGTAGGCGATCCCCGGTAGGCGCAGGTTCTTGCGTAGTAGGAACCGGTAGAACTCGGCCTCATTCTCGTCCGCGTGACGGATGACGAATGCCGTGGTGGTCAGCGATACCTCGCCGATCAGCAGGGAGCACACCGTCTTCAGCTTGCGCTCGCCGGGCAGGCTCACTACATACTCGTCATCGCGCGCACCGGCCTCCCACTCGACCTCGTTGTCTGCGAGGAATGCCTCGAGAATGCGGACGGCATCGTCACGCGCGGCTGGTTCCGCTCCATCGGTGGTGCTCATCGTTCCTCACTTCGTGGGGTGCGCTAAGGAATCGGGGCGGCGGGCACGTCCTCCAGCAACATCGACGTCAAGGCGTCGCCCTGTCCGCCACGGCAGGCGTTCTCATAGACACCCAGCAGCGCGTCGGTGCTTGCCTCCCAACCGAACCCGGCGGCGTGCGGCACTGCGCGGTCCACCAGTTCCAGGCGACTGCGCTCGTGGTCGAGCAGCCCCGCGAGCTCCTTGGACCACACGGCCGGGTCGTGGCTCGACACCAGCACCCCCGCATCTCCCACTGCGGTCGGGAGCCCGCCGACGGCGGCCGCGACAACGGGTGCGCCGCACGCCTGTGCCTCCAGCACCACCAGACCGAACGACTCCGAATACGACGGCACTGCAACGATGTCCGCGGCGCGATACCACTGAGCCAGTTCTGCCCGAGAGACCGGCGGCACGAACTGCACCACGTCGGCGACACCGAGGTCACGCGCGAGCTGCTGCAGCGCGCGGGGGCGCTCAAGCCCCGATCCGCTCGGCCCACCGATGATCGGCACGACCAGTCGCTTCCGGCGGTCCGGGTTTGCCAGCAACATGTCGGCAACGGCCCGCACCAGCACATCTGGCGCCTTCAACGGCTGGATCCGGCCGACGAAGAGCACGACCTCGGCATCCGACGGCAGGCCGACACCCTCCTTGGCCGCCGACTTGCTGCCGGGTGTGAACACCTCCAGGTCGACACCGGGCGGCACCACCCGGACCCGGCTTGGGTCCGCGTCATACAGCGTGATCAGGTCATGCGCCTCGGCGTCGGTGTTGGCGACCAGCCAGCGCGCGGCGCGCACCACCTGCTCCTCGCCGATCTCGCGCCCGCTCGGCTCGGGTCGGTCACCCTCTGCGAGCGACGCGTTCTTGACCCGCGCCATGGTGTGCATCGTGTGCACCAGCGGCACGTTCCAGCGATCCGCGGCCAGCCAGCCGACCTGGCCGGAGAGCCAGTAGTGCGAGTGCACCAGGTCGTAGTGCCCTTCGGGGCTGATCGCGACATGCCGCATCACCCCGGCGGCGAACGCGCAGAGCTGGCCCGGCAGGTCCTCCTTGGACAACCCCTCATACGGCCCGGCGTCGATATGTCGCACGACGACGCCGGGTGCCATCGGGGCAACCTCGGCGAGACCGGCGGAGGTGCGCCGGGTAAAGATCTCCACCTCGATCCCGCGTTTCGCCAGCCGGCGCGCGGTCTCCACCACATACACGTTCAGACCTCCGGCATCACCCGTGCCGGGCTGGTCAAGGGGCGAGGTGTGCACGCTGATCATGGCGACGCGGTGCACGGTGGAGGTCGACATCACCGCCATTGTCCCACGGCTCGCGGCAGCGTCGCGGCGGCCGTGGCTAGCCTGGTCTCGTGCGCAGCGACCGGCCGGTGGGAGCCATCACCCGTGGCACCACGAACCCCAACCGGTTGCGCCGATGCGACCGGTGGTTGACCGGACCACAGGCGTGGCGGCTGCGGCAGACAGACCGCCCGCCCGTCGCGATCGATCTCGGGTTCGGCGCCTCTCCGGTGACGGCCGTCGAGCTGCATCAACGGCTCCGGCGCGTCCGGGCCGACGCGCAGGTTGTCGGGCTGGAGATCGACCTCGATCGAGTGCGCGCCGCGCTTCCCCTTGAACGCCCCGGGCTGACCTTCCGGCACGGCGGTTTCGAGATCCCCGTGCCCGGCCAGGTCGAGGTGGTGCGCGCGTTCAACGTGCTCCGGCAGTATGACGAGTCGCAGGTGAGAGGTGCCTGGGACCGGGTGCGTGAACGGTTGGCGCCTCGGGGTCTGCTGGTCGACGGCACCTGCGACGAGATCGGCCGACTCTCCTCGTGGATTGCGGTCGACCACATCGGGCCGATCTCGCTCACGATCTCGGTGCGGCTGGCCGGGCTGGAGGACCCGTCGATCGTGGCGGAGCGCCTCCCGAAGGCACTGATCCATCGCAATGTCCCCGGTGAACGGATCCACCAACTGCTGCGCGACCTCGGCGACGCCTGGGCACACGCGAGCCCGCACGCGGCATACGGCGCGCGGCAGCGGTTCATCGTCACGGCGCGGACGCTGCGCGATGCGGGCTGGCCGGTGCTGGACGGTCCACACCGCTGGCGCCTCGGGGAGCTCGGTGTCGCGTGGCATGCCGTCGCCCCCAGGCCCTAGCAGCCGGGATCGGTCCGTTGCCCCCTGCTGCGCCGAGATCGCACTGTTCGGTCAACCGCCACCGGTATACAGCGGAAAACTGCGATCTCGGCGCACAAGTGGACGGGTGACCGGTCACCGGTGGCGAAAGGTGAAAGCCACTCAATTCGCCGAAACCTCATATTTCTGCTTATGAGATGGAGCTGTCGCCCACCGCGCCGCGCTGCAACCGGCCGGAAGCCTCGGTCAGTGCCTCGAGCATCACGGACGTCGCGGGTATGCGGGTGTAGTCCGCGAGCGTGTAGGCCGACACCTTGCGCCGGACCGCCGGGCGAAGGGGCCGCGCGACGATCTGGGGATGGCGGAGGAACGACAGCACCAGCCCGGGCATCACCCCGACACCGATGCCGGCCACAACGAGGCTCTGCACGGCCAGGTTGTCGTCGGTGGTCACGGCGATGTCCGGCTCGAACCCCGCTTGAGAACAGGCGTTGACGAACGTCGCACGGCACTGCGGACACCCGGCGATCCAGCTCTCGTTCACCAGCTCCGGCAGGTCGACAGACCGGCGTCGGGACAGTGGGTGCCCCACCGGCAGCACGACCTGCATGTCATCGTCGAGCAATGCCCGCACCACGAACTCAGTGCGGCCAGGTTCCGGCATTCCCTCGTAGTTGAAGGCGAGCGCGATGTCACACTCACCCGCCTCCAGCATCGCCAGTGACTCCGGCGGCTCGGCCTCGGAGAGCTGGACCCGGATCCCGGGGTTGGACTTGCGCAGACCGGCAGCGGCAGCCGCCACGATCGTCGCGCTTGCGCTGGGGAATGTGCATACCCGGACCCGACCGGCGGCCAGGTGCCGGATCGCTGCGACCTGGCTCTGCGCGGCGGACAGGTCCGCCAGGATGCCTACGGCATGCCGGAGCAGGAGTTCACCGGCCTCGGTCAGCACCATCTTGCGCCCGGTGCGGATGAACAGCGGCGTGCCCACCGCCTTCTCCAGGGTGCGGATCTGCTGACTGATCGCCGGCTGGGTGTAGCCGAGCGTGCGCGCTGCCGCGGAGAACGAACCGGACTCCACCACCTGGTGGAACGTTCGCAGAAGTCGGGTGTCCAGCATTCGCCAACCATAACCAAAATTTTGGGTAGCACCCATATTTCCTGTGTGCAGGTTTAGCGAGATCCAGGCCACACTTGCGGCGGCGGTGAGTGCTGAACGGCTCATCGGCCCGTCCGAGATTCGACCACCAGCGGAGATGACACCATGGCTGACCTCTACACCGTGACCGCCCGGCACACGACCGGGCACAACTTCACCACCCACACCGATGACGTCGAAGTGCGCGCCGGGGACCACGGCATGGAGCCGACCGAGCTCCTGCTCGCCGCGCTCGGCAGCTGCATGCTCGGCACGGTGCTCGACTACGCCGAACGCAACAACATCCCCGCGAACGGGCTGTCGGTCCGGGTGTCCGGCGAGATGGCGAACCGACCGCGGAGAATGTCCCGCGTCAACGCGATACTCCAGACACCGACCGGCCTGCCGGAGATGCAGGTCGACGCCCTGGTGCGGGCGAGCCGCCGCTGCACCATCCACTCGACCCTCGAACACGCACCGGAGCTGACGGTCGCCACGCACTCCCGATCCGAGGCATGAACAGGCCATGACCATGTCAGACACCGTTGACTCGAGCCCCACCTCGCTGGACCAGCACCGCGGCGGCGCGTCGGCCGGCGCCCAGGAGTTCCTGCTCCGCCGACATCTGGGCTTCTGGAGTCTCACCGCCATCGGCTTTTCCAACATCGTCGGATCTGGGTGGCTGTTCGCCGCGATGTACTCCGCGAAGATCGCCGGCCCAGCGTCACTGCTGTCCTGGATCGGGGCGGGTCTGCTGTGCGCACTGGTCGCGATGGTCATGGTCGAGCTGGGGGTCACCAGACCAGAAGACGGTGGCACCGTTCGCTGGCCGCTGTATGCCAGCGGACGACTGGTGGGATCTCTCGTCGGCTGGTCGACCCTGCTGTCCGTCGGTGGCACCGCCGCCGAGATCAGCGCCATCCTCGGGTACGGCGCCCACTACCTGCCCTGGTTGTACAGCGGCGACCGACTCACGGTGCCCGGTGTCGCCGTCGGAATGCTGTTCGCGGCCCTCCTGACGAGCGTGAACTGGTTCGCCGTCAAGGTATTCGCGCGGTTCAACAACCTCATCACGGTGGTCAAGGTCGCCGTCCCGATCGTCACCGTGATCCTTCTCCTCATCTCCGGATTCCACTCCGGCCGGATGACCAGCCATGGCGGATTCGCCCCCTACGGCTACACAGCCTGCTTCACGGCCTTGGCCACCGGAGGAATCGTATACTCCGTCAATGGTTTCCAGGCTGCGGTGGATTTCTCCGGCGAGGCGAAGGACCCGCGCCGCACCATTCCGGCGGCCGTGATCGCGGCGATCGTGCTGGCCGTCGGCCTCTACGCCGCGCTCCAGCTCACGTTCCTTTTCACCGTCCCGGACAGCTTCCTCGGGCACGGGTGGAGCGGTGTCAACTTCACCTCCCCGTTCGGCCAGCTCGCCCTGGTGATGAACCTGCAGTGGGTGTCCATGCTGCTGTATGCCGATGCGGTGCTCTCCCCCGGAGCCTCGGCGAACGTCGGGGTCGGGCTCAACGCCCGGCACACGTACGCCCTCGGCAAGAGCGGCATCCTGCCTCGCTTCTTCATGGCCGTGCATGCGAAGTCGGGGATCCCGCGTCGGGCGCTGGTGCTCAACCTCGGCATCATCGTGCTCTTCCTCCTACCGTTCGGCGGCTGGCAGGGCATCGTGGCGGTCATGGGCGACATGTACCTGATCACCTACCTCACCAGCGCGGTCGCCGCCGCAATCTTCCGACGCACGGACAACAACATGGTGCCCGCCTGGTCGCGCGGAATGCCCTGGATCGCGCCGGCAAGCTTCGTCGCAGCCGGCGAGTTCGTCTACTGGTCCGGCTGGGATCAACTCCGGCTGGTCATTCCCCTGATCCTGATCGGCGTGGCAGTGTTTGCGATCATGTCGCGCGGCCGTTCCCTGCGTGCCGAGCTGCTCAAGGGCAGCTGGCTCGTGACCTACCTCGTGGCGCTGCTCATCCTGTCCCGGCTGGGCAGCTTCGGCGGAACGTCTGCCCTGCCGGCGCCGCTCGACTCGTGCCTTGTGGCGGCCCTGTCGCTGGCGATCTTCCGATGGGCGCTGCGCAGCGGGATCGCCCACGTGCGAACGGCACCCGCGGACGAGTGCGGCATCTGCTAAGCGTCCAGCGCCGACCCCACCCGCTGGTCGAGTAGGCGAGCGCGCAGCGCGAGCCGTATCGAGACCCCCATCACCTCCCCACGAAGCCTCACCAGATCTCGATACGCGCGCTACTCGATCAGCGAGGGTGAGTGCTAGATCGGCGAGTGGGTGCTGGGTCGAGATGGGAACGTGGGCCGGTTGTGGCGATGAAGAGCTCGCCCCTGCCGGAGGCGGTCACCGGGCCTTCGGAGGCGGGAACGAAGCAGGACTCACCGCCGGCCAGCTTCAGCGTCTCCACGGCGGTCTCCAGGGTCACCGAATCATGCAGTGCCAGCATGATTCGGGGAATGCCATCGCCTGGGACGTTCTGCGGTTCGGTGCCAGGGCTGATCGTATGCAGCTGGAAGTGCGGAGCATCCGTGGGATAGGTCCGCGCGCGGCCGGTCACCGACGGCTGCGCGGGTCCCATCGTCTTGTCGACGTCGACGATCCGCAGCAGCTCGGAGATGTTGATCTTCTTGGGCGTGAGGCCTGCTCGCACGATGTTGTCGGAGTTCGCGAGGATCTCGACGGCGGTGCCGCCCGAGTACGCGTGCAGCACACCGGCCGGAACGAACACATACGAACCCGGCTCAAGGACACGGTGGCGCATCAGCAGCAGTACTACCAGACCGATGTCGTCCGGAAACAGGTGCGACACGCGCGCCACGACACCAGCCGGCCCGTCGCACTCCTCGTCGGAGAGGTTGCGGCACCCCTCAACAACCTTCCGCACCAATGCGATGCGTTCCTCGTCCGCAAGGAGCAACAGCTCGGACAGCAGTCCCCGCGTGGGACACCCGGCCGTTGCCGCGCTCTCGACGCGCCGAGTCAGGTCGGCGATGTTCAACCGCTCGGCCATCGTCCGCACCTCGTCGAAGGGGCGGGTCCCAGCAAAGATCTCGAACTCCGTGACCGCGATCAGGGCCTCCGGCTTCGGCCAGCCGTCCGTATACGTGCCCTCGGGGGCATTGAGGGCCTGTTCCGCATCCGGATGGCACTGGATGGACAGTGGCCGGCTCGGCGCGAGCACCTTCAGCAGGAACGGGAGCCGCCGCTCGAAGGCAGCGGAGCACGAGTCGCCCAGCATCGCAGCAGGGTCGGACTCCACCAGCTCGTCGAGCGTCGTCCGCTGACCATCGACGTCGATGCCCGACGGGGCCTTCTCGTGGGCCCCCATCCACAGCTCGGCCTCGGGCTCCGTCGTCGGCCCTGGTCGACCTGTCAGCTTCGCGATGACGTCGTGCGACCCCCAGGCATAGTGCAGCACCTGTGGGTGGAGGCGGTGCATCAGGATCGACCGACCCACAGCATCGACTTGATCGCACGACGCTCGTCCATGGCGCGATAGGCCTCCGCCACCTCGTCCAGGGGCAGCTGCAGGTCGAACACCCTGCCCGGATTGATCTGCCCGGAAAGCACGGCATCCCGCAGGTTCGGCAGGTACTGGCGGGCCGGTGCCACTCCACCCGCCAGTCCGACATTTCGGCCGAACATCGCTGCCACCGGCAGCTCGACCCCGTGCGGCGCACCGACATAACCGACGGTGGCTCCCGGTCGCGCGACGGTCAGTGCGGTGCCCATCGATTCGCCTGTGCCGACACATTCGAGCACGGCGTCCGCACCGACTCCGTGAGTCATCTCCATCACCTGCGCCTCCCCTTCGTCGCCCCGGGCTGCCACGATATCCGTTGCCCCGAACTCGGTCGCGAGTTTTTGCCGAGATTCGTGTCTGGACATCACAATGATCCGCGCAGCGCCCATCTGAGCTGCCGAGAGCACGCCACTGAGTCCGACCGCGCCGTCACCGACGACGACCACCGTGTCACCCTCGCGCACATTGGCTGCCACCGCCGCGTGCCAGCCGGTGCCCATCACGTCCGACAGCGCAAGCAACGACGGGATCATGGCCTCGTCGTGGTCCCGCACCGTGACGAGGGTGCCGTCCGCCAGCGGCACCCGCACGTATTCGCCCTGTGCCCCGTCGACCGTCTTGCCCTGCCGGTCCTCGCGGCCCCAGAACCCGCCGGAGGGGCACGCCGACTGGATACCCACCTGGCAGTGCGGGCAGGTGTTGTCGGAGAACATGAACGGTGCGATGACGAAGTCGCCGGCGCGCAGGCTCCGGACCGCCGACCCGATCTCCTCGACCACGCCGACGAACTCGTGACCGATCCGCACCGGTTCGGTCACCGGGTTGATCCCGCGGTAGGGCCACAGGTCGGATCCGCACACACATGCCGCGACCACCCGCACGACGGCATCCGTGTCGTCGAGGATCCGCGGGTCCGGTACCTCGTCCAGGCGCACGTCTCCAGGGCTGTGCAGAACGGTGGCTTTCACGACAGGAACTCTCCGATCAGATGACGGACGGTGGAACGGTGCGACCACAGAATGCCGCCGGGTGGCAGCACTTCGAGCGTGGCATCCGGCACCAGGGCGGCGATCTGCTCCGCCACCCAGACCGGATGCGCCGGGTCGTCCTCCTGCGCCAGCACCAGCAACGGCGCCGGTATGCCGCGCAGCGCGTCCCGGCCCGTCATCGCGACCTCGTGTGGGATGGTGCGCAGCGCACGGCCGACATCCGTGCGCACGATGGTCTCGGCCTGGCGCCGGCACCAGGTCCGCACCTCAGGACGATCACGCATGGGGGCAGGCTGCGCCCGCAGCATCAGGTCGAAGACGCCGTCGACGTCGTGGTCATGTGCCAGCTCACCCATCTGCAGCAGTCGGTCGAGGGCCTGGTCCGTGCGCGGCGTGTCCAGAATCGCCGGAATGACCAGGACGATGCGGTCGAACCGGTCCGGGGTCTCCTCGAGCGCGTGGCAGAGCGCGCCGGCGCCCATGCTGACCCCGAGCGCCTGGGTGGCGTCAACCGCGTCGGCGACCGCCCGCAGCTCGGCCGCGAGCGCGGCATACGTCCACGGAGTCTCCGGCGAGCTGGACGCCCCGTGCCCCCGGAAATGGAAGAACGCGCGAGTGCCGGCGACCGCCGATCCGAACGGCCTGGTCGTGTCGATGGACCCGGCCAGTCCGTGACCGAAAACCGTTGTTGGCGCGCCCTTGCCGGTCAGCAGGTACTCCAGGGCGCCGTCGGCGATCGGCAGCAGGGACGTGCGACGGTGCGAGGTCGCGGTCACCAACGGTCGAACGGGTTCGACCGGCTCTTCTTGCCCTGCCCCAGCATGCGGTGCAGAGCCGGTCGGACGTCGGCCAGGAAGATGGCCGCTCCCACGACGGCCAGCACCCCGAAGAGGTTCAGCGGGTTGCTGATCGTGAGCAGGCCGAGGACCGCGCACACCGCGGTGATCGCCATCCAGATCGGCTTGGTCAGCTTGCCGGCAGCCACGTACGCCTCGGAGCGCGGCCGCACCGCCTCGATGAGCGCGAAGACCTCCATCGCAAACAGCACGATCCCGAGCACAAACGCCACCAGGCTCTGCACCTGCCACAGTCCGTCTAACATGTCTCCAGCCTAAACGCCACGGCACACGAGACACACCATGATGCGCTCGCGGCATCGACCCGGGCGCCGGCACCTGACCGATCCCGCCGATCTCGTGATCCTGATCGCGTCTCGGGTTAGGGTCGGCGGGGTGAGCATCCACGCCTATCTTCGCTTTCCCGCTGTCCGCGGCGACCAGGTCGCGTTCGTGGCCGACGACGATGTCTGGATGGCCGGCACCGGTGGTGGTCGGGCCTATCGGATCAGCACCGACCACCGGCCGGCCACCTGCCCGCACATCTCCCCCGACGGCACCCGAGTCGCATGGGCCTCGGGCTCACCCACCTGCCAGGAGGTCTACGTCGCTCCGGTCGACGGCGGGGCCACGCGGCAACTGACCTTCTGGGGCAGCCCGGGCACGACCGTCCGCGGCTGGCTCGACGAGGACGAGGTGATCGTGGTGAGTGCCGCCCGGCAGGCGGATCGCTCCCGCCAGTTCGCGTATGCCGTGCCGGTCGACGGCGGCCCCGGTCGCCGGCTGCCGATCGGGTGGGTGCACGATCTGGCGCTCGCACCACAGCAGGGGCTGTCCGGCGGCGCCCTGATGTCCACCGCGAACCTGTCTGAACCGGCCTGGTGGAAGCACTACCGCGGAGGCACCGCCGCACAGCTGTGGTGGGATGCCACCGGCGACGGTGACTACGACCGCATCCTCGGCGAGCTGGAGTCCGGGCTGGTGGGCCCGCTGTGGACCCGCACCGACGGCGGCGAGCGCATCGGGTTCCTGTCGGATCATGAGGGCCGCGGTCAGCTCTACAGCCTGGCCGTCGATGAGGCCACGCCTCAGGTTGACTCACTGGTCCGGCATACCGATCACGAGCTCTATGCCCGGCACGCCACCAGCGACGGCCGGCAGGTGGTCTACGTTTCCGGAGGCCGACTGCATCTGTTGGACTCACTCGCTCCGGGCACCGAGCCACGGCAGCTGGATATCCGCCTCGGCGGCGCCCGCAACGGGTTGAGCCCGCAGCACATCGCGGTCACCGCCAAGAAGATCCAGCACCTCAGCACCGACCGCAGCGGCCGGGCCAGCGCCGTGGAGGTGCATGGCCGCGTGCTCTGGCTGCCCCACCGCGACGGACCGGCCCGTGCGCTGGCGGACAGCTCGGACGCACGCCGCAGGCTGCCGACCGTGCTCGGGTCCACCGACCGAGTGGCCTGGGTCAGCGACGTGGACGGCGATGACGCCGTCGAGATCGGTGGGATCGAGGGTGGGTCGACCGACCGGCTGGTCGCCCCGGGACTGGTGGGACGGGTGCTGGACATGGCGGCGGCGCCCGACGGGCGCCTGCTCGCGCTGGCGACCCACGACGGCAGGCTGCTCCTCGTCGCGGTGCCGGTCGGGTCGCCGGCGCAGCCAGTCACGCCGATCGAGGTCGACACAACCGACCAGGGCGACGTGGCCGGTCTGGCCTTCTCGCCGGACTCGCGCTGGCTCGCGTGGTCCGCGCCCGGGCCGGAACCGCTGCGCAACATTCGGATGCTCGAGGTGGGGCGGCCCGACACGAGCCCGTTCGACGTGACCCCGCTGCGATTCACCGACACCGAGCCCGTGTTCACCCGGGACGGCTCGCACCTGGCCTTCTTGTCGGTGCGCAGCCTCGATCCCGTCTATGACGCGTTCGTCTTCGACCTGTCCTTTCCCGGTGGCTGCCGGCCGATGTTGTTGCCGCTCGGCGCCACCACGCCCTCACCGTTCGAACCGCAGGTCGGCGGTCGGTGGTTCGATGCCGAACCAGCACCGGACGGGGCTGCCGGCGCCGACGGACGCTCGGCCCAGCCTGCCGCGCCGCACCGCACGACCGTCGACCTGCCGGGCCTGGACCAGCGGATCGTGCCGGCGCCGGTGGCAGGCGGGCGCTACCAGGACCTACAGGCGGTTGAGGGTGCCCTGGTCTGGCTGCGCCAACCCACGCATGGCGAGCTGGGCTCGGACCTTGCCCATGTCGACGACGAGCCGCCACGGGCAACCCTGGAACGGCTGGACCTGAAGACCGGCAAGGTCGAGACGCTCGTCGACGGCGCCGACGGCGTTCGCAGCACCGGGGACGGCAAACGGCTGCTGGTGCAGGACGGCGACAAGCTTCGACTGCTGCCGGCGGAACGCAAGGTGAGCGAAGACGACCCGGACGATGTCACCGTCGACCTCGGGCGCGCACGCATCCGTGTCGAGCCGTTGCAGGAGTGGACGCAGATGTACCACGAGGCCTGGCGACTGATGCGCGACCACTACTGGCGCGCCGACATGGGCGGCATCGACTGGGCCGCCGCCCGGGACCGTTATGCGCCCCTGCTGGAGCGGGTGGCCACCAGGAGCGACCTGGTGGACCTCATCTGGGAGATGCAGGGCGAGCTGGGCACCTCTCACGCCTACTGCATGACCCCACCGGAACCGCCCGCCTCCGGCACCGGCCAGGGCCTCCTCGGCGCCGACCTGTCCTTCGACGGCGCTGCCTGGCGGATCGACCGCATCGTGCCGGGTGAGTCGTCCGAGCCGCGCGCTCGGTCACCGCTGTTTGCGCCCGGAGTGGCCGCGGCCGAGGGTGACGCGATCCTGGCCGTCGATGGTCGGGCGACGTCTCGCACCTGCCCGCCGGAGGCGCTGCTGCTGGGGTCGGCCGGCACCCCGGTCGAGCTGACGATCGCCCCGGCCGACTGCGGTGCCAGGCGGGCCGTTGCGGTGGTGCCACTTTCGACCGAGGTGCCACTGCGCTACCAGGACTGGGTGGCCGATCGACGCCGCCACGTGCACGAGCGCACCGATGGGCGAGTCGGCTACCTGCACATCCCCGACATGGTGTCGGGCGGGTGGGCGCAGCTGCACCGCGACCTGCGCACGGAGGTCGGCCGGGACGGCCTGATCGTCGATGTGCGAGGGAACAGCGGCGGTCACACCTCACAGCTGGTGATCGAGAAGCTGGCCCGCCGCATCATCGGCTGGTCTCACGCCCGCGGCCCCCGGCCGACGTCCTACCCCCTGGATGCGCGGCGCGGGCCGATGGTGGCCGTGACTGACATGTATGCCGGTTCGGACGGCGACATCGTGACCGCCGCCATTCGATCCCTGGGGCTGGGCCTCGTCGTCGGCACCCGCACCTGGGGCGGTGTCATCGGCATCGACGGCCGGTACGACCTTGTCGATGGCACCGTGGTCACCCAGCCGCGATACGCCTTCTGGTTCGACGACTTCGGCTGGGGTGTGGAGAACCACGGTGTCGATCCGGACATCGAGGTGCAGGTGTCGGTTCGGGACCGCGTCGCCGGTCGCGATGTACAGCTCGACCGCGCTCTCCTGGAGATCCGGGACCGGCTGGAGCAGGAACCGGCCCGCCGGCCTCCGGCGCTCCCGCCCCTGCCCTAACCCGCCTGCCCGCCCGCCGAGGGGCATACAAACCCACCGAGCGGCACACCAATTTGGTATGCCGCTCGGTGCCGAGGTATGCCTCTCGGCGGCGCTTCAGACGTCGACGAGCGGTTCGGCCACCAGTGCGAGCAGCCCCGGACGGTCGGTCCGTCCGCCCACATCCTCGCCGACGCTCACCGACGCGCTGGCGACCCGCTGAAGGACCGCGCGCATCAGAGACCGACCGCCCGCACCTCACCCACGGGCTCCCCGTGGCCGAGGACGGACTGGTGCCCGAACTCGTCGAGGACGCCAGCCTGCACGCCCTCCCGGCGCAGCAGCTGCGCCATGACCACCGCACGGGCACGCTCTCCGCCGTCCGCGATCTTGACGGCCAGACCGCGGCCGTCGGCCAGCCCCACGGCATACACCGCCTCGGCACCGTCCTTGGCGATCAGCCCGTCCACGCCGCGGATCAGCGCCGTGACATCACGGCGGGTGCCACCGAGGTATTCGGGATTGGCGCGGATGGCGTCCGCAACCCTCGCCTCCTGGGTGCCGGGCGCGGCGCTCGCGATGCGACCGAAGGCTCGCGCCAGGCCGGCGGGCGAGATCGCCATGACCGGCGCACCACAGCCGTCGGTGCCGGTCGCCGCGACCGGCTCTCCCGCGAGCTCGGCCAGGGTCCGCGCCATCAGCTGCTGCAGCGGGTGCTGCGGGTCCCGGTAGGTCGCGGTGTCCCAACCGGCCGCGACGCAGGCCGCGAGCATCCCGGCGTGCTTGCCCGAGCAGTTCTGCGTGATGGGCTCCGGGCCGTGCCCGGCCCGGAGCCAGGCGTCACGAGCCTGCACGTCCAGCGGCAGGTCAGGGGTGTTCTGCAGGTCGTCGAGGGTAAGCCCGGCGCCATCGAGAATCGCGCGCACGCCCTCGAGGTGAAAGTCCTCACCGGAGTGGCTGGCCGCCGCGAGCGCGAGCAGCGGTCCGTCGAGATCCAGTCCGGCACGCAGCATCGCCAGCGCCTGGACCGGCTTGTTGGACGACCGCGGAAAGCAGGGTGCCGTGACGTCCCCGACCTGGCGGGTGATCGATCCGTCAACAGCCACGACCACGGCAACTCCGTGGTGCACGGACTCGACGAAACCGCTGCGCTCCACCTCGGCGAGGACGGGGGCAGTGGACAGGGCATGCGCAGAAGAAGTGGTCACGGATCAGCACACTAGACGGGGCAGATCAACGACCGCGACCGCCTACCCCCAGCGCCCGTCACGGCATGCCTGGAACCAGTGGGGCACGACGCAGCGAACCCCACGAGGAGACCTCGTGGGGTTCGCTGTGTGATCAGCAGGCGACGATGTCACCCACCTGCGTTGTCAGGCCTTGCTGGAGCTGGTCTTCTTCGCGGTGGTCTTCTTCGCCGGAGCCTTCTTGGCGGTGGTCTTCTTGGCGGCCGGCTTGGCGTCCGACTCCTTCTTGGTCAGGCCTTCCTTGGCAGCGTTGCTGCGCGCAGCGGTCTTCGCGTCGGACTCAACCTTGCCCGCAACGTCGGCGATTTCCTGCGCGGCCTGCTTGCGTCCGGCATACACGGTGCTGCGGACCGTGGTCTGCGTGTCGTCCATGACCTTGCGCGCGGTGCCGACGGCGTCCTTGCCCTGACCGACGAGCTGGTCGGCGCGCTCGCTGACGCTCTTGACCTCGGGGCGGTTGCGCAGGTCGGTGACGACCTTCTGACCGCGGTTCGCGAAGTCGGTGTAGGTCTTCTCGACACCATCGGTGACGGCGTCGAAACGGGCGGTCGCGGTGCCGGGCAGGGCCTCGACCCGGGTGCGAACCTCCGCAACCGTGCCGGTCACCTTGGTCTGCAGCGACTTCGGCTCCAGCTCACCGCGCAGGGCGAGGGTGCGCGCCTGCGCCTGACCCAGTGCGCCCTTGACGTCGGTGACGACCTGGTCGGCGGCGCCGACGAGCGCGTAGAACGGGGTGGCGTCGGTCAGAGTCTTCTTGATGTCCATGGCCATGGCCAGTTTCCTTTCGTTGATTCCGGCGCTTGCCGGTGTCGTGGCTTTGTCAGTTAGGTCGAGTGACCGAGTCGGTGCGCCCACTTCGTGGAGTGACTCAGTCGCCGATGAACGACGCGTAGACGTCCAGCAGCACCTTGCGCTGCCTCTCATCGAGACGAGGATCCGCGAGGATCGCCCGTCGCACGTCGAGCGCCGACAACTCGTCGTCCGTCGGGGCGTCGAGGATGCCCGCATGCACGTAGAGCTGTTCGGCCGAGATGCGCAGTCCCTTGGCCAGGGCCTGCAGGATCTCCGCGCTCGGCTTCTTCAGTCCGCGCTCGATCTGCGAGAGGTACGGATTGCTGATGCCCGCGCGATCTGCCAGCTGCCGCAAGGACAGCTGCGCCTGGGTGCGCTGGTCCTTGAGGTAGCCACCAAGGTCGGTCACGGGGTTCGGGCTCATGACTACAGTGTGCTTGCTTTGGTTAGCATTTTGCAAGCCGCGGCAAGCGTGATCTCCGTCACTACACCTGCAGTGAGCCGGTCCAGGCCCTCCAAAACCGGGCTCTACGGCTCGACGATGACCGTCTGCGCCGCGCTCACGGTGCCCGCCTCGAGCACCGCATCCACCGGGGTGTTGCGCTTGATCACGGCCAGCGCGATCGGGCCGTCCTCATAGTGGCGGCCGACGGACGTGATCCGACCGATCGGACGCTCCGCGCCGGATACGACCAGCTCGGCGCCCACATCCGGGAGCGTGTGCCCGGATCCGTCCAGATGCAGGAAGACCAGCCGCCGCGGCGGCTTGCCGAGGTTGTGCACCCGCGCGATGGTCTCCTGCCCTCGGTAACAGCCCTTGTGCAGGTGCACCGCCGTCCGCAGCAGGTCCAGCTCGTGCGGGATCGTGCGGTGGTCCGTCTCCCACAGCACCCGTGGCCGCCACGCATCGATGCGCAGCGCCTCAAGCGCCCACATCCCTGCCAGCGGGCGGTCGTCCACCATCTGCAGCACCGTGTCCCGTGGCACGATCAGCTCCCGCCAGGCACGGCCGGTCGCCGGATGCGGATCCGTGCGGCCGTATGCCGCGCTGTCCGGACCCATGGCGGGCCACGGGTCACGCCAGGCGATCACGCCGTGCGACTCCAGCTCCTGCGCCGTCGACTCCGCGTTGATCGGCTCGCCGAGCACGGCATACGCCGGGGTCACATCCTGCACCTCGACGCGCAGCATGAACTGCATCGACCGCAACCACTCCACCAGCGCGGGTGCGGTCCCCGGCTCGACCGTGATCCAGGTGGTCTCGCCGTCGTCGACCAGGTGCAGGGAGTGCTCGATGTGCCCCTTCGGGCTGAGCACCAGCGACTCGACGGAGGTATACGGCGGGAGGTCGTCGATCTTCTGGGTCGTCATCGAGTGCAGCCAGGTGAGCCGGTCAGGGCCGGTCACCTGCACCACGCCGCGGTGCGACAGATCGACCACCCCGAGCCCATCGGTCAGCAACCGTTGCTCGCGCAACGGGTCGCCGTAGTGCGAGGCGACGCCCGCATCCCGGCCCACATCCTCGACGGCGCCCGGGGTGGACAGAAGAGTGCTTACTGCAGTCGTGTCGCTCACCCACCCAGGCTACGACCACGCGCACGGCGCTTCACCGGCCCCGCGCCAAGGACACGACCTACACTTCAGCCCATGGCCGATGACCTCGGGCCGGACGACCCGGACCACCAGCAGCCCACCAGCGACTTCGATGACGGCGCACCCGGTGCGGCGGCCGCCGCACCGACCAGACGACGCCGCAAGGCCGGCAGGGTCAAGGTGGCGCTGCTGACGCTGCTGACTCTGGTGCTGATCGTGGTGCTGGCAGGCGTCGGGTTCGCGCTGTACCTGAACCACCTGCTGGACTCCAACGTCCACCACTCGGCGCTGCTACCGACCACACCCGGGGGCCCGGCGCGCGTCGCGCAGGCCGGCAACGCCCAAAACATCCTGCTGCTCGGGTCGGACTCGCGTGACCCGTCGAACATCCACGTCGACTCACGATCCGACGTGATCCAGCTGGTGCACATCAGCAACAACTACAAGAGCATCCAGGTCATTCACTTCCCTCGAGACCTCTACGTGCCGATCCCGGGCCACGGCAAGAACAAGATCAACGCCGCGTACGCCTACGGGGGCGCACCCCTGCTGGTCACCACCATGCAGGACATGCTCGGTGTGCACATCGACCACGTCGCCCAGATCGGATTCACCGGCTTCGCCAAGGTCACCGACGACCTCGGCGGCGTCGACGTTTACGTGGCACAGGCATTCGACGAGAACGGCTTCGGCCACCTCACCAAAGGCTTCCACCACATGAACGGCACCCAGGCCCTCGGATTCGTCCGCGAGCGTCACCAGCTGAAGGAGGGCGACATCGATCGCGGCCGCGATCAGCAGGCCTGGATCAAGGCCGTCCTGCAAAAGACGCTCAAGGCCGGCACTCTGCTGAATCCCATCACGCTCTCGAATATCCTGGACGACATCACCAAGACCACCGTGGTCGACGACGGGATGACCACGGCATACATGCGAGACACTGCACTGAAGCTGCGCAACATCCGTGGCAACGACCTCACTTTCTTCACCGCGCCCTTCACCGGGTTCGCCTACAACAAGGTCGCGGGTGACATCGATGTGGTCAACGAGCCCAAGATGAAGCAGCTGGGTCACTCGCTGGCGATCGACGACATGAGCGCCTACACCGGCCCCCGCAACACCATCCGCTGACCGCAACCGGCCATCAACCCACGGAGGCGCAGATGCCCTTTGAGCTCGACCCCGACATGCCCCACGAGCTGGCACCGCTTGCCTGGCTGCTCGGCAGCTGGGAGGGAGCCGGCGTCGTGGGGTACCCCACGATCGAGTCGGCCAACTTCGGCCAGGAGATCACCTGTAGCCACGACGGCCGACCCTTCCTGCGCTGGGAGAGCCGCACCTGGCTGCTGGACGCCGACGGCAACAAGGTGCGCCCGCTGGCGACCGAGCTCGGCTTCTGGCGTCCCCGGCCCGACAACGAGGTCGAGGTGCTGCTCACCCACCCCACGGGGGTCGTCGAGCTGTACTACGGCAATACCTCGCCCGCGAAGGTCGAGCTGCGCACCGATGGCGTGCTGCGCAGCGGCTCCGCCAAGGAGTACGCGGCCGGCTCGCGGCTCTACGGCTACGTGAACTCCAACCTGATGTGGGCCATGGATATGGCCGCGATGGGGCAGACCCTGCAGAGCCACGTCTCCGCCGAGCTCAAGCGCGTCGCCTGACCCCACACCCCCCGCCGAGTGGCGCACATATTTGTGCTCCACTCGAGCGTTATCTACTCCACTCGGCGAGATGGGGTCAGCGGACGAGGGCCCACAGCGCGACGTACGGCACCAGTCCGGCTACGAGGGTGCCGCTCGAGCCGATCGCCAGCTGGGCGGCCGGGTCCGCGGTCGTCGGGAGGACGCCGACCACCCGACGCAGGGCGTGTGACAGGCCGGCCGAGACGAGTCCAGTCACCAGCAGCACGTTCCACGGGGCGCCGCTCGCGAGGCCGATGATCAGCCCGAGCACCGCTCCGAGCAGCAGCGCGGTCGGCAGCGCCCACTCCGCCAGCCGCCGACTCCGGTGGCACAGGTAGTCCACCAGCAGGCCGAGGGCGGTCGCTCCGACGGCGGCCACGATGGCCAGATCGCCGTGCTCGCGGGCCATCGCCTGCCGGAAGAACGCACCACTGGCGAGTATGCCGAGGCCGAAGGCCGCCCCCGCGATCGACAGCACAAGGTGCTCACGACCGTCGGTGCGCACCAGTTCATGCAAAAAGGCGAGTACCAGGACGATCGCCAGCGCCGCGGTGAGCCACCGCATGCCGTCGTCCGGGTCGGACCACAGGTCCACCACCGCCATGGCGACCACGCCGGCCACCAGCACCAGGGCGCTGGTTGAGGGCCGCGGCAGGCCGAGCAGCACCGGCCACCCCCAGGCCAACACCAGACCGGCCAGCACAAAGGCCGCAGAGACCACCTGCTCGTCGACGAAAGCGCCCAGGATCAGCAGGCCGGCCGCAATGATGCCGCAGATCACGGCATACGGGGTCAGCAGACGGTCGGGTCCGTGGTCATCGGTGTCATGGCGCACTCGCGCATCCTCCCATCACCCGCCGGCGAACGGCGGCAGGACCTCCACCGTGCTGCCATCGGCAAGCGCCGTGTCGATGTCGGCGCGGCGCCCGTCGACCAGCAGCGTGGCGACCTCCAGCACGGTCGCGAGGGCAGGGTGAGCCTGCTTCGCCGAGGCGAGCGCGGCACCCGCAGTGTCCGCCTCGAATGTCTCCTGGTCGATCTCTGCGGCGGACCTGGCAGCCGCCCAGTAGCGGACAACAATCTTGCTCATGGCACCTCCTGGGGTCAGCCTCACGCGGCGCCCCAAATGTGGCACATCCCACTTCAGGCGATCTCGGCGGGCCTAATCGGCTCGCGCCCCGTATTCTTCATCAGCATGGCACGGGTGCTGCTGCTCACCGATGCTCGCGGCGCGAGCATCGAGGTGCTGCCCGCGCTCGGACTGCTCGGGCACACGGTCCGCATCCTGCCGACCGACCCACGATCCATGGTCGACCCGCCCGCCTTCGATCTGGTGCTGCTCGACGCGCGCCGTGACCTTGCCGGTGCCCGAGGACTTTCTCGGATGCTGCGCAGCAGCGGCCTGTCCGCACCGCTGATCGCCGTCTTCACCGAGGGTGGGCTGACCACGCTGACAACCGAGTGGGACACCGACGACGTACTTCTGGAGACCGCGGGACCGGCCGAGGTGGAGGCACGGATCCGGCTGGCGATCGCGCGACACGAGCGCCGACAGCCGGACGAACCGGCGGCCCCAATCACGGCGGGCGGCCTGGTCATCGACGAAGACGCGTATGCAGCACGCATCCGCGGCCGTCTGCTCGACCTGACCTACAAGGAGTTCGAGCTGCTGAAGTACCTTGCTGCGCACCCGGGCCGGGTGTTCACTCGCGCCCAGGTCCTGCAGGAGGTCTGGGGCTACGACTACTTCGGCGGCACCCGCACGGTCGACGTCCACGTCCGGCGGCTGCGCGCCAAACTCGGCCCCGAGAACGAGTCGCTCATCGGCACGGTGCGACACGTCGGCTACCGGTTCGTCAGCACGCAGGGTGTGACCGAACAGGAGCTCCCGAGTACGGTCCAGGGATCATGAGCACCCTCGAATGGCCGGCCGATCCCTCCGACGCGCAGGTCGCGGCCGTTCTGGCGCTGGCCGACGCCGCGACAGACACCGACGGGATGGCACCGTTCTCGGAAGCCACCACGCTCGGGCTGCGACGACTCCCCCAGCACGGCGCAGCGGCCGGCCTGCGCCTGGCGACCATCGGCCACGCCGAACTCGTGGGTGCCGCGGTCCTCGCCGACGACGGCTCGGCAGAGGCCGCGGTGCGGCCCGACGCGCGCGGCCGGGGTCTGGGCCGCCGGCTGATCGACGCGCTGTTGCAGGAACGCCCCGACGCGCAGCTGTGGGCGCATGGAGACCTGCCGGCCGCACAGGCGCTCGCCCGTGCCTACGACCTCCAGGTCAGCCGCAACCTGTGGCGTATGCAGCGCGCTGTCGACGCGGAGCCCGCCATTCGCCCGCGGGCCGCAGGTGCCCCCGATGCCCCGGTGGTCCCTGCCGGGTTCGCCGCACGCTCGTTCGTGCCGGACCAGGACGCACAGGCCTGGCTGGACCTCAACGCGACCGCCTTCGCGCACCACCCGGAGCAGGGCCGCATGACCATGGACGACCTGCAGGATCGGATCGCGCAACCCTGGTTCGACCCAGAGGGGCTGCTGCTGATCGAGGACACCGCGGTGAGCCCGCACCGGTTGGTCGCATCGCACTGGACGAAGGTCGCCGAACCGGACTCCGGCGAGGGCGAGGTATACGTGGTGGCGGTCGACCCGGCATACCAGGGCCGTGGCCTCGGTCGCGCGGTCACCGGCCTCGGTCTGGCCTACCTGGCGAGCCGCGGCCTGCAGACGATCGACCTCTATGTGGAGGGCGACAATGGCCCGGCGGTCGCGACCTACACCCGGCTCGGGTTCGAACGAACCAGCATCGATGTGATGTATTCACGCGCCGTTCACCCAATGCTGACACCATAGGAACCATGCAGACGCATGCTGAGCAGGCCGACGACGAGGCTCCATTCGAGGAGCCGCTGCCTGACGAGACCCGTTCGAACGCGGAGACGGTGGCCAGCGACGCATCCCTGGTCCGCCTGAACCGGCGAGTGGCCGGTCGTATTCGGGGCGCGAACGGCCGGTTCGTCCGGGTGGCCCAGCCGGCGGCAACGATTTCGAACAGCCTGCCCGAGGACCGCTTCCTGGATCGGGAGATCTCGTGGCTGCAGTTCAACGAGCGGGTCCTGCAGCTGGCGATCGACCCGGCGGTGCCGTTGCTGGAGCGGGCGCGATACCTCTCCATCTTTGCCAGCAACCTCGACGAGTTCTTCATGGTGCGCGTCGCCGGCCTCAAACGTCGGATTGCCACGGGTCTGGCCGTGCGCTCCGCCTCCGGGCTCGAACCACGCGAGGCCCTGGACGAGATCTCCCGCACCGCGCACAAGCTCATGGAGCTGCATGCGCAGGTCTTCCAGGTCCACATCCGGCCGGCGCTGGAGGACGAGGGAATCCGCATCCTGCCCCCCGAGGAGTGGACGGAGGCGGATCGCGAGCACCTCAACACGGCGTTCCGTTCCCGGATCTACCCCGTCCTGACACCCCTGGCGGTCGACCCGGCTCACCCGTTCCCCTACATCTCCGGGCTCTCACTCAACCTCGCGGTCATCCTCATCAACCCCAAGACAGACCGAGAGCACTTCGCTCGCATCAAGGTCCCGCCGCTGCTTCCACGACTCATGCGGCTGCCTGCAGATCCGGCCGAGGAACCCCTTTACACAGCGCGATTCGTCACACTCGAGGACGTCATCGCCCAGCACCTGCAGTATCTCTTCCCTGGTATGCAGGTCCGCGAGCAGTTCATGTTCCGGGTCACGCGGAATGAAGACGTCGAGGTCGAAGAAGACGACGCGGAAAACCTGCTCACAGCCCTGGAGAAGGAGCTCACGCGGCGCCGCTTCGGCCCGCCGGTCCGGCTCGAAGTGGCCGACAACATGGACGATCACGTGCTCGACCTACTTGTGCGAGAGCTTGGGGTCGGCGCGGATGAGGTCTACCGGCTGCCCGAGCCGATCGACCTACGTGGCCTGGACATCATCGCCGACCTCGACCGGACCGAGCTGCGGTGGCCACCGTTCGTCGCCATGACCCACCCGGACCTGGCGCCGGTCGAGCGAGCGGCAGCTCCAGATGTCTTCTCCGCCATGCGATCTGGCGATATTCTGCTGCACCACCCGTATGATGCGTTCTCCACCTCGGTCCAGTCGTTCATCGAGCAGGCCGCGAACGACCCGCAGGTCGTGGCGATCAAGCAGACGCTCTACCGGACGAGCGGAGACTCCCCCATCATCGATGCCCTCATCGATGCCGCCGAGGCCGGCAAACAGGTGCTGGCCGTCGTCGAGATCAAGGCCCGTTTCGATGAGCAGGCCAACATCACCTGGGCTCGCCAGCTCGAGCGTGCGGGAGTGCACGTCGTCTATGGCATGGTGGGCCTGAAGACGCACGCCAAGCTCTGCCTTGCTGTCCGCCTCGAGGGCGACACGATGGTGCGGTACAGCCACGTGGGCACCGGCAACTACAACCCCAAAACTGCTCGACTGTATGAGGATCTGGGACTGCTGACCTGTGATCGGGACGTCGGCGAGGACCTGTCTCGGTTGTTCAACCAGCTGTCCGGCCTCGCTCCGCGGTCGAAGTTCAAGCGCCTGCTGGTGGCGCCACGCTCGGTGCGTTCCGGCCTGGTCAGCCACATCGACGGGGTCGTCAAGGCCGCATCGGACGGCCGCGCTGCACGCATCCAGATGAAGGTCAACTCGCTCGTCGATGAGAAGATCATCGATGCGTGCTACCTCGCCTCGCAGGCCGGCGTCGACATCGACATCTGGGTCCGTGGGACCTGTGCCCTGCGCCCTGGGGTGCCCGGCCTGTCCGACCGCATCCGGGTGCACTCCGTGCTCGGCCGTTTCCTGGAGCATTCCCGGATCTTCCGTTTCGTCATCGAGGACGAGGAAGACACCGTCTACATCGGCAGCGCGGACATGATGCACCGCAATCTGGATCGCCGGGTCGAGGCGCTCGTGCGGGTCACCACACCGCGACACGTCCAGAGTCTGGCCCACCTCATGGACACGGCCATGGCCGACAAGACCGCCACCTGGCACCTGCACGGCGACGGTCGCTGGGAGCGCCACCACCTCGACGAAGAGGGAATCCCGTTGCACGACCTACAGAGCGACCTTATCTCCGCCTACTCGAAGCGGCGGCGTAAGGCACGACGTCGATGACCACGCAGACGCAGACCCAGTCGGGCACCATCCCTGCGGCCGGTGCCGTCCTGTGGCGCCGGAAGGGCATGGAGCTGCAGGTCGCACTGGTCCACCGGCCGAAATATGACGACTGGTCCTGGCCCAAGGGCAAGTTGGAGGAGGATGAGGCCTGGACGACGGCGGCGGCCCGCGAGGTCGCCGAAGAGACAGGCCTGGTACCGCGGCTCGGCATGCCGCTACCAACCTCTGTCTATGTCGTGCCGCGGGACAGGATGAAAGAGGTCCGATATTGGGCGGCTGAGGTCGCAGGCGGCAGCGGTGCGCTCGAGCACGAGATCGACGAGGTTCTTTGGCTCACGGTGCCAGACGCGCATGCCAAGCTGACCTACGAGCGCGACGCGCTGCAGCTGCAGGCCGTCGCGAAGGCGGACCGGCAGGACGTCCTGGAGACGTGGCCGCTCATCGTGGTTCGGCATGCCGAGGCCGTCGGCCGCAGCCACTGGAGCGAGGACGACCTCGTGCGACCGCTCAACCACACCGGCAGCAGGCGTTCGACCGATCTGGTGCCACTGCTGTCGGCATACGGCGTCTCCCGCGTGGTGACCTCCGATGCCGTGCGCTGCGTCGACACTGTCGCGCCCTATGCGAAGTTCGCTCACGTTGACCTACGCCGCAAGGGAGGGCTCTCCGAGGACGGCTTCGAGAGCAACCCCAAGAAGGTGCTGCAACATGTGGATCGTGCGCTGGATCGTGCGAATCCCGTTGCACTGTGTACACATCGGCCCCTTCTGCCATCGATGCTCGCCCGCCTCTACGATCAGGCGATACCTGGCTCACTGGCCGAGGAGCTGCTGGTCGAGTTGGCCAGGACCGGACTCGAGAAGGGCGAGGCGATCGTGTGCCAGGTCGTCGGATCTGGCCCTGGCGCCAAGGTGGTCACGGTCGAGCGGCACCTCCCGAACAGCTGAACCGCACTCGCGGTGGCACGCGTTGTTCACTCCACGGCGGGCCGGCATTCATCTGACGGTGTCATCGTCGGGTCCGCCGAGCATCTGCCGGCGGACTCTTCGACCAAGGACGAGACCTTCATGCGCGATGCATTCCACGATGACCTCAGCAGCATCACCGACGATCTTGTCGAGATGACCCGCATGACCGGGGCGGCCATCGAACGCGCCACCCGTGCGCTCCTCGATGCCGACCAGCACCTCGCCGAGAGCGTGATCGCGGCCGACGACGACCTCGACGAAATGCGTCGAGCGGTTGACAACCTCGTGGTGGATCTGCTGGCCCGCCAGCAACCGGTGGCGACCGATTTGCGCAGCGTCATCACCGCCATGCAGATGGCTTCCGACATCGAGCGGATGGGCGACCTCGCCCGCCACATCGCGAAGGTCGCTCGCCGAAGGCATCCGGAGCACGCCATACCCGACGAGCTGCGAGAGGTCATCACGTCGATGATGGAAGCCGCTGTGCACCTGGCGAAGTCGACGGGAACCGCCATATCGACGCGTGACGTCAACGCCGCCATGACCATCGAAGGCGCCGACGACGCAATGGATGCGTTGCACCGTCGCATTTTCGGCCACCTGCTCGACGACACCTGGAAGCACGGCACCGAGGCGGCAGTCGACATCACCTTGGTGAGTCGCTACTACGAGCGTTTCGGCGACCATGCCGTATCGGTCGCGAACCGCATCATCTACCTTGTGACCGGACGCTACTGAGCGTGCCCGGACCGGATGACGCACCTGCCGTTCACCTGTTGCTCACCGACGTTCACCGCGCCATTCCTTGTTTGACACAGGGCGTACTCGAACCCGCCCCAGTCCGTTCGCTGCGGATTCACGGCGTCACACCCAGCCAGCCATCACCGGTCTCTAGCGTCCATCTCGACGGGCGAATCTCCCGTCCACGGAACGCAATTGAGAGGCAGCACTTGTGATTATCAACAAGCCCGCCCGCATCGCAGGCGTCGCAGTCATCGCGGCCACCGCACTCGCGGGCTGCGGGTCTGCCAGCAACACCGGCAGCGGCTCGTCATCGGGCGCCATAGCCGGATCCGGATCAAGCCAGGCGAGCAATGCAACGGCCCAGGCAAGCGGGTCGGCCGACTGCTTCACCGGCAGTCTGCGCGCCGCCGGTTCGACGGCCCAGCAGAACGCGATCACCCAGGCCATCTCCGCCTACCAGGCCAAGTGCCCCGGTGCGAAGATCTCCTACAACGGCACGGGATCCGGCGCAGGAATCACCTCCTTCACGTCCAAGCAGATCGACTTCGCCGGCTCGGACTCTGCACTGAGCCCGGACAAGGGCGAGCCGGCCAAGGCCAAGCAGGCCTGCACGTCGGACGCCTGGGACCTACCGATGGTCACCGGACCCATCGCCGTGGTCTACAACCTCAAGGGCGTGGGCAAGCTGACTCTGACTCCGAAGCTGATCGCCAAAATCTTCAGCGGCAAGATCACTGCCTGGAACGATCCGGCGATTGCTGCGGCCAACAAGGGCGCGAAACTTCCCAGCACGAAGATCTCGGTCTTCTTCCGGTCCGACTCCTCAGGCACCACGGACAACTTCACCAACTACATGCACACGACGGACGGCGCCGACTGGCCGGCCGCCCACGGCAAGTCATGGACCGGCAAGGTCGGACAGGGCAAGGCAAAAAGCGCCGGCGTATCCGCCGCGGTGAAGTCCACGGACGGCGCGATCGGCTACGACGAGTGGTCCTACGCGGTCCAGAACACCCTGCAGATGGCCCAGATCGACAGCGGCAGCGGACCGGTCGCGCTCAGCGCCGAGTCAGCCGCCGAGGGTGTGTCATCGGCAAAGGTGGTCGGCACTGGCAAGGATCTCTCGCTCAAGATCGACTACGCCACCAAGTCTCCGGGGGCGTATCCGTTGATCCTGGTGACCTACGAGATCGTCTGCTCCAAGTACGCCCAGCCGAAGACCGGACAGGATGTGCGGTCTTTCCTGTCCTACATGGCGTCACCTGAGTTCCAGGCGACGCTGCCCAAGATCGGTTCAGCTCCGCTCCCGGCCGGGATCCAGTCCAAGGTCGCGACGACGATCAAGGCAGTCTCCTGAGCAACGGCACCGACCTGCGGGTGGTGGGGCGAGCGGGTGAGCCCGTAGGCCTCGGCCCCGACCGCCGTGCCGCCGCGCGGGGCCGACGAGGCGATCGCCTCTTCCACGGGGCCGCGGCCACGGCGGGAGTGCTCGTCGTCCTCATCGTGGTGCTGATCACGGTGTTCCTGGTCGTGCACGCGGTCCCCGCCCTCCTGCACGACCAGGCGAACTTCCTCACCTCTCGCTCGTGGGACGTCTCCGTGCCAATGAGCTTCGGCATCCTGCAGCTGTTGTGGACAACCGTGGCGACCTCAGTGCTCGCCCTCGCGATTGCTCTGCCCTTCTCGGTTGGGATCGCGCTGTTCCTGACTCACTATGCGCCACCGTGGCTGTCGCGCCCGGCCGCTGTGTTGATAGATCTGCTCGCTGCAGTCCCCTCGATCGTCTACGGCCTCTGGGGTGCCTACATAGTGGCGCCGAAGTTTGCCCCGATCCAGGACGGCATACAGCACCTGCTCGGCTGGATCCCGTTGTTCGGCGGCGTATCGGCGATCAGTGGCGGCACGACGATGCTGCTCGTCGGCATCGTGCTCGCGATCATGGTGCTGCCGATCATGACCGCGATCAACCGCGAGGTGTTGGCCAAGGCACCCGCAGCCCAGCAGGAGGCGGCCCTCGCAATCGGCGCGACGAAGTGGGAGATGGTGCGCACGGCTGTGCTGCCCTACGGACGCGCCGGCATCATCAGCGGCGCCATGCTCGGGCTCGGGCGAGCGCTCGGCGAGACCATCGCCGTCATGTTCATCCTGTCCGCGCTCCCCCAGGGGTCGGCGTGGACGTGGTCGCTCTTCAACGGCGGCGAAACCTTCGCCTCCAAGATCGCCAGTGATGCGGCCGAGCTGACACCGGGTCTTGGCACCGGCGCCTACATCGCGGCCGGCCTGGTGCTCTTCTTGCTGACCTTCGTCGTGAACGCCGTCGCTCGGCTGATCATCGATGGCAAGAAAGACTTCTCCGAATGAGCACGCTCTTGCGCGCTGCGCCCGCCCCGCGCACGACTGCGCTGGCACCCGGCCGCTCACGTGGGCGGACCCTTCGCAGCAGCGCGGCCACCGCACTGATCTGGCTGGCCTTCGCCATAGCCCTGGTTCCGCTGGTCTGGATCATGTGGACCGTCCTGTCCCGCGGCCTGCCCTCCATGCTGCACCTCACCTGGTGGAACAAGGACCAGTCCGGAGTCGGCCCCGCCGGGTTCGACCACCAGGTCCGCGGCGCGAGGCACGCAATCGTGGGCACACTGCTGATGGCCGCGCTGACCTCGCTCATCGCGGTGCCCATCGCGATCCTGACCGCGATCTACCTGGTCGAGTATGGGCGCGGGCGCATTGCACGCATCGTGAGCTTCATGGTCGACATCCTCAGCGGCGTGCCATCGATTGTCGCCGCGCTGTTCATCTACGCGGTGTGGGTCACGACGTTCAAGCTCACGCTGGTCCCCGCATGTGCATCACTTGCCCTCGTGCTGCTGATGATTCCGGTGGTCACGCGGTCTGCTGAGGAGATGCTGCGACTGGTTCCCAATGAGCTGCGTGAGGCGGCCTACGCGTTGGGTGTGCCCAAGTGGAAGACCATCCTGCGCGTCGTGCTGCCCAGCTGTATGTCGGGCATTGTCACCGGAGGTCTGCTCGGCTTCGCGCGAGTCGCCGGTGAGACCGCGCCGCTGCTGCTGGTGGCCTCCTACACCCAGTTTCTCAACCAGAACATGTTCTCCGGCAGCATGGCCGCGTTGCCCACCCTCATCAACACCAACGTGCAGTTCATGAGCAGCGATCCGATCAGCGCGGACCGGGTCTGGGGCGCGGCCTGCACGCTCATCGTGCTGGTCCTGGCAATCAACCTGGCCGGGCGACTGCTCGGGCACCTGACTCGAGTCAAGAGCTGATTCCCTTGTCGTTACTGCGGAGAGAGATCCATGAGCAAGCGCGTTGACGTGAGCGACCTACACGTCTACTACGGCGACTTCAAGGCCGTCGAGGATGTGACCATGACCATCGCGCCGCGTTCGGTCACGGCCTTCATCGGACCCTCCGGGTGCGGCAAGTCGACCTTCCTGCGGACCCTCAACCGGATGCATGAGGTGACCCCCGGCGGCCGGGTGGAAGGCACCGTGACCCTCGACAGTGAGGATCTGTATGCGCCGGGCGTTGATCCGGTCGCCGTCCGCCGGACGATCGGCATGGTCTTCCAGCGCCCCAACCCCTTTCCGACCATGTCGATCCGGAACAACGTCCTGGCCGGCCTTCGACTCAACGGGGTCAAGGAGAAAGCGACCCTTGACGAGACCATGGAGCGGTCGCTGCGCGCCGCCAACCTCTGGGAGGAGGTGAAGGACCGACTGGGCAAGCCCGGGGTCAGTCTGTCCGGTGGTCAGCAGCAGCGGCTGTGCATCGCTCGCGCGATCGCCGTTGAGCCGCAGGTGCTGCTGATGGACGAGCCGTGCTCGGCGCTGGACCCCATCTCGACGCTCGCCATCGAGGACCTGATCGGTCGGCTCAAAGCGGACTACACGGTCGTCGTGGTGACCCACAACATGCAGCAGGCCGCACGGGTGTCCGACTCCACCGCATTCTTCAACCTCGCCGCGACGGGAAAGCCCGGCCGACTGGTCGAGATGAACGACACTGCAACGATCTTCAGCACGCCCAGTCAGCGGGTGACCGAGGACTACATCTCTGGTCGGTTCGGCTGACCGGACCACCCGCAGCACTCACTCAGATGTGCACTTCCGCTCCAAAGGGCGCAGCTGTAGCTGCGCCCTTTGAAGCGAAAGGTGCACAGTCAGCAAAGAGCGCCCGGCCTCCTTTCGGAGGCCGGGCGCTCTCCCGTTGCCTTACGTGGAGTCCCCGCGAAGTACTGAGCAAGGGACCAGCGAAGACTTCGTGGGGTTGACCTAGGAGTCGAAGCCCAGTGACGCGTCGTCCAGTCGGACGGCCTCACCCGAACCCGGTCCGAAGACCGGGTAGTCGTAGGCCTGGTAGTCCGGCAGGGCGTACAGCGCCGCCTTGGCCTCCTCGGTCGGCTCAACCTTGACGTTGCGGTACCGGTGCAGACCGGTGCCGGCCGGGATGAGCTTACCGAGGATGACGTTCTCCTTGAGGCCGAGCAGCGGGTCGCTCTTGGCGTGCATGGCCGCCTCGGTGAGCACTCGCGTCGTCTCCTGGAACGATGCCGCCGACAGCCACGAGTCCGTGGCCAGCGACGCCTTCGTGATGCCCATCAGCTCGGGGCGACCCGATGCCGGGCGACCACCCTCGGCGACCGCCTTGCGGGAGGCGTCCTCGAACCGGGTGCGCTCGGCGAGCTCACCGGGCAGCAGGGTCGTGTCACCGGCCTCGATGATCGTCACCCGCTTCAGCATCTGCCGCACGATGACCTCGATGTGCTTGTCGTGGATCGACACACCCTGCGGGCGGTAGACCGCCTGGACCTCATCGACCAGGTGCTTCTGCACGTCGCGGGCACCGAGGATTCGCAGCACCTGCTTCGGATCGATCGCACCCACGACGAGCAGCTGACCAACGGTCACATGCTCGCCGTCGGAGATCAGCAGTCGGGCGCGTTTGCTCACCGGGTAGGCGTGCTCGTCGCTCCCGTCGTCCGGCGTCAGCAGGATGCGACGAGCCTTGTCGGTCTCCTCGATCTGGACGCGGCCGGTGGCCTCGGCAATCGGGGCCATGCCCTTGGGGGTACGAGCCTCGAAGAGCTCGACCACACGCGGCAGACCCTGGGTGATGTCCTCACCCGCGGCGCCACCGGTGTGGAACGTGCGCATCGTCAGCTGGGTGCCGGGCTCACCGATCGACTGGGCGGCGATGATGCCGACCGCCTCGCCGATGTCCACCGTCTTGCCGGTCGCCAGCGAACGGCCGTAGCACTTTGCGCAGGTGCCGACACGGGACTCACAGGTGAGCACCGAGCGAACCTTGACCTCTTCCACACCTGCGGCCAGCAACTTGTCCAGGCTCACGTCACCCAGGTCGGAACCGCCCTTGGCGAGTACCGTCCCGTCCATCTCGACGTCGGTGGCCAGCGTGCGGGCATACACCGAGGTCTCGATCGCCTCGTGTGCCACCAGCGTTCCGTCGGCCGCGCGCTGCCCGATCGGCAGCACCAGACCACGGTCGGTGCCACAGTCGTCCTCGCGGATGATGACGTCCTGCGACACGTCCACCAGACGACGGGTCAGGTAACCCGAGTCGGCGGTACGCAGCGCGGTGTCGGCCAGACCCTTACGGGCTCCGTGCGTCGAGATGAAGAACTCGACCACGGTCAGGCCCTCACGGAAGTTCGACTTGATCGGACGCGGGATGATCTCGCCCTTCGGGTTGGCCATCAGGCCACGCGCCCCGGCGATCTGCCGGACCTGGAACCAGTTACCACCGGCGCCCGAGGACACCATGCGGAAGATTGGGTTCTTCGCGTCGAAGTTCTCCTGCATCTGCGCCGCGATCTCGTTGCTCGCCTGCGTCCAGATCTCGATCAGTTCGGTACGACGTTCGTCATCGGTGATCAGACCGCGCTCGTACTGCTGCTGGACCTTGGCCGCACGCACCTCGTGCTTGGCGAGGATCTCCCACTTGCCGGCCGACGTCTGCACATCGGAGATGGCCACGGTGCAACCCGATCGGGTCGCCCAGGAGAAGCCTGCCTCCTTGAGCGCGTCCAGGGACGCCGCAACCTGAGCCTTCGGGTAGCGCTCCGCCAACGTGTTGATGATCGCGGACAGGCCCTTCTTGTCCACCACGTTGTTGATGTACGGGTAGTCCTCGGGCAGCGTCTCGTTGAACAGGAACCGGCCCAGGGTCGTGTCGAGCACGAACGTCTCGGCCAGGCCCTGCTCGTCGACCGCGGTGCCCTCGGGCAGCTCGTAGCCGGCCGGCGGGACATACCCGAAGATGCGCATCTTGATGCGCGACCCGAGCAGGATCTCGCCACGGTCGAACGCCATCCGTGCCTCTGCCGGGCCGCTGAAGGCTCGCAGCTGCTCGGGGTTGTCCTCACGGACCGCCTTGCCCTCCTCGTAGGTGAGGAAGTACAGACCGGTGATCATGTCCTGACCGGGCATGGTCACAGGGCGACCATCGGCCGGCTTGAGCACGTTGTTGCTCGACAGCATGAGGATGCGGGCCTCGGCCTGCGCCTCGGTCGACAGCGGCACGTGGACTGCCATCTGGTCACCATCGAAGTCGGCGTTGAACGCGGTGCAGACCAGCGGGTGGATCTGGATCGCCTTGCCCTCGACGAGCTGCGGCTCGAAGGCCTGGATGCCCAGGCGGTGCAGCGTGGGTGCACGGTTCAGCAGGACCGGGTGCTCGGTGATGACCTCTTCGAGGACATCCCAGACGACCGGACGGGCCCGCTCGACCATCCGCTTGGCCGACTTGATGTTCTGGGCGTGGTCCAGGTCGACCAGACGCTTCATCACGAACGGCTTGAAGAGCTCCAGGGCCATCTGCTTGGGCAGACCACACTGGTGCAGCTTCAGCTGCGGACCGACGACGATGACGCTGCGGCCGGAGTAGTCGACGCGCTTGCCGAGCAGGTTCTGACGGAACCGGCCCTGCTTGCCCTTCAACATGTCGGACAGCGACTTCAGCGGACGGTTGCCCGGGCCCGTGACCGGGCGGCCACGACGGCCGTTGTCGAACAGCGCGTCCACAGCCTCCTGCAGCATGCGCTTCTCGTTGTTGACGATGATCTCGGGAGCGCCCAGGTCAAGCAGTCGCTTGAGCCGGTTGTTCCGGTTGATCACGCGGCGGTAGAGGTCGTTCAGGTCGGAGGTCGCGAAACGGCCACCGTCCAGCTGCACCATTGGGCGCAGGTCCGGCGGAATGACCGGGACGCAGTCCAAAACCATCCCGGTCGGGTTGTTCTTGGTCTGCAGGAAGGCCATCACGACGCGCAGCCGCTTGAGGGCGCGGGTCTTGCGCTGGCCCTTGCCGGTGGCAATGGTCTCGCGCAGCGACGCGGCCTCCGCGTCGAGGTCGAAGGTCTCCAGGCGCTTCTGCAGTGCCGCGGCACCCATACCGCCCTCAAAGTAGAGACCGAAACGGTCCCGCATCTCGCGGTAGAGCACCTCGTCGCCCTCGAGGTCTTGGACCTTGAGGTTCTTGAAGCGGTCCCAGACCTGCTCCAGGCGCTCGATCTGCAGGTCGGCGCGCTTGCGGATCTGGTTCATCTCGCGCTCGGCCGACTCGCGGACCTTGCGGCGAGCGTCAGCCTTGGCGCCCTCCGTCTCCAGCTCGGCCAGGTCGGCCTCGAGCTTGGCGGCGCGGGTGTTGACATCGCTGTCGCGGCGGTTCTCCAGCTCCTTCTTCTCGACCTCGATCTGCGCCTCCAGGGACGGCATGTCCTTGTGCCGCTGGTCGGTGTCAACCGACGTGATCATGTAGGCCGCGAAGTAGATGACCTTCTCGAGGTCCTTCGGGGCCAGGTCCAGCAGGTAGCCCAGCCGGCTCGGCACACCCTTGAAGTACCAGATGTGCGTCACCGGGGCGGCGAGCTCGATGTGGCCCATCCGCTCACGGCGCACGCTGCTACGGGTCACCTCGACGCCGCAGCGCTCGCAGATGATGCCCTTGAAACGCACCCGCTTGTACTTACCGCAGTAGCACTCCCAGTCCCGAGTGGGACCGAAGATCTTCTCGCAGAACAGACCATCCTTCTCCGGCTTCAGGGTCCGGTAGTTAATGGTCTCGGGCTTCTTCACCTCACCGTGGCTCCACTCGCGGATGTCCTCCACGGTGGCCAGGCCGATACGTATCTCGTCGAAGAAGTTCACGTCCAGCACGTTTGCTGCCTTCTCTCGGGGGTTGTTCTCAAAGTCTGAAGTCTGATGGTTGTCAGTAGTTTTTCGTTAGGTCGCCTGACCTTCCCGTATGCCGCGGCAAGGAACGTCGCGCGGCATACGGGAAGCAGTCATCAGACCTCGTCCACCGAGCTGGGCTCACGCCGAGACAGGTCGATGCCGAGCTCCTCCGCGGCGCGGAAGACCTCCTGGTCGGGGTCGCGCAAGTCGATCGTCTGCCCGTCGCTGCTGAGCACCTCGACGTTCAGGCACAGCGACTGCATCTCCTTGATGAGCACCTTGAAGGACTCAGGGATGCCCGGCTCGGGGATGTTCTCGCCCTTGACAATGGCCTCGTAGACCTTCACGCGACCGTTCACATCGTCGGACTTGATGGTGAGCAGCTCCTGCAGCGCGTACGCCGCGCCGTAGGCCTCCAGCGCCCAGACCTCCATCTCACCGAATCGCTGGCCACCGAACTGCGCCTTGCCGCCCAGCGGCTGCTGGGTGATCATCGAGTACGGACCGGTGGAGCGGGCGTGGATCTTGTCGTCCACCAGGTGGTGCAGTTTGAGGATGTACATGTAGCCCACCGACACCGGCTCCGGGAACGGCTCGCCGGAGCGACCGTCGAACAGCCGGGTCTTGCCCGATGCGCCGACCAGACGCTGACCGTCACGGGTCTTGCGCGTCGAGTCGAGCAGACCGGTGATGACGTCCTCGGACGCGCCGTCGAAGACCGGCGTCGCGACCCGGGACCCGGCGGGTGCGTCGTACGCATCCTCAGGGATCCCTACGGCGAACTCGGGCTCGCCCTCGATCTGCCAGCCGCGGCTGGCAGCCCAGCCGAGGTGCAGCTCGAGGATCTGGCCCAGGTTCATCCGGCGGGGCACACCGTGCGGGTTGAGCACGACGTCGACCGGGGTGCCGTCCTCCAGGAAGGGCATGTCCTCGATCGGCAGGATCTTGGAGATGACACCCTTGTTGCCGTGCCGGCCGGCCAGCTTGTCACCATCGGTGATCTTGCGCTTGTTGGCCACGTAGACGCGCACCAGCTGGTTCACGCCCGGGGGCAGCTCGTCGCCGTCCTCCTCGCGGTCGAAGACCTTGACACCGATCACGGTGCCGGTCTCGCCGTGCGGCACCTTCATCGAGGTGTCGCGGACCTCCCGCGCCTTCTCGCCGAAGATCGCGCGCAGCAGGCGCTCCTCCGGAGTCAGCTCGGTCTCCCCCTTCGGGGTGACCTTGCCGACCAGCAGGTCGCCGTCGCGGACCTCGGCGCCGATGCGGATGATGCCGCGCTCGTCCAGGTCGGCCAGGACCTCCTCGGAGACGTTCGGGATGTCCCGGGTGATCTCCTCCGGGCCCAGCTTGGTGTCGCGTGCATCGATCTCGTGCTCCTCGATGTGAATCGAGGAGAGCGTGTCGTCCTGCACGAGACGCTGGGACAGGATGATCGCGTCCTCGTAGTTGTAGCCCTCCCACGGCATGAAGGCCACCAGCAGGTTCTTGCCGAGCGCCATCTCACCACCGTCGGTCGCGGGGCCGTCCGCGATGACGCCACCCTGCTCCAGCCGGTCACCCTCGTTGACCATGACCCGCTGGTTGTAGCAGGTTCCGGCGTTGCTTCGGGTGAACTTGGAGGCGCGGTAGGTCGTATAGGTGCCGTCGTCGTTCATGACGGTCACCAGGTCCGCGGAGACCTCTTGGACGACACCGGCCTTGTCGGCCCGGATGACGTCGCCGGAGTCCAGCGCGGCACGGTACTCCATACCGGTGCCGACGAGCGGCGCCTGGGACCGCACCAGCGGCACCGCCTGACGCTGCATGGCCGCACCCATCAGGGCGCGGTTGGCGTCATCGTGCTCGAGGAACGGGATCAGCGCGGTGGACGCCGACACCATCTGGCGGGCGGAGACGTCCATGTAGTCGACGTCGTCGGCCGGAACGTCACTGGCCTCTCCGCCCTTGGTGCGGACCAGCACCTGGTCCTCGACGAAGTGACCGGCATCGTCCAGCGCGGCGTTGGCCTGCGCGATGACGAATTCGTCCTCCTCGTCGGCGGTCAGGTAGTGCACCTCGTCGGTGACCACGCCGCTCTCGACCTTGCGGTACGGAGTCTCGATGAAGCCGAAGGCGTTGATCCGAGCGTAGGACGCGAGCGAGCCGATCAGGCCGATGTTCGGGCCTTCCGGCGTCTCGATCGGGCACATGCGGCCGTAGTGGGACGGGTGGACGTCTCGCACGTCCATGCCGGCGCGGTCACGAGACAGTCCACCGGGGCCAAGCGCGGACAGCCGACGCTTGTGCGTCAGACCGGCCAGCGGGTTGTTCTGGTCCATGAACTGCGACAGCTGGCTGGTGCCGAAGAACTCCTTGATGGAGGCCACGACCGGTCGGATGTTGATCAGCGTCTGCGGCGTGATCGCCTCGACGTCCTGGGTGGTCATCCGCTCGCGCACGACGCGCTCCATCCGGGACAGGCCGGTGCGGACCTGGTTTTGGATGAGCTCACCCACGTTGCGCAGGCGGCGGTTGCCGAAGTGGTCGATGTCGTCAACCTCGACGCGCAGGTCGACCTCTTCGCCGTTCCGGTGACCCTTGAGGGTGCTGTCGCCGGCATGCAGCGCGACGATGTACCGGATGGTCGCGACGATGTCGTCCACCGAGAGGGTGGACTGCGACAGGTCGGCCTCCAGGCCGAGCTTTTTGTTGATCTTGTAGCGGCCGACCTTGGCCAGGTCGTAGCGCTTGCCGTTGAAGTAGAGGTTGTCCAGCAGGTTCTGGGCAGCCTCACGGGTGGGCGGCTCGCCCGGGCGCAGCTTGCGGTAGATGTCCAGCAGCGCTTCGTCCTGCGTGGCGGTGTGGTCCTTCTCCAAGGTGATCCGGATCGACTCGTAGTCGCCGAACTCCTCGAGGATCTTCGCCTCGCTCCAGCCGAGGGCCTTCAGCAGGACGGTGACCGACTGCTTGCGCTTGCGGTCGACGCGCACGCCGACGGTGTCACGCTTGTCGATCTCGAACTCCAGCCACGCGCCGCGGCTCGGGATGATCTTGGAGGTGTACACCTCCTTGTCGGAGGTCTTGTCCAGGTTGCGCTCGAAGTAGACGCCGGGGCTACGCACCAGTTGAGACACCACGACGCGCTCGGTGCCGTTGATGACGAAGGTGCCGCGGTCGGTCATGAGCGGGAAATCGCCCATGAAGACCGTCTGGCTCTTGATCTCGCCGGTGGTGTTGTTCATGAACTCCGCTGTGACGAACAGCGGAGCGGCATACGTCATGTCCTTCTCTTTGCACTCCTCCACGGAGTACTTGACGTCCTCGAACCGGTGATCACGGAACGAGAGGCTCATCGAGCCGGAGAAGTCCTCGATCGGTGAGATCTCCTCGAAGATGTTCTCCAGGCCGGAGCGCTCGGCGAGGTCGTTGCGTCCCTCCGCCTTCGCGGCGGCGACGCGCTCCTGCCAGCGCTCGTTGCCGAGCAGCCAGTCAAAACTCTCCGTCTGCGGTGCGAGCAGATCGGGCATCTCGAGTGGTTCATGGATCTTCGCGAACGACAGGCGGCCCGAAGCCGTCTTTGCCGAGGACAGAGATTTGGTCGCAGTACGCGAGGCAGCCAAGGATGGATCCTTCCACAGGCCTAACAGCGGGCGGTTCGGTCGCGCGCACCCCACCTGGCCGCTCCACCGTCGCCGTCACCCCGGGCAGGGTGGCACTGGCGCCGCAAGTCACATCGCGTCGACCTGACAGGTCAGCGCACGCGCGAGATGAGGGCCATGGAAAAGGTGGGTTGGCTGAGTAAAGGGCAGCGCAAAGCAACAGCATACCCCTCTTGCCCGTGCGTGTCCAGTCGGACCACACACGTCCCCCAGCCAAGTCATTCGACTCCGTTGAGAGTGCACCCTGGCGCGCCACGGGTCAAGCACTACGCGCCGGTAATCCCACGATTCGTGAGGTTCCCGCTGCGACACGCCGGTCCCGGGCGCCGCAGATCAGCCGGCAAGATGTGCCCAGTCGTCGACCAGCTCGGACCAGGGGCCCATCGCCGCGACCCGGCCCTCGTGCAGCACGACCACTCGGTCGGCCTGCGCGAGGGCGGCCCGTTTGGAGGTCGCGCCGACCACCGTGGCGGATCTGCTGCGCAGCGCGTGCCACAGCTCGATCTCGGTCGCGGCGTCGAGTGCGCTGGAGACATCGTCGGCCAACAGCAGCTCCGCATCGGCGGCGAGCGCTCGAGCCAGCGCCAGGCGCTGCACCTGGCCGCCGGAGAGGCGCACACCACGGTGCCCGATCAGCGCATGCGGACCACCGGCGGTCTCCACATCCGGAGCCAACCGGGCATCCGAGACCGGCTCGTCGAAGGCGCGCGGGAATCCCAGCTGGATGTTGTCGGCGAAGGTGCCACTGAGCACCCGCGGGACCTGCGCGACGTACGCCACCTGGGCGGGCCGCAAGAACAACTCCGCGTCCTCGATCTCCCGGCCGTTCCACTGAATGGAGCCGGTGTGCTCCAGCAACCCCGCCAGCGCGCCGAGCAGGCTCGACTTGCCCGAGCCGACCTGCCCCAGCAGCAGCACAAGCTCGCCACGGCGAACCTCGAGGTTGATGGTCTCTACCCCGATGGTGCCATCGTCATGGATGATGCTCACATCGCGAAGGACCAAGGACTCCAGTGGCGTGCGCGCCGGCGTGGGCACCGACGGGGCCGCACCGGTCACCAGGTCGACGCCGGGGGGGACATCCATCAGGTCGACTCCACCGGCCATCTGGCTGGTGGCCACCTGCCAGGACCGGGTACCGGGTGCCTCGGTGACCACCGCCCCGGCCACCCGGCCGAACCAGTCGAACCCATTGACGGCGTTCACCACGAGCAGCGCCGTGGCCAGACCCCAGACATTCCACAGGAGAGCGGCCCACGCGGCCACCGCGCCGAGCTGGACCATGGCGGTCGGGACCCCGTCCAGCACCGCCTGAACACGGTGCTCACGAACCGCGGCGTCGACTCGGCCACGGTCGACCTCACGCAGGTGACGGTGCACGTCCGGCGTGCGGCCGGCCAGCTTGATGCTGCGCGCCGACTCCAGCGAGGACACCAGCGCACGGCCGAAGTCTGCTCGCGCGGCAGAGGCCTGGGTCGCCGAGCGGCCCGCGATCGGACGGCCGATGGCGGAGGCCAATGCCGAGACGGCCAGGACGCCGCCGAGCACCAGGCCTGCGAGATACGTGCCGGCGGCGACGGCCGTGACCACCACGATGACCACGCCGGTGACCAGGTCGACCCAGCGGTCGGCATACCGGGCGTACCGGTCGGCGTCCATGGCGCGAGCGACCACCTCACCGGCAGGGGTGCGCTTCAGCCGTCGCTGGGCCGTCTGGCCCAGTAACACCGACATGCGCACGCGCAGCAGCACCTCCACCCACCACCGCGGGTAGCGTGCGATCGCCTCGGCGAGCAGCAGCGGCCCCGCCATTACACAGGCGACCAGCGCGACCACCCACCACACGCTGACGCCCCCGTCGCCAAGGTCCTGCACGGTGTGTCCCCAGACGTACCCGGTCACTGCACCGACCGATCCCAACAGCGCAGCCGTCAAGAACAGCACGATGGAGGCCAGGCCCCAGCCCGGTTGCACAGCGAGAGCCTTCGCAATGCCCTTGGCGAGCGACGGACCGCACCCCACCTCCGGTCGCACGGGAGGAACGCCCCTGCGGCGCCCACCACCGACCGCCCCGGTGACCACCTCGGGCTCGGACTCGTGGTCGAAATCCGCGGCCAGCAGCAGCTCCCGGAAGCGGCCGGGCGCGCCGGCCAATGACGCCCTCGGGCCGGCCTGGATCAGCCGCCCTTGATCAAGGACGGCGACCAGGTCCGCGCGCTGGATGGTCGACAAACGGTGCGCGACGATGATTCCGGTGCGACCGACGAGCAGCCGGTGCGCGGCGGCCACGACTCTCGACTCGGTGAGCGGATCCATCCGGGCAGTGGCCTCGTCGAGCACCACCAGGCGTACGTCCCGCACCAGCAACCGGGCGAAGGCGAGCAGCTGCTCCTCTCCCGCGGACAGCGAAGCGCCGCCGGGCCCGAGCAGGGTGTCCAGCCCACCCGGCAACCCGGCGACCCACTCGTCCAGGCCCAGCTCGACCACCGCCGCCTCGACGCGCTCGCGCGGTTTGTCGGCGAACAGCGTGATGTTCTCCAGCAGCGTGCCGGCGATGATCTCGGTGCGCTGGGTGACCACTCCGACGGCGTCCCGCAGCTCGTGCAGGTCGAGATCGAGGACATCGGACCCGCCGAGCAGGACCGCGCCCGGCTCCGGATCGACGGCTCGAGAGACCAGGGACGCCAGCGTCGACTTGCCCGAGCCGGTTCGGCCCACCAGCGCGATGCTCTGCCCGCTGGGCACGTGCAGGTCGATATCGCGCAGCGCGAACCCGCCGTCTCCATAGGAGAAGTGCAGGCCCCGAAACTCCAGATCGAGAGCGCCGGCCGGCAGGCTCCGACCGCCTACCGGCTCCGGTGCGACGGCCAGCATCTGGCGTAGCCGCAGCACCGCGCCCAGACCGGCCTGCAGGTCGGGCAGCTGGTGCGCCACGTTGTGGATCTGCCCGACGAACGTGCTGGTGAGCAGGAAAAGAGTGACCAGCTGCGCCACCGAGAGCTGGTGTGCGCTCGCCAGCGCCACGCCGGCCACCGCGACACCAGCCAGCAGCCCGTGCATCGTCACACCGGCGCGCAGCGTGAGTCGTCGTTCGAACACGATCACCCGGAAGAAAAGGTCGTGCACCCGTGCGGAGAGCTGAGCCAGTCGCTGCACCGCGAAGGACTGGCCCAGGCTGGTGCGCAGGTCGTCGCGGCCCGCAATACTCTCTTCCAGCGCCGCAGCATGGTCGGTCCAGGCCATCTCCTCCACGACCTTGCGTTCGGCGATGACGCCCAGCAGCGGTCGCATCACCACAACGGTGAGGCCCGCAGTCAGGGGGAAGAGAATCCAGGCCGGCCACCAGGTGATGCTCGCGACCACCCACATCGGCAGGAGCGCCGACCCCGCCCGCAGCACGCCCCACAGCTGGGTGCGCACCAGCGTGCCCACCTCGTGCGTGTCGTCGTCGACGCGATCCAGGACCTCGCCGACGGCCTGCTCGGTGAGAGCGGCGAGCGGCTGGTGAAGAGCAGCATCGAGCAGATCCCCGCGTAGCCGGCCCTCGGCCCGATCGACCACGCCCGCCCACAAGAATCGGCCCACCGTGTCAAGCACCGCACCGCCGACCACCAGCAGCAGCAACAGCCAGACCAGGGCGACGGTTGCATGCTCGGCCAGCCGCCCGGCGACGACGGTGCCGAAGGTTGTGCCGAGCGCGGCCACAAACGACGCGCTCAGTGCGATGAGCGTGATCGGGCTCCGCATCCGGCGCCAGCCCACCTGCCGCTGCGCGGAGACGATGGGAGGTGTCGCCGCCGACGGCGTTCGGGTGAGGGTCATCATGGCGCGTTGCAGCGTACGGCCGATCACCGACAGGGCGCGAGTCATTTATGCGCACAGAAGAGCGGGCCCGACCGTAACCGGTCGGGCCCGCTCACTGCGAGAGTTGTCGGTCTAACCCTCAACCCGTCGGGGTCCCCGCGACGTTTCGCGAAGCACGTCGAGGGGTGGTGCTCACTTGAGCTCGACGGAGGCGCCGGCGCCCTCGAGGGCTTCCTTGGCCTTCTCGGCGGAAGCCTTGTCGACCTTCTCCAGGACGGCCTTGGGGGCGCCGTCCACGAGGTCCTTGGCCTCCTTCAGGCCGAGGGAGGTCAGCGCACGGACCTCCTTGATGACCTGGATCTTCTTGTCACCGGCAGCGGTGAGGACGACGTCGAACTCGTCCTGCTCGGCGGCCTCTTCGGCGCCACCGGCCGGGGCGCCTGCGGCGGCAACGGCGACCGGGGCGGCCGCGGTGACGTCGAAGGTGTCCTCGAACTGCTTGACGAACTCGGAGAGCTCGATCAGGGTCATTTCCTTGAAAGCGTCAAGGAGCTCGTCGGTGCTGAGCTTCGCCATGGTTGGCGTCCTTTCGTTTGTGTACGACCCGTGGGTCGTATGCCGTCAGTGGCGTGGGTGTTGCGCTTGTGGTTGTCGCAGGCTCGTGGCCTACGACTCGTCGCCACCCTCGGCGACGTCTGCACTGCTCTCCTGCACGTCGGTGGCCGGAGCCTGCGAGGGCATGGGGCCCTCGGCCTCGACCTTGGCGCGCAGCGCCTCGATGACCCGCGCCGTCTGCGACAGCGGTGCCGCGAACAGGCTGGCCGCCTGGCTGAGCGACGCGGTCATCGCGCCTGCCAGCTTGGCGAGCAGGACCTCACGAGACTCAAGGCTCGCGAGCTTGTTGATGCCCTCGGCGTCGAGCGGGTTGCCGTCCAGCACACCGCTTCGAATGACGAGAGCAGGGTTGTCCTTGGCGAAGTCACGCAGACCCTTGGCCGCCTCCACCGGGTCACCGGTGATGAAGGCGATCGCGGACGGACCCTCGAGCTGCCCGTCGAAGGCCGTGATACCGGCCTCCGCAGCAGCACGCTTGGTCAGCGTGTTCTTCACCACGGCGTAGGTCGCGTGCTCGCGAAGGGAGCTGCGCAGCTCGGTGAGCTGCGCCACGGACAGGCCGCGATACTCCGTCAGCACGGCCGCACTCGAGCTGCGGAATCGCTCCGTCAACTCGGCAACGACTGCCTGCTTGTCGGTCTTCGCCATGCGGACCTCCTTCCGGGATGAGTGCCGGTCGCTCGGAGGCCACAACGAAACGAGCCCCGGCGCAGATGGCGCGGGGCTCGCAGAGGCGGCAGATGGCATACGCGAACGTAGACCGTGCTGCTCGGCGTGATGCCTAGCTTCACCTGCGCTGGTCGCCCGCATCGGCGGACCTTCGGTCACTGCAAATGGTGCAGCGACAACCGGCGGTCTTTGGTGCACTCAGGGTAAGGCCCACGGTGGCCTACCGCCAAATCGAGTACGGGCGACGTCGGCTGGCGGCATGGCGCCGGACCCTTGCGAGGGTCGACCCCACCGCCTACGTCGAGGGCAGGTTCGCCTCGATGGTCGAGATCACCTCGTCCGAGGTCGGCTCGGTGCGCGTCCGGAAGCGGGCGACGACCTCGCCGGACGGTGCCACGAGGAACTTCTCGAAGTTCCACTGGACGTCGCCTGCCTCCCCTGACGCGTCCGCGTGCCGAGTCAGCTCGGTGTAGACCGGGTGGCGTCCCCCACCGTTGACCTCGATCTTGCCCATCATCGGGAACGTCACTCCGTATTTGGTGGCGCAGAAGGTCTGGATCTCCTCCGCGCTGCCGGGCTCCTGGCCACCGAACTGGTTGCAGGGGAACCCGACCACGCTGAATCCGCGCTCACCGTAGGTCTTTTGCAGCTGCTCGAGGCCGGTGTACTGCGGTGTCATCCCACACTTGGAGGCCACGTTCACCACGAGCAGCGCCTTACCGGCGTAGTCGCCGAGCGAGGTCGGCGCACCATCGAGGGCTGTCAGGGGAATCTCGTGAAGGCTCATGTGATCGACTCTATGCCGCGCTCGCAGCGCCCGCCCGGGCAGTGGCCGCTCAGGCACCCAGGACACCGGGATCGGACTCGACCTGCTCGGCTCGTCATCGCTCCGCGGAAGCCGAACGGCCGCCACCCGCAATGGGTGGCGGCCGTTCTGGACGTGTGGCGGTTCAGGCCTGCTCGGACTCGTCCTCGGTGAGGTTGCGCGTGCGCGATGAGTCCAGCGGGATGCCGGGGCCCATCGTGGTGGACATGGTCGCCTTGGTGATGTAGCGACCCTTCGACGACGACGGCTTCACCCGCAGGATCTCGTCCAGCGCCGCGGCGTAGTTCTCGACCAGATTCCGCTCATCGAACGACACCTTGCCGATGATGAAGTGCAGGTTGGAGTGCTTGTCGACACGGAACTCGATCTTGCCGCCCTTGATCTCGGTCACGGCCTTCGCGACGTCCATCGTGACGGTCCCGGTCTTCGGGTTCGGCATCAGGCCACGGGGGCCGAGCACCTTACCCAGCCGACCGACCTTGCCCATCAGGTCCGGGGTCGCGACGACCGCGTCGAAATCGGTCCAGCCACCGGCAACCTTGTCGAGCAGGTCGTCGGAGCCGACGAAGTCCGCACCGGCAGCCTGCGCCGCGGCGGCCTTGTCGCCATTGGCGAAGACCAGCACACGGGCGGTCTTACCGGTGCCGTGCGGCAGGTTGACGGTGCCGCGAACCATCTGGTCGGCCTTGCGCGGGTCGACGCCGAGCCGGAAGGCGACCTCGACGGTCGAGTCGTACTTCGTGGCGGCCGACGACTTGGCCAGCCGCACGGCGTCCATCGGTGAGTAGAGCGTGTCGGCGTCGATCGTCTCCGCCGCCTTGCGGTAGGACTTGCTGTGCTTCATTTTGTCTCCTTCAGAGATGTGGTTCTGCGGGCCGAAGCAGGCCCATCCACGGGGTTGGTGCAGACCGGTCGACCAGTCGATCGACCGGTGTCGTCACTCGGTCTCGATGCCCATCGACCGTGCTGTGCCGGCGATGATCCGCGAGGCCATCTCCACGTCATGCGCGTTGAGGTCGGCCAGCTTCTGCTCGGCGATCGCGCGAACCTGGTCCTTGGTGAGCTTGCCCACCTTGTTCGTGTGCGGCTCGCCCGAGCCCTTGGCGACACCGGCGGCCTTCTTGATCAGTTCGGCGGCCGGCGGGGTCTTGGTGATGAAGGTGAAGGAGCGGTCCTCGAAGACCGTGACCTCCACCGGGATCACGCTGCCGCGCTGGTTCTCCGTCGCGGCGTTATACGCCTTGACGAACTCCATGATGTTGACACCGTGCTGAGCAAGCGCGGGGCCGACGGGCGGGGCCGGGGTGGCCTGACCCGCATTGATCTGCAGCTTGATGAAGCCGGAGACCTTTTTCTTCTTCTTCGGTGGCATGTCTTTCGTCCTTACCTTGTTGTGGGCCCACGCCGTGGGCGATGACCCGGTTGCAGTGCCGTCCTCATCAGGAGGACCGCGTCGTTCGCCTCAGATCTTGGCAACCTGGTTGAACGACAGCTCGACCGGGGTCTCCCGGCCGAAGATGGACACCAGCACCTTGAGCTTCTGGGTGTCGGTGTTGATCTCGGAGATGGTGGCGGGCAGCGTCTCGAAGGGGCCTTCCATCACGGTGACGGATTCGCCAACGGTGAAGTCGACCTCGGGGCTGGAGGAGGACTTGGCCGACTGCTGCGCACCTGTTCCGGCGGACTTCGAGTCCGACTCCTGGTCGTCCTCGAAGACCGGGTTCAGCATCGTGACGACCTCGTCGATCGACAGCGGGGATGGCTGGTGGGCGTTGCCGACGAACCCGGTCACACCCGGGGTGTGGCGCACTGCGCCCCAGCTCTCGTCGGTGAGGTCCATCCGCACCAGCACGTATCCCGGCATCCGCACCCGGGTGCCCGTCTTGCGCTGGCTGTTCTTGATCTCGGTGAACTCCTCCATCGGCACTTCGGCCTGGAAGATGTAGTCCTCCATGTCGAGGCTGGTGATGCGGCTCTCGAGGTTGGTCTTGACCCGCTTCTCATACCCGGCGTAGGAGTGGATGACGTACCACTGCCCGAACTGTGCGCGCAGGTCGGCGATGAAGGCTTCCCGTGGGTCGACCGTCGGTGCCGTCTCCGCGTCCTCTGCAGTCGCCTCGTCGGTACCGGCGTCGGCCTCGTCGGTCTCGGCGTTGGCGTCGGAAGCGTCGGTCTCGTCCGCAGGGGGCTCCTCACCCTCGACGATCACGGCCTCGTCCTCCACCGTCGCGCTCGGGTCGGCCTCGGAGTTGGGTCCGTCGACCTGCTGCTCGGGCAGCGCCTCCTGCGAGGTGTCCTCATCCTGGGGCACATCGTCGGCTGCCTGGGCAGCGTCGCCGGGGGTTGCGGCGTCGTCAGTCGGCTGCGCAACCTGCGCCTCCGGCTCCTCGGCCTGCGCCTCGGGCGTCCACTGATCCGTCATTGACCTGATTCCCTCTTCGTCCATGTTCGTAGCGTTCCCTTGCCGGAACGTCCGTCCTGCACTGCAGTCACCGGCTGGCACGCGGTGGCCCGTCGACAGGCCGCGTCGGCCCGCCCTGTTTCGCTACCCGGCGAAAGCCCAGCTGACCAGCCGCTGGAAGAGCTGGTCGAGACCCACGACGTAAGCCATCACGACGACCAGGAACGCGATCACGACAAGCGTGTAGTCGACCAGCTGGTCGCGCGTTGGCCGCGCCACCTTGCGCATCTCATCGATGACCTGGCGGAGGTACAGCGAGATCTTGGCGAAAACGCCCACTCTGCCATGCCCTTTCGCAGAGGGACCACGAGCGGCGCCACGGCCGGCAGTGGTCCTCGTGTCAGTCACGACGCCTTCTCTCCAATCGATGGTCTTGAACGCAGGGCACGAGGGACTTGAACCCCCAACCCCCGGTTTTGGAGACCGGTGCTCTACCAATTGAGCTAGTGCCCTTTGCCACCGGACTTGGGGATCCGGCGCAGCTGGATGGCCAGGTGATCCAGAGGCTGACTACCGATCCGACCCGTTCGCGGACAGCCGTCAGCATGGCTTTGTCAGCCACCCTCGCAGGAGTGTACGCGACCACCTCATACCAAGGCCAACTCGGATCGACGCTGCGCCGTTCCCGACGCCGCCAGCCGATACGGTCGAGGCATGCAGCCGATGCTTCGCTCCGTGGTGGCGCTGCCCAAGGCACACCTGCATCTGCACTTCACCGGATCGATGCGCATCGGCTCGGTGCACGATCTGGCTCGCAAGCACGGCCTGAGCCTCCCGGATGCGCTCCGAACCTCCTGGCCACCGCAGCTGAGCGGCGCAGACGAACGCGGTTGGTTCCGCTTCCAGCGCCTCTATGACGCGGCACGGCACTGTGTCCAGGATGAGTCCGACCTGCGCCGGGTGGTGCGCGAGGCCGCCGAGGACGACGCGACCGAGGGATCACGCTGGCTGGAGATCCAGGTTGATCCCACGACGTACGCCGCGCGGTTGGGCGGTGTCACGCCGACGCTGGAGATCGTGCTGGACGAGGCCCGGTCGGCGTCCGATGACCTCGGGATCGGCGTCGGCGTGATCGTGGCCGCGTCCCGAATGCGCCATCCGTTCGAGGCACGCACGCTCGCCCGTCTCGCGGCGCGGCACGTCGGCGAGGGGCCGGGTGCAGTGATCGGCTTCGGCCTGAGCAACGACGAACGCCGCGCCGACACGAGGGACTTTGCGCCTGCCTTCTCGCTCGCTCGCCGAGCCGGGCTACCCTCCGTGCCGCACGCGGGTGAGCTGCTCGGTCCTCGGGCGATCGGCGAGACGCTCGACACGCTGGCCCCGACTCGCCTCGGGCACGGGGTCCGCAGCGTCGAGTCCGACGAGATCCTCCACCGGATCGTGGACGGTGGCGTCGCCCTCGAGGTGTGTCCCGGCTCGAATGTCGCGCTCGGGGTCTACGCGACTGCGGCACAGGTGCCGCTGCGACGGCTGGTCGATGCCGGCGCACAGATCGCGCTGGGCGCGGACGATCCGATGCTCTTCGGCAGCCGCCTGGCCGATCAGTACCGCTCCGCGCGGGAGGATCACGGGTTCACCGATGGGCAGTTGGCCGAACTGGCCCGCTCGTCGGTGCGGGTGTCATTCGCGCCGGAGGGCATCAAGAAGCAGACGCTGGCCGATATCGACGCCTGGTTGTCCGCCGACCCGGCCTGACCCACCCACTCGCCGAGGGGCATACATTCACCCCGACAGGTGTACCTATTTTGTATGCCGCTCGATCGGTTTGTATGCCTCTCGGCGCGGGCCTGTCAGATGTCAGATGTCCCAGGTCTCGTGGGCATCGGTTCGTAGTCCATGCCGCCTCATCACTTCCTGATACTGCATGCTGTCCAGCGCGTCGTTCCACACCCACCGAGCGACCCGCCGCCGCCCACCACCACGCAGGCGGTCCTCACGAAGCTTCTCCTTCCAGAGGACCTGCGAGGCCTGCTCAGCAGTCAGCTGCGGTGTCGCGCGGTATTTCAGCCGCCCATCGAACTCGCCGATCAACCCGAGCTCCTCCCACCAGAAGTCCACCCGGCCGATGAAACCATCCTCGTCGTCGAACCTCACCTGCAGCACTGGCCGTGGAATGCCCAGCTGAAACATCCGCGCACGACTCAGCGACTCTCCGACGGACTCGGAGCCGGCGTCCGCCAGGCGTATGACGAGTCTCGCCTTGCGTCTGCCGCGCGCCCCGGGTTTCAGCAGATCGACCTGGTCGCGCAGGTCCTGCGTCGTGCACAGCCGTTCGCGCAGAGCATGATCCGCTGCGGCGAGCCCCGATTCCAGCGGCACCTCCCTGGCCAGGTCGATGACCGTGCGATCAGGGGCAGTGACCATCAGACCGTTCACCTCGACACCGTTCGGGATCTCTTGCGCGCGACGTCGCCGCACACCGGGCGTGCGGCCCGTGGTGCCCGCGGCGGTGATGTGCTCGATCAGCGCCGGCCGACGTCCGATGGTCGGAATGCCCCAGGCGGCCGCAGCCGTGTGGTGTGAGAAGAGCGGGGTGCCGCCTGCCGCCGCGGCCACGGCATACGCACGCAGCAGCAGGATCTCCTCAGGCGGCAGGTCCGCAGGGCCACAGACATAGATTCCTTTACGCACCCGCCGAAATGGCAGCATGCCGTCGGCGGCCGGACGTGCCGGGTCGATTCCGAGCCGGTCGAGCGTGGCCGCGGTGACCAATCTCAGATCAGGCCACGGCGGCTGCGGTTCCAGCCGGTCGGCCGGGTGGAGTGGGTCCGTGGCAGCACCGTGCGACATTCCGGAAGCCTGCCACTGCGCAGAGCCCGACCACGGAAGTTATCCACAGCCTCACCGAGAGGCATACTTGCGCCCGAGAGGTGCACACATTTTGTATGCCGCTCGATCGGTGTGTATGCCTCTCGGCGGGTGGACCTACCAGTCCAGCCCGGCCTGAGCCAGTTCCGCCTCGAGCTGCAGTCGCTCCACACCGTCCAGCTCCCGGCCATCCGGGACCGGCACGTCCAGCGCGTCGCAGCACATCCGCAGCGTGTCGTCGTAGGCCAGGCCCACCGCCGTCAGCCGGTGCACCTTGGCTGGGGCGCGCGAGACCCGCAATCGGCACATCTCGTCGGCCAGCCAGTGCAGATCGACCGCCATCCGCTCCACCGGCGGATGAGTCGGCGCCGAGGTCGAGCGGCGGCGCAGGGGGCGCATCCCGTTGCAGGCGCGCCACGACCATCCAAGCAGCAGGAAGAACGCCGCCGGTCCGACACAGATACCGACAAAGATCGCGAGCGCTTCCATGGCCCACCTCCGGTGCAGCTACCCCTCCCATGATCCCACTGAATGCGGCAAGCCACCAGAGCGTCAGACGGGGGTGCCGCGGAAGGGGTGTTGAGAGACTCAGAGTTGGTGGCCCACGAGGACCGGCTCGTTGACGAGCCGGACGCCGAACGCCTCCTCGACGCCGTCACGGACCTCCCGTGCCAGGGCCACGACGTCGGCAGCCTTGGCGTCACCGCGGTTCGTCACGGCGAGGGTGTGCTTGGTCGACAGCGCCGCCGGCCCCGGCATCCCATAGCCCTTGGCGAATCCGGCCTTGTCGATCAACCAGGCGGCGGCGGTCTTGATCCGCCCGTCCACGGCCGGGAACTCCGGCGGCACCGGCCCGTCCGACCCCAGCCGGTCGGCCGCCCGCCGCCGGAACTGCGCAAACGAGGTCCGGTCCAGGATCGGGTTGGTGAAGAACGACCCGCACGACCAGGTGTCGTGATCGTCGGGGTCCAGCACCATCCCGCGGCTGCGCCGCTGCCGGAGCACCGCCGCACGGGCATCGCCGAGCGGCACCCGGTCACCGACGGCGACGCCCAGACCGTCCGCGAGCGCGGCATACGCGATGGGCTGCGACAGCGTCGCCGGCCGCAGCTGGAAGAGCACGTCGAGCACGACGTAGCGCGACGATGCCTTGAAGATCGAGTGCCGGTAGGTGAAGGCGCAGTCCGTGTTCGCGAAGGTATGCACCTGCTGGGTGCGCCGGTCGAAGACCCGTACCTGCGCGATGGTCTGGGCCACCTCCTGGCCATAGGCGCCGACGTTCTGCACCGGGGTCGCTCCGGTCAGACCGGGTATGCCGGACAGCGCCTCGACGCCGGCCCACCCCTGCTCACAGGCGTGGGCGACGAAATCGTCCCACGCCTCCCCCGCAGCAACCCGCACGTTGACCCCACCGCACTGGTCGTCCGACTCCACCCGCACACCGGACGTCGCGATGCGCACGACGGTGCCGGAGAACCCGTCATCGGCGATGACCAGATTCGAGCCACCGGACAGCAGCAGCAGCGGCTCGTCCGCGTCGTCGACCTCGCGCACCGCGTCGACCAGGGCGTCGGTCGACTCGACGGTGACCAGTCGGGCCGCGGGTCCACCCACGCGCATCGTGGTGAGCGGGGCCAGTGGCGCGGCCCACTCCTGTTTCACCCGTGCCTCAGCCCAGATCGACGGTGGCCAGCGCCCGGCTGAGGACCTTCGCGCCACCGACGGAGGCAGTGATGTCGATGACGACGCGCCTGCGCTCCTCATCGAGCGATTTGACGCGGCCGGCTACGGCCACGTCGGTGCCGCTGTCGTACGGGACGGGCACGGGAGCGCTGAACCGCACGGTGTACTCGACGACGCGGCCCGCGTCACCGGCCCAGTCGACAACGATCTGGATGGCCGATCCCATCGTCCACATGCCGTGCGCGATGACATCCGGCAGGCCGACCGAGGTGGCGAACCGGTCGTCGTAATGGATCGGGTTGAAGTCGAGGCTCGCCCCCGCGTAGCGCACCATCGTGGCGCGCTCGACGTGCACGGTGGCTCCGGGGATCTGATCCCCGACGGACAACTGGTCGAAGTCTGGCGCGCCCACTAGGAGTCTCCTCTGATCACGACGACGGAGGTGGTGGTCGTGACGTTCTCCCCGTCCACCGTGTCGACCTCGGTGCGCAGGTTGACCATCGAGTGGCCACCGGCGGCGCGGACGCGCACGACCGTGGTGTGCGCCGTCACCTCGTCACCGGCCACCAGGGGCCGGTGATGGACGAAGCCTTCCTCACCGTGCACCAGGCGGCTGTAGTCGATGCCGGCCTCCGGGTCGGTCATGACGTGCGCCTCGGCCTGCTGGGCCACCAGCACCGCGAAGGTAGGCGGGGCAATCACGTCGGAGTAGCCGCGCTCTCTGGCGACGGCCGGGTCGAGGTGCACGGGGTCGGTGGCCCCCACCGCACGCGCGAACTCCGCGATCTTGGCCCGGGAGACGACATACGGCTTCGTCGCCGGATAGGTGCGGCCCTCCACCTTTGGATTCACAGCCATGCCTTGACCTTACTGATCGGGTAGCGCCGGACGCGTCAACGGCCACCCCAGGGTGTCCCAGGGTGGCCGTTTGCGAGGAGTTGTGCGGAGTGCGCTCAGCGCGTCTCGCGGTGGGCGGTGTGCTTGCCGCAACGCGGGCAGAACTTCGCCAGCTCGACCCGGTCGGGGTTGTTGCGGCGGTTCTTCTTGGTGATGTAGTTGCGCTCCTTGCACTCCGTGCACGCCAGGGTGATCTTGGGGCGAACGTCTGCGCTCTTTGTAGCCACGGGGCAACCTGCTCTCGAAATCTTCTGTGGGTGGTACTACGGTCTGCTTCGGCCCGTCGGTGCGGGCCTCGTTCAGTAGCGGGAGCGGGGCTCGATCCCGCGACCTCACGATTATGAGTCGTGCGCTCTAACCAGCTGAGCTATCCCGCCTCGGAGAACCGGCTCGCAGCCGGAAGTATTCCGCTGCCAGCTGCTCACCAGAGCCCCCAAACGGAATCGAACCGTTGACCTTCTCCTTACCATGGAGACGCTCTACCGTCTGAGCTATAGGGGCCTGCCTCCACCAGGGCGTGACCGTCCGGCCACCGCTCGGCGGTGCAGCGGAAAGGCTACCCGACGACCTCTCCATTTACGAAATTGGACACCGCGATAGCCGGTGTGACGGCGCCCCGCACGAGCACCGTGTCCTTCTTCGGGTTGCGCAGCGCCAGATCCCAGGAGCCGTCCGGGGCGCGATGTGCCACGAACGTCGCCGTGCCCGGGATCAGCACCGGCTTCCGGAAGGACATGTCGGCGACGTAGGCGGGCGGCAGCCGGGACTCGATGCCGGCCAGCATTGCGGCCTGGCTCCACATCCCGTGCACGATCGCCCTGGGGAATCCCATTGCCTTGGCCGTGAGCGGATGCAGGTGAATCGGGTTGATGTCGCCGCTCACCCCGGCGAAGCGCCGGCCGAGGTCGCCGGGCAGCCGCCAGGTCGCCCCAGCACCGCTGACGGCCTCGGGCTCCGGCGGCCGAGGCTGCGCCTCTCCCTCCATCTGCTGACCGCGATAGAGGTAGGTCGCCAGGCCCTCCCACACCAGCTCGTCGCCGACGTGCGCCTGAGAGACCACGTCGACCTGTACGCCGCTCCTGTGCGGCCGGGCATTCTCCGCCCGGACGCGTACGGTGAGCTCCTCGGCCAGCCGCACCGGGCGGTGCTGGATGAGCCGGTTGGCCAGGTGCACGCTGCCGGTGAGCGGATACGGATAGCCCTTGTCCACGAACAGGGTGACCTGCAGCGGGAACGCCAGGTTGTGCAGGTAGGTGGCGGGCAGCTCATCTCGCAGGGCGAAACCGCATACCTGGTCGTAGTCGGCCAGGTGCGCCGGATCGACGTGGATGCCGCTGCGAACCACCTGCACGTCCGGCAGCGGGCTCTTGCCGCCGCGGCCGCGAGAGGTGGCGACCGCAGCGGCGTACAGCTTGACAAGCGCCGGCGTCGAGGTCAGCTCGATCATTCGGCTCATCGGGCTAGGCGCCCAACTGGGACTGGCCGCAGACGCGCAGGACCTGACCGGTGACCCCGGCCGAACCCGGCTCGGCGAAGAACGCGATCGTCTCGCCGACATCGACCGGTTGGCCGCCCTGCAGCAGCGAGTTGATCCGGCGGCCCACCTCGCGCGTGGCCAATGGGATCTTCGAGGTCATCTCGGTCTCGATGAAGCCCGGCGCCACCGCGTTGACCGTGATGTGCCGGTCGGCCAGGTTCTTCGACAGCTGCCGCACCATGCCCATGACGCCCGCCTTGGAGGCCGCGTAGTTCGCCTGCCCGCGGTTGCCGCCGATGCCGCTGGTGGAGGCGACGGCCACGATGCGGCCGCCATCCTTCAGACCGCCCTTGGTGGCGGGATCCAGCAGCACCTTGTTGATGCGGAACTGTGCGGCGAGGTTCACGTCGATGACGCTGCCCCAACGGTCGGCGTCGGTGTTGACGAAGAGCTTGTCGCGGGTGATGCCGGCGTTGTGGACGATCACGTCCAGGTGATCGCCCACGCGAGCGACCGCCTGCGCAATGCGCTCACCGGCATCCACGGAGGTGATGTCGAGCTGCAGGGCCACCGCTCCGATCCCGTTGGCGACCTTGGCGAGGGCATCACCGGCGGCCGGGATGTCGACCGCGATGACGTTGGCGCCGGCACGGGCGAAGACGTGCGCGATGTCGGCGCCGATCCCTCGCGCCGCGCCCGTGATGACCGCGACCTCACCCTTGAGCGGGGTCTGCCAGTCGTCGACCTCGGGGACGTCGCCCGCGACGACGCGGACCGGCTGGCCCGAGACGTAGGCCGACCGGCTGGACAGGAGGAACCGGAGCGGCGCGGCGAGCGCAGCCGAGTCCCCCCGGGCCTCACCCTGCAGCCAGATCAGGTTGGCGGTGCCACCGGCCCGCAGCTCCTTGCCGATGGAGCGCATGATGCCCTCGAGCGCCTGCTGGGCCGCCGCGGCCTCGGCGTCCGCCAGCTCATCCGGCGGCGTGCCGATGAGAATGACTCGTCCGCAACGACCGAGCGCCTTGACCGCCGGTCCGACGGCGGCTCGCAGCTCCTCGAGCTCCTTGAGGGTGCGCGCCGCGGTGGCGTCGAAGACCACGGCGGCCGGCTTGTCCGCATAAGTGGTGTCCGCGGCGGCGTCGACGACGGCGCCGCCGGAGGCCTTGATGACGGCCGCCACGGTCTGCGTCACCGGGCTCTGGCCGATGCCGCCGACTGCGGCCGGCCCCTCGAGCAGCTCCTGGCCGGGCTCGTAACGGCGCAGGCGGGGCGGACGGGGCAGGCCGACCTGGGTGGCGACCTTCTTACCGATGCCGTGATTGACCAGCTGTGCGTATTTGTCGGTCATGCGGTTGCCTCCAGAATTGCGGCGACGCCCTGGCCACCCGCGGCACAGATGGAGATCAGTCCGCGGCCAGAGCCCTTCTCATGCAGCATCTTGGCCAGCGAGGCGACGATCCGCCCACCCGTGGCCGCAAACGGGTGGCCGGCGGCTAGGGACGACCCGTTGACGTTCAGCTTGTCCCGGTCGATCGGCCCGAGTGGCTCGTCCAGGCCGAGTCGCTGCTTGCAGAACTCGGGGCTCTCCAGCGCCGCGAGGTGGCACAGCACGGTCGAGGCGAAGGCCTCGTGGAACTCGTAGAAGTCGAAGTCCTGCAGGGACAGGTTGTTGCGCTTCAGCAGCCGGGCGATGGCATACGGCGGTGCCATCAGCAGGCCCTCGTCGCCGTGCACGTAGTCGACCGCGGCCGCCTCACCGTCCACGAACCGGGCAAGCGGTGTCAGGCCGCGCTCCTGGGCCCACTCCTGGCTGCCCAGCAGCACGGCCGAGGCGCCGTCGGTCAGTGGGGTGGAGTTGGCGGCGGTCATCGTGGCGGCCGGATCGCCCTTGCCGAACGCGGGCTTCAGCTTGGCGAGCTTCTCGACCGTGCTGTCGGCACGCAGGTTGTTGTCGCGGGTAAGGCCCAGGTAGGGAGTCACCAGGTCGTCGAAGAAGCCGCGGTCGTACGCCGCCGCGAGGTTCTGATGGCTGCGCACGGCGAGCTCGTCCTGCGCCTCGCGGGTGATCCCCCACTCCTTGGTGGTGATCGCCTGGTGGTCACCCATGGCCAGGCCGGTGCGCGGCTCGGCGTTCTTCGGCTGCTCGGGGGCGAGCTGACCCGGCCGGATCTTGGCGAGCGCCTTCAGCCGCTGCTGCGGAGTCTTGGCGTAGTTGACCTTCATCAGCGTCTTGCGCAGGTCGTCGTTGACTGCCAGCGGCGCGTCCGAGGTGGTGTCGCTGCCTCCCGCGATGCCGGACTCGATCTGGCCGAGCCGGATCTTGTTGGCGACCAGGATCGCTGCCTCGAGGCCGGTGCCACAGGCCTGCTGGATGTCGTAGGCAGGGGTGTGCGGGTCGAGGTGCGAGCCGAGCACCGCCTCTCGGGTCAGGTTGAAGTCGCGCGAGTGCTTGATCACGGCGCCGGCGACAACCTCGCCGAGGCGCTCGCCGCCCAGACCGAAGCGGGCGACCAGACCCTCGATGGTCGTGGTCAGCAGGTCCTGGTTGGACGCCTTCAGATATTTGCCGCCCGAACGGGCGAATGGGATGCGGTTTCCGCCGATGACGTATGCGTCACGTTGGCTCATGGGACCCTCCACAGTGTCGAACGACGCCCTTCGTGAGGGCTCATGTTGAGGTGAGTCGCACCAGCAACCTGACCGGGGAAAACCTTCATCGGCCGGCGGGCAACTCACCATTTACCGATACCGAGAGTAGCAGGTACACCCAGTTTCGGATACTCTCGTGGACCATGGACGTGACGGAAGACGGTGCGGTGACCGGCCCTCGAGTGGACGGTCGACACACCCGCTGGACGCAACACCGTCAGACGCGCCGACGAGAGCTCACCGAGGCTGCCATCGTCGCCATCCGCAAGCACGGCGCCACGGTCGGCATGGACGAGATCGCCGCACAGGCCGGCACCAGCAAGACCGTGATCTACCGGCATCTCGGAGACCGTCTCGGCCTCTATCTTGCCGTCTGCGAGGCGGTGGATGCGCAGATCATGTCCGATCTGCGCCAGGCCTTGTCACCGCAGATTGCCCCGTCCGCGGGGGCCTCCCACCCGGCCGAGAGCCTCCTGGGCCGCAACCTGCACGAGGTGCTCATGGCGGTCATCGACGCCTACCTGCACCTGGTCGAGCGCGACCCGGAGGTCTACCGGTTCGTCGTCCGACGGCCGCTGCTGGGCGTGCCGCCGGAGTCCGATCCGGTGGTCGGCCTGACCAACGCGATCGCCGACACCCTCACCCAGATATTCAGCACCGCGCTCACCACCGCCGACAAGGACCCGGCACCCGCGGCAACCTGGGCTCACGGGCTGATCGGGTTGGTCCGCGCGGCCGCGGACCGGTGGCTGGGCAACCCCGCTCGCGAACCACGCGAGGTGATTGTCCGGCACCTGGCGGACTTTGCCGCCGTCGGACTGACCGGCGTCCTCGCGCCGCAGAAGGCAGGCCGTCCGAGCGAAAACGACCCCGAGAGAAAATGGTGACCCGATGAGTGAACAGTCCGTAGCCATCGACGAGCTCCGCCACCTGCTCGACGGCCACTGGGAGGACCTGAGGCAGCGAGCACGCACCGACCTCGAACCCGAGTGGGCACTCGGCGAGCCCGGGGAGCCGGTCGAGGCTCAGCGTGAGCGGGTGCACCGGCAGCTGCTGGAGCTCGCGAAGCGCGACTACGGACGAATCGGTTTCCCGCGGGCCTACGGCGGGACCCTCGACTACGGCGCATCGTGCGTGATGTTCGAGATGCAGGCCTACGGAGATCTCTCGCTGGTGGTGAAGACCGGCGTGCAGTTCGGGCTGTTCGGTGGCGCAGTCGCCCGCCTCGGCACCGAGCGGCATCACCAGGCCTACCTCGAGGACATCATGACGGCCAGGCTGCTCGGCTCCTTCGCGATGACCGAGGAGGGACACGGCAGCAATGTGCAGCAGCTGGAGACGACCGCCACCTATGACCCCGACACCCAGGAGCTGGTGATCACCTCGCCGACACCGTCGTCGAAGAAGACCTACATCGGCAACGCCGCCCGCGACGGTCGAATGGCCGTCGTATTCGCCCAGCTGGTGACCGGTGCCGAGAACCACGGCGTGCACGCGATTCTCGTGCCCGTGCGCGACGCAGGCGGCAATGCGCTGCCCGGCGTCACGATCGGTGACAACGGCGTGAAGGCCGGCCTGCCCGGGGTGGACAACGGCACGTTCAGCTTCGATGAGGTCCACGTGCCCAAGGACAACCTGCTGAACGCCTTTGGCGACATCGGCGACGACGGGATCTACGTCTCGCACATCGAGGGCAAGAACGCGCGGTTCTTCACCATGCTCGGCACCCTGGTGCGCGGGCGGGTATGCGTCGGTGGCGGCTCGGGGTCCGCCGCCAAGAAGGCGCTGGCCATAGCCGTGCGGTACGGCGCCCAGCGCCGGCAGTTCGAGGCGCCCGGGTCGGATGACGAGATCGTCGTCCTCGACTACCTCGCACACCAGCGCAAGCTGCTCCCCCGCCTGGCGAAGTCCTACGCGCTGAGCCTTGCGCAGAACGCGGTGACCGAGCGGTTGCAGGAGCTGCACGGCACGCCCCGGCCGGAGGGCCAGGAGGAGGATAAGGTCGCGCAGCGCGAGCTGGAGAGCCGGGTCGCCGGCCTCAAGGCGGTGACCACCTGGCATGCGCTTGACACGATCCAGGCGTGTCGGGAGGCCTGCGGTGGCGCCGGCTACATGGCCGAGAACCAGCTCGCCCAGATGCGCGCGGACGTCGACGTCTTCACCACGTTCGAGGGTGACAACACGGTCCTGTTGCAGCTGGTCGCGAAGGGGCTGCTCACCGAATACCAGTCCATGTGGGGTGATCTGGATGTCACCGAGATGGTCGGCATGGTGACCCGCCAGGTCGCCGAAGGCCTCGTGGAGCGGACGACGGGCCGTGCCGGGTTGCAGCGGCTGGTGGACGCTGCCAAGGGTCGCGACGACGAGTCGGCGATGGACGACCGCGGCTGGCAGTTGTCCATGTTCGAGCAGCGGGCCGACCACACGCTGGAGACCGTGGGTCTGCGGTTGCGCAAGGCGACCAAGGACAACGCGTTCGAGCTGTTCAACGGGGCGCAGGATCACGTGCTGTTCGCCGCGCGAACGCATATCGACCGGTGCGTGATGGAGGCCGCGTGCGAGGCCGAGGACGGTATGGCCGACGGGCCCGCGAAGGACCTCTTCGGTCAGGTGCTGAGCCTGTATGCGCTCTCCTCGATCGAGGACGACCGCGCCTGGTTCCTCGAGCACGGACGGCTCACCACCACGCGATCTCGCTCGGTGACGGCCGCCGTGAACGACCTGTGCCGCGCCCTGCGGCCGCGTGCGCTCGACCTGGTCGATGCCTTCGCGATCCCCGACGCTCTGATCACCGCACCGATCGCCCAGCTCTGACCCGCCAGCACCGGCCGCGCGTCCCTCGCGCGGCCGGTGCCTCATCAGACGATGGTGCCGATGATCAGCACGCAGATCAGGGCGACCACGGAGATCACCGTCTCCATCACCGACCAGGACTTGATCGTCTGCCAGACCGTGAGACCGAAGTATTCCTTGACGAGCCAGAATCCGGCGTCGTTGACGTGGCTGAAGAACAGCGATCCGGAACCGACGGCAAGCACCAGCAACGCCAGGTGCGGCTGACTGAGGGTGTGCCCCAGGGGCTCCACGATGCCGGCAGCCGTGACCGTGGCCACCGTTGCCGAGCCGGTGGCCAGGCGGATGGCCACCGCCACCAGCCAGCCCAGCAGCAGCACCGACATGTTGGCATCCTTGGCGCAGTGCGCGATGACTTCGGAGACGCCGGAGTCGGACAGGACGGTCTTGAAGCCGCCGCCGGCGGCCACGATCAGCATGATCGAGGCGACCGGCGGCAGACCGGAGCCGAGCGACTGATGAATCTTGGCGCGCGGCATACCCGAGGCGCGGCCGACGGCCAGCATTGCCACGAGCACACCGGCGAGCAGCGCGACCGACGGTTCACCGATGAAGTCCACGAAGCTGCGGCCCCCGGTGCCGTCATCCAGGGTGAGGTCGCCGATCGCCTTGACCAGCATCAGCAGCACCGGCAGCACGACGCTGATGATCGCGCCGAAGAAGCTCGGCCGTCGGGTTGCGCCGGCAGCCCGCTGGGCGTCCGTCGCCGCGTCGGGCGCGTCGTCGGCGTCGGCGCCGTCCGTCACGGGCGGCGTGTCCGGATCGGCACCCGAACGGGCGACCCCATCGGCCCCGACATGCACCGGCACCAGTCGGTCCATCAGCGGTGCGAGCAGCGGTCCGGCGATGATCAGGGTGGGGACCGCGATGATCAGACCGAAGACCAGGGTGTAGCTCAGGGGTGCGTGCAACAGGGCGATCGCCGTCTCCGGGCCCGGGTGCGGCGGGACGAGCCCATGCAGGATCGACAGGCCCGCGAGCGCGGGGATGCCGACCTTCATCAGGGAGACACCGGTCTTGCGCGCCACGAGCAGGATGATCGGGACCAGGATGACGACGCCGATCTCGAAGAACATCGGCAGCCCGATGATCGCGGCGATCAGAGCCATCGCCCAGGGCAGCGTCTTGGGCCCGACTCGGTCGATGATGCTGTCGACGATCTGGTTGGCACCACCGGAGTCCGCCAGCAGCTTGCCGAGCATGGCTCCGAGGGCAATCAACAGACCCACCGACCCGAAGGTGGAACCGAGCCCGTCGACGAAGCTGTTGACAATGTCGCCGGGCGCCACTGCTGCGACCGCACCGAGCACGGCAGTGCCGACGATGAGGCCGATGAACGGGTGGAATCTGGCCCAGACGATGAGCAGGACGACCGTGGCGATACCCAGCAGCGCTGCGGCGATGAGTTGGCCGTTGCCGGCGCTGCTGAGCGGTTTGTCGCTCGCGGCGAGCAGCCCGAGGGCGTGGACGGCAGTCATGACGAGAATTCCTCCTGCAGTGACGGGGCAAGTTCGGGCAGGCTACGCCCGCCGAAGCGGCGATTCGCGCTTCTGATTGGGTGAGTCGCATGTCAGGACAGGTGCTGGGTCTCATCCTCGCCGCGGCCCTGTTCCACGCCATCTGGAACATCACCGCCAAACGGGTCACGAGCGACGGCTACCCGTTCGTGTGGTGCTACGTCGCTGCGGGCGCTGTGATCTGGTTGCCGATCGGGATCGTGCTGCTGATCCGTTCCGGTGGCCCGTGGACGTGGTGGCTGCTCGTCGCACCGGCCGTGTCCGCGGTGCTGCACATCGCCTACTCGCTGACCCTGCAGACCGGGTATGCGCGTGCCGACCTCAGCGTCGTCTACCCCGTGGCGCGAGGAACGGGTCCACTGATCACGATGGCCGTCGCCGTGCTCGCGCTGGGCGAGCGTCCCGGCTGGTTCGCCGTCGGCGGCGGGATGCTCGTGATCCTGGGCGTCGTCATTGTCGCAGCCGGAACGCGGGGGCACGCAACGAGCGCGCAGCGCGCCATCACCGGTCTGCAGTACGGCGGCGCGACCGGGTGCGCGATCGCCGCCTACACCCTGTGGGACGACCATGGCATGACCGCCCTGGCGCTGGCCCCGATCCCCTACTTCTCGCTCAATACCGCCTTCGAAGCGCTCCTGTTGTCGCCCGGCCTGCGTCGGCACCCACCGGTCCTGAACACCCTCCGTCGACACTGGCGTGAGGTGCTGACGGTGGGAGTGCTCTCCCCGCTCGCCTACATCCTGGTGCTTCAGGCCATGCGGACCACGTCGGTGGCGCTGGTCGCACCGGCCCGTGAGAGCAGCATCGTGGTCGGCTCCCTGCTTGCCTGGTGGCTCTTCAAGGAGCCCAACCCCCTGCGGCGTCTGCTCGGGGCGGCGGTGGTGCTGGCCGGGATCGCGCTGATCGTCCGGGTCTGATCGTCCGGGTCTGGTGTGGTTGCGTCGGACCGGGAGCGCCTCACGGCGCAGGGCCGCTCGTAGCGGCTGAATTCGGGACCCGGGGCTGCCGCGGTCCGACGCAACCACTTCACACTAACGGCAACGTCGGCCGGATTTGTTCCCCGTGCGACCCGTGATCTTGTGTGTCGGGCGACTCTGCGGCTACTCGAGCCGCCCGGATCGCCACAGCGCCGCCGACCGGGTCAGGTCCCGTGCCGTGGTCAGGAGCGCCGATGCGCTGATGGTCTGCGCGGCGGCCCCACGGGCGTCGAGGGCGTCCCGTTCGTCCGCGCGGTGCGCCCGGCCTACCGAGATGACCTGGCAGAAGGCCGCCGCGCGGTCCAGGGCAACCCCCAGGTCCCCTTCGAAGACGCCGGTGAGGATGCTGTCGGTCATCGCCTTGATTGCCTCCGGGGTGGGCGGTTCGGCGGCACCGGCGACGGCGTGGGGGGCGTCGGCGTGCAGGCGCCCCTCCTCGTAGTCCTTGGCCGCATCCACCGGCGCTCGCTGCACCCACTCGCGCAACGTGTACAGGCGCCAGAGCGCACCCGGCAGGCTGACCGCAGGGCGGTCCGCCCACAGCTGCGCCACGGTCGGCATACCCAGCTCGTCGACCAGCGTCACCAGCCTTCTGGTGATCTCCGGGTCCCGCGCCGCGCGTCCTCGACCGACCAGGACGGCGGCGGTCTGGTGCGCCGCCTCGGACACCTGCGCCGGGTCCAGCTGGCCCGGCTGCGACTCGAGGTCGCGCGGATTCAGCATCACCGGGCGCCGGGGACGTCCTGGGGTCGTGTCGCTCATCGTCGTCTCCTTCCAGCGGCTCGTTCGAGCCTACTTTCCCCCGCCGAGTGGAGTAGTTGTACGTGCTCCGCTCGAGCACTATGTGCTCCACTCGGCGGGGAGGGAGCGGGTGGTCAGTCCAGGCGGTTCAGGCCGAGGACCACGATGACCGCCTGCCCTGCGTCGTCGCAGGCCGGCAGGTCGATCTGCGCATCAATGCCCCAGTCGCGGTTGTCGTCCGGATCGTCGATGACCTGGCGGACCTCCCACAGGTCCTTCGACTCCTTGATCCGCAGATGGGCCGGCCCCCGGGCTCGTGCGCCCGTGCCGATCTCGGGGTGCTCGGCGAAGTAGACGTCGAGGTCCTCCATCCAGGCAGCCTCGTCCATGACGATCTCGGTCGGCGGCTCGGTCGACTCTGCGGTGGCGCGATCCAGTGCGGCAAGACCGGCGATGTCCCGGCGGGCGGCCAGCTGGACGCGGCGGAACATCGCGTTACGCACCTGCACCCGGAATGCGCGAAGGTTGCCGGTGACCGGTCGCGGAGCGGGCGGCACGACGTCCGGGCCGGCAACGTGGCGGGTCGGATCGATCAGCTCCTCCCACTCGTCCAGCAGGCTGGAGTCGGTCTGGCGGATCAGCTCACCCAGCCACTCGATCAGGTCGGTGAGCTCCTCGGACTTGCGTGAGTCCGGCACGGTCTGGCGCAGCGTGCGGTAGGCATCGGTCAGGTATCGCAGGACGATCCCCTCGGAGCGGTTCAGCTCGTACTGCTTGACCAGATCGCCGAACGTCCAGGCGTTCTCGTACATCTCGCGGACCACCGACTTCGGCGACAGAGCGTTCTCCCCCACCCACGGCTGGGTGCTGCGATAGGTCTCGAATGTCGCCTCGAGCAGCTCGTGCAGCGGTTTCGGCCAGGTGACCTCCTCCAGCAGCTCCATCCGCTCGTCGTACTCGATCCCCTCGGACTTCATCTCCGCGATCGCCTCGCCACGCGCCTTGTGCTGCTGCGCACGCAGGATCGGCCGAGGGTCCTCGAGGATCGACTCGATCACGGAGACCACATCGACCGTGTAGGTGTCCGACTCCGGGTCGAGGACATCGAGCACCGCGAGTGCGAACGGCGACAGGGGCTGGTTCAGCGCAAAGTTCTCCTGCAGCTCACCGACGAGTCGCACCTGTCGACCGGTCTCATCGGGGGTGTCGAGCCGCTGCACGACTCCCGCGGTCAGCAACTCCCGGGAGAGCGTGATCGCGCGTCTCGCCAGTCGTGCTTGGCGGCGGGTGTCCTCGTGGTTGTCGCGCAGCAGCTTTCGCACGGCCGCAAACGGGTCCCCCTGACGGGCAACCAGGTTGAGCAACATCGAGTGGGTAATCCGCATACGCGACTGGAGCGTCTCAGGGTCGGAGGCGACGAGCCGGTCGAAGGTCTCCTCCGACCAGTTGACGAAGCCCTCGGGCGGCTTCTTGCGCTGCACCTTGCGCTGCTTCTTCGGGTCGTCACCGGCCTTGGTCAGCGCCCGGTGGTTCTCGACCACATGCTCCGGTGCCTGCACGACCACCGTGCCGCTGGTGTCGAACCCTGCGCGTCCGGCCCGCCCGGCGATCTGGTGGAACTCCCGCGCCTTCAGCAACCGCTGCCGGGTGCCGTCGAACTTGGTCAGTCCGGTGAACACCACGGTGCGGATCGGGATGTTGATCCCCACCCCGAGCGTGTCGGTGCCACAGATCACCTTGAGCAGGCCCTGGGCCGCAAGCGTCTCGACCAGGCGACGATATTTCGGCAGCATTCCGGCGTGGTGCACGCCAATCCCGTGCCGCACCAGCCGGTTCAGCGTTTTGCCGAACCCTGCGCTGAAACGGAACCCGGAGATCAGCTCGCCGATCCGCGCCTTCTCGTCCTTGCTGCATACGTTGAGGCTCATCAGGGCCTGCGCCCGCTCGAGCGCTGAGGCCTGCGTGAAGTGCACGACGTAGACCGGCGCCTGGTGTGTGGTCAGCAGCTCTTCGAGCGTCTCGTGCAGCGGCAACAGGGCCCACTCGAACGACAGCGGCACCGGCCGCTCGGCGGTCGCCACCGTCCTCGTGTCCCGGCCGGTTCGCCGAGTCAGGTCCTCCTCGAAGACGGACACGTCACCCAGGGTGGCCGACATCAGGACGAACTGGGCCTGGGGCAGCTCCAGCAGCGGCACCTGCCAGGCCCACCCGCGGTCCGGCTCGGAGTAGAAGTGGAACTCGTCCATGATCACCATGCCGACATCGGCGGCCTTGCCCTCCCGGAGCGCGATGTTGGCGAGAATCTCCGCGGTGCAGCAGATGATCGGGGCGTCCGCGTTGACGGCCGCATCACCGGTGAGCATGCCGACGTTGTCCGCTCCGAAGATCTCGCAGAGGGTGAAGAACTTCTCCGAGACCAGCGCCTTGATCGGCGCGGTGTAGAAGCTGACCCGGTCGTCCGCGAGCGCGGCGAAGTGGGCCGCGGTGGCGACCATCGACTTGCCGGACCCGGTAGGCGTCGCCAGGATCACGTTGGCGCCGCTGAGGATCTCGATGATCGCGTCGTCCTGATGCGGGTAGAGGCGCAGCCCCTGACCCTCGACCCACCCGGTGAACTCGGCATACAGCTGGTCTGCGTCGGCGGTGGGCGGGAGTCGATCGGCGAGGTTCATGGTGCAGCCATCCTCGCAAACGGCGCTCGGTCGATCGCTACGAGATGCCCGGTGACTCCGTGTCGCGCGCTGCTGCCGCCGCCTGCTCCTCGAGCTCGACCTTGCGGATCTTGCCGGTCGCCGTCATCGGGAAGTCCTCGACCACCACGACCACAGGCACCTTGTAGGTCGCCATCGAGTCGGTCGCATACGCGTGCAGCTCGGTCGTCGTGACGTTGGCGCCGGGCGCCAGCGTGACGAAGGCGACCGGCTGCTGACCTCTGTCGGGGTGTGGCGCTGGGACCACTGCAACCGAGCGCACCTGGGGATGCCGGGACAGGATCATCTCGACCTCGGCCGGGAAGACGCTCATGCCCTTGACCTTGATCATCTCCTTGCGCCGGCCGAGATAGTGCAAGCAGCCGGCCTCGTCCAGACGACCGCTGTCACCGGTCTGCAACCAGCCATCCCGCAGCTGCTCCGCTGTCGCGGCCGGGTTGTTCCAGTAGCCCGTGATCACCGACGGGCTGCGCAGAATGATCTGCCCGTCTTCCCCGATCGGAAGCGGACTGCCCGTCTCCCAGTCGACGACGAGCACGTCGGTGCCGGGGACCGGAACCCCACAGAAGACCGGCTCCTCGTGCAGGTCACGGTCATTCGCGGACATTCGGTACGGGCTCGCGTCCATCGTGTGGGTCTCGGTCATTCCGTATGCCGCCTCACGCAGCACCGAGCGCGCTCCTACGGCATCGATCCACCGCGAGCGCACCTGCGAGTCCAGCTTGCGCACGAAGGACACTGCCATCGGGTCTTCCAGCGAGCTGAGGTCGTAGTCGCCGAGGTCGCTGCGGTCGAGCAGCTCAAGATAGTTCTCGACCGTGCCCACCATCGCCGTGGCGTGCTGGCTGTCGATCAGCTGCAACGCCTGCTGTGCGTTCCATCGCGGCATCAGCACCGACGTGCCGCCAAGGACCAGGGGCAGCAGAATGCCCAGGTCCTCGCCGGCGATCCAAAAGATCGGCAGATAGCAGAGCGCGACGAATCCGGTGTCTTGCGTCTGCGCGGTCGCGCCCGCTGCGGTCGCCGCGGTGTAGAGCATGTGCCGCTGCGTGTGCTGACATCCCTTGGGCAGGCCGGTCGTCCCGCCGGTGTAGTTCAGTGCAGCCAGTGCGTCGAGATCCGCCAGGTCATCGTTAACCGGATCGCCTTGCAGCAGAGTCGACCACAACACCTGATCCGAGGGTCGCGCTCCAGCACCACCGGCTCCCTCCGCCATGGTGGTGACCACGACCCGGTGCACCGCGCAGTCGCCACGCACCGCGTTCACGAGCGGCAGCAGATCGTCCAGCGTCACGACGACTGATGCACCACTGTCCGCCAGCTCGTGCTGCAGCTCGGTCTCCTTGAACATCGGGTTGACCGGGACGTGCACCGCGCCCAGCCGCAGGACGGCCATCATCGCGATGACGAACTGTGGGCAGTTCGGCAGGTGTATGGCGACTCGGTCCCCCGGGCGCACCCCGAGTAAGCGCAACCCGCCTGCCGCACGCGAGATCTCGCCTTCGAGCTCGCTGTAGGTGATCGTGCGCCCTTCGAACACGACGGCAGCCTGGTCCGGCCGGTGGGTGGCCCAGTGCGCGACGTGCGCCGGGATGGTCAGTTCTCCGAGGGGGTAGCGCACCTGTCGTGGAGTTCCCGGTGGCCGGGATCGCTCCTGTCGCGACCGCAGGTCGACAAGGTGTGCGTCAAAGGTCATCAGATCTCCTGTCATCGGCTCTACCAGGTGTCCAGGTAGCCGCGCTGCGACGGTGTGACGCTGTGCTGGCTCCCGAGAGCGTCGACGACCCAACGTCGGGTGTCGGCCGGGTCGATGACATCGTCGAGCTCAAAGGCCTGAGCCGCATTGGTGGCTCTGCCCTGCTCGTAGGCGGCAGCGACAAGCTCCTCGAACAGCTGCTGCCGGGCAGTCTCGTCGACCGCGGCCTCCAGCTCACGGCGATAGCCGAGACGCACCGCGCCTTCGAGGCCCATCCCGCCGATCTCGCCGGTCGGCCAGGCGATTGTGGCGAGTGGGCTGTGGAAGCTGCCACCGGCCATCGCCTGGGCGCCGAGCCCGTAGCCCTTACGCACGACCACGGTGACAAGTGGTACCTGCAGGTGCGCTCCAGCGACAAAGAGTCGAGCGAAATGACGCACCGTCGCGGTCCGTTCGGCATCCGGGCCCACCATGAAACCGGGAGTGTCGCAGAGCGACACGAGCGGCAGTCCGTGCGCGTTGCAGAGGAGGATGAAGCGGGCGAGCTTGTCGGCGGCGTCGGCGTCGATCGCCCCGCCGAGGTGCATCGGGTTGTTCGCGATGATGCCGACCGATCGGCCTTCCAGTCGGGCGAGTGCCGTCACGGCGCCCATTCCGAAGCCGGCGCGCAGCTCCAGGACCGAGTCCGTGTCGGCGACGAGGTCGACAAGTCTGCTCACGTCATACGGTCGACGCCGGTTCTCGGGCACGATGTGCCGCAGCTCGCGGGGGTCGCCGGCCTGCCAGGATGATCGACTCCCTTGGAAGTAGGACAGGTAACGCTTGGCGACGTCGACTGCCTGGGCTTCGTCGTCGACCAGCGCGTCGATGACCCCCGACGACTGCTGCACGTCACTCGGACCGATGTCCTCCGGGCGGAACACCCCGAGGCCGCCGCCCTCGATCATGGCCGGACCGCCCATGCCGATGTTGGCGTCCCGTGTCGCGATGACGACGTCGCAGCATCCGAGCAACGCGGCGTTGCCGGCGAAGCATCTGCCGGACGCGATGCCGATGGTAGGCACCTGGCCGGCCAATCGGCCCATCTTGGCGAAGGTCTCGACATCGAGAGCGGAGACCGCCGTGGTGTCGGTGTCTCCGGGGCGCCCGCCGCCGCCTTCTGCAAAGAGCACCACGGGGATGCCCCGCCGGTGCGCGAGATCGAGCATTCGATCCGTCTTGCGATGGCTCAGATAGCCCTGCGTGCCCGCGAGCACCGTGTAGTCGTAGGCAAGGACCGCGCAGGCGGCTGCCCGGTCACCGAACGTCTGGGCGCCGATCATGCCTATTCCGGTGACAATGCCGTCGGCCGGTGTGCGCTCGACGAGGTCGTCGACAGATCGCCGGAGGCGCTGTGCGGCGATCGTCAGCGCGCCGTACTCGTGGAAGCTGTCGTCATCGAGCAGGTCCGAGATGTTCTCCCGCGCGGTTCGGTGTCCGAAGCGATGTCGCTTCTCGACCGCCTCGGGGCGCGCCTCGTCGAGTGTCGGGCGGTGGCGGTCACGGACGTGCTGCAGGTCCGGGCGGACCCGGTCGAGGTCGATGACCTCGTCGGTGGCGGCGCCGAGGTCTGCGGTCTGGTCGACCTTGAGCCCGACCAGGAGTCGGCCGACCTCGACGCTGTCACCGGGCTCGACGGCCACCCGATGGACCACGCCGCCGGCCACGGCTGTGACGGGGTGCTCCATCTTCATCGCCTCGAGCACCAGGAGCTCCTGGCCCGGGGCCACCAGGTCTCCCGGTGCCACGCCTACCGACACCACCGTGGCCGGCAGGTGGGCATGGAGGAGCGCAGGGTCCGAGTCACCCGAGCTCACCGGGCCATCGGCATCGGCGGCCTGCCGCGACGCGCCGAGGATCTCGGCCAGGTGTTCTTCGACGAACGTCGTCGTTGCGTGCCCGGCCGCCACCTCGGGTCGAGCCAGGATCGCCTGCACCAGTGCGATGCTGGTCTCCACACCCTCGAGGGCAGCCTCGTCGAGCGCCCGCCACGAGTGCGCGAGCGCGGCCGCGAGGTCCGACCCGGGGTCGTGGGTGATCACTTTGGCAAGGAGGGAGTCGAACGCCCCGGTCACCCTCGTGCCGCGCACAAGCGCGGCGTCGACCCGAGTGCCAGGACCCGTCGGCGGGACCCACTCGGTGACCTCACCGACCGTCGGCACGACGTCGCCATCGTCTTGAACATGAACGGCACTGATGCGGGACTGTACGGCAATACCGCGTTGCTCGACCGGGTCGCTCAGCCCGAGATCGCGCAGGGACCGCCCGTCCGCGACCCTCAGCTGGAGAGCCACGAGATCGAGGCCGGTGACCTCTTCGGTGACCGTATGTTCCACCTGAACACGGGGGTTGGCCTCAAGGAACGCGAATCGATCTCTGGTCACGAGGAACTCGAAAGTCCCCAGCCCTGCGTATCCGACATCTGCCGCGATGCGCGTCGCGGCCTCAGCGAGCGCTCGACGAGTTTCCGAGGGAACCGTGAGCGCGGGCGCGATCTCGATGACCTTCTGGCGGCGGATCTGGATCGAGCAGTCACGGTCACCGACCGCGAGGACCGCCGACCCGTCTCCAATGACCTGCACCTCGATGTGCCGAGCGTGCGGGAGGTACTCCTCCACGTAGACCCGGTCGTCACCGAATGCGCGCTGCGCCTCGGACGCCGCGCGTCGCAGCGCTCTAGCCAGCCCCTCGGGCCTTGTGACCATGCGAATGCCGCGGCCGCCACCTCCGGCAACGGCCTTGACCACCACGGACCCCTCGGGCCCAAGGCCGGCCATCAACGACTGGGCCGCCTCCACCTCGCCGGTCGCGGCTCCGAGCACGGGGACCCCAAGACGTTCCGCCAGCGCGCGTGCCTCGGTCTTGTCGCCCAGCGTCCGCAGGGCGGTGATGCTGGGCCCGACGAAGGTGATCCCGGCGTCGGCGCACGCCTGCGCCAGCGCGGGCGACTCGCTCAGGAACCCGTAGCCCGGATGCAGCGCGTCGGCGCCGGCCCGCTGCGCCGCGGCGACGATCCCGGCGACGTCCAGGTAGGCAGTGGCACCGGATCCGGAAAGGTCGACGACCGTGTCGGCGAATCGGATGTGAGGCACTTCGAACTCATCGCGGGTCCGCACGGCCACCGTCGGGATGCGCAGCGAGGCCGCGGCACGGCATACCCGGATCGCGATCTCGCCGCGGTTCGCCACCAGGAGACGGTCCACGCAACCTCCTTCAGGGCAGCACCGGCGCGCGACCGGCCGGCGCTTCGAAGTGTTGTTGACATTGACGTCAATGTCAACAGACTGGGCGTATGACGTCTCAGGGCTGGTCGGTGCGCAGCAAGTTGGACCGCGAGGGCAGCCCGACGCATGCTGCGCTGGTCGGTGCGGCGCGTCGGTGCTTCGAGCAGAAGGGGTTCGGACCGACCACGATCGCCGATATCGCGAAGGCGGCCCAGGTCGGTCGCGCGACGTTCTATGTCTATTTCGCGACCAAGGACGAGATCTTCTCCGTGCTCGCCCAGCAACTGCACGACGACCTGGTCGCCAGCCAGGACCCGCCCGGCTTCGACCTCTCGGATCCGGTCGCCACGGCTCGCGCGTCCATCGGCGCGTATCTGGACGCCTACACCAGAAACCTCCGACTGATCAGCGTGCTCCAGCACCAGTCCCTCGCCGACCAACAGATGTCCCGGCTGTGGGAGCAGGTCCAGGACCACCCGCTGCACCGGAGTGCGCGGTTCGCGCGGCGTCTGGCCGACCAGGGACTGGCGCAGCCCGCGGCCGCCCCGGAGGCGATCGCCCGCGCCGCCGGCGGTATGGTCTCCGCCTTCGCGTCCCACGTCGTCGATCATCCGCAGGACGCCGAGCGGGCCAAGGATGAGCTCGGCGAGATGTTCATCCGGCTGCTCGGCCTGGGGTGACACGACCGCGGATGTGACGCTCCCCTGCCCGGCCACTACGCTGTCCAGGCACCGCCCGGAGGCCGACAGCGTCCCTCGCGGCGGGGGCCCTTAGCTCAATTGGCAGAGCTGCGGACTTTTAATCCGTAGGTTGTGGGTTCGAGTCCCACAGGGCCCACCGAGGTGGCCCGCGAAGAACATACCGGCCCGGCCGGTTCCAGCAACAGGACTCGACCGTTCCGCGGACCGAGATTGCGCGGGTTCCGGCGGGTTGCGCGCGTCGATTCCTGTTCGTGGGGCCGCCCGCTCCGCCTACCGGCTGCCTTCGTTCACTTCGGCGGGTGCGAAGTCCGCATCGACCGCCTGTTGCCAGAACGCCGTCTCGAGCCGGGTGGCCGTGCCGAACACCGTGCTGAGCTCGTCGAGGCGCCGCCCGGTCACCAACTCACCGGCCAGGATGTCGAGCCGTTCGATGGCAGCCGCTGCGGTCGCCTGGTACTCATCGCTCGCATACTCCGCAATCCACTCGCAGTAGGGGTGCGCGTCGCCGCGGCTCAGCTCCGGGGCGAGGTGCCGCCCGATCTCTGCATACCCGATCACGCAAGGCGCCAGCGCGACGAACAGGTCGAGGAGGTCGCCCGCCATACCGTTGTCGAGCACGTATCTGGTGTAGGCGACGGTGGCCTGCTTCTCGAGCGCGGCGTCGAGCTCGGCGCGGGCGATCCCCCATCGTTCGGTGAGCCGGAGGTGGAGATCGGTCTCGGCGAGGATCGCGCCGAGCGCATCGTGCGCCTGCCGAAGGTCGATGAGTCGGCGACTCTTGTATGCGGCGAGCCCGTTGGCTCGGGCGAACTGGATGAGGAACAGGTAGTCCTGCACGAGGTAGTCCTGGAATGCCGGCATCGGCAGAGTCCCGGCACCGAGCCGGCTCACGAATTCATGCCGCGTGTAGGCCTTCCAGTCGGCCTCGCATCCGGCCTTCAGGGATGCGAAGAGGGTCATCACCTCGCACCACCGACGGGATGGTCGTAGGCCTGGTCGAAGAAGGCGAGCTCGAGCTCCACGGCCCGCTGGAAGTAGCCGGCCGTCAGGTCGCCGTGCTCCGACCCGAGTCGGTCCAGCTCACGTCGGAGGAACGCAACGAACTCGGCGAAACCCGGATTGTCGTGCAGTGCGATCCACTCCGCATGCACGAAACCTCGTGCCCGCGACGGGGCACGACGGGCCCAGTCGAGGTAGAGCCACTCGGTGACGACGAGCACCGCGAGCGCGCCCGCGTAGTCCCGCGACTCGGCCGCGTCACGGAACAGGTCCTTGAACCCTGAGGTCGCCGGCGTATCCGGTGTGCGCTCGTCGATCTGGTCGGTCACGCCGAGCGCGGCGAAGGATCGCTCGAAATACGTGTTCTCGTCACCGGCGACCTCACCGGCGAACCTCGCCAGGATCAGTCTCGCCTCGAAGGTGTCGGCCGTCGCGACCGCCGACCCGAGTAGGGCCAGAAAGCTGTCGAGGAATCGATGGTCCTGGATCAGGTATCCGGCCATCACCGCATCGGTGATGCTGCCGTCGAGCAGCTCCTCGACAAGGCGGTGCTGCACTGCCGCCGACCAGGTGGTCTCGTTGTCCAGTCGCAGCGACTCGGTGAACGTGCGTGTCATGAAGGACATCCCTCCGCGAGTATGAGCTCGATCAGGTTCTCCGGGTGTCTTCTCAGCCCTGTGGGGCACCCCGTGTCACAGGCGAGCCTACCGGTCGACGAAAGCCGGCCTGCCTCAGCTCTTTCGCGGCGGCCGCAGCGCCACCGGCAGTGTCGCGATCGAAAGGACGGCGATCACCAGCAGCGCCGTGCTGAACGACGATCTCAGCGCCAGCATCCCGACGACCACCGATCCCAGGCCGGTCCCCGCATCGAACCCGACGTTCCAGATGGCGCTGGCCAGATTGTGGTGCGGACGGCTGACGGCGTTGAAGGCGGCCACGAGCGTGAAGTTCTGCAATGCCCCATAGGCCAGCCCCACGATCACCATCGCCACGAGGAAAACTGCCACGTTCGTCGCGTCACCGTCACGCACGGCGTACGCCGTGAGGACCATCCCGACACAGGTCAGGACGACCAGTGGCCAGATGAACGGCTCCGGACCGTGCCGATCGGCCACGACCCCGGCGCGCCACCGGATCGCGGCGGCAACCAGCCCCATGACAAACAGCCCCGCGGTGGTCAACCACGCGCTGCTCACCATCTGCGCGGCGAAGGTGATCACCGCACCGCCCGCAAGGGTCACGGCCAGCAGGAGCACCATCGGCCGCACCAGCCGGCGGTATGCCGTGCCCTCCGACTCGACCACGGGCGAGGCCTCGGCGGGGCCGTCCTCCAGATGCAGCAGGTCGAGCGCGTCCCCGTGGATGACTCGAGCAAGCCGGATCCCGGCGGGGATCCCGATGATCGGCATCCCGCTGATCGCAAAGATCACCCAGAACCCCGCATGGTCGGCGATCCAGGGCCCCAGCGGGAGCAGGACGAGATTGGGCAGCGCGATCGCCAGACCGTACGTCCCGATCGCCTCGCCCCGTCGGGCCGGTTCGACGAGCTTGGCCACCGCCGCGCTGCCGGTCACCGTGAGCACACCGAACCCGACGCCGCGGACCGCCGACAGGGCGAGCACCGGCCCGAGCGCATCGCTCACGGCATACGCCAGCGATGGCACACCGAGCAGGAACAGGCCGCCCGCGACGACGGGACCCCAACCGAGTCGACGCAACGCAGCTGGGACGAACATCTGAGTGATCACGGTGAACAGCAGCAGGACGCCGTTGACCAGGCCGGCACCCGCCTCGTTGGCTCCCCCGTGGACCGCCCACATCGGACCAACCGGCAGCAGGACCGCGTAGCCCGAGAAACCGGCGAACGTCATCACCGCCAGGGGCGTCATCCCTGGCACCTGCCAGATCGACGGCCCGCCGGGCGGGTCCTTCCGCGGCGACGCACTCCTCACTGGCGCGACGGTACATCGCTGCTCGGTCTCGGCGGCGGTCACGCCCGGCAGCGCGAGGGGACGGCGCTCACCCCAGTGGCCGACGTGGGCGCCGCCTGGGCCTATCAGCCGGGAACGGCCATCTCGCCCAGCAGAGACCAGTCGTCCTGGCCGATGTTCGTGTTGATGACTCGGGGGGTCTTCTCCAGGTGCTGCGGGAGCCACTCCTGAGCGCGCTTGAAGTGGTCGGACTGCACGTGCACGGTGCCCGCGTCCTCATCCTTGAATGCCTCGACCAGCGTGTACTCGTTCGGGTCGTCCAGGCTGCGCGACCAGTCGAACCACAGGTTGCCCGGCTCACTCCGCACAGCGTCCGTGAATCTCTTGCTGATCTCCGGCCACTCATCTGCGTGCGCAGGCAGGACCTGGAACTTCGCCACGATGAAGATCATGTGCAGTCCTTTCGACATGGGGCAACGGGACGGTCACCTACCCATAGCGTAGGGCGCCTCGACCACCGTGCCCACAGGCTCCCACACCGCGGGATCTACTGACGGGTTAGCGTGGTGTCTGGACAAGTCTCACTCGACAAGGGAGTGCCATGGAGCGCAGGCTCAGCGAAGAGGATGCGGCATTTCGACAGCAGATGCGCGACTTCTTCACGAAAACGTTTCCGCAGGACATCCGGGACCGATGGCACGCCGGCGGCGAGGTCGGGCCGGACGACATCCGCGCCAGCCAGCGCATCCTCAACGAAGCCGGCCTTGCGGTCCCCCACTGGCCGACTGAGTACGGCGGCAAGGACTGGACCACGCTGCAGCGGCACATCTACCTGCACGAGATGCAGACCGCCTCCGTGCCGCCGCCGCTGGCCTTCAACGCCAACATGGTCGGACCGGTGATCGCGGCGTTCGGGTCCAAGGAGCTGAAGGACCGCTTCCTGCCGGCGACGGCGAACCTGGATATCTGGTGGTGCCAGGGATTCTCCGAACCCGATGCGGGCTCCGATCTGGCCTCGCTGCGCACCACCGCCACCCGCGACGGTGACGAGTGGGTGGTCAACGGGCAGAAGACCTGGACCACGCTCGGCCAACACGCCGACTGGATCTTTGCGCTGGTGCGGACGAACCCCGACGCGCCGAAGAAGCAGCTGGGCATCTCGTTCCTGCTCATCGACATGTCGACGCCCGGAGTCACCGTCCGGCCGATCCAGCTGATCGACGGCGGGCACGAGGTGAACGAGGTCTTCTTCGACAACGTCCGGGTGCCTGCAGCCCAGCTGGTCGGCGAGGTCGACCAAGGCTGGAGCTACGCGAAGTTCCTCCTCGGCAACGAGCGGGTCGGCGTCGCGCCGGTCGGCTCGATCAAGCGAAAGCTTGCCGACGCGAAGACGTTCGCTGCCACCGTTCGATCCGGGGACGGCACCCTGCTCGACGACCCGCTGCTGTCTGCCCGGATCGCCGAGCTGGAGTGCGAGGTCATGGCGCTCGAGCTCACCGCCATTCGCGTCGCGGGTGGCTCGACAGAGGGCAAACCCGACCCGGCGTCATCCATCCTCAAGCTCCGGGGTTCCGAGCTGCAGCAGGACGTCCTCGAGCTCGTGGTCGACATCGCCGGGCCATCCGGGCTCCAGTGGAACCGCTACGACGGGACCGACCTGGAGTCGTGGACGCGCCGGGCCGCGCCGACCTATTTGAACTTCCGCAAGGCATCCATCTATGGAGGGTCCAACGAGGTGCAGCGTCAAGTCATCTCGTCCGGAATCCTCGGGCTGAGGGGCTGACATGGACTTCACGATGACCGATGAGCAGAAGGCACTCCGCTCCGCCGCTCGCGAGCTGGCCGCACGGCATGCACCCGAGCGTGGCGAGGGCGACGTGCCCGTCGGTCCGCACGACCATGATCCGAAGACCTGGACCGCGATGGCGGAGATGGGCGCCTTGGGACTGCCGTTCGCCGAGGACGTCGGCGGGTTCGGTGCCAGTCCCGTCGAGGTGTCCATCGTGGCCGCCGAGCTGGGCAGCGCCGGAGTGCAGACCGCGTATGCCGATGCGCTCGTGGCCGCGTCGCTGCTGGTCTCCAGCGGCAGCCAGTCGGGCCTGGTGGAGGCAGTGACCGATGGCAGCGCGCTGGTGCTGCCTGCTCTCACCGAACCGCAACGCGCCTGGTCCCAGACGTTTTCGTCAATGACCGCATCGCAGGTCGGCGACAAATGGGTCCTCAGCGGCACCAAGGAGCCAGTCCTGTGTGTCGGCTCCGCAACCCATCTGGTCGTGCCGGCACAGACGAACGACGGACTCGCCGTATTCCTCGTCGAGACACCCGTGGTCTCGGGTGCCCGCGTCGCCCTGGTCGAGACGCCGGCGACGCTGCTGCTCGACCCGAGCCGGACACCGGCCGCTCTGGCCGGCGCGGTCAACCTTGGCATCGTCACGCTGGCCGGAGAGGCACTCGGCGCGATGGACGCCGCGCTGTCGATGACGGTGGAGTACCTCAAGACCCGCAAGCAATTCGGCGTGCCACTGATGAAGTTCCAGACACTGACGCAGCGCGCCGCAGACATGTATGTGTCGCTGGAGCTGGCCCGCAGCACGGTGCTGTTTGCCGCGATGCAGTTGGCCGATCACCCGGACGACGCGGCGATCGCCTCACGCACGAAGGTCGTCGTCGGCCGGACGGGTCGGCATATCGGGCAGGAGGCGATCCAGCTGCACGGCGGCATCGGAATGACCGCGGAGTACTCGGTCGGTCATCTGACCGCCAGACTCACCGCGATCGAACGCACCTTCGGCGATCCCCGCCAGCACCTCGCCATACTGGCCGGGTCGGTGCGTGACCACGCCATGGTGGACGTCCTCAGCTGACCTCGCCACGAACCCTGGTCGACGGGTGCGGGGTTCGCTGTGCCCGCCACGGGTGCAGCGATAACGTGAGAGCACTGCATACACCGCTCGTGCAAGGAGATGCCGTGTCGCTCGAGAATGTCCTGGTCAGCCGGGAAGACGACTTCGCCACGATCACCATGAACCGGCCGAAGAGACGAAATGCGCTCTCCCGAGCCCACATGCTCGACCTGATCACCGCATTGAAGGAGGTCGGCGGTTCCGATGCTCGAGGCATCATCATGGCCGGCGCCGGACCGGTGTTCAGTGCCGGGCACGACTTCGCCGATGTGGCCGATGCGAGTCTGGACGAGGTCCGTGGTCTGCTCGACACCTGCACCGAGCTGATGAACCTGATCCAGGCAGTGCCGCAGCCGGTTGTCGCGCGCGTGCACTCCCTGGCGACCGCGGCCGGCGCGCAGATGGTCGCTTCGTGCGACCTGGCGGTGGCGGCGCAGTCGGCCGGATTCGCGGCGCCCGGCGGCAAGGGCGGATGGTTCTGCCACACGCCCATGGTGGCGATCGCCCGCAATATCGGCCGCAAGCGGGCCGCGGAGATGGCCTACACCGGCGACATCATCTCGGCGCAGCAGGCCCTCGACTGGGGCCTGGTCAACCGCGTGGTTCCCGACGACGAGCTCGACTCTGCCGTGCACGACCTGCTCACCCGCGCGACGCGGGGAAGCAGTGGCTCGAAGTCACTGGGGAAGACCACGCTCTACGCTCAGCAGTCCCTTGGCCAGGACGAGGCGTACGAGCTGGCGGTGCGCGTCATGGCGGAGTCGTCGCAGACGCCGGCCGCCCGTGAGGGCATGGCAGCCTTCCTCGGGAAGCGCCATCCCAGCTGGCCCGACTAAGGGATGGACAGCGCCCTGTCAGGTTTGTCCGACCACCGGAACCCAGCGCCGCAACCTCATCAGGGTTCCCGCTGCGTGGGCTCAGGCGCTGTCCAGTAACGCGCGACAGTCACGACGCGCGCATCTCGCCATTTCGGTCAGCCGTGTGGTTAGTGTGGTCGTCAGTAATGCGCGTTGTCCATACCGAGGAGGGATCCGCATGGATGCCAAGTGGTGGATCGTCATCATCATCGTCATCATCATCATCCTGCTGGGAGTGCTGCTGCCGCTGCTGAGCAAGAAGCGCAAGGAGGCGGGGCGGCTCAAAGCGGCGCAGCTGCGCAAGGAGGCTGAACCACAGAAGCACGCGGCCGCCCAGCAGGAAGCGCAGGCGGCCGAGGTCTCCAGCGCCGCGGATCAGGCCCGCGCAGAAGCCGACCGCAAGAATGCGCACGCGGCAAGCCTGGAGACCGAGTCGGAACGTCAGGCAGCGGAGGCCGAACGGCAACGCGCGTCATACAACGAGAGTCTTCGTGAGGCCGACAAGGTCGACCCCGACGTGCCGACCGACCGCGAGGGGCGTCGCACCGACGCCTCGGCCGACTCACCCGGTGCATCACCCGCCGGTGAGCCTGCGACCGAAGACCGGAGCACCGTCGAGCGACACAGCGATCACTCGGTTGCCGACTCGCAGGTGAGCGGCAACCAGCCAGCGGCGGGCCAGCAGGGAACTCCCGGCGAACCCGCACCAGCACCAGCACCAGCCGGGCAGCACGGAACCGCCGACCCCTACGGCAACACCTACCAGCCCACCGACGGCCAGCAGGGCGCCGGCCAGCAGGGCACCGCCGACCCCTACGGCAACACCTACCAGCCGACCGACGGCCAGCAGGGCACGCCGGGTGACCAGCCGGCTGCGCGCGAGCCGTATGACGCTGAGGCGCCTTCGGCCGGTCGGCACGCGGCTCATGCTGCCGACCCGGCCGATGCTGAGGACCCTGCCGACGCGTCGTGGGCCGATCGGCTGAAGTCCGAGGGCAAGGGCTTCAAAGACCGGTTCAACAAGCACTGACAATCGGGTATGCGGCCGGTCACGACACCCCGTGACCGGCCGCATCTGTCTGCGCGGAGCCGAATCCGGCGAGTCACCGACCGCGCTCCATGCGACCACGGTCACCATGCACCGACCGGCGGGGTCGCGCACCATCGGCACGCCGACCATGCATCATGGGACCATGACCCGACCAGTCACCGGCACCTACCGCCTTCAGCTGCATGCCGGGTTCACCTTTGCCGATGCCGCCGCACAGGTGCCATACCTTGAGCATCTCGGCATCTCACACCTCTACCTCTCACCCGTGCTGCAGGCCGCCCCCGGCTCCATGCATGGGTATGACGTGGTGGACCACGGTCGGATCAGTGAGGACCTGGGCGGCCTGGACGGGTTCGAACACCTCGTGGAGACCGCTCACCGGCACGACCTCGGCGTGGTGGTCGACGTGGTCCCCAACCACATGGCGTTTGTCGCCCCCGAGCACCTCAACGCGCAGGTCTGGGAGCTGCTGCGGGACGGCAGAGACGCCACCTCCGCCGAGTGGTTCGACATCGACTGGAAGGCCGGTGGCGGTCGGATCGGCCTCCCGGTGCTGGGCAAGCCAGTCGGCGAGGCGATCGCCGACGGCGAGATCCGCCGCGATCTGCTTGGTGGTGAACCGATCCTGCGCTACTTCGACCACGAGTGGCCGCTGGCGCTCGGGTCCGAACATGTCGATGACATCGAAGACCTGCTGCAGCGTCAGCACTACCGGCTCGCCTCCTGGCGAGACAAGGATGAGGTGCTCAACTACCGCCGCTTCTTCGAGGTCGACGAGCTCATCGCCGTGCGTGTCGAGATCGAAGAGGTCTTCGACGCGACCCACGCATTGCTGCTCGATCTGAACCACCGCGGCCTCATCGACGGCTTCCGCATCGACCACCCCGACGGCCTGGCCGATCCCGCGGGATATCTCGCTCGGTTGCGGAACGCCTGCTCGCGCGGCACACCGGTCTGGGTGGAGAAGATCCTCGAGCACGGGGAGCGCCTGCCGTCGTCCTGGGACTGCTCCGGGACCACCGGCTACGACGCACTGCAGGCGATCCAGAGTGCCTTGGTGGACCCGGACGACGCGCAGGTGATCGACGTCGCCTGGCAGGCCTGCGGCGGCGAACCGTCCTACGATCAGGCGGTCAACGCGGCGAAGCGTCAGGTGGTCGCATCGGCACTCGGGCCCGAGGTGGATCGGCTCACTCGCCGCGCACGCGAGTCTCTGCCGATCCTCGACCCGGAACGGCTGCGAGCCGCCGTCGTCGAGCTGCTGGTTGCGGGCGAGGTCTACCGGGCGTACGTGCAGCCCGATGAACGCATCGGGCGCGCGGCCGGTGAGCGGTTGCGGGTCGCCTTCGCCGAGGCGGTGAAGGCCCGCCCAGACCTCCACGCCGAGCTCGACGCGCTCATCCCCCTGTCCGTCCTGGCGGACGACGACGAGTCGGCCACCGACTTCGGGATCAGGTTGCAGCAGACCTGGGGACCGGTCATGGCAAAGGGTGTCGAGGACACCACGTTCTACCGATGGCATCGCCTGACCGCGCTCAATGAGGTAGGCAGTGACCCGTCCGACCTTGCCGGGTCCTCGCCCGCCAGCCTGCATCAGTGGGCATCGTGGAACCTCGAGCACTGGCCCGACACCATGACGGCGCTGTCGACCCATGACACCAAGCGCGGTGAGGACGTGCGGGCGCGCATCCTTGCGGTGGCCGGGGACCCGGACTGCTGGCGGCAGCTGTCGAGCGCAGCCCTGAAGGCCGGCCAGGATGCCGGCATCGACGGACCGACCGCGCACCTGGTCTGGCAGACCCTGCTTGGCGTCGGCGACATCTCCGATACGCGCCTCGAGGAATACCTCGAGAAGGCTTTGCGCGAGGCCAAGCAGCACACGGCCTGGGTGGACGGCGACCCGGACTATGAGCAGCAGGTCATCGACTTCGCGCGCGAGACGGCGTCCCGAGGCGCTCTGCACGACCTGCTGGTCGATGCAACGGAACGCAACAGCCCAGCCATACGCGCAACTGTCCTCGGGGCCAAACTGATTCAGCTCACCATGCCCGGCGTCCCCGACACTTATCAGGGCTCGGAGGTCCTCAACCAGGCCCTCGTCGACCCGGACAACCGACGCCCCGTCGACTATGCACGTCTGAGCGCCCTGCTGGCCTCGCCGATCGAAGAGTCGCTCGACGCGGAGAAGCTGCGAGTCACAGCTGCCGCCCTTCACCTTCGGCGCAGACGTCCGGACGCGTTCGATGGCCGCTCGAGCTACACGCCCCTTCCATCCCACAGCGAGCATGCACTGGGCTTCATCCGATCCAGCGAACCCGGCCGAATTGCCGCGGCACTGGGCCGAGGCGACCCCATTTCGGTGGCAACCATAGTGACCCGGGCGCCGGCCAGGCTCGTTCACTCGGGCGGCTGGCAGGACCGAGCCGTCGAGCTCGACGCCGGCGTGTGGACCGATCTCCTCACCGGGCGTGTGCACCACAGCACCGGGCTGCTGCTATGCGCCGACATCTTCGCCGACCTTCCCGTCGCCCTGCTGGAGCAGACCTCATGACCCCATTCCGCGTCTGGGCACCGCGTGCCGAGTCCGTCAGTCTCGAGGTCGGGTCCGACTCGCACGACATGCGGTCGGCGTCGCAGGGGTGGTGGGTTGCCCCGGTTCACGCCGCTGCCGGTGACCGCTATGCCTACCGGCTCGACGGTGGCGATGAGCGCCCCGACCCGCGCTCGCTGTCGCAGCCCGACGGCCCGCACGACCGCTCCGCGGTCGTCGATCTGGCGGCGCATCACTGGACCGACGGATCCTGGGCCGGTGCACCACTGCAGGATGCCGTCATCTACGAGCTGCACCTGGGCACCTTCACCCCGGACGGCACCTGCGACGCTGCGATCGAACGGCTCGACCACCTGTTTCAGCTCGGCATCACCATGGTCGAGCTGATGCCGGTGGCGGCATTCCCGGGCGACCGAGGCTGGGGATACGACGGCGTCAATCCGTATGCCGTGCACGCTGCGTATGGTGGCGCGGCCGCGCTCCAACGACTCGTCGATGCGTGCCACCGCAAGGGAATCGGCGTGTGCCTCGACGTCGTCTACAACCACCTCGGACCCAGCGGGAACTACCTGTCGGAGTTCGGGCCGTACTTCACCGACCGCTACAGCACCCCGTGGGGCTGGGCCGTGAACCTGGACGGTCCGCACAGTGACGAGGTGCGTGCCTACCTGATTGACAACGCACGCATGTGGTTTCGCGACTTTCACCTGGACGCGCTTCGGCTCGATGCCGTCCACGCACTCTTCGACGACCGCGCGACAACGATCCTCGAGGAGCTCGCTGTCGAGACGGACCGGCTGTCCGACGAGCTCGGTCGACCGCTTGCGCTGATCGCCGAGTCGGACCGCAACGACCCCGCAACCGTTACGCGTCGGGCGCCGAGCGGGCACGGCGGCCTGGGACTGCACGCCCAGTGGGCCGACGACGTGCACCACAGTCTGCACGTGCTACTCACCGGTGAGTCCCAGGGCTACTACGCGGACTTCGCTGCCGGCCCGTCGATCGTGAAGACGCTGTCGACGCCGTTCTTCCACGACGGCACCTGGTCCTCCTTCCGCCAACGTCACCACGGCCGAGCCATCAATCCAGCCACCACCAGAGGATGGCGCTTCGTGGCGTCTCTTCAGACTCACGACCAGGTGGGCAACCGAGCGAGTGGCGATCGGCTGAGCCAGCTGGTGTCCCCGGGCCGACTCGCTTGCGGCGCAGCGATTCTGCTGACGTCGCCCTACGTGCCCATGCTTTTCATGGGCGAGGAGTGGGGCGCGTCGACGCCGTGGCAGTACTTCACCGACCACCAGGACCCGGAGCTCGCGCGCGCCGTGTCACAGGGTCGTCGGGACGAATTCGCCACCCATGGCTGGGGCGATGACGTGCCCGATCCACAGGCACCGTCGACTCTTGCGCAGTCGCAGCTTCGCTGGGACGAGGTCGAGATTGGCACCCATCGCGAGCTGCTTGCCTGGTATCGCACGCTGATTCACTTGCGTCACAACGTGTCCGACCTGCGAGAGGGCACGCTCGGTGGCGCACCAGCCGACCTGTGCAATGGCCGGCTAACCGTTCGCCGTGGCCGATGGACGGTCGTGGCAAATCTCTCGAACGAGTCGTTCTCGCAGGCACTTGCCGCCGGCGACGCGGTGCACGCCGGGTGGAGCACCTACGAGGGGGCGAGCGTGGTGACCTTGCCGCCGGACAGCGTGATGGTCGTCGGGCCGCGTGACCTGGGTGCGACCGCGTGACCACCCCGTCCTGGGTCGCGGACTCCCTCTGGTGGCAGGTCTATCCACTCGGTGCGCTCGGCGCGGACACGACGGGACAGGATCGGGGCGCACGGCATACGCTCAGGGACCTGGCGGCCTGGCTCGACTATGCCGTTGAGCTCGGCACCAACGGCATTGCGCTCGGCCCGATCTTCCGCTCGATGACTCACGGCTATGACACGACCGACTACTTCACGATCGACGAACGACTCGGGACGCTGAGCGATTTCGATGCACTGATCGAGGAGTGCCACCGTCGTGGTCTGCGAGTGATGCTCGACGGAGTCTTCAACCACGTCGGCAAGGAACACCCGGCATTTCAGGAGGTCCTGACCCAGGGCTCACCTGCGAGTCGCTGTGACTGGTTCGACCTGACCTGGCCGACAGGTGACCAGCCTGGAGCGGTTCCGGCCTACCGAAGCTTCGAGGGGCATGACTCGTTGATCACGCTGAACCACGATGAGCCCGCTGTGCGTGACCTCGTCGTCGACGTGATGTGCCACTGGCTCGATCGTGGTGCCGATGCCTGGCGACTCGATGCTGCGTATGCCGTGCCGGTCGGCTTCTGGTCGCTGGTGCTCTCCCGTGTCCGCGAGCGCCATCCCGATGTCTACGTGATGGGCGAGGTGCTGCACGGTGACTACAGCGAGTTCGTGACGTCCTCCGGCGTGGATGCGGTGACACAGTATGAGCTGTGGAAGGCGATCTGGAGCAGCGTCAACGACCGCAACCTGTTCGAGCTCGACCATGCACTCGGCCGACACAACACCCTGGTGGAGTCGTTCCTGCCGTGGACGTTCGTCGGCAACCACGACGTGACCCGTCTCGCGACCCAGCTCACCCAACCTGAGCACCTGGCGCATGCGCTGGTCGTGCTCACCACGGTTGGCGGCACACCGGCGGTCTACTACGGCGACGAGCAGGCATTCGAGGGTCTGAAGGAGGAGCGGTTCGGTGGGGATGACGCCATCCGCCCGGCCCTGCCGGACAGGCCCGAGGAGCTGGCACCGGATGGATGGCCGGTCTATCGCCTGCATCAGGAGCTGATCGCGCTGCGTCGGCGGCACCGCTGGCTCACGTATGCAACTGTCGAGCAGCTGCACCTGACCAACGAGCAGCTCGTCTATCGCTCGGCATACGACGATAACTCGCTGGTCGTCGCACTCAGCCTCGCCGATGACGAGGTGACGGTGCCGACACCTGGCGGGACCCGACTACTCGCCGGGTCAGCCGACCTGGCGGGGGCCGGAGAAGGCGCGAGCGCCCACCTGCAGCCACACGGATGGGCCATCTTCGGCACCAACTGAGCCGGCCCGGCTCACCCCATCGGGTGGGATCTGCCCGGTGACTCGACCGACGGCGAGGACCTGTCAGAGCTCACCAGCTGGGCCGGCTCGCGCATCCCTGCCGAGACCACCCAGGAGATCGCCGGCAACACAGTCAGCATCAGCAACGCCGTGCGCAGGCTCGTCAGGGTGGCGATCCACCCGATGAGAGGTGTCGCCAGGCCGCCGACACTGACCGCGAGACCGAGCGTGACGCCACTGGCGGTGCCGACACGCGTGGGCAGGTAGTCCTGCCCCAAGGTGACGTGCAGCGAGAAGGAGACGTAGATCGCCAGCGCGGCAAGTGCGATGAACAGGTAGACCCAGGCGCCCGGCGCGAGGCTGATGCCGGCGATGGTGGGCACGCACACGACATACGAGATCCGGATGACTCGCACCCGGCCGAACCTGCTCGCCAGGAACCCACCGAACAGTGTCCCCGTCGCGCCCACCCCGAAGTAGACGGCAAGTGCCGCCTCCCCGGGCAGGTGGCTCGATGCGTGCAGATGCTGGCCGACCCACAGCGCGAGGAACGTGTTGAGGCCAAAGGTGACAATCGACCGCATGATGACCACCGTCACCAACCGCCCGAACTGACCCCACTGGTCGACCAGCAACGCCTGTTGTGCCGAGTGCAGCCTGCTGCTGACGACATTCAGCCGGCGCAGCACGACCGACAGTGCCACACCCATGGCGAGCGCGGGAATCAGCAGCAGTGGGCTCCCACCCAGCCCCATGGTCGCCATCACGGGAGCAACGACGATGGGACCGAGCGCAAAACCGATGTTGCCGCCGAGCGAGAACCAGCTCATCCCCACGTGGCTTCCCGCACTCGCTGCACGGGCAAGTCTGGCCGACTCCGGATGATAGGCGGCGACTCCGAGACCGGAGAGTGCAATGGCGCACCAGGTCAGGACGTATGACGAGGTGAGGCCGGACAGCGCGATGCCGACCCCCGCGGTCGTCAGGCCGAGTGGCACCAGCCAGGGCATCGGGCGGCGGTCGGTGAGCACTCCGAACACCGGCTGGACCACGGACGACAGCAGGGTCGCGGCAAGGGTGATGCCGGCCGCGGCGACGTAGCCGTAGTGACGCTCGGCGACGAAGAACGGCAGCATCGCGGGCACCGCGCCCTGATAGAAGTCGTCGACGATGTGACTGCCCACGAGCGCCGGAAGCCGCCATCGCCTGGCCCTGCGCACGGTGTCCACCCCTCGATTGTCCCGTTGCCGCCTCGGCCGGCCGCCCCCGGCCAGCGAACCCCGCTGCCGAGCGCTCAGCCGCCATCTGACCCTCGAGTCAACCCGACCGTTCAGGAGTCTCCCGGTTGCGGGCCGTCATACCCCTCGACGACGATGATGTCCGCCGTCGCGCCGGCCTGACGGAACAGCTTTGCTGCGCCATAGACCTCGCTCTGATAGCAGTCCATCGCGGTCTGGTAGTCGGGAAACTCGATCACCACGTTGCGGTCGTAGGCCGCACCTTCGACGGCGGTGTAACTGCCTCCGCGGACGAGGAACCGCGCACCGAACTGGGTGTAGGCGGGCGCGCTGGCCTCGACGTACTTCGCGTACTTGTCCTGATCGTGCACCTGGACCCGCCCGACCCAGTAGCCCTTCGCAGCCATGTAACCTCACCTCGCGCATCCCGTGGCGCACCGTGTGTGCGACCGGAACCACGCTATCCGGTCAGGATGGACAGGGCGCCCTCGCGCATGGTCGCGGTCACCGGAAGCTCGGACAGCCGCTCGCCGTCGGCGTAGGCGGGGACCCCCTCCGCCTCGATCGTCACCACCGACCCACGCACGACCGCAACCTCCGGCCTGGTCACGTGGGTGCCTCGGTAGACCCGTGGGAGGTTCGCGATGAATCTGGCCCGGTTGCCTGCCGCGATCATGACCACGTCGAACAGTCCGTCGTGCACGCCGGCGTCCGGTGCGATGTGCATGCCTTTGCCGTAGTAGCCGGAGTTCGCAGCGACCACCGAGAACCCCTCGTACTCGTGCACTTCGTCATCGACGGTCACCCGAAAGGCGGTCCGGGGGAACGTGGCCAGGGCTCGGACCGCCCCGTAGGGGTACTGCAGCAGGGCGGGGATCCGCTGCACGGAGTTGACCAGATCGGAGGTCTGCGAGTCGACTCCCGCATACACGCTGCCCACGACGACTCGTCCGCTCACCTCGATCGCGTCGACGCGCACCGGCTCTGCTTCGAGCAGTACCGTCGCCAGCCGTGCCGGATCGGGTGGAATGCCGAGCTGACGGGCGAAGTCGTTGCCGCGTCCGACCGGCATGATCGCGAAGGTCGCACCATGCCGGACCACGGCATCCGCCAGCGAGCTGACCATGCCGTCCCCGCCCACCGCGACCACGGTCTCGCCGGCCGCGACCGACTCGCGCACCAGATCGTCGGCCGCCGTGATACCCGGGCTGTGCGTGATCCGCGGGTCGGCGCCGGCCGCACGCAGGGCCGCGATCGCGGGGGCGGCCAGCTGCACGGCTCGGCCACCGCTCGCCTGCGGGTTGATGATCAGGTGCAGTCGCCTCATGTGTGGCTCCATGGAGTAGTGAACGGCCGGGCGGGTCCCCGCAAAGTATCGAGGCGGGGGACGAGCTCTGTGGGGTCTAGGGGATGAGGACTCCCGGGTTGAGGACGCCGTCAGGATCCATCGCCGCCTTGACCGCGCGCAGGGCCCTCACACCGATCGGGCCGATCTCCTGCGCATACCAGTGCAGGTGGTCGCGACCGACCGCGTGGTGATGGGTGATGGTCGCGCCGCAGCGCCGTATCGCCTCCGAGGCCGCCGCCTTGGCCCGCTGCCACTGCTCGGCCGGCTGCTCATTGCCGTCGAACGCCACCGTGAAGTAGAGCGAGGCACCGGTCCGGTAGACGTGCGAGATGTGGCACAACACGATGGGAGTCGCCCCGGTGCCCCGCAGAGTCTCCTCGAGTGCCACCTTCACCGCGTCGTAGAGCGCCTCGATGTCGCTCCAGAAGGTAGCGGTCTCCAACGTCTCCACGATGACCCCTCGATCCATGAGCGCATCACGCAGATAGGGGGCCCCGAATCGCCCTGCGGCCCAACGCCGCCCCGCTTCATCACCCTGGCTGACCCCATCGAGACTCACCAGCCGGGCGGACACCTCATCGCGCATCCGGTGCACCCGGCCCGCGGTGCCCTCGTAGCCGCAGACCATCAGCACGCCGCCACCCCCCGCCGCACCGACAGAGTCCGGATCGGCAAGGTTGAGCGTGGTCTCCGCCTCGTCGGAGAGTCGCAGGACCGTCGGATTGAGGTCGTCCTGGACCAGGTTGCGCAATGCATCCCGGCCTTGAGCGAATGACGGAAAGCGCCACGTCTCATACGCCTTCACTTCCGGCGCGCGCCGCACTGCAACCCGAACCTGGGTGATGACGCCGAACGCACCCTCGGAACCCAGAACCAACTGACGCAGGTCCGGGCCGGCGGCGCCGGCCGGCGCCGTGCCAAGGTCCCAGGTGCCACGAGCGGTGGCGACCTTCAGGCCGACGACCATTGAGTCGAATCTGCCGTATCCGGAGGAGGACTGCCCACTGGACCGAGTGGCGGCGAATCCGCCGATGCTGGCATATTCGAACGATTGCGGGAAGTGGCCTAGCGTCAGGCCGTGTTCGGCCAGCAGCTCCTCGGCCCGTGGACCGAGCACGCCGGCCTCAACGGTCGCGGTGCTCGACTCGACGTCGACCTCAACCAGTGCGTCCAGCCGGGACAGGTCGATGGCGACGACGCCGTTCTCGCCCACGCCGTCCGGGGTGAGTCCGCCGACGACGGACGTGCCTCCGCCATACGGCACGACAGCGATCCGGTGGTGGCCGGCGATCTCGATCAGGGCAACCACCTCCTCGTGCGTGCCGGGGCTCAGGACCGCGTCGGGCGCGGCGGCCACGTCACCGGCACGCATCGCCAGCAGGTCCGGGGTCGACTTGCCTCGGGTATGCCGAATACGCACCTCGTGGTCGACGCTCACGTTGTCTGCCCCGAGCAGGCTGCGCAGCTCGTCGAGCACCGCGTCATCGAGCAGCACCGGCCGCGGCTGCACGTCCGTCAGGCGCGCTGAACGGACGGGCCGCAGATCGCCGAATGCCAGCTCCAGCAATCCGATTGCGCTCTCGGGTAGATCGTCCCCGTGGCTGAGGTCGCCCCATCGTGACCAGTGCATGTCGTTGCTCATGATGTTAGAGTGTGACACATGCCGTCCATTCGTAACAGTCCCATCGGCGACGAGGTTCTCCTCGATGCCGCACGCGAGTGCCTGCTCGCCGTGGGATGGCGCCGCACCACCATGACCGACGTGGCCCGCCGGGCCGGTGTCTCGCGCATGACCGTCTACCGGCGGTGGCCGGACATGCAGGTGCTGATCGCCGATCTGATGACCCGCGAGCTCATCATGCGCGGCAATCACATCGCAGTCGACGGCGAGAACGTGACGGCTGCGTTCATTGCGAGCGAGGTCGCCCGGGCCGCAGCAGCCTTGCGAGAGAACGCGCTCTTCCGCAAGGTTGTCGAAGTGGACCCGGAACTGCTCCTGCCCTACCTGCTGGTGCGTCGTGGTCGCACCCAGGAAGCCTTTCTGGACAATCTGCGGGCTGCGATCGGCGCCGGCCAGGAGCAAGGCGGGGTTCGCCCCGGTGACGCAGGGGTGCTCGCACGCACCGTGCTGCTCACCGCCTACGGCTTCGTCTTCTCCGCGCACACGATGACCGAGCCCACCGGAGATCCCGCCCAGGTCGACCATCTCTTCGCCGAACTGCGACGGTTGCTGACGGGCTACCTGTCATGAACACCCCACCGACGACCGGTGACTCACGGCTCAACGCGGCACGCCGCGAGCGCGACCTCGAGCTGGCCACCGGCGAGCAGATCGCGGACGTCCTGGTGGTCGGCTTGGGCGTCACTGGAGCCGGTGTCGCACTGGACGCCGTGAGTCGCGGCCTGTCTGTCGTCGCGGTCGATGCACACGACCTCGCGTTCGGCACCTCGAGATGGAGCTCCAAGCTCGCCCACGGCGGCCTGCTCTACCTAGCCTCACTCCAACTTGGCATCGCGCACGAGAGCGCAGTCGAGCGCGGAATTCTGATGACTCGCACCGCGCCACACCTCACCCGCCCCATACCGTGGCTCATCCCGTTGACCCGCTCGACCAGTCATACCGCTGCGTTCCTCGACCTCGCGGCCTTTGCCGCCGGGGATCTGCTGCGCCGCGCCGCCCACACCCCGTCCAGCCTGCTGCCACCCCCGCGGCGAATCTCGCGCACAGCGGCGCTGGCCATTGCCCCGGGGCTGAAACAAGACGGTCTTCGCGGTGCGGTCCTCGGCTGGGACTGTCAGCTGGAGGACGACGCGCGTCTGGTCGTCCGCGGTGGCCCGCACGGCCGCCGGCCACGGTGCGCGGATCCTCACTCGCACCCGCGTGCTTCAGGCGTCCGGCGACGGCGCACAGGTGCGCGACGAGCTCACCGGTGACCTGCATACGATCCGGGCGAAGGTCGTCGTGAACGCGACCGGCGTCTGGGCAGGCGATCTGGTGCCCGAGGTGCGGCTGCGCCCCTCGCGCGGCACGCATCTGGTGGTGCGCTCCGCATCGCTCGGTGCAGGCAATGCCGTGGTCAACGCCGCGATCCCCGACACCATGGGCCGGTTCGTCTTCACCCTCCCTCAGCCGGACGGCCTGACCTACCTCGGCCTGACCGACGAACCCGTGGAGGGGCATCCGGACGACGTCCCGGAGCCGGGCAACCACGACATCGACTTCCTGCTGGACACCATCAACTCGGTCCTCGAGCACGACCTCCAGCGCTCCGATGTCGTGGGGATGTATGCCGGGCTGCGCCCCCTGATCGACGCCGACGGCTCCAGCGCCGACCTGTCGCGCCGCCATGCAGTGCTCACGTCATCCGAGGGTGTGGTGACCATCGTCGGCGGCAAACTGACCACCTACCGTCGGATGGCGCAGGACACCGTCGACCACATCGTCCGCGACCACGACCTGACCGCCGGACCGTGTGTCACGGCCGAACTTCCCCTCGTCGGTGCCGCCGACCGCGCCAACCTCCGCAGCGTGCCCGCGCCCGCGCGCCTGGTGCGCCGCTACGGCACGGAGGCGCCGATCGTGGCGGCCGGCATGGGCCCGGAGATGCTCGCGCCGATCGCCGACACCGTGCCGACCACGCCTGCGGAGCTCCACTTCGCCGTCACCCACGAGGGCGCTTTGGACGTGGACGATCTGCTGGACCGGCGCACGCGCATCGGACTGGTGCCCGCGGACCGTGACCGCGCGGTGGCGGCCGCTCAGGATGTCCTGACCCGCCTACACCGGACGTGAACCTGGACCCCTGGTCCGCGACAGTGGTGTCGGTCAATTCTGACGTCGCTCGCCGCGTGCAACAGTCGACTACGCGGGGTAGGCCAACGTGAGAATCACGAGGTTCCTGTCACGAGCGATATTGGAAGTCATCGACATTCAACGGCAGGAGTCGCCGATGGCCACCACTGCGGCGAGAGGCTGAACGTCATACGCCTCGATGCCGAGGACTGGGCCGAAGGCCCCACGATTCAGGGACTAGTTGGGTTGCTGGCCCCGACGTGACGTGGAGGTCGGCGGTGACGTCGAGAGTGCCGGGGTGGGTGGTGTATTCGCGCCCGGAGGTTCTGGTCCAGGTGCTGGCGCCGTCGGGGGTCGTCGTGATCTGCCAGCGGGTTTCGTGCTTCGCGCGGTGGTGGTGTCGGCACAGGCATTGCAGGTTCGCGGGCTGCGTGGGTCAGGGGGTGACGTGGTCGATGTCGCAGAACTTCGCCGGCCCGGTCCTCCCCCGTCTCGGTTCGCTCCGTGCGGGAGGTACCCCACTCCCGGGGAGCCTGCAGTGCTGGTCTCGCAGGAGGACGTGGCGGCGGACCGCTGCGGTCGGCCGGTACGTGCTGGCCCCGGTCTCCACGATGGTGCCGGTGTGCCAGTCGACCAGGGCCCGGGTCACGGTGGTGCCCAGGGAGCGGATCATCCCTTGCACCGCGTCGACGGAGATCACCCTGACCCCGGGGACCTCCACATCCGGTAGACAGAGTGGTCGTTGCCCACCAGGTGGCGGTGGGTCGGGCGGATCTGGCTTCGGTGGGTGATCCTCATCGTCGGGTGGCGGCGAGCCCGAGGAAAGTACTCACCGGTTGTGTCGCTGCTTTCTGCGCCGACAGTCGTCGTTGTCGTGGTGGTCGAGGTCGATGATCAGGTCTCGCAGGGCGTCGTCCCAGTGTGGCCAACAGATCGGACAGCACCTGCTCGACCGGACTGGCCGGCTCCCAGGTCACCTGCGCGACCCGGGTCGCGTCGAGCCGCCCGGCGCCCATCTCATCCAGCAGCGCCCATCGCATCCAGGAGCCGGGGTGTCTTGGTCACCGCGTCGACGACCTCCTCCATGCGGCGGGTGGCCTGCATCGGCCCCCAGCATCACCGGTGCCAGGTCCACGTCGGCGAACTCGCCCACCTGCCCCAGTTCGTGCGCGCACTCCCGCGGCCCCGCACCGTCCGGACCGTCAGCGTCCCGGCCGGCGCCTGGGGTGGTGTCAGAGATGGTGCCTGGGGTGGCGCCGAGGTCCAGGTCGAGAGTCTCGGTGGTCGCCACGTACCGCCCCACCCGGACATGCTGCACCGCGCTGATGGTGTTCACCACTGCCTGGGTGGCCTGGAGCTGGTCGAGCAGCCCGGCCTTGTCACGGTGGGACCGGTCGGTCTTCGCATGCGAGAACGCCGCCTGCCCCAACCAGCTGCTGACCTCCAGGAGCCGGTCGGTATCCACCAGCCCGATGCCCGCATCCCGGTCCAGCAGCGCGGTCGCAGCCGCCAACCACTCCGGAGCCGTCCGTTACGCGCGCATTTTCGATGAGTCAACACCAGGTATCGACATGCTCGAAGCGCTCCGCCAGACTGAACGAACTATCCGCCGTCGAACGGGAGAACCACGATGTCACGCACACCACGGGAGATCTTCGCCCATCACGCCGAAGCACTGATGGCCGGCGATATCGACGCCATCGTGAGCGACTACACCGATGACGCGATCTTCATCACCCCGAAGGGCGCCCTTCGCGGCAAGGATGGGGTCCGGCAGGGCTTCACCACGCTGCTGACCGACCTGCCGGACGCGAAGTGGGACGTGCCCACCCAGGTGTTCGAGGACGATGCCTTGTTGATCGAGTGGAGCGCCGTCGCCGCGTCCAGTCGCGCACTCGACGGCATCGACACCTTCATATTCGGCGACGACGGCATCCGTCTGCAGACGGTGCGCTACACCGTGCAAACCACCGATTGAACAGGCCTCGGCGTCGATGCACCGGCGTCAGGCACGGTGAACGGTGCCACCTCGACGCCGGCTGCGCCGTCGGAAGCTTACGTCGATTCGTCCCGGTCCTGATCGCGACGCGCCTTGGCCAACCGTCGACGATCCGAATCACCTTGCAAGGCGATAGAAAGCAGCACGACGATGACCACGACAACACCCAGGCCAACTGCTCCAAAGATGATGATCGCGGCCGCCGATACGATCCCCATCTAACGATTGTCGTCTCCACCCCTCGCCGTGCCGAAGCCGAGGTGGCGCAAGAGACCGTTGGCAGTAGCCGACGCCCCTGCTGGTGAGATTGCGCACATCCTCCGTTCGGCGCTCGACTGCAGCAGCACGACCCGGATACTCTGACCATGCACAGGGCTACGGCGTGACTGTTGGGTGGGAAGTCACGCGATTTTTCGCACCCCGGAGCCCGTCACTCGTGTCAGCCATTCAGTCGTACCGACGTCTGTTCTCCCTCACCGGGATGAGCTATGTCGTCATCGCCTTCCTCGGACGCCTACCTCTGGCCATGAGCCAGATGGGCGTGCTGATGTTCGTCGCCAGCCGCACCGGCAGCTTCGGCGCCGGCGGCACCTGTGCCGGTGCCCTCGCAGTCGCGAATGCCATCGGCGCACCCGCCGCCGGGTCTCTTGCCGACCGGCTCGGCCAGCGCCCCGTCGTGCTCGTTCAGTCCCTGGCCGGGGCCACCGGCCTCGGAGTCATCGTCCTCATTGTCGAGTCCGGCGCAGGCTGGGGCTGGGCCGCCCTCGCCGCCGCGGGCGCCGGTCTGATGCTGCCGCAGGTCGGTCCGCTCGCGCGGGTGCGCTGGCGACCGGTGATCGCACGCCACCACGCAGGGCAGCACCTGCTCGACACCGCATTCTCCTATGAGGGCTCGGCCGACGAGGCCACCTTCGTCCTCGGCCCGGCGCTGGTCGGCATCCTCGCAGCCATCGTCGATCCAGCCGTGGGCCTGATCGGCGCCCTGGTCGTCCTGGCCGTCTTCGGCACGCTGTTCGCGCTGCACCCGACCGCCCGCATGGCCCACCCGGAAACCACCGCCGCAACCGGGACCGCCAGGCTGCTGACCCTTGGCCTGTTCGTGCTCGCGGGTGCTCAGCTGATCATCGGCATGGTCTTCGGGTCGGTGCAGACCGGCGCCACCGTCATCGCGACGGATGCCGGCCACGCGGGCATAGCCGGCCTGCTGCACGCAACCCTCGGCGTCGGCAGCGTGGTTGCCGGTCTGTGCATGGCGGCCCTGCCGGCCAGCATCGGTCACCTGACTCGCTGGCGCGCCACCGCCGGTGGACTGCTGGTCCTGGCCGTGCCCCTGCTGGTGGTGCACTCGATCGGCACCCTGGTGCCGGTCCTCCTCGTCCTCGGGCTGTGCGTCGCGCCCTACATGATCACGACGTTCACGCTCGGTGAGTCGATCACGCCAGTGAACCGCACCGGTGCCGCGATGACGCTGCTCGCCGCCGCCACCGGCATGGGGTATGCCGTGGGCGCCGCCATCGCGGGTCGGCTCGCCGACATCGGCGGTGAGACCCCGGCCTTCGCCGTCACCGTGGTCGCCGGCCTCCTCGCACTCACGCTGTCCACTTTCGCGGGCCGCGCGTTGCGACCCGCCGAGGATCCACGCCCGGTGCCCACCCCGGCGTTGGGCTCCCGCCCGTAGAGTTGGGGCATGCCGATTCAGAACGCGTTCCGCTCTCCCGCTGTCCAAAACCTCACGGCCGCCGCGACCGCCGGTCTGATGACCCTCGCCCGCCCGGCCCGGCTTCCGCGCTGGGCGCGCAACGTCCTGCGCCTGACGAACACCGCCGGAACCGCAGGTGCCGTCTACCTCGCCAGCAGGGAAGGAGAGGACTCCGCGCTGGGTATCAGGCCGGTCAGCGGTCGCGCGAATGCCGCATCCATCGGCTCCGCCGTCGCCATCGCCACCAGCGGGCTCGGCCTGATCACCTCGGGCCTCGGCATTGCGGCCGACCGCAAGCTCGAAGGCTTTCTGGTCGGCAAGGGGGTCCGACGTCCGCGGCTCTGGATGGCGGTCGGCGTCGTCGGGGTGGTCTTCGCAGTCAAGACCGCGCAGGACGTCGCCACCAAGCGGGCGAACAGCACTGCGCGGGCGCTCGCCGCACGGCAGAAGCAAGCAACGCGGCCCGCGCCCGGCACGAGCGCCGCGCCGCCGACCAGCGGTCCCCATGAGGAGCCTCCGGCCCCGGAACGGGCGTGACCCGCATACCGACCCTGGCAGACGTCGAGCAGGCCGCTCGGCGCATCGCCGGTGTCGCGCACCGGACACCGGTGCTGACCTCATCGCGCATCAATGGCGAGTTGGGCTGCTCGATCTACTTCAAGTGCGAAAACCTCCAGCGCGCCGGGGCGTTCAAATTCCGTGGCGCCTACAACGCGCTCTCCGGGTTGCCGGAGTCCGAGCGGACCCGGGGCGTGGTGGCATTCTCCTCGGGCAACCACGCACAGGCAGTCGCTCTCGCCGCACACCTGCTCGGCATGCCCGCGACCATCGTGATGCCCTCCGACGCACCCGGCACCAAGCTGTCCGCAACACGCGGCTACGGGGCGCAGGTCGTGCCCTATGACCGCGCGAGTGAGGACCGGGAGGCGATCGCCCGCGAGGTCGCAGAACGTACCGGCGCGATCCTCCTGCCGCCGTTCAACCACCCGGCAATCATTGCGGGACAAGGTACCTCGGCGCTGGAGCTCATCGATGAAGTGCCCGAGCTTGACCTCATCCTCTCTCCGTTGGGTGGTGGCGGGCTGACGTCCGGAACGGCCATCGTCGCGGCTGCACATGGCACCGCAGTGATCGGCGTCGAACCCGCGGCAGGCGACGACGCCAAGCAGTCGCTGGCTTCAGGGCACATTGTCACGATCCCGACTCCGGAGACGCTCGCCGACGGCGCCCGCACCACTGCCATCGGTGACCTGCCGTTCGCCATCATGAGTGAGCTCGTCGAGACCGTCTGGCTTGCGACCGACGATCAGCTTGTCGAGGCCATGCGCTCGCTCGCGCAGACGATGAAGCTGGTCGTCGAGCCCACCGGTGCGTTGGGATATGCCGCGGCACGGCACGGCGCCGCACGGCTTGCCGGCAAACGGGTGGGCGTCATTTTGTCCGGTGGCAACGTCGATCTGACCGCCTTCGGCCGGCTGATCGCCTGAGGCTCACCCTCATACACCCGACGCCTCCCGTCGAGTGGAGCACATAAGCGTCGAGTGGAACACGTCGAGTGGAGCACAAATTTGTACTCCACTCGACGTGTTTCTACTCCACTCGACGGGTTGATCAGTGACCGAACAGATGCCAGAAGAAGGCCAGCACCGCCGCCGGCAGCAGGAGCGACCCGTAGTAGGCGAACGGCCTACCGGCTCGAGCGATCGCTTGCGCGACATCCGGGGCCGCACCAATCTCCACCATTCGCTGCTCCGGAGGTTTGCGCACCTTCAGCTTCACCCGCACCTGCGCGAGCGTCATCGTATAGGGCACGTAGAGCACCATAACGAGCAGTGACAGGAGGATTCGAGCCCACCACCAGCCAAGGACGCCCTGTGCCACAAACGCCAGCACCACGGCCGCCGTCGCGACGATGGCAGCCGTCAGCTCGGTGCCGACCGTGACGGCGTGCGCCCGCGACGCGCTGCCGCGCGCTCCGCCGATCAGCATCCGCAGATGCCTCTCCTGCATCCTGCGCTTCGCCCACCATGCCCAGAGCACGCCGGCGACCAGCAGCGCCGGAATGAGCCACGTCCTCATGGCAACCGACCCTATCGGTCGCGCAACCAGGCTTCGGCTGGCAAGGTGGTGCCGTGGGCACAGAACCCGTCGACGCACTCCGCCGCATAGCGTTCCTCCTGGAGCGCTCACGCGCCGGTACCTACCGGGTGAAGGCCTTCCGGCAGGCCGCCGATACGGTCACCCACACGCCGCGGGCCGAGCTCCGGCAGCGCGCCGACGCGGGCACTCTCACCGAGCTGGCCGGCATCGGGTCGTCCACGGCGAGAGTCATCCTCGAGTGCCTGACAGGCGATCTGCCGGAGTATCTCGAGACCCTCGAGGAGAAGTCCGCCGGGCCACTCGTCGACGGCGGTCACTCGATCCGCGCGGCGCTTCGCGGGGACTGCCACTGCCACTCCGACTGGAGTGATGGAGGCTCTCCCGTGCCCGAGATGGTTGCCACCGCAGTCGATCTCGGCCACGAATACCTTGTGCTCACCGATCACTCCCCCAACCTCAAGGTCGCGCACGGCCTGACCGCCCAGCGCCTGGGCAAGCAACTGGACCTGGTCGACACCATCAACGAGCACTTCGAGGGCGGATTCCGTCTGCTGAAGGGCATCGAGGCCGACATCCTCGAGGACGGGCGCATCGACCAGACCGAGGCCATGCTCGCGCGCCTCGACCTGCGGGTCGCCTCGGTACACTCGAAGCTGCGCGCCAGCCGGTCGACAATGACCAAACGGATGCTGGGAGCGGTCGAGAACCGCTGGACGAATGTCCTCGGCCACTGCACCGGCCGGCTCGTCGAGGGCACGCGCGGCACGCGCCCCCAGTCGGACTTCGACTCTGCGGCCATCTTCGCCGCCTGCGTGGAGCATGACGTCGCGGTGGAGATCAACTCCCGACCCGAACGCCAGGACCCGCCCGACGACCTGCTGCTGGAGGCGATGGCGGCCGGTTGCCTCTTTTCCATCGACAGTGATGCCCACGCGCCCGGCCAGCTGGACTTCGTCCAGTACGGCTGCGAGCGCGCGCAACGGCACGGCATACCGCCGGAACGGATCATCAACACCTGGCCCGCAGAACGCCTCGTGGAGTGGGCCAGACCGGCATCGGGATGAGGCAAACGGACCCGTTTTGATTATTCGGTGGGTCCTCGCATATAGTTTGCGAGTCCACGACGGATCCGAACTGGTCGCCCTGGTGAGGGCCTGTCGAGAGATAGGTCCCCATCGTCTAGCGGCCTAGGACACCGCCCTTTCACGGCGGCAGCACGGGTTCGAATCCCGTTGGGGATACACGCAAGGCCGCAAGGCCCCGTAGCGCAGTTGGTTAGCGCGCCGCCCTGTCACGGCGGAGGTCGCGGGTTCGAGTCCCGTCGGGGTCGCCAGCTCACCTCAGGCGGGGGTTCTTCAGGGACCCCCGCCTGTATGGTGAGTGGACTGTTACGTAGGGCCAGATAGCTCAGTTGGTAGAGCGAACGACTGAAAATCGTTAGGTCGGCGGTTCAAACCCGTCTCTGGCCACCGGAACAGCCGAAGGGGCCTCACCGCGACGCGGTGAGGCCCCTTCATCATGGTCGACCTACATAACTCGCGGGCCGCGCCACGCGAAGGTGCGCATCACGACAACCAGTCGACCAACCGCCCACAGCAGCAGGAAGATCGCTACCCGGCCCAGTTCCCAGCTGTGCGCCGGCTCGAGCGCGACCAGCTCCGGCGGCACGAACACCGAGCGCAGGCCCTGGGCCATCCACTTCAGCGGGAAGCTCGCTTCAAGCAACTGCATCCAAGCCGGCAGCTGGTTGAACGGAAAGAACACCCCCGAGATGAACTGCAGTGCGGTGAACACCGGCGTCACCATCGGCGCTGCGGCGCTCTGCCAGCAGCTCGTTCCTGGACAGCGCCACGGTTGCGCTCCACAGGGTCCCGGACCGTGCGCCTACTCCTTGTTGCCTCACCTGGCCACCGGTCTGCGATGCGGCTTCTGATGTGGCCATCGGCTATTCGCCCCCGGCGGTCGAGTCCTGCTCGTGCACCAACGCGAAGTAGGTGTCTTCCAGGGGCGGCCGCACCACGCCGAACCCCGGCAGCTCCGGTGGCGTGCCGCGCAGCCGCTCCCGAACGGTGAACGCAACATGTGCCTCGCGGCTGCCACTGTCGGTCAGCTCCGCGCGATGGTGCCGACCTCGATGATGCGCCCCGTGACGATGATCGCGGCACAGGCTTCCGGCGCCTCCACCTTGTCCAGGTCGTGCGTCGTAGGGACGGTGGTCGTCCCACGGTTGCCCGAAGCGCACCAGCTCCCACGCCTCCCGGCGCGGTACCGGATCGCCGATGACACCGACGGCGACGTCGAGCCGCCGATTCTGCCCGCCGGAGAGATTCTCCGTCTTCTCCGCGGCCCGTGCTGTGAGCCCGATCATGTCGATGAGCTCGTCCACCGGCAGCGGATCGGGGTAGAAGGATGCAAGGTTCTGCGCAGTCTGCCGGTAGCACGATGGTCACGCTGAAGGTGGCGGCGCCGCCGCCCGCCGCAAGCGGGTCGATGTGACCCCTGGGCGGCCACGCCGCAGAATAGAGCCCATGACTTCGGTGCGAGTGCCACGGCACGTGACTGCCCTGCTCACCCTCGTGGGTGTCGGCCTGTGCTGGCTCGTGGGGACCTCGAGCGCGATGGCGGCCACCGGCTCACCGAGCAGTCCCGCCTCCAGCATCTCGGCCCGGCAAACCCTAGGACGGGCCGGCCAGGGCCCGTCGACAAACCGCATCGTGCGCACCTCCGCAGCGACCAGCACGGCCGTGCCGACCCAGCAGACCCCCACGAACGCGACGAACAACCAGCCGGGTCTGATCACCGGCGCGGCAGTGCTCTCACTCGTCCTCATCGGCGGCGGGGCGCTCGTCGCTCGCCACCGACTCACCGATGACGAGCACGAATAGTCCGGAAATCCGCCACCCGGTCACAAATTTGAATAGACCCGGCCCGGGCGATGCATCGAAAGCCGGTCGGCTGAGGTACCGTTGGTGACACGACAGAAATCGAGATCCCAGGGTCCCCGACGGTGCTTCTTCTGCGTCAGATTGCCGAGTTCGGCGACCTGCGCACGATGGACCGTCCGGCGCCCTGGCAAAACACATGAGGGGGTCTCGCCATGGGGCGCGGCCGGGCCAAAGCCAAGCAGACCAAGGTTGCCCGGGAGTTGAAGTATTTCTCTCCCGACACTGACCTCAATGCGCTGGAACGCGAGCTGCGCTCCAGCCAGCCACCACGGGAGGCCGACAAGTCTCCCGCAGATGAGCAGCGCGACGACGAGTATGGCGACTACGCCAAGTGGGCGTCGGGCGACAACTGACGCCCTCTCGGTGAGGTGTCCGCTCAGTCGGCACCTCACCGACCCATGTCACGACCTTCCCGAACCCGGGTTTTGCACCCGTAGGCTCTACCGCGCGCGGTAGGAATTCAGGAGTTGCGCTCCTCCTGCGGTGACGCCCTTTGCACCACTGATCACCGGTGCCGCCGTTACATCGACGGCCGAGTTCTTGACGACCTGCCCCATGACCCAGGCGGGCAGCTGCAACTCGCGCAGCACCTCCACGGCCAGGTCCGCCTGGTCCGCGGGCAGCACCGCCACAAACCCCACGCCCATGTTTAGCGTGCGCTCCAGGTCCGGTTGAGGCACCCGCCCAAGACCCTGCAGCAGGGTGAAGATCGGGGCCGGCATCCAGGTCCCGCGGTCGATCACTGCCGTCACTCCCCGCGGCAGCACGCGGGCCGTGTTGGCCGCCAGCCCGCCGCCGGTCACGTGCGACAGGGCGTGCACGTCGATCCCGTCAGTGCGCAGCAGCCGCAGCAGGTCCGCGGCGTAGACACGGGTCGGGGTCAGCACCGCCTCGCCGAAGGTGCCACCCAGCTCCGGAACCTCACGGTCCCACGCCCAGCCGGCGGATAAGGCGATTGCGCGCACGAGCGACAGCCCGTTGGCGTGCAGACCGGACGACTCCAGCCCTAGCAGCACATCACCCGGCTGGACCCGGTCCGGGGTCAGCAGATCGGCGTGCTCCACCACACCGGTGGCCGCACCGGCCACGTCGTACTCGTCTGGTTCCAACAGCCCGGGATGCTCCGCGGTCTCCCCACCGACCAGCGCCACTCCGGCCTGCTCACACGCCGCCGCGATACCGCTGACGACCGAGGCAATCCGCTCGGGGACCACCCGCCCGGTCGCGATGTAGTCGGTCATGAACAACGGCTCGGCACCGCATACGACGATGTCATCGACGACCATGCCGACCAGGTCGAAACCGATCGTGTCGTGCTTGTCCATCGCCTGCGCGATCGCCACTTTCGTACCGACCCCGTCGGTCGAGGTCGCGAGCACCGGGTGCGCCATCCGCGCCAGCACGGACGCGTCGAAGAGTCCGGCGAACCCGCCAAGGCCGCCGAGCACCTCGGGGCGCTGGGCCCGCCGCACCGACGCCTTCATCAGCTCGACCGCCTTGTCGCCCGCCTCGACGTCGACTCCGGCACCGGCATACGTGATCGGGGTGGCGTTCATGCTGGGGTCCCCTCGAAGTATTGGAGCGAGCTTGCGAGCGGAGAACTTTGTGGGGCAGCGCACATGAGGGTCCTCGTGTTCTAAGTGGTGTTCAGGGGTGCAGCAGCGCGTTCTGGGCGCCGCCGGACAGGCCGACCGATACCCCTTCGGCGTCCTTGCGGTCCTCCGCAGTGTGCTCGATAGAGGAGTCGTGCCCGGTCCGCACTTCGATGGGCAGCGTCTCCAGCACATGCTTGCCGACCTTGCCGTCCTCGGGCAGTGCAATGGGATAGCTGCCGGTGAAGCACGCGGTGCACAGCTCGGTCGGAGGTTGCCGCGTCGCCGCGACCATGCCGTCCTTCGAGATATAACCCAGCGAGTCGGCGCCGATCGAGGCCCGGATCTCCTCGACCTCCAGTCCGGCGGCGACCAGCTCCGCACGGCTCGCGAAGTCGATGCCATAGAAACACGGCCACTGGATCGGTGGGCTGGAGATGCGCACGTGGATCTCGGCAGCGCCCGCCTCACGCAGCATCCGCACCTGCGCGCGCTGGGTGTTGCCGCGCACGATCGAGTCGTCGATGACGACGATGCGCTTGCCGCGGATGGCGTGCTCCAGCGGGTTGAGCTTCAGCCGGATACCGAGCTGACGCAGAGTCTGGCTCGGCTGGATGAAGGTGCGGCCGACGTAGGCGTTCTTGACGAACCCCTGCGCGTAGGGGATCCCGGACTCCTGCGCATAGCCGGTCGCGGCCGGCACGCCGGACTCGGGCACGCCGATGACCATGTCGGCGTCGACCGGGTGCTCTCGGGCGAGGATGCGGCCCATCTCCACCCGCGCCTCGTGCACGACGCGGTCGCGGATCACCGCGTCCGGTCGGGCCAGGTAGACGAACTCGAACACGCAGCCCTTCGGCTTGGGCTCGGCGAACTTGCGCGAGCGCAGTCCGTCCTCGTCGATGGCGATCAGCTCTCCTGGTTCGACCTCGCGGATGACGCTGGCCCCGATGGTCTGCAGGGCGGCGGTCTCCGAGGCGACGACCCAGCCGCGTTCCAACCGGCCCAGGGCCAGGGGACGCACGCCGTAGGCGTCCCGCGCGGCATACAGCGTTCCCTCGTTCATGAAGACGAAGCAGAACGCACCCTCGATCAAGGGGAGGACCTTCATCGCGGCGTCCTCGATGGACCGATCCGGGTCCTCGGCCAGCAGGGTGGTGACCAGGGCTGTGTCCGACGTGTTGCCGCGAGCCAGTTCACCTCGCGACGTGCGTCCGCGAAGGCGGTCCTGCACCATCTCGCGCAGCGCAAGGGTGTTGATCAGGTTGCCGTTGTGTGCAAGGGCGACAGTACCGTGGTCGCTGCCACCGAGCGTCGGCTGGGCGTTCTCCCAGGTGCTACCACCGGTGGTGGAGTAGCGCGTGTGACCGACCGCGATATGGCCGCGCAGCGAGTTCAGGGCACCCTCGTCGAATACCTGCGACACCAGCCCCATGTCCTTGTAGACCAGGATGCTGTGGCCGTCGCTGGTGGCAATGCCGGCGGACTCCTGCCCACGGTGCTGCAGGGCATAGAGACCGAAGTAGGTCAGCTTGGCGACATCTTCGCCGGGGGCCCACACGCCGAAGACACCGCAGGCATCCTGCGGGCCCTTGTCGTTGGGATCGAGGTCGTGGGAAAGTCGTCCGTCACCGCGCGCCACGGCCCTATCCTCGCACGAATCGCTGAGTGCGCAGTCAGCGCGTCATGACCTTCTCGATGATCAGCGCCACAACGGCCGCGACCAGCACGCCGAGCGCGCCGAAGATCACGGCAAAGAAACCGATTGAGGTCGAGTGCGAGTAGTTCGACGTGGCGGAGTCGGCCCCCACCGCGGCAATCACCGCTCCGACGATCACACCGATGACACCGCCGGTGAGGAGAAAGGCCACCAGGTTGGGCGCACGCCGCACCCGACGCCGCGGGACCAGCGTGTCCCTGGCCGTTTCCTTGGGTCTGCGTTCGTCTGGCACACCCCTACCGTAAGTCAGCCTCCCGCTAGGGTTGCCACTAGTCCTGTAGTTACGACGTCTGCACAGAAGGTGTTCCCCCAATGACATGGGTCGTCCTACTCATCATCATTGTCGTGCTCGTCCTCCTGCTCTGGTGGTTGCTCCGCGACCCGAAGCGCGGCGGCTCGGTCGGCATCCACGGTGTCAATGCAGAGCGCAAGCTCAGCGGGTCCGCAGAGCAGGAGGCCTCCGAAGGAGTCTCCTCGACGAGCGCGAAGAAAACCCTCGCCGTCGGAGCAGGTGCAGCGGCGGCCGGTGGCGCAGCCGCTGCAGTCGCCACCAAGGAGTCCTCCGCCACGTCGAGTGAGGCACCGAGCGCCCCGGAGACGTCGGCCACCGACGACTGGGACGCACCCCCACCCACCCTCAACGAGGACGAGGCCGCACCCCAACAGCCAGCACCCCCCGCGACCACCACCGCCAGCACCGACGACTGGGACGCACCCCCACCCACCCTCAACGAGGACGAGGCCGCACCCCAACAGCCAGCACCCCCCGCGACCACCACCGCCAGCACCGACGACTGGGACGCACCCCCACCCGCCCTCGACGACGAGCCGGCCCAGTCCGCCCCGCGGGAGCCGGACACCACGCCCAAGCAGCCCGAACCCGCCACACTCACCGCCACCTCCAACGGCGACGACTGGGACACCCCACCCCCGGCCCTCGACGAGCCGGCCCCGAACGAACCCTCCCCGGACAAGGCCAGCACGGACAAGGCCAGCACGAACCACACCGCACGACCGCCCGAGCCCGCCACACCCGCCGCCACCTCCAACGGCGACGACTGGGACACCCCACCCCCGGCCCTCGACGAGCCGGCCACCACCCCAGCCGAACCACCGACCACGAACGAGCCGGCCCCGGACAAGGCCAGCACGGACCACACCGCACCACCGCCCGAGCCCGCCACACCCGCCGCCACCTCGTCCGGCGACGACTGGGACACCCCACCCCTTCCGCTCGAAGGGCTCGACTGACCGACCGGGCGCCGTGACGCGCCGAGGGTTGCCCGCATATCGACACCAGCGACGCCCATTTGCGGCAACGCCGCGACCTGGCGCGAACCGACCGATTCGACTCTGCCCACATATTGAGATCGCCACCCGGCAAGTGGATCCCACTACGTTCGAGGGCGGGCCCTCCCTGCCGCGCACCCTATTCACCCGTCATACACCACGGCCGACACGCTGCGGGTTCCATTGGGGGACAGTCGAGCTGAGCTGCAAGCCACACGGCTTCAAGGTGCCCCAACAAAAATAGTCGGCACACATTCGAATCACCGCCGTGTTTCGTGGTATTAACCCGCCCGTGCGCGGACGACGCACGACACGGACGCCAGCGGATGGCGGCAAAACCTGGTAAACAAGGTCAACGGAAACAACCTCGAGGAGGCCACCGACGTGTGGCAGTTCATCAGCGACCGTTGGCAGGATGTGGCATTTCGGTCCTATCAGCACGTGAGCCTGGTGATCCAGTCGGTGATCCTCGCGATGATCATCGCGATGGCCGTCGCGGTCTTGGTGACCACCTATCGCCGGCTCGAGCCCGTTGCCAACGCGATTTCCTCCGTAGGCTTGACGATCCCGTCGTTCGCGCTGCTGGGTCTGGTCCTCCCGCTCGTCGGTATCGGTGCGGTCCCCTCGGTGATCGTGGTGACCTTCTATGCCACTTTGCCGATCCTGCGCAATGCCGTCGTAGGCCTGGACGGGGTCGACAAAGCCCTCGTGGAGTCGGCGCGGGGCATGGGCATGAGCACGATTCGGGTATTTTTTCGGGTTCGCCTGCCACTCGCATGGCCCGTCACCCTTGCCGGGCTGCGGGTCTCCACGCAGATGTCGATGGGGGTCGCGGCCATCGCTGCCTACGCTCTTGGCCCTGGCCTCGGCGCCTATATCTTCACCGGTCTGACTCAGATCGGCGGTGCCAACGCGTTGAACTACACGCTGGTGGGCACCATCGGGGTGGTCATTCTGGCCCTGATTCTCGACGCGCTCCTTCTGCTTCTGGGGCGCGTAACCATCTCGAGAGGAATCCGTGTCTGAGACCGTCACCACCCAGAGCACTCCAGATACCTCCGTCAGCGGTGCCGAGCTGACCCTTACGGACGTCACGAAGCGCTACTCGAGCCAGGGCAAGCCGGCAGTCGACGGCCTGAGCCTGACCATCCCTGCCGGCGAAACGGTCATGTTCGTCGGCCCGTCCGGTTGCGGCAAGACCACCTCGCTGAAGATGATCAACCGGCTGATCGAACCGACCTCCGGCACGATCACCATCAACGGGGAGGACATTCGCGCCAAGAACGTCGATGACCTTCGTCGTGGCATCGGCTACGTCATCCAGGGTGGATCGCTGTTCCCGCACATGTCCGTCGCCGAGAACATCGCCGTCGTCCCCGGCTTGCTCCGGTGGAAGAAGGCCCGCATTGCCGACCGGGTGGACGAGCTGCTCGACCTCGTCGGACTCGAGCCGGGACGATATCGCGACCGCTACCCCCGGGAGCTGTCCGGTGGTCAGCAACAGCGGGTAGGCGTGGCGCGCGGCCTGGCTGCGGACCCGCCGGTACTCCTCATGGATGAACCGTTCGGTGCCGTTGACCCGATCACTCGACAGCGCCTTCAGGACGAGATGATGAGCATCCAGGATGAGTTGCGCAAGACCATAGTCTGCGTCACCCATGACATCGACGAGGCACTCAAGCTGGGTGATCGCATCCTGATCCTGCAGGAAGGCGCGGAGGTCGCACAGTACGACACCCCGGACGTCATCCTCGCGCAGCCTGCCAACGAGTTCGTTGAGGACTTCGTCGGATCCGGTTCGTCCCTCAAGCTACTCAGCCTCACCCGGGTCCAGGAGCTCGAGCTCAGCAAGCAGTCGACGGCAACCGTGGGCGAACCCACCAAGGACGTCATCGAGCGGACCCGTGCGGCCGGCGACGCCTCCGTCATCGTCCTGGACAAGCGCCGCCGCCCGATCGCCTGGTCCTGGCTACGGGAGCTGCGCTCCGACGCGGTGCCAGGCACCGAGGACACCCGGCTGATCACCATCGACAGGAAGGCCACTCTCAACGATGCGCTCGACTCCATGCTTGTCTCGTCGCACGACGGAGTCATCGTCACCGGCCGACGCGAGGAATATCTCGGGGTGACGACGTTCACCTCGGTCACCGACCACATGCGTGCCACCGAGAAGGCCGCCGCGGAGGCGGTATCCGAGGACGCCCGATGAGCACCCAGGTCGAGGATCCGGCCCGGGCCGAAGCCGGTACACCCGCGCGCACCGGCAGGCGTCGCAGACTGGGGCGTGAGGACCTCGGCATGCTGCTTGGTCTGCCCCTACTGGTCATTGTCGTCTTTGCCGCCTGGGTCCTCTGGCGCCAGACCGCAATCTTGGGTCCGATAGAGAAGCGCCAGCTCGCCTGGAGCGTGATCGGTGAACTCACCTGGCAACACGTCAAGTTGACAGTCGTCGCCGCCATCGCTGTGCTGGTCACCGCGGTTCCAATCGGAATCATCTTGACCCGACCGAAGTTTCGGCGGCTGGCTCCCCCAGTTGCCGCCGTCGCCAATGCCGGCCAGGCTGCACCCGTGATCGGCGTGATCGTGCTGCTTGCGATCTGGATCGGCTTCGGGTTCTGGACGGCCGTGCTCTCGCTCGGTCTCTATGCGTTCCTTCCGGTGCTGCGCAACACGATCGTCGGTCTGCAGCAGGTCGACCCGAACCTTGTCGAAGCGGCCCGAGGCATGGGTCTGTCGCAGTTTGCCGTGCTTCGTCGCATCGAGCTGCCGCTCGCGATCCCGGTGATCATGGCCGGAGTCCGAGTCGCGCTGGTCCTGCTCGTCGGCACGGCGAGCTTCGCGACATTCATCAATGCCGGTGGCCTGGGCGCCTTGATCACCACTGGCATTACGCTCTTCCGCTACCCGATCCTGATCAGTGGCGCTCTGCTCATCGCGCTTCTCGCCCTGATCTTCGACTGGCTGGGCCGTGTGCTGGAGACCGCCGCCACCCCGAAGGGAATGTGAATCGTGCCGCGCTCACCCCGTAGGCTCGCGCGACGCCGGGCCGCCTTGGCCTCCGTCGCGGTCGGTGCCATGGCCCTGACCGGCTGCGGCCTCGGCACGGGCGGAGGGTTCGCACCATCCGGCACCCTCAGCGGGCCACTGGCCAAGGTGAAGCCCCTCGACGGCGCAACCATTGCCGTCGGCTCCAAGAACTTCACCGAACAGCTGATACTCGGAAAGATGGCAGTCATCCTGCTCAAGTCTGCGGGCGCAAACGTCAAGGACTTCACCGACATTCCTGGCAGCTCCAGCGCGCGGCAGGCCCAGCTGCAGGGTCAGGTGCAGATGGAGTGGGAGTACACCGGGACCGCGTGGATCGCCTACATGGGTCACTCCAAGCCGATCGACAACTCCACCAAGCAATGGGAAGCGGTCCGGGACCAGGACCTCAAGCAGAACAAGCTGGTCTGGCTCAAGCCGTCTCCTGAGAACAACACCTACAGCTTTGCCGTCAAGAAGTCCGTGGGACTGAAGTACCACCTGAAGTCGTTGGCCGACATCAAGAAGGTCCCGGTGGCCCAGCGCACCTTCTGCGTGGAGTCGGAGTTCGCCAACCGCAGCGACGGATTTCAGCCGATGCTGAAGGCCTACGGTCTGCAGCTCGGCACCTCGATACCCCGCAAGAACGTCAAGACCCTCGACACCGGCGCGATCTACGCCGCAACCAACAACGGTCTCTGCACGTTCGGTGAGATCTTCACCACGGACGGCCGGATCAAGGCCCTGCACCTCACTGTCCTGCAGGACCCCAAGCACTTCTTCCCGCTCTACAACGTGGCACCCGTGCTCACGGAGAAGGCGTTCAAGAAGTATCCCCAACTGGAGGATCTGTTCGAGCCGGTGGCGCAGAAGATCGACAACGCCGTCATGATCGACTTGAACGCCCAGGTCGACGTCGATGGCAAGGAACCGGTCAGTGTCGCCGACAAGTGGCTGCACAAGGAAGGCTTCATCAAGTAGCGGTGGGCGGCCCATCCTGCAGCCGACCCGGTGCGGATGAGAGTCCGGGCAGAACATCCGCGGCGACGCTCTCGAGCACGTCGAGACTCTCGGCATACACGCCCTCGGCACGCGGCCAGTGCGTGACGATATCGGTGAACCCGAGCTCGGCGGCACGGCCGGCCACCTCGACGAATCGATCGACGCTCTGCAGAGCAGCAGTGCCGCTCGCATCCGCACTAAGGTAGCGATCCATCGAATCTCGTATTCGCCCAATCCGGTCCAGCTCGGCGTCCAGCCGATCCCTCAGCTCGCGGACCCCTGCCCACCACTGCTCGTCGCTGTCGCCGCCGCGCCCCGTGGTGACCCACCCCTGCCCATAGCGCGCGGCAAGGGTGAGGTTACGCGGCCCGTTTGCCGCGATCACGAAGGGCACCCGCGGGAGTTGCACCGTCCCAGGAAGGTTGCGAGCATCCTCGGCGGAGAAGTAGACGCCCTGGACGGTGACATGGTCGGTTCGCAACAGCCGATCCAGCAGCGGGACGAACTCCTGAAACCGGTCCACGCGCTCACGTGTCGTGAGCTCGGCTCCGCCGAGGATGCGTGCATCCAGGTCTCCGCCGACGCCGAGACCACAGATGAACCGTCCGGCGGAGATGTCGTCCACGGCGAGGATGTCGCGCATGAAGCTCACCGGGTGCCGGAAGTTGGGTGAGGACACAAAGGTGCCGAGCCCGATCGACGACGTGACCGTCGCAGCCGCGGTCAGCGTGGGCATCGTGCCGAACCATGGGGCGTCGGGCAGGCCCTGCCAGACCAGGTGATCGTAGGTCCACGCGTGGTCGAACCCGAGGCGCTCAGCCCGCCCCCAGATCGCCTCCTGCTGCTCCCAGCGCGACTCCGGGAGGATCACCACTCCACAACGCACTTCGTGCTCCCTTCGTTGTTGGACGGCCCTGCGCCCGGGTCAGGACAGATGGGGGATCAGGGGCAGGTATGCGGTGAGGTCGGCTCGGCCACCCGAAGCCATCACGAGCCCGCGCTCCTCGGCGTCGGCCCAGGTCAGATCACCGACCACCAGGCTGAGCCACGAGCCGGCCTGCAGCTCAACAACATTCGGGGGCGTTCCGCGACGGTGGGTCGGACCGCTGATCACCTGCACCGCGCCGAAGGGCGGGACCCGCACTTCGACGGAACGGCCGGGGGCCTGCAGCTCAAGCTCTTCGAGGGTGTAGCGCACCGCCGTTGCCAACGTGCTGCGATCCGCAGCTCCCGGATCACCGTGCCAGACAAGGACGGCATGGCGACCGGCAACCGGATCGATCCGACGGCGCACGTCACCGGCTCCTCTCACAGATGGGTCGACTGCCATCTTGCCACTATCGTCGTCCGCCGCGCCCTCTACGCTGGATGACATGGACGATGCCCCCGCAGACGACGGCACCTTCGCCTTCGTCACCGATGAGCGTGGCGGCGTCACCGTCGTTTGCGACGGTCATCCGCAGTCGTACGTCGATCTGGACGACCCCGCCATGCTGGCCTTCGAGTACGTCCAGCACTTGGCGCACGCGCTCGACCTGCTACCCGATGGGCCGATCGCCGTGACTCACGCCGGCGGTGCCGGCATGACCCTGCCCCGCTACGTCCAACACACTCGCCCCGGCTCCCCACAGATCGTGCTGGATCCGGATGCTGCACTGACCGAGGCGGTCCGCCGTGAGTTGCCACTCGCCCGCGGACATCGCATCCGGGTGCGTGCCCTGGATGCTCTCGTGGGGCTCGATGGACTCAAGCCGCAGTCGGCCGACGCCTTCGTGCTCGATGCGTATGCCGAGGGCCGGGTTCCGGCGCCGCTGACCACGGTCGAGACGCTCGGTCGAGTCGCAGAGGTCCTTCGCCCCGAAGGGCTCGCGCTGCTCAATCTCGCCGACGAACCCGACCAGCGCTACCTCGCGCGGGTGCTGGCGACCCTGCATACGGCGCTGCCCCATCTTGCGATCATCGCCACCCATGAACTGCTGAAGCGCAAGCGATTCGGCAACTATGTGGTGGTCGCTGGCGGCAGTCCGTTCGATGTCGACCAGCTCCGGCGCCTCGCGGCTCGGTCGCCCTTTCCGACCGGTGTGCGATCCGGTGGGCCACTCGAGCGCCTTCGGCTGTCGGCGCGACCGCTGACCAGCCACGACAGCATGCTGTCCCCGCCACCGCCCGACCCCGGGAGATGGCGCATCCGATGATCCGCGAAAGGCTCTCTCATGTCTGATGACTCACTCCGCAACCTCATCGCGTCAGGCGGGCTGCTCACGCTGGCCACGATCAAACGAGACGGGCGGCCCCAGATGTCGCTGGTCAGCTATGCCTACGACCGCGTGCAGGACCTGGTGCGCGTATCCATCACCGCAGACCGCGCAAAGACCGCCAACCTGCGACGTGATCCGCGCGCCACGCTGATGATCCGCAGTGACGACGGGTGGTCGTATGCCGTGGCCGACGCCGACGCGACCCTGCTGCCCGTTTGTGAGCGGACCGATGACGCCAGCGTGGATGAGCTCGTCGACATCTTCCGTCGGGTTCAGGGTGAGCACTCCGACTGGGACGAGTTCCGCCAGGCCATGGTCGACGACAAGCGTCTTCCCCTGCACCTCAAACTGACCCACCTCTACGGCTCCGCACGGTGATGAAGGCGAGGAGCGCAAATTTGCCATTCCAGCAAGGTGGCTTGCAGTCACTCTTCGTGCCGGTGCACAGTGGCAACAGATGCCAGGCGACCTCGCCGGCAGCAACAACGAAAGTAGGACTGATGAGCCAGGCTGAATGGGATGAGCTCTACTCCAGCGAGGAACAGTTGTTCACCGGGTCCCCGAACGGCGCGCTGGTCGCGGAGGTTTCCGACCTGAATCCGGGCCGGGCGCTCGACGTCGGGTGCGGCGAGGGGGCCGACGCCATCTGGCTCGCCCGGCGCGGGTGGCAGGTCGCCTCCGTCGACATCTCCCAGGTCGCCATCGATCGCGCACACCGGGCGGACAGTGGCAACCTGGTGACGTGGACCCGCGGCGACCTCATCGGCACGCCACCTGCATCGCGGGCGTTCGACCTCGTGTCGGCACAGTACTTCCCACTCCCCCACCAGGACGATCACGCCGCGCTGACGGGACTGCTGGATGCCGTTGCACCCGGCGGCACCCTGCTGGTCGTCAGCCACTACCTCGACGACCTCGTGCACCACGGGATGCACATGTTCGACCCGGCGGACTACTACCAGCCGACCGAGATCGCCCAGCTCCTCGACGACAGCTGGACCGTCGTGACTCAGGAGGTCCGACCGCGCAGCAGCACGACACCGGAGGAGCGGCGACATGTTCGGGACGACGTACTGGTAGCCCGACGCGCGGTCTGAATCTCGACTGTTCACCCGTGAACTAGCACTGTCCCGTTGTGCGCTTTCGGCCCAAAGGTGCAGGTATACCTGCGCCTTTGGGCCGACAGAGCATTATTTGAGGAGGTATGCCGGGGCGGGACCCTCGTCAGCCGGCGACCGGTTCGGACTCGGCCTCGACCAGCACCGGCGCCGCCTCCGACGCACGGCAGGGGATCAACAGGGTAAGCCCGATGGTCAGCGCGCAGGCGACGATCGTGATCCAGATGGCAATCGTGAACCCGGACCCCGCCGGTACTTTCGCCGGACCGAGACTCATGGTCCTGGCCGCGAGCACCACGCTGATCGCCGCTGCCGACAAGGAAGTACCGACAGCGCGCATCAGCGAGTTGAGGCCATTGGCCGCGGCAGTCTCGTGCAACGGAACGGAACTCATGATCAGCGCCGGCATCGCGGCATACGCGATGCCGATGCCGCCGCCGACCACGATCATCGCGACCATCAGCTCCGCGGGGTTGTCCCGGAGCACCAGAGTCAGGATGTAGCCGACCATGATGACCAGCGCACCGGTCAGCAGGGAGGTCCGCGGGCCGCTGCGGGCCGAGATCCTGGCCGACATCGGCGAGAGGGCAAACATGGCCAGTCCGCTCGGAGTCAGCATCAGGCCGGCCTGCACCATCGACAGGCCCATGCCGTACCCGGTGGCCTTCGGCGCCATCAGGATCTGCGACGGGATCAGCGACATGCCATACATGGCGAATCCGACCGCGACGGATGCGAGATTGGTGAAGAGGACCTGTCGACGGGCGGACACCCGAAGATCCACGAGTGGCTGCGTCCGGCGCAGCTCGTATGCGCCCCAGAGCACAAGAAGGACCACTGATGCCGCAAGAAGGCCGAGCGTGAGGTCGGAGGACCAACCCCAGTCGTTCCCCTTGGTGATGGCAAGCAGCAGTGCCACCAGTGCGGCGCTCAGCCCGACCGCGCCCAGGTAGTCGAACGAGCCACGCGAGGTCACCGACGACTCAGGGATCAGGGTGATCACGACCAGCAGGCTCAGCACCCCGAGACCCCCGGACACCCAGAAAAGCGTGTGCCAGTCGGCCTTCTCCGCGATGACTGCCGCGACAGGCATACCAATCGCCCCGCCTACACCGAGCGTCGCACTCATGATGGCCATGGCCGAGCCGACGCGTTCGGCCGGAAGCTCGTCACGCATGATGCTGATGCCGAGCGGGATCACCCCCGTCGCGGCGCCCTGCAGGACCCGTCCCACCACGACCGGTATCAAGGTCGTACCAAGCGCGCAGATCACCGAGCCGACGATGAGCGCAGCCAAACTGATGAGCAAGATCCTGCGCTTGCCGAACATGTCGCCGAGCCGACCAGCAATGGGAGTGACGACCGCGCCGCTGAGCAGCGTTGCCGTGATCGCCCAGGATGCGTTGGCGGGTGAGGCATGCAGGATGCGCGGAAGGATCGGCACCAACGGCACGATGAGTGTCTGCATCAGCGCGACGACGATGCCGCAGAAGCCGAGCACCGTGATCACCAGCGCCGGCGGCCGGGCGGACACCGGGCCGTGGGTCTGGGCGGCAGTCGACATAGATTCTCCGAACGAGGAAGGGGGGAAGAGAGAGAACGTGTGCATATTACATACTTTGTGCATGATGCACAATTGATGTCGGACCAGGCACAATGGGTCACATGATCGCCAGGAACTCTCAGCCGCCGCCCACAGCGCCGGTCGGTGCCGTCGTGCAGGACCTCGAGTACGAGCTCACGGTGCTTTCGCGGCACTACGTGCATACCCGCAAGAACCGCCCGCACCAGCTGCTGGACCTGTCCGCATACGTGCTGCTCAGCAGGCTGGAGCTGGAGTCACCGATGAGTCTGAAGGAGCTGGCAGCGGCGTTCCGTCTCGATCTGTCCACGATCAACCGTCAGGTGGGCGCGCTCGTGCGCAAACAGCTCGTCGACTACGTGCTCGACCCGGAGGGCGGCGTCGCCCGCAAGGTGCAGCCCACCGACCTCGGGCTGGAGCAGCTCCACACCGACCGGACCCAGAGCGCGCAGGGGCTCACGCACGTCGTAGAGGGTTGGACAGGCGAGGACCGAGATCGACTGTGCAACCTCTTGACTCGCTTCAACCAGGACATCGAGCGACTCGAAGGCGTCCCGTGGCCGCGCCCCGAGCGCTAGGGCCCGTGGCCCTCGGGCCTACCGGCCGTCGAGGGCCAGGGGAAGGGTTGCCTGGTGAGTCTCGCGCAGATCGGCGATTGGAACCTCGAACCGATCAGTAATCACGAGCGAATCTCCCCCGGTGACACCGATTTTCGCAAACGGCACGTCGTAACGAACGCAGGCCGCCTCGAGCGAGGATCCCTCGCCGTCCGGCACGGTCACGACAACTCGCCCGGTCGACTCGGAGAAGAGATCGACGAATGCCGCACCCGGAAGGTTGATGACAGCGCCGATGTCGTGCGCCATCGCCGACTCCGCCAGTGCCACGCCCAGTCCGCCGTCGGACACGTCATGAGCCGAGCTGATTGCGCCGCCGGCCACCGCCTCCCGCAGTGCCTCCGCGAGACCCTTCTCTGCGCGGAGATCGACCTGCGGTGGCGTACCGCCAAGGTGCTGGTGCACGACTGCGGACCACTGTGACCCGTCCAGCTCGTCGCGCGCCTCGCCCAGCAGGTATACCGGCTCACCGGTCTGCTGCCATCCGCTCGATGCGTGCCGGGAAACGTCGTCCAGGACACCGAGGACGGCAATCACCGGGGTCGGATGGATCGCCGTGTCCCCGGTCTGGTTGTAGAACGACACATTTCCGCCGGTGACCGGGATGCCGAGCTCGCGGCAGGCGTCGGTCAGTCCGTCGACCGACTGGGAGAACTGCCACATGACACCCGGGTCCTCCGGAGAGCCGAAGTTGAGGCAGTCGGAGACCGCCAGCGGCTGCGCCCCGGTGGTTGCCACGTTCCGGTAGGCCTCTGCCAGAGCCAGCTGCGCACCGGCATACGGGTCGAGCTTGGCGAATCGGCCGTTGCAGTCCGTTGCGAGTGCGACTCCGAGACCGGACTCCTCATCGACCCGGACGATCCCCGCGTCGGCGGGCATCGCCTGGGCGGTGTTGCCGCGCACGTACCGGTCGTACTGGTCGGTGACCCATGACTTGTCGCACACGTTCGGCGATCCGAGGACCTGCAGCAGCTGTGCACGCAGCTCTTCGTCGGAGGCTGGACGATCCAGTCGTGCGGTCGAGTCGGCCTGCAGCTCCTCGAGATACGCGGGACGCTCCATCGGGCGCTGATAGACCGGGCCATCGTGCGCGACCGAGCGCGGCGGCACATCGACGATCGTCTCGCCGTGCCAGGTGATCACCAGATGCTCGCCGTCGGTGACTTCACCGAGCACAGTCGCCTCGACATCCCACTTTTCGGTGATCTCGAGGAACGCATCCAGCTGCGCCGGTGCGACCACCGCCATCATGCGTTCCTGCGACTCGGACATGAGGATCTCCTCGGCGCGCAGAGAGGAGTCTCGCAGCGGCACCCGGTCCAGCTCAATCGACATACCGCCGTCGCCGGCTGACGCGAGCTCACTGGTTGCACAGGAGAGTCCGGCACCGCCGAGGTCCTGGATCCCTTCGACCACGCCGGCATGGTAGAGGTCGAGGCAGCACTCGATCAGCACCTTCTCGGCGAAGGGGTCTCCCACTTGCACAGCCGGCCGTTTCGTGGGGCCATCGGCGTCGAACGTCTCCGAGGCAAGCACGGACACCCCGCCGATGCCGTCGCCGCCGGTCTTCGCGCCGAAGAGCACGATCTTGTTACCGACGCCCGAAGCGTTGGCCAGGTGCAGGTCTTCGTGGCGTAGTGATCCCACGCACAGGGCATTGACCAGCGGATTGCCCTGGTAGCACTCGTCGAATACGAGCTCTCCGCCAATATTGGGCAGACCGAGGCAGTTGCCGTAGCCGCCGACGCCGGCGACGATCCCCGGCAGCACACGGGCAGTGTCCGGGTGGTCGATCCGGCCGAAACGCAACGGGTCCATGATCGCGATCGGACGGGCGCCCATCGCCATGATGTCGCGCACAATTCCGCCGACCCCGGTTGCCGCACCCTGATAGGGCTCGATGTAGGACGGGTGGTTGTGTGACTCGATCTTGAAGGTCACCGCCCAGCCCTGACCGATGTCGATGACACCGGCGTTCTCCCCGATCCCGGCCAGCTGCTTGCCGCGTGGCGTCTCCTGGGGCAGGTCCCCGAATCGGCGCAGGTGCACCTTCGACGACTTGTAGGAGCAGTGCTCCGACCACATCACCGAATACATGGCCAGCTCGGCGCTTGTCGGGCGGCGCTCGAGGATCTCGCGGATGCGCTTGTACTCATCCTGCTTGAGACCGAGCTCCTGCCAGGGCTGCTCGGCGTCGGGTGAGGTCTGCGCGACATCAACGGTGTCGAGCACGGTGGTCATGGTGGCCTGGTCGTCACTCATCGGTTTCGGTGCTCTCGTTTCAGACGCCGGCTGCAGCGGTCAGGACAGAGGTGAAGAAGGCGAGCCCGTCCAGACTCGGGCCGTAGCCCTCCTCCACACAGTGCTCGGGGTGCGGCATGAGGCCGACCACATTGCCGCGCTCGTTGGTCACTCCGGCGATGTCGCGGTAGGAGCCGTTCGGGTTGCCTCCGACATAGCGGAAGACGACACGGCCCTCCCCCTCGAGCTCGTCGAGCGTGTGCTCGTCGGCGACGAAGCGGCCCTCGCCGTTCTTGTGGACGACGGTGATCTCGGCGCCCTCGTCGTAGGCCGAGGTCCAGGCGGTCGAGGTGCTCTCCACCTTCAGCACCTGGTCGTTGCAGTAGAAGCGCTGGTCCGTGCGAGGGGTGAGCGCCCCGGGCAGCAGATGAGACTCGCACAAAACCTGGAAACCGTTGCAGATCCCCAGCACCGGAAGGCCGCCCTGTGCCGCAGGGATGAGCCTGTCCATGACCGGCGCAAACCTGGCGATGGCACCGCAGCGCAGATAGTCGCCGTAGGAGAAGCCCCCTGGGACAACGACGGCGTCGACGCCGTGCAGGTCGGCGTCGCCGTGCCACAGAGAGACGGCGTCACCGCCGGCGACGCGGATCGCGCGCATCGCGTCGTGGTCGTCCAGGGATCCCGGAAAGGTGATGACGCCGATCTTCACCGGCCGTCCGCCTCCAGGACACGGACGCTGACGACGTCCTCGATGACGGGGTTGGAGAGCATCTTCTCGGCTGCTGCGCGAGCCTGTGCGAGATGCTCCTGCGTGACGTCGCCGTCGACCGCGAGCACGAACCGCTTGCCCTGACGGACATCGGCAAACTGGTCGATGCCCAGGCGGGGCAGCGCACCGGCGATGGCCTGCCCTTGGGGGTCGAGAATCTCGGTCTTCGGCATGACGTCGATGACGACGTGTCCCATCAGTGCATCTCCAAGGGGGATCGAGCGGCGGGAGTCGGCGTCAGTCTACCGGCGCCGACATGGTGCTCCAACGCCCCACCATCTTGCGGACTACGGGGGCGCACACTCCGCGCCGAGAGGCATACCAACTGCCCGAGCGGCATACCTCTTAAGTGGACCCCTCGGCGTAAACGTATGCCTCTCGGCATTAGGCGAAGGTGCGGCCGGTGAGGGTCTCGTAGGCCTCGACGTACTTGGCGCGCGTCTGCTCCACCACGTCATCGGGCAGGGCGGGCGGTTCCTCGCCCGAGGTGCGGTCCCAGCCACTGGCCGGCGAGGTGAGCCAGTCGCGCACGAACTGCTTGTCGTAGGACTGCTGGGTGCGCCCCGGCTCCCAGTCCGCCGCCGGCCAGAAACGGGAGGAGTCCGGTGTCAGCACCTCGTCGGCGAGCACCAGCTCACCGGACTCGCGAACGCCGAACTCCACCTTGGTGTCCGCGATCAGGATGCCGCGCGCGGCCGCGATCTCGTTGCCCTTCGCCAGGATCTGCACCGTCAGGTCGCGCAGTTGCGCGGCCCTCTCCTCGCCCACCATGGCGACCACATCGGCATACGGCATCGGCTGGTCGTGCTGGCCGAACGGCGCCTTGGTGCTCGGGGTGAAGATCGCCGGATCGAGCCGCGATGCATCCACCAGACCCCCGGGCAGCGCGACGCCGCTCACCGTGCCGCTCTTGCGGTACTCGGAGAGGCCACCGCCGGTGAGGTAGGCACGGGCCACGCACTCCACCTCGACCATGGCGAGCCGCTCCACCAGCACGGCTCGCCCGGCCACGGCATCGGGCACATCGGTCGAGACGATGTGGTTCGGAGCCAGGTCGGCGAGCTGCTCGAACCACCACAACGACAGCTGGGTGAGCACCTTGCCCTTGTCCGGGATCGGCGTGTTCAGGATGAAGTCGTAGGCCGAGATGCGGTCGGATGCGACCAGCAGAACCTGGTCCTTGCGCGGGCGGCCATCGGCACCGAGCGGCGCATACAGGTCGCGCACCTTGCCTGAGTAGGTGTGGGCATGTCCGGGCAGGTCCAAGGTCATGGGCAGATTGTTGCAGCCCCCTGCCACCGGTTGCTCGCAGGCTCCACGCAGCTCGGTGAAACGTACGAATCAAGGAGGACCCGATGAATCCGCGATCTCGGAAACCCCGGAGTGCCGCGGCACCGGTCGAACGACCGCCCGTCGAGTCCTCCCGATCCGTACACCTGTGCAAAACCTCCGAGGCCGCGCGGCCAGATCGGGCAGGCTGCTGCACATGGCCGATCACCTTCGACTGCGGGCCCCAATGGCCGAACGTGGAGGCGCCGCGACCGCGTCCGAGCTCGAGGCGGCAGCCGGACGCAGGGGGTTGGCCGCCGCGGTGCGTGACGGCGTCATTGTCCGGGTGGCGCATCGGTACGTGACTCCATCGCTCGTCGAGCACTTGCAGGCGGCCTTTGCCCTCGGCGGTGTTGTCAGCCATCAGAGCGCAGTCGCCCGCTACGGCTGGTCGGCGAAGCACCAACCGAAGAAACCGTCGCTGACAGTCCGCGCCGGACGGCACCTCAGCTGGATACAACAGCGCGGTGTCGCGGTCTCGTGGCGGGATCTCGACCCGGCGGAGGTCATCGATGGCGTGACAGGCCCGCAACGGACCGTCGTGGACTGCGCGCTCAGCCTCCACCTGGACGAGGCCCTCGCCATCGCCGACTCCGCGCTGCGATGCGGCGACATCGACCCAGGCGAGCTCCGGCGGGCCACCGTGAGCGGGCGCAACTGCCGGTCCGCGCGACGGGTGCTGCAACTTGCCGACTCCCGCGCCGCGAACCCGCTCGAGTCCGTGCTGCGCGCCATCGCCGTCGATGTGGTCGCGCTCCATCTCGAGCCGCAGGGGGGGTTCCGTGGCGACGAGTGGTTCGCCCGCGTGGACCTCGCCGACCAGGGCCTGGGGCTGGTGCTCAAAGCGGAAGGCTTCGAGCACCATGGCACCCGCAAGGGGTTCGACCGGGACTGCGAGCGCTACGTCAATCTGCTCTGCGCCGGCGTCATCGTGCTGCGCTTCACCTGGACGCAGGTGATGTACCGACCCGACTGGGTCCGCGAACGGATCCGGGAGATGGTGCAGCAGCGTACGAATCGGGAGGACTCGATGAGTGCGCGGTCAGTGTCATCCCCGGGATACCGCCGAACCTGACGAACGATCGGCACCGAGTCCTCCCGATCCGTACACCCGGCCCGCCCGCGGACGTCAGGGGACGGTGACCTCGCCGCGCTGTGCCTTCAAGGCGATGTCCCGGCGGTGGTGCGACCCCTCCAGCGTGATGCCGTCGACGGCGGCGTAGGCGCGCGCGCGCGCCGCGTCCAGATCGGGCCCGAGCGCCACGACGGACAGCACTCGCCCGCCAGACGACACCAGCACGCCATCTGCGTCGACCGCAGTGCCGGCGTGCAGGACGTATGCCGGGTCCGGACCGTCGAGTCCGCCGATCGGTGCCCCGGTCAGCGGTTTGGCAGGGTATCCAGCACTTGCCACGACCACGGTCACCGCCGCGTCCGGCCGCCAGCGCAACGGCGCCACCTCGTCCAGCCGCTCTTGGGCTGCAGCCTTCAGCAGCGATCCGAGCGGTGTGCGCAGTCGCGCCAGCACCACCTGCGTCTCGGGATCGCCGAACCGGGCGTTGAACTCGATAACCCGCGGACCGCTCGAGGTCAGGGCGAGACCGATGTAAAGCACCCCGGAGAACGGCTGACCCCGCCGCGCCATCTCGTCGATCGTCGGTTGGGCGACGCGCCCGACGACGTCCTCGACCAGACCCTTGGGCGCCCAGTCCAGTGGCGAGTAGGCCCCCATGCCTCCCGTGTTCGGCCCGACGTCTCCGTCGCCCACTCGCTTGAAGTCCTGCGCGGGCGCCAGCGGCACGACGGTGTGGCCGTCGGTGATGCAAAAGAGCGACACCTCCGGACCATCGAGAAACTCCTCAACGACCACCGCGCTGCCCGCATCGAAGCACGTCTGCGCATGCTCCATCGCGGAATCGGGATCCTGTGTGACGACCACGCCCTTGCCGGCGGCGAGACCATCGTCCTTTACGACGTATGGCGCTCCTGTCGCCTCCAGCGCTGCCCGCACCTCGCCCTCATCGGTGCAGACGTAGCAGCGTGCGGTCGGCACGTCGGCGGCCGCCATGATCTCCTTCGCGAAAGCCTTGCTGCCCTCGAGTCGCGCGGCTTCAGCAGACGGCCCGAAGACCGCGAAGCCCTTGTCTCGCAGCACATCTGCAACGCCGGCCACCAACGGAGCCTCCGGTCCGATGACGACGAGATCGGCAGCCTCCGATGCGGCAATGGCGGCAATGGCGTCGCCGTCGGACTGGTTGGGCAGCGGTATGCATCGGGCCGTAGCGGCGATCCCCGGGTTGCCTGGTGCGGCGGTCACGGACTCCACCTCGGGATCATCGAGAAGTCCGCGGACAAGGGCATGCTCACGGGCGCCGGAGCCGATCACGAGTGCTTTCACAGGGCCCGAGCCTAACGGGTGTCGAAGCGATGAAGGAGCAGAGAACTTTGTGGGGTGACGTAGACGGTGAGGCCCTCCCGAAAGTCAGGGGGGAGGTCTTCCGGGAGAAGCCCCACCACGAGCTTCTGGGGTCAGCCGGAGGGGGGACTCGGCGACACTTCCATCACTCGCACGACCCGAAGGTCGTTGAATCAACTATGACATGCCCACCGGGGATTGGTCGCGCGGTATCTGTCGGGGTACCGTCAATGTCGGAAACCCGCCAGAAAGGGGCATGATGACCCACTCGTCAGGGACCGGCTCGTCCCGTGGAAGACCTCGATCCCGTCATGCGCCGCGCACCCGGCGCTCCCGCGCATCCGTGATGCGCGAGCGCCCGGGGAGCTCAGCCATCGGGTCAAACCCGGACGACGGGAGCGTCGACATCTACCTTGCCGCACTACGTCACTCCGTCATCTCCCCTGACGACCTGGAGTCGGTCGGCTTCTCCGCCGCCGAGGTCAGCGCGGCCCTCGAGCAGTTCACCAAGCGTGGGCTGGTCAACCCGGTCAGCGACGAACACTGGCAGGTCATCCCGCCCGAGGTTGCCCTGACCTCGCTGGCCGCCCGCCTGGAGGAGCGCGCGCGGTCGCTGCGCAGCTCCGCCCCCGGACTGGCCCGGATCTACACCGAGAGCCAGGCCACGGCAGCCATGCCACTCAGCGGCGTGACCGCGCTGACATCGGTCGTTGCAGTGGACTCGGCGGTGCAACAGATGATCGCCGGTGCGACCGCATCAGTCCACATGATGCACAGCAACTCGCCCTACCTGCGGATGCTGCTCACCACCACACCGGAACGTCACGGTCGCCAGCTGCTGAGCAGCCTGGGGCGGCCGCTTCGCGTCGAAGTGACCTTCGACACCGCGCTCCTGACGGACGACCGGCTGGGCAGCATCCTCGACCGCCGCGCCGCCGCGGGCGACGAGCAGCGGTTCACCCGCTCGCTGCCGTTCTCCGCCTATGCCAACGACAACGGGATGGCGGTCCTCGACCTCGAGGACAACACCGGCAGGTCGATCGGCCTGGCGCTCACCCCAGGAGCCGGCTCGGCCGCGATCCTTCGCGCCATTCGGTGGGCCTGGCAGCTCGGGGTGACCTGGCATGCCGGCGATCCCCCGACCGGCGAAAACGACTCGTTCGACAAGCGTGACCGCGAGATCCTGCGACTGATCGCGGCTGGTTCATCTGACTCCACGGTCGCCCGCCAACTGGGCGTCTCGCAGCGCACCGTGGAGCGCCGGGTCCGCATCATCCTGGACCGACTGAATGCCGTGAACCGCTTTCAGGCCGGCGTCCTCGCGGCCCGGAACGGACTGCTCTGAACCGCGACCGGTCGGCCGGCGAGAGCCGTCCCAGCAGAGCCACCCCAACCAGGGCCACCCCGCGAAATTGACCGTTCGCACCTCACTCCGATACTTCGCGGGAACCCCGACTACACTTTGTCGTTCGCCTCATACAGGAGGCGTTGCCGACCCACCATCTGGGGGATACGTGAGCATCGACACGCCGACGGACCAGTCGCCGCAGATCCGGGCCGAGATCGCCCATGAGCAGGCGCATGTCGACCGGGTGTATGCCGAGCTGGTCAAGGCCGGTCAGCGCGCCGCCATGGTCGAGGCCGAGGGACTGTCCCGCGGACGCACCGATCGCACCGGCGTCGCCCGCGACGAGGAGGTCACGGGCCTCTTCGAACGCGATGCGTTGGTCTTCAATGCGAGTCGCCGACGCCGGGTCCTGGAGACTCAGTGGGAGGGGCTGGTCTTCGGCCGACTCGACATGGCCTCCGAGCAGGACCGCGGCGTCGACGAGGACGGGGAGGGCGAGGTCGGTGAAGTCCGGTACGTCGGCCGCATCGGCGTGCGGGACGACGACTACGAACCACTGGTCGTCGACTGGCGCGCCCCTGCCGCCTCACCGTTCTACCGCGCCACCCCGGTCTCCCCCGAGGGCGTCGTGCGTCGCCGGGTCCTGCGCAGCCGCGACGCTCGGGTCATCGGGGTCGAGGACGACCTGATGGTGCCCGAGGCACCGGACGGCATGGTGGTCGTCGGCGACGGTGCGCTGATGGCTGCCCTGACCCGCACGCGCGGCACCCGGATGCGCGACATCGTCGCGACGATCCAGCGCCACCAGGACGAGGCGATCCGCGCCGGCGCCCGCGGCATTACCGAGATCACCGGCGGCCCCGGCACCGGCAAGACGGTGGTGGCACTGCACCGCGCGGCCTACCTGCTCTACTCCGACCGGCGCCGTTTCGAGTCCGGGGGCATCCTGGTGGTCGGCCCATCCGCCTCCTACACGGCCTACATCGAACGCGTCCTGCCATCGCTCGGCGAGGAGAGCGTGATCCTGCGGTCCCTGGGTGACGTGGTCGACGGTATGACGAGTGAACGGCTCGATGACCCCGAGGCCGCCCGGGTCAAGGGGTCGCTGTCGATCCGCCCGGTGCTTGCCCGCGCGGCCCGCGATGTCGCCCCTGAGGTGACCCAGCAGCTGCGGGTCATGGTCGCGGGCCACCCGGTGCGCCTGGATGCCGCCCAGCTGACGCAGATTCGCCGGCAGGTATTGCGCAACCATCAGCACAACTCGGCATTCGAGGCGGCCCGGGCCGCGGTCGGGGAGGCCGCCTGGGCGCAGGTGCGCTCGGGCGAGAAGTCCGAGTTCTTAGAGACCTTGGATGAGCACCTGGCCGTGCGGGACTTCCTGCGCGACTGGTGGCGTCCGATCGACCCGCGTGAGGTGCTGATCTGGCTCGCCGACGCCGACCGCTGCGCGGGATACTGCCGCTCGCTGTTGCCCGAGCAGGACGCCGCCGTTCTGCATGCCTCCATGCAGTGCGCCCTCCAGCAGGGCAGCTGGTCGGTCGCCGATGTCGCCCTTGTGGACGATCTGACCGGCCGCCTCGGCGTCGTCCAGGACGAGGAGCCCGCCGAGCGCGGCTTCTATGAGATCGAGGAGATGGACAGCCTCAGCGAGTACGGCGTCAACGAGGTCCAAGTGACCGGGTCACGAGCGCAGGCGCATGAGCCGTTGTATGAACGGGTCACGGGAGACCCGCTCGACCTGCTGATGCAGGGTCGGATCGACCGCGGGCGGGACTACGCCCACGTCCTCGTCGACGAGGCCCAGGACCTCTCCCCCATGCAGTGGCGGATGATCGGACGGCGCGGCCGCAGCGCCTCATGGACCGTCGTCGGCGACGCCGCGCAGAGCTCATGGACGGACGCGACACAGGCGATCAAGGCACGCGAGGAGGCCTTCGGCGCCAAGGCACGGCAGCGTTTCCACATGGACACCAACTACCGCAACGCGCGCGAGATCTTCGACTATGCCGCACAGATTGTGCGCCGCGAGGTGCCCGACGCCGACATCCCGAATGCCGTGCGCGAGACCGGTGTCGAGCCGATCGTGCGTGAGGTGGCGGGGCCCGGCCTGGCCGATGCCGTTGTCGATGCGACCAAGCGAATCCTCGACGAGGTCGAGGGCGCGGTGGCCGTTGTCGTGCCCGCAGCGCACCACCACGTGGTCCGTCAGGTTACCGACCTGGACCCAGGTCGGGCGCTGGTCATCGACCCGATGTCGACCAAGGGTCTGGAGTACGACGGCACCGTCATCGTCGACCCCGCCGAGATCATCCGTGAGTCCCCCGGTGGGATCCGAGTGCTCTATGTCGCGCTGACCCGGGCGGCACACCGCATGACCGTCGTGGAGGTACAGAAATCGTGAATGCCCCAGAGCCGGACGCCCACCTCGCGGCGAGCACCGAGACACCCGACGTCGCGACGGACGCCGTCCTCACGTCATACCGCGAATCGATCGACAACATCGACGCCGCACTGATCCACCTGCTGGCGGAGCGCTTCAAGATCACCCAGGCCGTGGGTCAGTACAAGGCCGAGCACGACCTGCCGCCGGCCGACCCAAGCCGCGAGGAGCGCCAGATCGGACGGCTTCGGGCGCTGGCCACCGCGTCCCACCTGGACCCTGAGTTCAGCGAGAAGTTCCTGCGGTTCGTCATCGACGAGGTGATCCACCACCACGAGCGGCTCCGCGACGAGCGCTGAGTCACGAGCGACCGCAAGGGCCGACACGTGCGCAGGAGTGCGCCTCAGTCTGTCGACTGCTCGGCGAGGCGACGGAATGCGCTCTTGACCATGTCGGCGTAGAGGTTGGCGCCCGGGATATTCGGGTGGACGCCGTCGGCCTGCAGCATGTCGGGGTGCGCCGAGATCGTCGAGTGCCAGTCGGCGACAGTGACATTCGGGTAGTCACCGGCGATCCTGGCGAGGGCCTGGTTGGCGTCAGGGATCCAGTCGCTGACGCCATAGAGGTTGACCAGCACGATCATCCGGTCCGGACCAAGGGCATCGAGCGCGTCTCGCACGGTCTGCCAATGCGGAATGCCACCGTTGGTGCCGAAGTCGATCACGACCGCTCGGCGGACCGTCCCCTCGGCGAGACGCCGGTGCACCGCTGCGATGCCGTCCGACCACCGCCGATTCGACTTGGCATCCATCATGATGCCCGGAAACCGGTCCGCGAGGCCGGTCGCGCTGGTGACGATCAGAGAGTCTCCGAATGCCGTGATGTCCTCGCCGGTCGGCATCTCGAACGGGCCGTGATCGGGTTTGGTCGGCTTCTTGGTCTGGGCAGGCTCCTTCGCTGCGGAAGGCGTCTCCGAAGGCGTGGTCGGCCCGCTCGCCGTGGTCGTGTCGGGAAGCCTTGTCGGCGTCGGTGTGGCAGTCACATGGTCGGACGACTCTGCGACGATGTGCTCATTCGCCTCGACCTGTCGTTGCACTGCAGACTTGTCCGGCGCGCCCACGACGGCCACGCTGCAGGCCGACAGCAGGAGCACACCCGAGGCGGCGGCCACCTTCGTCGCGGGGGCGGTCGGCCAGGACCGTCGCAGGTCCGCGATGAATTCGGCGACCGCCTGCCGGAAACCGAGCCGGCGGACCGGAAGCTCCACCCATCGGTAGGAGGCGGCCGAGATGGCCAGGGTGAGCAGCACCGCCAGTGCCCTGCCGAACCAGTCGAGCCCGGAGTCCGGCACCGTAGCCGGCAGGGCTGCATCCACAACGAGAATGATCGGCCAGTGCCAGAGGTAGATGCCGTAGGACCGCTCCCCGATCCATTCGAGGGTCGACCAGGTCAGGATGGTACGGGCGAGGCTCGGTCCCGCGAGCAGCGCTGCGATCAGCACCGCAGTGAGCAGGCCGGCCGCCAGAAGCCCGCCCCGGAACGTCACCACCTCGGACTCACCGAGGAGCAGCATGAGCGCCAGCAGACCGGCCAACCCGGCTGCCACGACCGGCGTGCGCCACGACGCCCACCGGCGATCCTGCAGCATCCGACCCCGCGGTGCAGCCCAGAAGAGGGCCAGAGCGACCCCGATCATGAGGCCGAAGAGGTGCGAGTCGGTGCCGTAGTAGGCACGGGTCGCGTCCTGTCCCGGGGTGACGAGCACGCCCATGAGCAGGGCCGAGGCACCGGCTACGACCAGGATGAGCCCGATCCGATAACGGGCCCTGGTCACCAGCGCCAGGAGGACCGCGAAGGCGACCGGCCACACCAGGTAGAACTGCTCTTCGACCGCCAGCGACCAGAAGTTGACGAACAGTTCTGGGGAGGTCTGCGCGAAGTAGCTGGATCCGGCTGAGATCTCGAGCCAGTTGTTGCTGAACGTCAGTGCCCCGAGGACCTGACGCCGAACATGGACCAGCAGGTCACCGCCGACCAGCCAGGCGGCGGGGACGGTCACCAGCAGGACCAGGAGAATCGCCGGCAGCAGGCGACGGGCCCGCCGCAACCAGAATGCCGGCAGGTCGAGGTGCCCGTTCGTGCGCACCTCACGCAGCAGCAAGGTGGTGATCAGGAAGCCGCTGAGGACGAAGAACACATCGACCCCGACGAAGCCGCCGGGCAAGCTCTGCGAGCGCAGATGAAACAGCACCACGGCAACGACAGCCAGGGCGCGAAGGCCGTCGAGCCCCTCGATGCGACGGGCCGGACGCGACCCGTCCTTCCTTTCCGGCATCATCTCTTCCCTACCGCTACAACTCCCACATCCGCTTCGAGCGTATGTGGACACAGCGCGCAGAACCGCGCGACGCACCGGCATGGTCAAGATTCGATCGCTGCCGGCAGGAGGCCGGCGGCCCACCGTGCCGATTCGTTCAATGCAGTGATGCCACGCATCCGTCAGGCTGATGCCATGAACACCGACGACAAGGCGACCGAACCATCGACCACCCGGCCGGATCACAACATCTGGACCGGATTGACCTATGCCGATGTGCCCACTGCCCGCGGATGGTTGCGTGACCTCGGATTCACGGAGGGCATCGTGGTGAAGGCCGAGAACCGCGGAATCCAGCACAGCGAGATGCTTTGGCCGGAAGGCGGCCGGGTCATGCTCAGCAGTCGTGACACCACCGAGTCGGACTTCAGCGTCAACCCCGGTGCGGCATCGTCCTACGTCGTGACGGACGACCCCGACGCCGTGTGGCAACGTGCCCAGAGACTGGGGGCACAGGTGGTTCGCGAGATGCGCGATGAGGACTACGGGTCGCGAGGTTTCAGCATCAAGGACGGCGAGGGCAACCGTTGGAGCTTCGGCACCTACGCCGGTTAGCGGCCTACGCTGGCCTTGTGCACGAGCACCTCGAACATCCGCTCCCGGCAGCGCTGACGCCCTACGTGCGCGGTATCCAGGGATACCGCATCACCGGCTGTGCGCCGGGGACACACATCGGGCTGCCGTCCGCCGACGTCACGTGCGTCTTCGACCTCGGCGCGGGTCTCGACCTCAGCGGGCTCGGCCTGAGCGGAATGCATCACTTCCAGGCCTCGTTCTCCGGGCTGCACACCAGCCCCGCGACGATCCACCACGACGGATCCCAGCACGGCATCATGCTCTATCTCACTCCGCCGGGCCTGCACGAGCTGTTTGGGATCCCTGCGGCCGAGCTCGTGGGAAGTGCGGTCGATCTGACCGATCTGCTCGGTCACCTGGGCACCGATCTGACCGAACGGGTCCGCCGTGCTCCCGGATGGAGCTGCCTGGACGTGCTGTGCCAGATCCTCCTGGCGCGACTCCCCGAGCAGCCGAGCGATGACGTCGCCGGGCAGGTATGGCGTCGGTTGGCCCGCGCCGACGGCCTGGTCTCGGTGCGGTCGCTGGCCGACGAGTCCGGCTGGTCCGTCCGCTACCTGCGCTCCAGATTCACCACAGAGTTCGGCGTCGCCCCGAAGACCGTCTGTCGCCTCATGAGGTTCGAGCGATCGGTCGAGGCCGTTCGCGGCTGCACGACCCTCTCCCGCGCGGCGTACCTGACCGGGTATGCCGATCAGGCACACCTGGCCCGTGAATGGCGAGAGTTCGCCGGGGTCGCTCCATCGCGCTGGCTGGTACGCGGCGGGTTCGCACCCGCTGAGTAGCGCTCGACCCTCGACGTTCCCGGTGGTCAGGGCGTCAGCAGTGCACGGACCTGCTGCGGCCCGACGGCGAGCAGCAGCGTCGGCAGCCGCGGGCCGGTGTCCTTGCCGATCAGCAGCGTGTAGAGCAGCGTGAAGAACTTCCGCTGCGCAGCGCCGAGCTCCTTGTCTCCCTTGACGATCTGGTCGGCGGCCAGGCCCCGCTGCACCTTCGGCACGCCGTAGACCTGGTGGGTCAGCGCCTCCAGCGACCAGCCGTCCTCGATCGCGGCCAGCTGACCCTGCCTACCGTCCAGCAGCAGGCGCAGCCCGTCGCGCTGCTCGTCGCTCAGCTCCGCGAGCACCGCGGCGTCCGGCTCCGCGCGCACGACGGTGCGCTCGTCCGGATCCATCCGCTCGGCAACCCACCGGCCGGCGCAGCCGAGTCGCGGCTGCAACTCGTCGAGGGAGGCGATCGGCCGCTCGGGGTCGAGCGCGGCCAGGATGCGCTGCGTCTGCGCGTCGTCGCCCGTGGTGATGTCGACCACAGAGGCGATCGACCGGTAGGGCAGCACGTGCGGTGTCAGCGCGAGCTGACCCTTCGCCGTCCGCACGGCCCGGGCGTAGGCCGCGATGTCGCCGGGCTGCGCCTTGCCCGACCCGACCTTGCGCGTCAGGGAGTCCCACTCGTCATACATGCGCTGGATCTCGGTGTCGAGCGCGATGTCGAATGCCTGGTTCGGCTTCTTGCGGGCGTACAACCACCGCAGCAGCGGGGGCTCCATATAGCGCAGCGCCTCGGTCGCGACCGGCACACCGCCCTTGGACGACGACATCTTGGCCATGCCGCGGATGCCGACGAACGCGTACATCGGCCCGATCGGCCTGCGCCAGCCGAAGATCGGCGCGACGTCCTTGCCGACCACGAACGACGAACCGGGCGACTGGTGGTCGACACCGGACGGTTCGAAGATCACCTTCTCGTAGGCCCAGCGCATCGGCCAGTCGACCTTCCAGGCCAGCTTGCCGCGGCGGTGCTCGCGAAGGGAGACGGTCTCGCTGTGTCCGCACTCGCACATGTAGGAGAGCTGCTTCGTCTCGTCGTCGTAGCCAGTGACCGTGGTGGAGTCCTTGTCACACACCGAGCAGTACGGCCGATAGGGGTAGTAGCCGCTCGAGCCGGCACCGTCGGACTCCGCTGCGGCGCCGGAGCCTTCCGCCGCGTCGGCGGCGGCCGCGGCCTGATCGGCATCCAGCTTCTGCTGCTTGCCACCCTTGCCCGCCGCCTTGGGCAGCGTGCGATACCGCTCCAGGACCTCGTCGATCTCCTCGCGGTGCGCCATCGCGAAGAGGACCTGCTCGGTGTAGGCACCGGCCGTGTACTGCTCAGTCTGGCTGATGCCGCGGTAGTCGATACCGAGCGCTGCCAGTCCCTCCTCGCACTGCGCTCGAAAGTGCGCCGCCCAGGAGGCGTGCGCCGATCCGGTCGGCGGCGGCACGGAGGTCAGCGGCTTGCCGATGTGCTGCTCCCAGCCGGCGTCCACACCCTCGACATTCGGCACCTTGCGGAACCGGTCGAAGTCGTCCCAGCTGATGATGTGCTCGCAGTCGACCCCGCGACGCTTCACCTCGTCCGCCACCAGGTGTGGCATCATCACCTCGCGAAGGTTGCCCAGGTGGATCGGGCCGGAGGGTGACAGGCCGGAGGCGCAGACGACCTTGGCGCCCTGCTTGTGCGCCTCCGCGATCACGTCGTCGGCGAGTCGGGACACCCAGTCATCCAGCTGCTGATCGGTCACGAGGCGCTAGTTTACTGATGGGGCGGAGTGCAGCACCCTGTGGCGGGGCGCTACGACCCGAATTTCGTCCATTGTCCTTCAGATACCACCTCGACGCAGCCATCGACGACCACGATGGCCGTCTGCTCGTCGATGGCATAGCAGGGGACGCCGATGTCGGCGGCCCACCGCTCAGCGTCGCCGAGGGTGTTGGTCGGGAACAGGTCCAGGTGCGGGAAGATCGAGAAGTCGACCACCCCCAGCGTGCGGTCGTCGGGCGCGGACGGCCAGTTGACAAAAGACTCCCCGATGCGGGGAGTCATCACCATGCTTCCGGCGCTTACACCCACCCAGACGGTCTCGGGCAGGGACGGCAACAGATCGGCCAGCCCCGACTCCCGCATCCAGTGACACAGGTACGTCGCATCCCCACCGTCGACCAGCAGCACGTCGGCCTCCCGCACCCACGGGACCCAGCGGTCCACCCCGATGGTGGGTAGCGCAGTGAGCTCGAGGACACCGAGCGACGCCCAGCCCAAGCCGGACAGGCGCTCCCAGGTCGGCTCGGCGGCGACCAGCCCCCTCACCGATGCCGGTCCGCACGACGGGTGACCCCACTGCGCGGTCGGCACGACCAGGGCGTGCGACTCGGCGATCGGCTTGCCCAACAGGTCGGTCAGGGCGACGCGGATGCTGGTGTTCGTGACGCCGCCAGAGGTGAGAAGCAGCTTCATTGCCTGATCCCTTTGGTCATGGGCGAACGCGGAGGGCACGGTTGCTCAAACCCAACGAGCGGCCGGCGCCGAGGCCCGTTGACACCGTGCGGCGAGTCTGCCGCATTCCTGAACGCCTGTCGAGCTGTTCGCTGACTGTACGTCCCCATCGGCGGCACCAAGAAAGTTGGATGTGTCATGTATCACCGCTGTGAGACCGCGCTCCTTGACGATTGAGGGCACACGGGGAGTCCTCAGGATCGAGATGGACGCGGACTGGGGCGTTGTCACAATCCGGGCGCCGTGTTTTGTGCAGTTACAGGGGGAAACTGCACTACTCGATGAGATGGTGGGAGCGGCGACTTCGTCCGTGGTCGCCGCCCCCATCGTCGTCCACAACCCCATACGTCGAATGGATGAGTCCGTGAGCAGGAACAACAGCGCCAACGCCGCGAGCCGCGCACTCGACCCGGCGAACACCATCACCGTTGCTGGGGTCAGCCCGGGCAGCACGACGTATCTGGGGCCGCGACTCCTGCTGTCGACCCACGGCAAGGCGGACGAGCTCATGCAGCAGCTCGAGGTGGTGGCCGACCGCCTCGGGTGGACCGTAGGTTTCGACCATGACGACCGTCACTCGCCCCAGGACGAGTGCACGTGCTCGGGGTCGCGCTGCCAGGGACCGGACGGTCCGCTTGGCATCACCCGGCTGCGGCTCGGGGTGAAGGCTCGGACCGCTGCGCCGGCGCCGGACGGATGGTTGCTGTTGCAGCACGCGCGGGCCGAGTTCGGGGCCGACGCGCTGACTGCGGTGGCTCTGGACCACGTGATGACGGTGACGGCGCTGGAGTCCAACCCCGTGGAGAACTCCAACCCGGTCGAGAACTCCAACCCCGTGGAGAACTCCAACCCCGTGGAGAACTCCAACCCGGTCGAGAACTCCAACCCGGTCGAGAACTCCAACCCGGTCGGCAGCCCCCAGTCCGCCTCGCACCGGAGCGCCGGCGTCATGTCCTACGCGCGGCTCGGCTCCGGCGGCAGAGAACCCGTGACGTATGCGGGAGCTCGCCCGACCCGCAGGGCGGACGACGCGATCCGCGGACGGCGACCCGTGGTCGCGATCCTCGACACCGGCTGCGGACGTCATCCATGGCTCGACGGCGTCGTTCGCACGGACGTCACGCTGGACGGCCACCCCATCGGTGACACGAACCCGATCACCGACCCGGAGGTCGGCGGCGACCATGAGGGCCCGCTCGACGGCAGCATCGATCCAGAGGCCGGCCACGGTACCTTCATCGCCGGGCTCGTGCACCAGGGCTGCCCGGACGCCGACATCCTCGCCTGGCGCGCGGTCTCGTCCAGCGGCCGCATCGTCGAGTCCGACTGGCTCGACTCGATCACCCAGATCGCGGAGCTCGCCCGCCGACATGCTGTGGGTCAGCCCGGCGGACACCCGATCGACGTCCTGAACCTGTCGATGGGCTACTACCACGAGACCCCGGACGACGTGCTCTTCGACCCGACCCTGCGTGGGGTCCTTCAGGTGCTCAGTGGCAGCGGAACCACCGTCGTGTGCTCGGCCGGCAACGACGCAACCGCACGCCCGTTCTATCCGGCAGCATTTGCCACCGAGGACAGCAGGGACCTCGTGCCCGTGGTGTCCGTGGGTGCCCTGAACCCCTCGCAGCGCAGCGTCGCGATGTTCAGCAACACCGGCCCCTGGGTTCGCACCTATGCGCCCGGCGCCTCGGTGCTCAGCACCATGCCCGCATTTCAGGGAGGGGCTCAGCCGACGATGCGCACGCGAGCCCACGGCCACCTTCGCGCGACGATCGACCCGGACGACTTCCGCGGTGGCTTCGCTCTGTGGAGCGGAACCTCCTTCGCCGCGCCGGTTGTGGCCGGCCGCATCGCGCAGCAACTCGTGGATGGGCTGCCGAAGAAAGACACCATCCCCGATGCCGTCGCACGTTCGCGTGCCGCCGTGAGCGCGGTTACCGCGGACGACCGCCGTACGTCATGATGAACGGGTGCTCAGCGCAGTAGAACTTCACCAACGAGGTCTCGAGGCGAGCAATGCCGGGCGTCACGCCACGGCTCGAAAGGCATTCCAACAGGCCCTTTCTCGCGCCGAGAACAATGAGACGCGCGCCCGGATCGAGCTCAGCCTGGCCTACACCGAGGCTGAGCTGGGCACGATCGATGACGGGCTCGCGCGCTGCGGACGCGCCCTCGACCTGCCCGATGTGCCCGATCTGGTTCGCGGCCTCATCTGGTCCCAGCTCGGGCTGCTGCACATGCGTGCCGGGGACGGCGCCACGGCACTGGCGGACCTGGAGCGCGCCGCGCCACTGATCGACCCGGAAGCTCATCGCGCGCTCGGCAACCTCTATCTGACCCTCGGCAACATCCATCTGCAACGGAGCGCCCCGGACGCGGCGATCGCATCCTTCGAGGCCTCGAGCGAGCACTACGTCGCAGTGCACCTCACGCATCAGTCGGACAAGGCACTGCACAATCTGGGCTACGCCTACCTGCTGGCCGGTGACGTGGTCCGCGCCATCCAGCTCATGGACCAGGCGCGTCCGACGTTCCAGGAGCTCGGACCGGTCTACGAGGCCGTGGGCAGTCAGGACCGTGCGGAGGCACTCGTGGCCGCAGGTATGCCGCATGACGCCGCCGATGCACTCCGCGCCGCGGCCAGTGCGTTCGCGCGTCGTCGCATGCGCAAGCGCCAGGCCGAGGCGCTGCTCGTGCTCGCCCGCCTGCTCCTGCGCGAAGACCCGAGGGAGGCACGCCGCGTGGCCCGCCAGGCGATGCGCCTCTTCACCGGCAACGGCAGCCAGGTGTGGGCGGTGCGGGCCCGCGCCGTCGCGTTGGAGGCGGAGGTGCTGACCGGCAGGCGCCGGACCGCACTCAGCCAGGAGTCGGCAGAGGTGGCGGCGCTCCTGCGTGAGCAGGGGCTGGTGCATGACGCGACGGCTCTGGAGTTGCAGTCCGTGCGCCTTGCCATCCGCGCGGGCGACCCCGAGGCGGCACTCGAGCGACTCGCTCGGATCGAAGAAAGCGAGGATGCGCCACTGTCGAACCGCATACTGGCGAGCCAGGTTCGGGCCGAAAGTGCGCGTGCAGCCGGGGACGTCGAAGCGGCGCTCGATAGCGCTCGACACGGCCTCACCGAGCTGCACGCATGGCAGTCGGCCTTCGGCAGTCTCGATCTGCAGAGCTCGCTCGTCGGGCATGGTCGCGACCTGGCGATGCACGGCCTACGCACTGCAGTGCAGGACGGCACTCCTCAGGTGGTCTTCGAGTGGGCGGAACGCGCCCGTGCGCTGGCCACGCGTGTCGCCCCCGTCCGTCCTACCGTCGGCTCGCAGCATGCCGAGCAGCTGCGCCGGCTTCGCAAGCTGACCCTTGAGCTCGACAAGGCTGCGACGACCGGGCAGCCCGCGCCGTCACTCGCGAGTGAGACGCGCGAGCTCCGCCGGAAGATTCGCGAAGAAGCCTGGCACGACGAAGGATCCGGCGTGATCACCGAGCCCGCGAGCCTGGCTCAGCTCCAGGCTCGCCTTGAGGACCGGGACGGCGTACTACTCGCGCATGTCGTGATGGATGGCCGTATGCACGCCCTCGTCGTAACGCGCACGGATGCCCGGGTCCTCGATCTCGGGCGCTTCGATGACGTTCGGCACCTGCTGCGCGGGCTCCAGGCTGATCTTGACGTGTCCGCCGCACACCTGCCCGAGCAGCTGCGAGCCGTTGTCATCGGCAGCCTCGATCACCGTCTGTCGGCCATGGCCGATCGGCTGATAGCACCGGTTGCCGACCTCCTCAAGGATCGACCGATCGTCTTGGTTCCCTCGGGTTCCCTCGCCGGCGTGCCGTGGACACTGCTGCGCGGACTGCAGGGCACTCCGGTGACCCTTCCTCGATCCGCGACGCTCTGGCTCGAACACGCAGACACTGCAACGCGGCCCCGACATGCCGCTCTGGTCTCCGGGCCCCTCGTGGCGCGCGCCGAGGAGGAGGTCGTGCGCAGTGCTGCCGCGTGGCAGGATGCGACGGTTCTCACCGGCTCCGAGGCGAGCACGGAGCGCGTCGCCGGCGTCGCGGCACGGGCGGACGTGCTGCATGTTGCGGCTCACGGGAGGCACTCCGCGGACAACCCACTCTTTTCGGGGCTGGAGCTGCACGACGGACTCTGGTTCGGCTACGACATCGACCGGCTGGGCCACGTGCCGGACATCGTGCTGCTGTCCGCATGCGAGGTGGGTCGCTCGGCGGTCCGTTGGGGCGAGGAGGCCATCGGCATGCCGGCTGCCTGGTTGCACGCCGGGTCCCGAGTCGTGATCGCCTCGCCCGCCAGCGTGGATGACGACGTGGCCTGCGAGGTGCTCTCCTCGACTCACCAGCTGCTCGCCCGAGGGGTCCTGCCGTCGGATGCCCTCGCCGAGGCAACCACGCGGATCGGCATGCAGGTGCCGAGCACCTTCATGTGCTTCGGCGCCGGCTGGTGACGCTCCCGCCGGCCGGCGGTCAGCTGATGCCGATGGCCCAGGTGAGCAGAAAGAGCCCGAACAACGTTGCGGGAATGGCGGCAATCAGCAGGCAGCCGGCCTGCCCCCGCTTGCCGGATCGCTGCTGACCCTCCGGCATGTCGCGCGTCTTCTGCCGCAGCCGGTAGGCGCCGAGCAGCGCCGCGACCACGCCTCCCAGCAGGATCACCGTCAGCGCCCACAAGGTGATGAGGAACGCCGTAGGCGGTGGGTTGCCGGACACGGTCCGCGCCGCCAGCCCGGCGGCGTAGTCGGGGCGCAGGCCAAGGCTCTTCATGCGCGGTCCGCGCGGCTGCTCGCCGAGCAACCGTAAGGGCTGGAGGTCACTTGTCCGAGAGCAGGTCGTGACGCACGATGACCTCCTCGCGGCCCGGCCCGACGCCGATGACCGAGACGCGTGCGCCGATGCGCTGCTCGACGAACTCGACGTAGGCCCGGCAGTTGGCCGGCAGCTCGCCATACGTCCGGCAGGTGCCGATGTCCTCGAACCAGCCGGGCAGCTCCTCATAGATGGGCGTGGCGTGGTGGAAGTCGCTCTGGCTCATCGGCATCTCGTCGTATCGCACGCCGTCGATCTCGTAGGCGACGCAGACCGGCACGGTGTCCAGGCCGCCGAGAATGTCCAACTTGGTCAGCACGAAGTCCGTGACCCCGTTGACCCTGTTCGCGTAGCGCCCGATCACCGTGTCCATCCAGCCGCAGCGGCGCGGACGGCCCGTCGTGACACCGAACTCGGCGCCTTGCTTGCGCAGGAACTCGCCCTTGTCGTCGAGCAGCTCCGTCGGGAAGGGGCCTTCCCCGACACGGGTGGTGTAGGCCTTCAGGACGGCGATGACCCGGTCGATCCGCGTCGGCGGGATACCGGCTCCGGTGCAGGCGCCCGCGGAGATCGCGTTGGAGGAGGTGACGTAGGGGTAGGTGCCGTGGTCGACATCCAGCAAGGTCGCCTGGCCGGCCTCGCAGAGCACCGCCTGGTCGTCGTTCAATGCCTTCTCGAGCAGCAGTGAGGTGTCGGCGACCATGGGGCGCAACCGCTCGACATACTGCAGCAGGTCCTCGACGACCTCGTCGACGTCGGAAGCGCGCCGGTTGTAGACCTTGACGAACACCTGGTTCTTGACCTCGAGCGCCGCCTCGACCTTCTGCCGCAGGATCGACTCGTCGAAGAGGTCCTGCACGCGGATGCCGACCCGGCTCATCTTGTCGGCGTAGGTCGGGCCGATGCCGCGACCGGTGGTCCCGATCCGGCGCGATCCGAGGAACCGCTCGGTCACCTTGTCGAGCGTGCGGTTGTAGGACGCGATCACGTGGGCGTTGCCGCTGACCACCAGCCGCGAGGTGTCGATGCCGCGAGCATTCAGCGCGTCGATCTCCTCGAAGAGCACGCCGAGGTCGATCACGACGCCATTGGCGATCACGGGGACGACGCCCTCGGTGAGGATGCCGCTGGGCAACAGGTGCAGCGCGTACTTCTCCCGACTGCCGTCCGGCTGCTCGATGACCACCGTGTGACCCGCGTTGTTGCCGCCATTGAACTTCACGACGTAGTCGATCCGGCTGCCGAGCAGGTCGGTGGCCTTCCCCTTGCCTTCGTCGCCCCACTGGGCACCGACGAGCACGATTGCTGGCATCTGGCGGCCGCCTCTTCCTCAATTTTGCGGTGATGGTGCAGGAGAACGCCCGCATGTCCGGGCGTCTCTCACGGCAGCCCACAGGCTACCTGGCGGCGTTCAACGGCGGCGCGGCGCGTCGCGGCGCTCACTCGTCTCGGAGGTGCCCGCGGGCCGCGAGCCGCAGCGCCAGCTGGAACCGGGTGTCCACGTCGTGCTCGTCCATCAGCACGGCGATCCTGCGGCGAACGGTCCGCAGCGACACTCCCATGACCCGGGCGATCGACTCGTCCTTCAGGCCCTGCCGCATCAGGTCGAGGAGCCCGTCCGACCCTCCCGGGGCCTCGTCCAGCGGCGCCGCGGTAGACCACAACCGGTCGAAGAGCTCGATGAACGCACCCACCACCATCGGATCACGCAGGACGACGTAGTCGCCGTCCTGACGTCCCCATTCGGTGCTGCCGAGTGCAACGTCGTCCCCGAAACAGATGAACTCCGACGGCAGGTGAGCCGTCACCCGTTGCTGCTCGCCCGCCTCGGCCCAGTCGGTCAACCAGGACGAGTCGGCATCGACCGCATCCGGCGGGTAGAGCGCGCGCTGCTCTCGGCCGCCGGCCAGCTGCTGTCGCACCGTCGGCAGATCGTCGATCGATCGGGCCGGCACGGTTCGCACCGCCCGTCGCACCGTGCCGACGGTCGAGGCCATCAGGTGCTCGTGAACGGCGACCAGCACTGCCCGGTCCACTCTTTCCCGCGAAGGCTGCGCGGTCGAGATGTCCTCCTGCCCCATGCGGTGATCCGCGGCGAACTGGTCGATCGCGTCTCGCACCCGGGCCAGGTCCTGCCGCCGGGTCGCGAGGCGCGCCTCCTCGGCGCTCACGACGCGTTCGAGGGCCGCCCGCGGGTGGTCGGCCACCAGCTCGCTCAGGTCCGACACCCGCACGAGTCGCCGCGCTCGCAGCTGCTCCAGCGCGTGCTCGGCCTCGTAGTCGGTCCACCCGAGCCGCGAGACGTGCGCCGCAAGGGTGAGACCCGGCATCCGCAGAATGTGCCGATAGAGGTCCTCGCCCTCGGGGCCGATGCCCAGGACTGCCAGCCGACCGTTCATGCAGGGCCTCCCGCCCGTCTCCGGTAAGGTCTGCCGCTCAGAGACCCAGTTGGCGGGCGGCCGTGAGTGAGGAGTCCCGCAGCAGGTCGCTGCACCGCTTGTGCTCGTCGCTCTCGCCGATCTCGCCGGCAGCCTTCGCCAGCGCTCCGAGGGCCCGTAGGAAGCCACGGTTCGGCTCGTGCTCCCACGGCACCGGCCCCTGGCCGCGCCAGCCGGAGCGTCGCAGCGAGTCCAGGCCACGGTGGTAGCCGGTGCGGGCGAAGGCATAGCCCTCGACCGCGTCACCGTCCGCCAGCGCATCCTCGGCGAGCGTCGCCCACACGAGCGACGACGCCGGGTAGGAGCGCGCGACATCTCGCGGGTCGACTCCCTCGGTCAGTGGCCCGGCCGCCGGGTCCATCGGCAGCTCCGTCGGCGGGATTCCCAGCAGGTTGTCCCCGGCCGCCATTACTTGTGCGTCCCAGCGGAACCGAGGTTTTCGCACGCCTCGACGACGCGGGCCGACATGCCGTCCTGCGCGGCCTTGCCCCACGCGCGCGGGTCGTACTTCTTCTTGTTGCCGACCTCGCCGTCGACCTTCAGCACCCCGTCATAGTTGGCAAGCATCCAGTCGGCAATCGGACGGGTGAACGCATACTGCGTGTCGGTGTCGACGTTCATCTTCACGACGCCGTAGGAGACGGCCTCCTTGATCTCGTCGGCGGTCGATCCCGATCCACCGTGGAAGACCAGGTCGAATGGCCGCGCATCGGCGCCGAGACCGAGCTCGCCGGCCGCGGCCTGCTGGGCCTTCTGCAGGATCTCCGGACGCAGCTTGACGTTGCCCGGCTTGTAGACGCCGTGCACGTTGCCGAACGTGAGCGCGGTCAGATAGCGACCTTCGGCGCCGTCCCCGAGCGCCTTGATCGTGTCGATCGCGTCCTGCGGGCTGGAGTAGAGCTTGTCGTCGATGTTGCCCTCGACGCCGTCCTCTTCACCGCCGACCACCCCGACCTCGATCTCCAGGATGATGTGCGCCTTGGCTGCCTTCTGCAGCAGCTCCTTGGCGAGGGTCAGGTTCTCGTGCAGCGGCACTGCGGAACCGTCCCACATGTGTGACTGAAAGTAGGGCAGCTCGCCTTCATCGACACGCTTCTGCGACTCCGCGAGCAGCGGTCGGACGAACCCGTCCAGCTTGTCCTTCGGGCAGTGGTCCGTGTGCAGCGCGATGTTCACGTCGTACTTCTTGGCCACCTCGTGCGCGAAGGCGGCCATCGCCAGGGAACCGGTGACCATGTTCTTGACACCGGAGAAGTAGTCCGCACCTCCGGTCGAGACCTGGATGATCCCGTCGCTGCCGGCCTCCGCGAACCCGCGGATCGCCGCATTGAGCGTCTGGCTGCTCGAGACGTTGATCGCGGGATACGCAAACCCGGACGCCTTGGCCCGGTCGAGCATGTCGGCGTAGACCTCAGGGGTCGCAATGGGCATGGGTGACTCCTTGGTTGATGACGGCTTGAGGGAAGTTTGCCACGTCCGACCGCACGCGTGCCGCCCGATCCGTCACACACCGCCGCCGACGCGATCACTCCTGGACGAGCTTGACGGGGTTGTCGTCCGGGTCCAGCAGCCACGCGATCCGACGCCCACGATGGCTTCGCGTGTCGCTGGCCAGGCGGATGCCGTCGGTCACCGCCTCATCGGTCAGCCGGTCGACATCGTCGCACCACACCACGACCTCCGCGACGCGCTGGTGTGCGCCGAGTGTCGGCCCGTCGTTCTCCCGCACCGCCGCCCGACTGGTCAGGCCCAGGATCAACCCGCCCAGCCTCATCTCCAGGTGCTCGGGCTCGCCTTCTCTGGGCGTGCGAAACGACTCGACGAACCCGAACCGCGTATAGAACGCTCGCGATGTCGACACCTGCTCGACATACAGGTTCACCTGTGCCTCATGGAATCCCATTGCTTCGCCCCGTATCCCGTGTGTGCTTCCGCTTGGCCCGTTGCAGCACCGCGCGCTCTGCGTCGTTGCCGCACAGCTCGATGGCCCGGTCGTAGGCCGTGGCCGACTCCGCGACTCGCCCCTGCCGGGCGAGCAGGTCGGCACGCACCGCTGCCGCACGATGCGAGTGCGGCAGTTCCCTCTCGACGCCGTCCGTCAGCGCCAGCGCAGCCGGGACGTCACCGGCCTCGGCCACCGCGACCGCGCGGTTGAGACGCACGACCGGCGAGCCGGTGAGCTCGTCGAGCTGCCGGTAGAGGTCCGCGATCGCCACCCAGTCCGTCTCACCTGCCGTCCGGGCGCGCGCGTGCTCGGCGGCGATGAGTGCCTGCAGCACGTAAGACGCCGCAATCAGGCTCGTGACGGCGACTCGATCGGCACCGGCGGTGAGTCGCCGCAACAGGTCCAGGCCCTCGGCGATCTCGCCCTGCCGCCACACCGTGCGGTCCTGGTTGGGCAGCAGGACCAGCGATCCTCCCGGGTCAACCCGCGCGTCGCGGCGTGAGTGCTGCAGCAGCATCAGGGCGAGCAGCGCCATGAGGCTGGGGCTCTCCGCCGCCTGGGTGGTCTGAGCACTCACCAGCCGGACCAGTCGGATGGCCTCACCCGCCAGGTCGACGCGCAGCACCTCCGGGCCGCTGCCCGGCGCATAGCCAGCGGTGAAGGCCAGGTACGCCACCTGGGCGACGGTGTCCAGCCTCTCCGACAGCACATCGGGGTCAGGGATCGCCAACGGGATTCCGGCGGCGACCACCTTCTTTCGCGCGCGGGTCAGCCGCGCCGCCATGGTCGGCTCGCTCACCAGGAACAGGCGGGCGATGTCGGCGGTGCTCACGCCGAGCACCAGCCGCAGCGTCAGTGCGGCACCTGCCTCCGGCGACAGCGCGGGATGCGCTGCAAGCAGGACCAGCCGCAGCACCTCGTCGCCTGGAGCCCCTGGAGACTCATTGTCGGCCAGCCGGTGCCGTTCGTCCATCGCGATCAGCGGTTCCTTGCGCGCATGCATGGCCTCCGCCCGCAAGCGGTCGATCACGCGTCGTCGCGCCGTCGTGAGGAGCCAGCCTGCGGGTGCCTCCGGCACACCGTCGGCCGGCCATCGATGCGTCGCCTGTTCGAAGGCCTCGGCCAGCGCGTCCTCCGCGAGGTCGAGCCGCCGGGTCTGGGCGACGAGCAGAGCCAGGAGGCGGCCCCATTCGTCGCGCCAGACCCGCGCCATCGCATCGTGCGTGCGCTCTTGTCGTCCAGATCGCACCGACGATCAGTCGAATCCGTCGATCTGCACACAGGGCCGAATCTCCAGCGTGTAGGACGCCGGCAGCAGCTCGCACCAGCGCACGACCTGGTCCAGGTCGTGCGGCCCGCACCAGATAGAACCCGCCGATCATCTCTGCGGTCTCCGCGAACGGGCCGTCGGACAGCATGGTGCGATCACCGTCACGCCGCACGGTCGTCGCCGACTCCTGATCCGACAGCGCTTCGCCCGCGAGGAGGTTCGCACCCACCTCCCGATGAAACGTGAGGTGCTCGCGATGGGTGCGCTCCTGCACCTGCGGTGATGCGTCGTCCCACCCGCCCGGCTCATACGCGATGAGGATCAGATACTTCTTCACGACGCACGCTCATCCGGGCCGACGGTGGGGCGGACCTCGATGCCTTCGCCGATCGCGGTGAGGATCGTGCAGCAGTCGAGCAGGCTGTCGAGGTCGTCCGACTCGACGAGAAAGAAGCCCCCGACCTGCTCGGCGCCCTCGGCGAACGGTCCGTCGGTCACCGTGGTCCCGCCGGGTGCGATGTGCTTCGCAGTTGCGGTCTGATGCAGCTCGGCGCCGCCGACGATCTTGTGCCCGCGCTCCGTGAGTGTCTGCGAGAACCGGCCGTACTCGGCATACCCCTGCCTGCGCTCCTCCGCGCTCATCCGCGTCCACCACCGGTCGGCGTCACCGACGATGATGACCATGTATTCGCTCATCTCGATCACTCCCCCGCCATCTCGCGCAGCTCGATGAGGTCTCCGGTGCTGGCAAGCTGTCGGCAGCACGCGTCCAGCCCGGCCCGGTCCGTCGTCTCAATGAGGTAGAACCCGACGATCTGCTCCACCGACTCGGTGAAGGGACCGTCGACGACCAGCGTGCCGCCCGACCCGTCCGGTCGCATTGACACGGCCTGCGCCGATGGCGTGAGCGGGCCGGCGGCCACCACCTTGTGTCCACCCTGGGCGAGCTCCCGATTGAACCGGGCGTGTGCCCGCATCCCCGCTTCGTGCACCTCCGGCGGCAGCTTGGCCCATTCCGCTTCCGGCGCCGGAAGCAGCACCAGATATCGCTTGGTCTCCATGAGAATTCCCTTGCTCGATGACCTCTGACACCACCATGACGGATGAGCGGGCGTCGAATCGACACATCGCCGCGAAAAGTTCGCGGTCGACGCCGGATCGGCCGGTGGTGTCCGGCTCGATCAGTGCCGGCCGTGCACGTGACGAAGCAGCCACACGTGCATGGCGATGGCCGCGGCGGCGCCGGCGTTGATGGACCGCGTCGAGCCGAACTGCCCGATGTGCAGCACGACCTGGCATGCCGCCCGCATCTCCTCGCTCAACCCTGGGCCCTCCTGACCGAAGACCAGAATGCAGGATCGGGGCAGGTCAAAGGTCTCCAGCGGCACGGAGCCGGGCAGGTTGTCGATGCCGATCAGCGGTATGCCGTGTGCCCAGGTCACCAGGTCGGCCACCGTCGGATGGTGGTGCTCGTGCTGATAACGATCGGTCACCATCGCACCCCGGCGATTCCACCTCCGACGCCCCACGATGTGGAAGGCGCCCGCGTTGAAGGCGTTCGCCGTGCGGATCACCGAGCCGATGTTGAAGTCGTGACCCCAGTTCTCGACGGCGACATGAAACTCGTGCCGCGACCGGTCCAAGTCGGCAATGATCGCCTCCTGCGTCCAGTACCGATAGTGGTCGACCACGTTGCGGCGGTCGCCCTCGCGGAGGAGCTGCTCGTCATACCTGCGGTCCGGGTCGCCGTCCGGCAGCATCGGCCAGGGCCCATCCCAGGGACCCACGCCTACCTCGTTCATCACAGGCCAACTCTGACAGGTCGCAATGGCATGTTTCTATGTGGCGGCTGTCAGGATGTACTCAGCAGTACGCCCTACTGTCCATCCGCCACGAGGTGTGCGCACCGGTGCACGTCGACTCGACCAAAGGGAAACACCAAGATGCGAATGACGAAAGTTGCTGTCGTACCTGCCCTCCTCAGTGTGGGACTGGTCGCCGGCTGCCAGAGCGGCACGTCTGCAGGATCGTCTGCCAGTGCCGGCGCGAGCGGTTCCGCGGCAACCACGACCACGGGCAGTGCCATGGCTACGCCATCCAGCTCGGCCGCGAACGCTGCCGCAAACTGCCCGACGTCGAACACTCGGTCCTTCGCCAAGACCCGGTTCGCCACCGATGTCGGCCTCGCGGTCGGCACCTTCCATCACTGGATCTGGAAGCCCTACAAGGCCGGCACCTTCAAGCACGGCGCCCATGGCCGCATCAAGGCCGTCATCAAGGGTGTCGCCGCCGCGGCGCTGGACCTCAAGCTGATGGACAACGCCAAGAAGAATGTGCAGGCGAACCCGACGTTGTGCAAGACGCTCTACACGCCGATCGACAGTGCCGCCAAGGCTCTCGACGGGTTGAAGAAGGACATCACCTCTGGCTCGCTGACCTCGCTCACGTCGACGGAGAGCGCGCTGTCCGGCATCCTTAAGTCGGGCAACCAGCACGGCCTCAACATCAAGGAGCTGACAGACCAGAGCCTGGCCTCACAGGGCTGAGCCACGCCCGGCCAGGTCCGCGGCGCGGTCCGCCAATCGGTGGAACGCGTCGCGGAGCTCGGTCGGATCGACCACCTCGAAGTCGAGCGCAAGGCGAGCCAACCACCAGGCCATTCGGTCGATGTCGTCCCCGCCGAGCGTGACCAGGCAGGTCGAGGCGTCAAATTCCTCGACGGTCGCCCAGCTGCCGACGTGCGTGGCGGTCTCCTCGGCCGATGCGTGCACGCGCAGTCGGGCGGTGTAACGCCATTCGCCGTGTCGCGAGCGTCGCAGGTAGGTCTCCGCGCCGGGTGCCTCACGCACGGTGAACCGGAAGGTGCCGGCCCGCACCTCGCTCATCCGGTCCAGCCGGAAGATCCGCCAGTCGTCGCGGTCCAGGTCGAACCCGAAGAGATACCACCGGCGGCCTGTGGCGACCAGGCGGTAGGGCTCCAACCTGCGCGACGTCTCGGCGCCATCCGCGGCGACATACTCGAAACGAGCCTGAACCGAGCGACGGATGGCTGAGGCCAGCTCCAGCAGATGCGCGGGATCGACGGGTGACGGGCGGTAGTCGATGGTCACGGTGGCCTCCTGGACCGCCGCGACCTGTGCGCGCAGGGCCGCCGGAAGCACCTGGTCCAGCTTGGCCATCGTGCGAACCGCCGCCTCGCCCACGCCGGCTACGGTCCCGCCGGCCGCGAGCCGCAGGCACACTGCGACAGCAACGGCCTCGTCCTGGTCGAGCAGCAACGGCGGCAATGCACGTCCGGCACCGAGCTGATAACCGCCGCCGATCCCCCGGCTGGCCTGCACCGGATACCCCAGCTCACGTAGCCGGTCGACGTCCCGGCGCACGCTGCGCTGGGTGACTCCGAGCCGCTGCGCGAGCTCGTCGCCGGTCCAGACACTGCGAGCCTGCAGCAGCCCGAGCAGCCGAAGTAGTCGAGCGGTCGTCTCAGCCATGGCGACAGTCTCCCGCATGCTGAGGACCGAAACTGTCCTATTTTATCGCCATCGTGTGACTGTCACCCACGAAAGGACCTGACATGCCACTACACGCACCACTTCACGACGACGAGCGCACCCTTCTCACGGGCTACGTCACACATCAGCTGGATGCGATCCGGAACGCGACGTTCGGCCTGTCCGACGACGACCTGCGGCGCACCACCACCGCGAGCACACTGTCCCTCGCCGGCATCGTCAAGCACAGTGCCCGCTGCATCGGCGACGCACTCGACCGGGTGCAGGCCGCACCGCAGCCGCTGCCGGACCCGGGTCTGTCGATGGCGGAGGCCACCGCCGCCTACGTCGACCAGTTCGACCCACATGAGCCGATCGCGGCACTGCTGGCCGAGCTGGACGCAGTCACCGAGCGGGTGCGGACGGTGCTGCCGACGCTCGACCTGGACGCCCGCGTGCCGGTGCCGGCCAACGCACCCTGGTGGCCCCAGGGCGTCGGCTCCTGGCCGGTCCGCTGGGACCTGCTGCACTGGATCGAGGAGCTGGCCCGTCACGCCGGCCACGGCGACATCATCCGCGAGTCCTTGGACGGTGCCAACGCCGCCCGACTGACGGCCGCCGTCGAGAGCTGGCCGGCCGACGGATGGATCAAGCCCTGGCCGCCCGGTGCGGAGGCGACGGCGCGAGCCTGACACGCCAGAGCCGCCGCCCGCATCCGGCTCAGATGGTCCTCAGGTGCACTCGCGTAGCCTGGCCGCGTGATGCACACGCTCGGTCCAGGTTTCATGGACCCCAACTATCTGCTCGCCCAGTTCGGTGGGACCTTCTTCGTGATCTCGATGGTCTTCGTCTTCATCGAGTGCGGGCTGCTCTTCCCGTTCCTGCCCGGAGACTCGCTGCTGTTCGCCATCGGGCTGTTCATCGCGACGGACAAGATCCACATGTCCCTGTGGGTGGCGCTGCCCCTGCTGATGATCGCCGCGTTCCTCGGCAACGTGTGTGGTTACGAGCTGGGCAGGGCCGTCGGCGGACCGCTCTCCCGGCGCGACGGGCGCATTCTCAAACGCCGGTATTTCGAGCAGACCCACACGTTCTTCGACAAGTACGGCAACCGTGCGCTCGTCCTGGGCCGGTTCGTGCCGATCGTGCGGACCTTCATCACGCTGGTCGCCGGCGCCGGCAAGATGGAGCGCCGCCGATTCTTCACCTGGAGTGCCGTGGGCGCCGTCCTGTGGGTGCTGATCGTCACGATCGCCGGGCACATCCTCGGCAAGGCGTTCCCCTCGCTCGGCAAGAACATCGACTACGCGATCCTCGTCATCGTCATCCTGTCGCTGATCCCGATGTACTTCGAGTACCGCAAGCACCGCCGGGCGCGCACCACGGTCTGAGCACTCCGCGCCCGGCCCCTCGCGTTCCGAGGAACTCAGACCAGCACATCGTTGTGCTCGTCGACGTCCTGCTCGGTCTCGGTGGGCCGCGGGTCCGGATCGGTCGGCGGGAAGAACAGCCCCCACGCCAGCACGAGGCCGATCGTGATCGTCACCGCCGCCGCGACACCGGTGCGCTGCTTGAAGAACACCGCAGCATACCCCAGGTATGGCACCTTGAACTGCACGACTCCGCGCACCATGCTCGGGGCGATGGTCCACACGTCGGCGGTCGGGTTGGCGTCGCCCTTGGTGTGGATGCCCTGGGCGGTGACCGTCCGGATCCGGTGCGTCACCAGATCCGGCCCGGCGGAGTGCCGGAAGGTGATGATGTCACCGGTGTGGTAGCCACCGTCGTCGACCGGCCGGTCGATGACCAGATCGCCGGGCACAAGCGTCTGTCTCATGGATCCGGTGTGGATGATGTAGGCGCGATACCCGCCCTTCCAGGCGCCGAACCCGACGGCGAGCGCCGCCGCGAACAGGATCACGGCGATGCTCCAGGCAATGCGGCGGCGGGTGAGCACGGGTACTTTCCTCACGTCGGGCGGGTTGGTGGAGCGGAACGAGCCCGCCCACCAACCCGCGGTCTACTACTGCTGTGCCGCGCGATCAGTCGATCGCGCCATTGATCACCAGCTGGACCCGATCGGGGAGATACCGGGCTGGGTCGCGACGATCTTGTAACCGACGTTCGGGTCGTTGGCCTGGTTCTGCTGGGTCTGCTTGCCGGTCAGACCGAAGGTCACGGTGGCGCTGGAGGTCGCCCCCGGCGCCATGTTGCTCGCGAGCAGAATGGCCTCCGGCACCCCACACTCGGCGATGTCGTTGCCTGCGCCGACAGTGTGCTGGACGCTGCTACCGCCGAGACCGTTCGCGTTCACGGTGCAGGTGTTGTGCGCCCCGGATGAGTTGTAGCCACCCGAGACAGCCGCCGCGGTGGGCAATTGCAGGTTGTACGAGTTGAACGTACCCGCTGGCCCGGCCACCTCGAAGTGCCCGTACCCACCCAAGCCGCCACCGGTGTAGCCCCCGTACGACACACCGTTGCTCCCGGTGAACTCGCCGTATCCCGCGGTGGTCGGATCGAACACCATCCAGATGTCGGCATTGGTCGTCGAGGACGCCTTCACGCCGAAGGGGACCACTTGGGACTGGTCGACGCCGGGGTTCAGCCCGGCGAAGTTGATGCTTGGTGCGGCGGACGAGAGTGCCAGGCTTCCGGAGGTGCCGTGGATGGTGTTACTTGAGCTGTCCGTGAAGTACGCACCGGTGCCCGACGACGCCGCCGCGACCAGCACCGCGGACAGTCCCACCGCGCCGACAAATCCGGCCAGGCGGAAACTCTTTCCTCTGTTCATCTCATGTCTCCTCGTGCTGAAATACTGCTTCTCCGGCGGCCTTGATGTCGCTGGGCAATCGACAACGTAGGGCCGAAGCACCGTCCGACTGAAGCCAATCGGGCAATGTTTGTTGCAAGACAACTTTCACAAAAGCCACCGCGAGAGGCCGCCGACGTGGTAAGGGTGGCAGGCGTGGGCCGCCTGCCACCCGAGAGGCCCGAACTCTGTCGTTCAGGCATGTCCGTGCTGCCGCGACGCCGTGGCCTGTGCGTAACGCGAGCCCGCGAAGAGCAACAGCAGCCCGACGACGATGAAGGCGCCGGCCCGGCTCATCCCGCTCAGGGTGGCCAGGTCGAAGACGAACAGCTTGGCGAGCGAGATCGCCACGACGGCCAGGCCCGTGCTCAGCGCAGCCTTGGCGTGCTGCCGATGCTTGAGGCCGAGGGCCAGCATGGTCATGGCGATCGACATCCAGGTCATGGTGACGAGGAAGTGGCCGGCCCGGAAGCCCTCGTCACCACCGGCGGTCGCACCAGCCGCGATGATCGCCGCGGTCAGGCCATAGCCACCGACCAGCCCGGCCAGACCGATCAGGACCCCGGACGGCAGGCTCGGCACGACCCGATTGAACGTCACCGCATAAAGTCCGGCACCCACTACGACCAGCAGACCGGCCACTGCGGAGGCGATGCTCAGCTGCTTGACTGCCTGATCTGCAACGGTCAGCGACGCTGGCTGCACGAGGTATCCGAAGTAGCACACGCCGACGGCAAAGAAACTGAATGCCGCCCAGGTTGCGACCAGCGAATGAGACTGGTGCACAGCAACTCCCACCGTCATGGCAAGAGCAAGGAGGATCACCGGCAGCCAACCGCCCGTGGTGACTGCGAAGGCCGCCTCGAACACCAGTACCGCCGCGATGATCGCCGTCATCCCACTCGTCACGGGGCCAAGCGGGCGAGTGACGATGGCACCGATCACGGTGCCTCCGGCAAGCACGGACGCGAGCAGCACACCGGCCGGCCGATCTGTTGCAGGCACTATGGCAAACACGGGCACGAACGCGGTGAGGTACATCGCGCCAGTGAGCTCCTCGAGCGCACGATGACTTGCCAGCAGACCTGACACCATGCCGATCAGGGCGACCGCCACGGCCGCCGTCAGGGTGAGGCGGAACGAGAAATGGTGGGGGTCGACACGGGTGAGCAGGATCGCGAGCACCACCGGCACCGTGCGGACGGCACACAGGACCGGCCAGGTGCGGAGGCTCTCGGGCACCACGCCGGCGGCCTGCAGCAGGAGCAGGAAACCGATCAGCGTCACGGTGAGGCCGGAGGTGAGCACCGGCGACAGCGCCGCGACCGATGCCGTGACGAGCACCGCCAGCATCTGCGAGTTCCACCGCATGGCGAGTGCGACCGAGCCGGCCGCGACGACTCCGGCCAATGCCAGTCCGGCCGACGACGGCAGCCAGTGGTAGATGCTGGTCATCGCCACCGCGACCATGAAGAACCCGGCGATACCGGTGCCGGCGAGCGCGATCCCGCCGACGCGACCACCGGTGCGGTCGAACGCCCGCCAGCCGGCCGCGACCAGCGCAGCACACAGTGCGGCACCTCCTGCAACGCGCACCTGCGGACCGAGCAGTCCGGCGCGAGCCGCGAGCACGAGCAGCATGACGACTCCGATCAACGTGACCGCGACGCCGGCGACGACGAGCACCCGGCTGACCATTCCATCGCGCTGCCAGCACGGCACCATCGGTGGTGGCAGCGGCGTGCCTAGGGGCGGCCCCTGCGGTGGGATCGGGCCGTTGCCCGGGCGACTCGGCGCCCAGGACGAGGGGGCGTTCTGGCCCGGCACCGCATACGGGTCGAAGCTCGGCTGCGTGGGCCGGTCTGGCAGCTGGTTGTTAGACATGCCTACAGCCTCGGAGACGGAGGCACCGGCGACATGAGTGGCGATACTCAGCGGGCCTGAGGGTTTCCGACCTCTACGACCGGGAACCACCCGCCCCTCATACCCCGCGAGTTGTGGGCGGTTCAGTCGAGGCCCTGCTCGATGGCGTATCGGGTGAGCTCGACGCGGTTGGTCAGCGCGAGCTTGCGGAACGTGGCCTGCACGTGGTTCTCCACGGTGCGGTGGCTCACATCGAGCCGACGCGCAATCTGCTTGGCGCTCAGCCCCTTTGCCACCAGTCGCAGCACCTCCGTCTCACGCTCGGTCAGCCGCGGGATCACCGTCGTGCTGTTCGCGGGCGCCGACGACATCCGGCGGTATTCCCCGAGCACCAGGCCCGCGAGACCCGGCGTGAACACCGTTTGTCCCTGCGCCGTGGCGCTGACCGCCTGAATCAGCTCGGCCGCCGAGGCGCTCTTGACGAGATAGCCACAGGCACCGGCCTTTACGGCCTCCAGCACGTCGTCGCGCTCCGACGAGGCCGACAGGACCAGCACGTTCGAGCCCGGGGATGCGGCCAGCACGGCGGCCGTTGCATCCGCGCCGTTGCCATCCGGCAGCTGCATGTCCATGAGCACCACCTTCGGCAAGGTAGCACCTGCCCGATTCCTCGCACTTGCAACGTCGCCCGCAGTCGCTACGACCTCGAAACCGGCGGCCTCGAGGTCGCGGCTGACACCGTCTCGCCACATCGGGTGGTCATCCACCACCATCACCGTGGTGGTCTCACTCGTTGCCATCTCATCCTCCTGCACAGCCCGGATCCTGCGACCAGCGTATGCAGTGGCGGCGCCGCCCGCGTCACTGCTCACCGTGCCGAGGCCGCCAGCTCCGCGGACACCGCGGCGACCAGCTCAGCCGCACCCACCCGCGCCCCGATGCACCGACGGCCGATCCGCTGGTCTGCCAGCGCCCGCTCGATCAGCCCGGCGTGGTCCGGCACACGTGCAACAGCCCACGTCCCGCCGTCGATCTTGGACACCAGCCAGCCGGTGCGAGACCAACACAGGGCACGGCACGCGTTCAGCACGGCATGCGCCTCGCACCCGTGGTCAACGCCCCACTGCAGCTCCGAACGCAGGTAGCCGGAAATGTCACAGTCCGAAACCACCCCGAACACCTCCGCCGGGCCCGGGCCGAGCAACGAGCGGCCGTGCGCGCGAGTCACCGCAATGTGCATGAGTAGGTCGGGATCACCACCACCATCATCAACCATCAGCTTGTCCGGACCGGTCGTGGCGTGCAGGAGGAACGGCCACGGAGCGGCAGGCCGGGCCGCCGCATCCATCGTGACCACCGAGAGCTCGACGGGCGAGTGCACGCTGTGACAGGCCGCGAGCACGCGTTGGCCGTCACAGGCCTTGGACTCGGTCACCACCAGGACGTCGAGGTCGCTCGTCCCGGCGAGCCAGCCCCCGAGCGCCGCCGAACCGTGCAGATACACGCCGACTGTCCCGGGGCCGAGTGCCTGGCGCAGCGCCCGCCCAAGACCAGCCGACTCCTCGCTCAGGCGAGTCATGGCATGCCACGCGGGATCTGCAGCTCCCACTCGGTGCCCTCCCCCGGCCCGGTGCGCAGAGCGGCGGTGCCGCCCAGCGTCTCCACTCGGCCGCGGATCGACTCGGAGACACCCATGCGCCCCTCGGCCTCCGCCTCGGCAAGCCGACCCTCGGGTATGCCGATCCCGTCATCCCTGACCGTCAGCACCACCTCGCCGCCGAGATCCTCGATCAGGATGAACACCCTGGCACCCGGCCCGGCGTGCCGCGCCGCATTGTCGAGCACCGTGAGCACCACCGACGTGAGCTCGTCGACGCTCGCACCGGGCAGAAGCACCGGATCGCCGGGCGCAGAGAGCTCGACCTCGCTGGGTATGCGTGCGCGCAACTGTTGCTGCAGGTCGACCTGAGCGCCGTCCCCTCGACGCGGCGTCACCGCCTGTCGACTCACCAGCGTCCGCAGCTCGCGCTCCTGCTCTCCTGCAAGGCGAGCGAGCTCGGCCGTCTCACCGCCGATCTCGTTGCCGCGACGCTGCACGAAAGCCAGCACCTGCAGCACCCCGTCATGGACCTCCCGAGCCAACCGCTCTCGCTCGGCGGTTGCGGCCTGCATGCGGACCGCTGCGTCGATCTGATCACGAGCGTGCCGCACGGTCGTCGACACCGCGCCGACCGCGAGCCCGACCGTCATCAGCACCGGCACCGTCGGAACGTCTGCAATATGGGTCAGACCGCCCCTGACCACCATCGATCCCAGACCCATCACCAACCCGCTGGTCATCCCGACCCACGGGCCCCACAGCAGGGCCGCCGACGCGACGGCGTTCGCCACCCAGATCGTGGTGGGAAGCGTCTGGTGGGCGTGGTAGAAGTCCGGTGGAACACATAGCCTGGTGCTCCACATCAGCACCATCGTGATCACCTGCTCGGCGACGACGATCTTGACGCGACTGCGATAACCGAAGGCGAGCAGGCTGCCCGCGACCCCGGACCAGATCATCAGCAGCGCAATGAACATCCAGCTGAGCGCCGGCCGGTCGTAGTGGCCGTCGGACATGATCTGCACGGCGACCGCGTAAACCACGGTGGCCAGCCGAAACACCTGGGCGGCACGCCAGATCGGCAGCCGCCCCGAGGTGTCGTGCTCGATGGTCGCAGTGGTCACGTCATCGACCGTAGGGCACGATGGCCGTTGTGGACCTGCGTATCTTCACCGAACCCCAGCAAGGCGCGACCTATGACGAGCTGCTCCGCGTCGCGCAGGCGACGCAGGCAGCGGGGTTCGACGGATTCTTCCGATCGGACCACTACCTCAAGATGGGGGACGTGTCCGGTCTGCCGGGTCCGACGGACGCGTGGGTGACCCTGGCCGGCCTGGCCCGCGAGACGGCCCACCTTCGGCTCGGGACCCTGGTGACCTCGGCGACGTTCCGCAATCCGGGTCCGCTGGCGATCTCCGTGGCACAGGTCGACCAGATGAGCGGCGGTCGCATCGAGCTCGGATACGGCGCGGGTTGGTACGAGCAGGAGCACACGGCATACGGCCTGGACTTCCCGTCGGTGAAGGAACGCTTCGATCGCTTCGAGGAACACCTTGCCGTGATCACCGGACTCTGGTCGACCCCGGTCGGTGCGACGTTCTCGTATGCCGGGGCTCACGTGCGCGTGCAGGACTCGCCGGCACTACCGAAGCCGCTGCAACCAGAAGGCATTCCGTTGATCATCGGCGGTCACGGCAAACGTCGCACACCCGCACTCGCGGCGCGGTATGCGAGCGAGTTCAACGCGGGATTCACCTCGGTCGGCGACTCGGAGGCAGCGTTCGAGCGCACCCGAGCGGCTATGCGCGTCCTTGGCCGGGCCGCCGACTCGATGACCTTCTCCACCGCCCAGGTGCTGTGCGTCGGGTCCACCGAGGCCGACCTGCGGCGACGCGCGGACGCGATCGGCCGAGACGTCGATGACCTGCGCTCCGGGGGTTTTGCCGGATCACCGGCCGAAGTCGTCGAGCAGCTGGGCCGGTTCGCCGACATCGGTGCGTCACGCGCCTACCTGCAGCTGCTCGACCTCAGCGACCTCGACCACCTCGAGCTCGTCGCCTCGGAGGTGCTGCCTCAGCTGGGCTGAGTCACGGTCACCTCGTCGAACCGCCTGAGCACCAGGTCGATCAGGCGCGGGTGCGCGCCGAGCGGCTCGGCGATAGGTGTCGCGTCGACCCGCTCGAGCCGGGTCTGGAAGAACCCTCGGCCGATCAGGTAGGTCGCGACGGCGGCACCCGGGTGCGCCTTGACAACGTCGGCCACCGACGGTTCACCAGCCAGATAGCCGACGCGCACCTCGCCATCCCAGAGCTCTCGCAGGTGCTCCGCCTGGGCGTCGACGTCGTCGGCCGCCTCGGTGCGGCTGGAGCCGGCGGCGGCCAGCACAACAGGCGTCCGCCGGCCCGCACCGGACTCCAGCAGCCGATCCCGCAGCACCTCCGCGAGCTCGGGCGCGGGTCCGAGTGGTCGTGCCGCGGTGGCGCGCACGCGGGACTCCACGGCCCGCGCGACGTCGACCTGTGTGTGGTACCCCGTGCTCAGCAGCAACGGCACCACGACGACTGGGTTGCCCTCGCCGACCAGCCGGTCCACGAGCGGCGCAACGGCAGGATCCTGGACGTCGACGTAGGCCACCTCGACCTGCAGGCCCGGGCGGGCCCGCCGCACGGCCGCTGCGATGTCGAGGACCGTCCGGCGGCCGTCCGCGTCGGCGGTGCCGTGCGCGCACACCACCAGCACGGGAGCCGCCTTGGAGCGTGGACGGCGATGCTCGCTGAGCTCCTCGACGACGGCGCGGATCAGGGCACCACTGCGAAATCTCTTCGGCACCAGTGGGGCAATCCCACCGGCGCGCAGCGGCGCAGCAGCGGTGTCGCCCACCGCGGCCGCCAGCACGCCATCCGGTGCGGTGAACGCGGCGGTCACCTCCGCCAGGACGCCTTCCGCACGGCATACGTCGAGGAAGGCGACCACGCCGGGAGCAGCGGTGAAGAGCACGGCGTCGCACTCCCGCCGGGCCACGAGATGAGCAGCGGAGCGCACCGCCTCAGGATCCGGTGCAGGCCCGGATCGGTAGACGGTCACCGCGCACACCTGCGCACCACCGTCGCGGAGGGCTGCGTCGAAGTCGTCCGATCTGATGCCGTGGTGCTGGACCGCCACCCACTTGCCCTCGACACCTTCCGAGAGCAGCCGGGTGCGAATCTCGTCCATCGTCTCCGAAGGGGCCACCCAGTCCGGTGTGATGCCGCGTGCCTGCAGAGCCCCCTGGGCCTTCGCACCGCGGGCGATCACGTATGCCCCTGACAGCGCCTCATACAGCGCGGTTCCGGCACCCCTGGCATCGGCGGCCTCGAACCAGCCGCGCAGGCCTATTCCCGTGGTTGCCACGAGCACATCCGGCGGGCGGGCGATCAGCTGATCCGTGCGTTCCGCCAGGTCCGCGTCGTCGGCGTGCGAGATCATCGACATCGTCTGCGCGTGCACGACCCGCGCGCCGCGCCGCTCCAGTGCCGCAGCCATCTCGGTCGCACTCCGCTGAGCGGTCAGCACGATGCGGCGACCGCTCAAGTCACCCAGCTCCGCCATCCGATCTCCTCTCGCCGCTGCCTGTCGGCACATCGGGCGCGGCGTGAGGTTGGATTTCCACGCTGCCGTCACGAACCCGCACCGCCCAGCATCCCAGGGTCAGGTCGTAGTCGTCGAGGCACGCCCCGCTGTCCAGGTCGTAGACCTGCTTCAGCAGTGGAGAGGTCAGCGTCGGCAGCTGCCGACCACCGACCTCACGACTGCCGACGATTCCGCGCGCCATCACATGCGACCGGCTCACCGGGTCGTAGTGCCCGACGGCCCGCACCTCGTCTCCGGTGAGCCGGACGACGGCGACCTGGATGTCTCCGACGAGGGCAACGACGGCGCGCTCCACCGGCAACTGCTCAAGGAGGCACACCGTCACCCACCCGTCGGTGCCCTTCACGACCGCACCTGCAGCTCTGGACCCGCAACGAGCACCGGGCGACGCGCGGCGTCGAAGAGCTCGGCGGCGTGAGTGCCCACCCGTTCATGCGCGGATGCCGGGCGCCGCTGGCCCCGCTCCACGACATACACCTGGCTGTGGTCGGTGGCGGATCCGTCGTTGACGAATGTCGTGAAACGGGAGAGCCGCTCGGGGTCCGCGAGCACCTCGCTCCACTCGTCGCCGTAGTCCGCCACGTGCCGTTCCATCGCTGCGTCCAGGTCGGCGGCAAGGCCGAGAGAGTCGCGCAGCACCACGTCCTTGACGTGGTCGAGCCCTCCCTCCACGTCGTCCAGCCACGCGGCGGTGCGCTGCAAGCGGTCGGCGGTGCGGATGTAGTACATGAAGAACCGGTCGATCGTGCGAACGACCTCTTCCTCGCTGAGGCTCTCCGCGAACAGCTGCGCATGCCTCGGGGTGAAGCCGCCGTTGCCACCGACGTAGACGTTCCAGCCATCCTCTGTGGCAATCAGACCGACGTCCTTGCTCCGCGCCTCCGCACACTCCCGGGCGCAGCCGGAGACGCCAAGCTTCAGCTTGTGCGGGGACCGCAGCCCCCGGTAGCGCAGCTCCAGGCGGATCGCGAGGCCGGTGGAGTCCTGCACGCCATACCGACACCATGCTGCGCCGACGCAGGACTTCACCGTGCGCAGCGACTTGCCGTAGGCATGGCCGGACTCGAATCCCGCATCGACGAGGCGACGCCAGATGAGCGGTAGCTGATCGATCGTCGCACCCAATAGGTCGATTCGCTGACCACCGGTGATCTTCGTATAGAGGTCGAAGTCCCGGGCGATCTCGCCTATGGCAATCAGCCCCTCGGGGGTGATCTCTCCTCCCGGGATACGCGGCACGACCGAATACGTCCCGTCCTTCTGCAGGTTCGCCAGCATGTGGTCGTTGGTGTCCTGCAGCGCGCCCTGCTCACCGTCCAGGATGTGCCCGTTGCCCAGACTGGCCAGGATGGACGCCACGACCGGCTTGCACAGGTCGCACCCGCGGCCGCGGCCGTGCCTGGAGATGATCTCGCTGAACGTCGTCGTCCCGGTGACCCGGACCGCGTCGAACAGCTGTGCTCGGCTCATGCGGAAGTGCTCACACAGCTCCTTGCTGACGGTGACCCCGGCCTTCTGCTGCTCGGTCTCAACGAGCTTCTTGACCAGTGGAAGACAGGATCCGCAACTGGTTCCTGCTCTGGTGCGGCGCTTGACGTCCCCCAGCGACTGACATCCGCCGTCCGACACTGCCGCTCGGATCGTGCCTGCGGTCACGTTGTTGCACGAACAGACCGGCGCATCGTCGGCGAGGTCAAGTGACTTCGCACCACCGCGCCCCTGCGGAGCGATGTATGCGGAAGGGTCCTCGTCGAGGCGGCGCCCGAGCATCGCCCGCAGACTCGGATAGCCGGCCGTGTCACCTACGAGGACCCCGCCGCGCAGAACCCGAGCATCGTCGGAGACGACCAGCTTCTGGTAGGTCCCGGCGACCGGGTCCGCATACACGACCTCGAGGCAGCCGGGCTCGGTGGCGTGGGCGTCCCCGAAGGATGCGACGTCCACCTCGAGCAGCTTGAGCTTCGTCGAGGAGTCCGCCCCCGGGAAGGTCGCCGAGCCGCCGAGCAGACGGTCGGCGACCACCTCGGCCATCGCATACCCGGGCGCAACGAGCCCCCAGACGACGCCGTCTATGCAGGCGACCTCCCCGATCGCGTGGATGCTGGGGTCCTCGGTCCGGCACGAGGAGTCGACAACCACACCGCCGCGCTCGCCGATCGCCAGGCCCGCCGCCCGAGCGAGCTCGTCCCGTGGCCGAACTCCGGTCGCGAAGATCACCACGTCGGCATCGATGCCCTCGCCGTCGGCGAATCGCATTCCGGTGACCCGACCTTCGCGTGCTCCGCGAACCTCCTCCGTGGCCGTTCCCGTTCGCACCCGCACTCCGAGCTCTTCGACCAGCCGGCGCAGCTGCTCGCCGCCGCCCTCGTCGACCTGCATCGGCATCAGTCGCGGGGCGAACTCGACCACCGTGCTTTCCACGTCGAGGGCCCGGAGGGCGCCGGCCGCCTCGAGCCCGAGCAGGCCGCCACCGACCACCACGCCGCGGATCGCCGCCCGCCTGGTGCGCAGCTGCTCGACGTATCCCCGAAGGTCCGCGACATCGTCGATGGTCCGGTAGACGAAGCAGCCGCGCAGATCGGCGCCACGCACGGGAGGCACTGCTGCCACCGATCCGGTGGCCAGCACGAGCTGGTCGTAGGCGACCCGCTCGCCGTTGCCCAGCTCGACCTCCTGCGCCTCTCTGTCAACTTGCACAACCCGAACACCTTTGCGCAGCAGCACTGTCGGCTCGTCCCATAAGCCGGCGTCACCGAGCCGAAGCTGCTCTGGGTCGCGCCCGGTGAAATAGCTGGTCAAGGCCACCCGGTCATATGGGTGTCGTGGCTCGTCGCCGATCACCGTGACCTGGAGGCGACGGTCCTGCTCCCGCTGGTGCAGCGCCTCGACCAGCCGCTGCGCCACCATTCCGGCTCCCACCACGACAATTCGCGTGGGATCCACCCGCTGCACCGGCATCTGGATCTCCCTTCGTCGTTGCCGAACGTACGGAGGCAATGTTTCGAGTGCGGACGCCTCATGTTTCGGGAATGAAACACTGTGCTCACCCAGCAGAACTCGTCGGATGGCACAATCGGGCGGTCGACAGTTGCAACTGGGGAGGACGCACGGATAATGCAGTCACGACCGCTTTCGGATGAGTGGATACGTTCGCAGAACCCGATCGACTCGATCACCTCCACCCTGGTGGACGCCACCCGACGCCTGTTGGCCGACGACGCGGCATACACGCCGGGGTCGGTCGACTTCGAGCCGTGGGTCTGGGAGCCGACAGTCGCCGACGCACCCGGCGTGGACCTGCACGCGGTCGGGTACGCCTCGGCGTGTGAGGTGATGACCAGGGTCGCCCAGGTGACCTACCGGACCTTTCGAGGAACGAGATCGCGACCGGCGCTCGGGCCGTCGGCAACGTCGGACCGCATCGGCCGAGCAGCCATCGAGCGTGGCGTGGCCAACCATCTGGTCGCACCCCGCATCGGGTCCGCCCTGCTCCGGGACCCGACCAACACCGAGCGTGACACCTTCGTGGTCTTCCCCTCCGCTGCGCTCAGAGTGGACGTCGCGGACGGCCGCATCGCTCTGGTGTCACGAAGCGATGGCCGAAGCGGTCTGGTGATCTCCACGCAGCGACGCTTCGTGGGGGCGTGCATTCGGTACTGCGAGACCGCCACCAGCATGGGGCGACCGGTGCAGCCCACCTGGCGCGACCCCCGTATTGCACCAACGGTGCGCCAGCTGCGCATCCTGCGGCTGCTGGCCTCGGGCGAGACGGACACGGCAACCGGCTCGAAACTTGGCCTGAGCGATCGACTCGTTCGCCGCGAGGTCTCCGGGCTGTATGCGATGTTCAACGTCCAGTCGCGCTTCGAGCTGGGGGTGGCCTATAGCACCTGGCTCGCGGGCTGCTGAGCGGATGGCCGGTTCCGGCACGAATGTGGTGATGTAGCGCTCGATTGCGTTCGATCGGTTACGCACGTGTTCGACACTTCAGTCAAGGAGCTCCAGATGAAAATGATCGGCAAGCAGGCCGCGGTGTGCGCGGCCGCACTCGCGACGATGGCGGGCGGTGCGCTCGCTATCGCGCCGGGCGCCAATGCCGCCCCGGCCACACACGTCGCCATCGCCCCGGCTAACCATCCAGTAGGGGACAATCCGTGCGGATATACCCAGTCGTGGCCATGGGTGGGCTATCACTACGTGACCAGCGGAAATGCGGTCAAGGAAGTCCAGTGCAAACTGAAGCTCTTCGGCTACTCGATCGGGTACACCGGCATCGACGGCATCTTCGGGACGAACACCTACACCGCGGTCGTGCGGTTCCAGCACGCGAACGGTCTGTATGCGGACGGTATCGTCGGCGCGAACACGTGGCGCGCCCTGGGTTGGTGACGGCCTCGAGCCTGGCCTGACACCCCGCCTCGAGCCTGGCCTGACACCCCGCCTCGAGCCTGGCCCGACACCCCGCCTGGTGGCGGGGTGTCGGGCCAGGCCGGTCTCCCAGGGAGTACGTCGCCAGGTACGGAATGCGATCGACCTCGATGCGCCGTTGCAACCCGGGCACTTCATCGTCCAGTCGCGCTGTGAGGTCGGGGGTGGCCGGTAGCGACAGGCCGGCGGGCTGCTGAGCGGATGGCCGGTTCCGGCACGAATGTGCTGATGCCGCGCGCGATCGCGTTGGATGGCTTACGCACATGTTCGACGATTCAGTCAGGGAGCTTCAGATGAAGATGATCGCCAAGCGAGCCGCGGTGTGCGCCGCCGCCCTAGCCACGATGGGAGGGGGCGCGGTCGCCGTTGCCCCAGGCGCCCATGCAGCGACCACCAGTCAAGCCGCCGTCACGTCGGCCACCATCAAGCCCGCCTGGGGCAACGGTGTCTGCTACTTCACCAGCACATACCCGCGGGTCGGCTATCACTACGTGACCTACGGAAGTGCCGTCAAACAGGTCCAGTGCAGGCTGTTGGCGTACGGGTACTCGATCGGGTACACCGGCGTCGACGGCATCTTCGGGAAGAACACCTACACCGCGGTCGTGCGGTTCCAGCGCGCGGTCGGACTGTACGCGGACGGCATCGTCGGGCCGAACACCTGGCGCTATCTCGGTTACTGACGGCCTCGAGGCTGGTCTGACACCCCGCGCCTGGTAGCGGGGTGTCAGACGAGGCCGAGGTCCGCCAGGGAGTATGCCGAGAGATAGGGCACGCCTTCGGCCTCGACTCGCTCCCGGGCGCCGGTGTCGCGGTCGGCGATGACGGCCACCGCGACGACCCGAGCACCCTCCTCGCGCGCCGCCTGCACGGCCTCGAGGGCCGAACCGCCGGTCGTCGAGGTGTCTTCGACCACCACGACGTCGCGACCCTTGATTGCCGGGCCTTCGATCCGCTGCTGCAGCCCATGCGCCTTTCCGGCCTTGCGCACGACGAAGGCATCCAGCTGCTCACCGGCAGCGGCGGCGGCGTGCAGCATCGAGGTGGCGACTGGGTCGGCGCCCATCGTGAGGCCACCGACCGCGGCATACGCCAGGTCCTTGGTGAGCTCGCGCATCACCCGGCCGACCAATGGTCCCGCCTGCCCGGACAGGGTGACCCGTCTCAGATCGACGTAGTAGTCGGCCTCCTTGCCGGAGGACAGAGTGACCCGGCCATGCACGATGGCGTGGTCCTTGATCAGCGCAAGCAACTGGTCGCGGTCGAGGGCAGCACTGGTCATGTCCGTCATTTCTGTGGTCGATGGGTCTTGGCCAGCTTGCCCTGGCGGACGAGCGGGCGCGGCACCGACCGTAGCGCGGTGGAAATCAGCTTGTACTGCCGCCCGGGCACGGAGATGACCTTGCCCTTCTCGACGTCCGCGAGGCAGTCCCGCACCAGGTGGTCGGCATCGAGCCACATGAATCCGGGCATGCCGTCGTGCCTGATGCTCGCCCGCTCGTGGAACTCGGTGCGGGTGAACCCCGGGCACAGCGCCGTCACCGTCACGCCGGTCCCCTTGAGGTCGCCGGCCAGGCCTTCGGAGAACACCGTCACCCATGACTTCGCCGCGGAGTAGGTGCCCGATGCCATGAATCCGGCCACCGAGGATACGTTGACGATCGCACCGTGTCCGCGCTCCCGCATCGCGAGCGCGGCCGCGTGCGACAGCACCATGACGGTACGCACCAGGACGGTGAGCATCGTCTCCTCGTCCTCGACCGGGTTGCGCAGGAACGGGCGTTTCAAGCCGTATCCGGCGTTGTTGACCAGCAGGTCGACCGGCCGGTCGGCGTCGGCGAGGCGGTCTGCAACGACCTGCACCTGGTCTCGCTCGGAGAGGTCCGCCACCAGCACCTCTACCGTCACGCCGAATCGGGACTCCAGGTCGGTCTTCAGCGCCTCCAGCCGCTCCACGTTGCGCGCGACGACGACTAGGTCTTCCCCGCGTTGGGCGAGCTGCTCACAGAAGGTCTTGCCGATGCCGGCGCTGGCGCCGGTCACGAGTGCGGTGGCCATGGCGCCTGAGTGTAGGCGAGCCTCCCGGGTTGTCGGCGCGGCCCCGTAGTGTGCACCTGTGCGTATCGCGACCTGGAATGTGAACTCTGTCCGCGCCCGGATCGACCGGGTGGCCGCCCTGCTGGAGCGCCGTGGGCTGGATGTCCTGCTGCTGCAGGAGACCAAGTGCCGCGACGACCAGTTCCCGACGATGCCCTTGGTGGAGCTCGGCTACGAGGTCGCCACGCACGGCCTGAACCAGTGGAACGGCGTCGCCATCATCTCGCGGGTCGGACTCAAGGACGTGCAGCGGGGCTTCCCGCAGATGCCGGAGTATGGCGAGCCGCCCGTCGCGGAGGCCCGTGCCCTGGGCGCGAGCTGCGGCGGGGTGCAGGTGTGGTCGCTCTACGTGCCCAACGGGCGCGAAGTCGACCACGCGCACTACCACTACAAGCTCGACTGGCTGGCCCGGCTGCGTGACAACGCTGCCGGCTGGCTCGAGCAGGATGCGCAGGCGCAGGTGGTCATGGCCGGCGACTGGAACGTCGCGCCGCAGGACGACGACGTATGGGACATGGCGTTCTTCGAGGGCAAAACCCACGTCACCGCGCCCGAGCGGGCCGCCTTTCAAGCCATGATCGATGCCGGCTACGCCGACGTCGTGCGCCCCTACGCCCCCGGGCCGAAGGTCTACACCTACTGGGACTACCAGCAGCTGCGCTTCCCCAAGAAGCAGGGCATGCGCATCGACTTCGCACTCGCCTCGCCCGCGCTGGCCGCTCGGGTCACCGACGCGATGATCGACCGCGAGGAGCGCAAGGGCAAGGGCGCCTCCGACCATGCACCGCTGGTGGTCACCCTCGACTGAATCGTCAGCGAAACTGCTACCGGGAGCCGGACGGTACGACTACCGTGGAACGTACGACGCGAAGATGGGGGCGCACGATGACCGAGCAGCAGTCCGACAGCCACGACCAGTTCCCACGACCCAGCGCTCCGCCGACCTCGCCGGTCCCCCTTCAGACCCCGGCTCCCCACCACAACCTCGAGCCATACCCGCAGGCGCCGACGTCATACTCGCAGGCGCCGCTACCTCCGCAGTTGCCGCCGGCCTGGCCACCGGCACCTCCGGCATACCCACAGGGCGGGTACCCAGGCCCCTACGGCCCGCCGGTCATGACCCAGGTGATGGCGCGCCCGCCGGTGTCGACCGCCGTTGCCGTCCTCGCCTGGATCGTCGCCGCGATCACCCTGCTCTACATGTTGCCGTGGGCCGTTGCGGTGACCCGGAACCGGTCGAACATGGCCGCAATCGGCCTGGTCAACCTCCTGCTCGGCTGGTCGTTCATCGGCTGGGTGGTGTCGCTGGTGATGGCCTGCGGCTCTGAGCCGCAGTCCACGGTGGTCGTCAACAACTATCAGGGCCCTGGTTACCCGTATCCCGGACGCTGATTACCCCGCCTTCCGAACCGCCTACGGACGTCCAAGGCAGCAGCTCCGGCCCGCGTTAGCATCGCCAGCATGACCAGACAGGTCGATCACGAGATCGTCATCATCGGCAGCGGGTTCTCCGGGATCGGCATGGGCATCGCCCTGCGCCGTGCGCGCCGGGACTTCGTCATCCTCGAGAAGGCGCAGGAGATCGGCGGTACCTGGCGGGACAACCGTTATCCGGGTTGTGCCTGCGACGTGCCCAGCCACCTCTACTCCTTCTCGTTCGAGCCGAACCCCTACTGGTCACGTGCCTACGCCACCGCCGACGAGATCCAGGACTACCTGCTCTACTGCGTCGAGAAGTACCAGCTGCGGGACAGGGTGCAGTTCGACACCGCCGTGCAGGAGGCCCGGTATGACGAGGGGCTGGGCATCTGGCACCTGGCCGTCGGCAGCTCGGACGGCACAATGCGCACCATCACCGCCGGCTCGGTCGTGCTCGGCGTCGGCGCACTGCACGACCCGGTCCTGCCCGACATCCCCGGCCTCGAGCACTTCCGGGGCGAGCTCATGCACACAGCCTCCTGGGATCCCGCCGCGACGGTCTTCGGCAAACGCGTCGGCGTGATCGGCACCGGCTGCAGCGGTGTGCAGGTCATCCCACCGCTCGCGGAGGACGCGGCCCATCTGACCGTCTTCCAACGCACGCCGGTGTGGGTGCTGCCGAAGATCGACCCGGAGTACCCCGACCCGCTGGTCGACGCCTACGAGAAGCACCCCGCGCTGATGAAGGCGCACCGGGCGAAGATCAAGGTCGCGAACGAGCTGCGCGCCGTGGCGTTCACCCAGCAGCCGGTGATGCTCAAGCTCGCATCCCGCCTCGCGCTGCAGCACCTGCGCCGGGCCGTGAAGGACCCGGAGCTGCGCGACAAGCTCACGCCGGAGTACACCATGGGCTGTAAGCGGATCACGATGTCCAACACCTACTTTCCCGCGCTCGCGCGCGAGGACGTCACCGTCGCCACCGATGCGATCGTCGAGGGCGACGCGACCGGCCTGACGACGGCGGATGGCGTCCATCACGACCTCGACGTGCTGGTCCTGGCCACCGGGTTCGACGTTGCCGGGTCCTACCGGCACCTGAACATCCACGGTGCGCACGGCCACGATCTGACCGCCGACTGGGACGCCGGGATCGAGTCCTACCTCGGCGTCACTGTGCCGCACTATCCCAACCTGTTCGTGCTGCTCGGCCCCAACACCGGGCTCGGGCACACCTCGGTCCTGCTGATGATCGAGGCGCAGGTCGACCTGATCACCCAGCTGCTCGACGAGCGAGATCGGCGCGGCACGTCCGTGGTGACAGTACGTCCTTCGGTCGTGCCGGGTTTCACCGCCGAGGTGGCTCGACGCAGCGCCAAGACGGTGTGGAAAGCCGGCGGGTGCAACAGCTGGTATCTCGATGAGGACGGCAGCAACCGCGTCCTGTGGCCCGCCACGGTCATCGAATACGAGCACCGGGTGCGGCATCCGGAGATGGTGGACTACGAGTTCAGCGGCGCCATCTGATCGGTCGTGGTACGCCGCACGCCCAGCGTCGTCGCCAGCAGTGCCGCCACGGCGGCCGCAATCGCCGCGCCGAGGAAAACCGTCTGCACCTGCACCACCCCAGCCGCCTCCACCTGGGCGGCGGTCGGGTTGGGCAGCGACAGGATGTGGACATAGAAGCGGTGCAGCCCGATCGCCGTGAGCAGCGCGAGACCGACGACCATGCCGATCATCCGTGCCACCACGACCAGTGCGGCGGCCACCCCGTGATCGGCATCCGGCGCGTCATGCAGCGCGGCATCATTGACCGGTGCGATGGCCAGCCCGATGCCCAGTCCGACGACGACGAGCTCAATGGTGCTCGTCACGGCGTTGAGGGCGTCCCCCGACCAGGTCGCCATCAGCGCGAGGCCGAGCGCGGTGACCGCGAGTCCGGGTGCGGCGACCAGTCCTGGCGCGGCCCGTCGCAGCAACCAGCCGCCGAGAAGCGCACCGACCGGCACCGCGACCAGGAACCGCACCAGGATGAGCGCCGCCGTCGTCTCGGAGTCGGTCACGGTCAGCCGGGCGAGCAGCGGCACGTCCACGACGATGGCGACCAGGGCCGTGCCCACGCACAGTGAGCAGATCATCGCGGGGCGCACCCGACCCGTGAGCACCCCGCGCGAGATCAGCGGGGCCGCCGCGGTGTGGTGCCGCCAGACGTAGAGCACCACGGCCAGCGCCGCGACCGGCAGCAGCCACAGTCCGAGCGGCCCGACCACCTGCTTCTCCGGATTGGCGGAGGCAAAGGTCAAGATGACGGACCCGAGCGCCACCGCGATGAGCACGGCGCCCATCAGGTCGGCCCGGCGCAGCACCGGCCACCAGTACCGCGCCGAGAGCAGCCCGGCGACCGCGAGGGCGACAAGGCCCCACACGCCGATGGGCGTGGCGAGCCGATCGGTGTGCCCGGCATACGGCACGAAGGGCGCGCCCCACCGGATCGAGCTGGTGAGCCCAGTCGGCGCCAGCAGCGCCAGCCCGAGCAGCACGATCGTGGCCGCCGTCGCCAGCAGCGTCAGTGCCCCCCACCACCAGGCAGGACGGGTAGGTCGGGAGGCTGTGGTCGGATCGGTGCCTCCGCCGATCACCCGGATCCCGGCCGCCAGCAGCACACCGGCCGCGGCGTTCACCCAGAAGATCACTCGCCAGTCCCAGAGGGCCAGGATCAGTGCGCCGAACAGCGGGCCGAGCACGCTGCCCAGCTCCTGCACGGCACTGACCACACCGAGCGCCGTGCCTCGGCGACCCCGCGGCCACAGGTCCGCCACGAGCGCCAGAGTCGCCGGCACGAGGCCCCCGCCACCGATGCCTTGGACCACCCGACCCGCGACCAGCACCGGCAGCTCGACCGCGATCGCCGTCACCGCGGACCCGACGACGAAGATGGCCAGGCACCACAGCAGGATCCGCTGGCGCGCGACGAGGTCCGCAAGACGACCGATCAGCGGCAGCACCGCGACATACCCCAGCAGAAAGCCCGAGATGATCGGCGCCGCCTGCTGCAGCGCATCGACGCCGATGCCGACGCCGTTCATCATGTCCTGCAGGGCCAACACCACGACATACGTGTCGGCGGCGGCGAGCGCCACCGCGATCGAAGCCGTCGCGAGCAGCGCCTTGGAGCCACCCCGCAAAGCCACCTCGGGAGCTGCGCCGCCCCGCCTAGGGGGCCTTGACGTCAACCTTCTCGCCGTACTTCGTCAGCGCGAGCTCATAGGACGAGTTGCCGGCCTTCGAGAAGAAATCGCCCGTGATCACGGCATCCCGCAACTGGTGGTCGCTGGTGATCTCGTAGGTCACGTTGTACGTCGCCGCCGACTTGCCGATTGCCAGCACCGGCACGACCGCCGAGCCGGGCAGCTTGCCGGTGATCACCTGCACGATGTCGTGGCCGTCGCGCTTCTTCGCACCGAACTTCGCGTCCGTCGTCTGCGGAAGCAGGGACGAGATTCCCTTGTTCGTCGAGAAGAGTGCCGCCGGGTCGGGGGCGCCGTAGTCACTGGGCTTGATCGCCCGCATATTCGGCCAGATCGGCAGCTTGGCGTAGACCTTGCCGCCAACGGCGCGCACCGGCACGTCGGCGGAGATCGAGGCGATCTGAGCCTTCAGCGTGCCCGTGAACGAGGGAGCGTGCGAACCATCGCCCTCACCGCTGAGCACAGCGGACACACCCTGCGGGACGTTCATGGAGCTGAGCACCAGGTGCATACCGCTGGACCGGTCCATCGTGCGTTTCGTCGCGGTCAGCGTGTCCATCGGCGTGACGACCTTGGCGGTCGCCGCGCTGCTCCTCCGGTCGCCGTTGGTCTTGCCGCTGGTGCTGCTGCATCCAGTGAGGGCCACGGCGGCCGCGACAACGAGCGTGCCGGTCACCAGGTTCGTCGATCGGGCGTGCATGCGGTCAACCTATCTGCAGGGATCGGGCGAGGACGGTGCCAGGGGCAATGGGACGTGCCGGACGCTGTCGCGGTTCCACCTTTGCAGAGGTCAGTCCAGGTCCATCGCACGGCGCGCCCGGGAGACCCAACCGGGCGCGGCGCCATACCGAAAGGGTTTGACCAGCCGACCGGCGGCGCTGTCCTCGACGAGCTGCCGCACCCGCAGATCCCTGGTCTGCGGACGTTTCGCGGACACGACCCAGCTGACGTACTTACGTCGCCAGCTAGGTGGCATCTGCTCCCACCAGATGCTCGCGAGCTCATTGCCCGCAAGCCGCGCAGCGAAGTCGTCGGGAAGGGAGTCACCATGAGCGCCTTCATGCGAGTAGACACCGGTCCGCTCGGCAGAGCGAGCTGCGTAGGCGGCGCGGCCGGCCGGTGTCATCCGGCCCTCGGAGATCAGTGCCTCCACCAGCTCGACATTGACGTTGCTCCAGATACTCCCCGGCTTGCGCGGCGTCCAGCGCTGTCGCACGGTGTCGTCGTCGATGCGCTGAACCTGGCTGTCGATCCAGCCAAAGCACAGCGCCTCCTTGACCGCATCCGTCCACTGGAGCCCTCGCGGCTGGACGTGCTTCTTGTGCAGCCCCATCCAGATCGAGGTCTCACGATCGTGGTGGGCCTGCAGCCACGCACGCCACTGCGCCGCATCCTCGAAAAAGACGACGGGCCGGTCGGCCGCACCGCCGACGCTTCCGGGAGTGGTCATAGGTGTTCAGAGTCTCATCTGAACGGTGCCATCCGATCGAAATCGAGTCGACCACATATCCACCAAACAGTAACGAAACGTGGTTGGCTACCGACCATGCCCAGTGCGCAGCAGCAGACAGTGATCACCGAGGACGGAGCCCGCCTCGCGGCCTACGTCACGAGCCCGCCGAACGCGACGCCACTCACTCCCACTGTGGTGCTGGCGCACGGCTGGACTCTCGATCATCGCAGCTGGTCACGGGTCATCGACGAGCTGCCGGACAACCTGCGGGTGGTGTTGTGGGACCAGCGCGGCCATGGCCGCTCGACGCTGCGTGCCGGCCGGATGCGGACCGGGCGCGAATCCATCCGTCAGCTCGGCGAGGACCTCGCGGCGATCATCGAGGCGCTCGTGCCGACCGAATCACCCATTGTCCTGGCCGGGCACTCCATGGGCGGCATGACGATCATGGCGTATGCGGGACAGCAACCGGAATTCCTGCTGCGCCGGGTGCGCGGGGTCGTGCTCGCCTCGACGGCCTCCGACGGCCTGCGCGGACCCGGCATACCCGGCGAACGCCTGGCGATGAAGGTCCTCAGCAAGATTCCGCTGCGCCTGGGCTGGGTTGTCACCGCGGGGATGATGCGCGGCGGCTTCGGCCGAAACCCCCGTCAGGCGGACCTGGAGCACGCCCGCACCCAGCTCGCGGGCACCCGCCTGTCGACGATCGGCACCTTTTACTTTGCGCTGATGGACCACAACGAGACCGGTTCGCTGCAGGCCCTGGACGCCGTCCCGGTGTCCGTGCTGGTGGGCAGCAAGGACACCCTGTCGCCCCTGCGCTACGCGCAGTCCCTCGTGGACAACCTGCCGCACAGCAGGCTGACCGAGCTGCCCGAGCGCGGGCACATGCTGCCCTACGAGGACGTCGACACGGTGGTCGCCGCGATCGCCGCCGCGTTGCAGGGTTGCGCGCTCGGCCACGAGACAGAGATCGAACACCCCTTCGCTCAGCACGCCTCCTGACCCCGCCGCCCCCTCCCGCCGAGTGGAGCACAAACAAGTACTCCACTCAAGCGATAAGTGCTCCACTCGGCGGGATGGGCGGGATGGCTAGCGCAGGGTGAGGGTGTCTCCCGCTGCGTCCTTGTCGACCACGACGTTCTGCCCGTCGCGCACGTCACCGCCGAGCAGTGCCTTGGCCAGCCGGTCGCCGACCTCCTTCTGCACCAGCCTGCGCAGCGGCCGTGCACCGTAGGCGGGGTCGAACCCGGTGTGTGCCAACCAGGCACGAGCCGCGTCGGTCACCTCCAGCGTGATGCGCCGGTCCGCGAGCCGGGCCGCGAGCGCCTCCACCTGCAGGTCGACGATGCGTGCCAGCTCCTGTTCGGACAGCGGATCGAAGATGACCACCTCGTCGAGCCGGTTCAAGAACTCCGGCTTGAACGCCTGCCGCACCGTGCTCATCACCGAGTTGCGTTTCTGCTCATCGCCCAGCGTAGGGTCGACGAGGAACTGCGAGCCGAGGTTGGAGGTCATCACCAGGATCACGTTGCGGAAGTCGACGGTGCGCCCCTGACCGTCGGTCAGCCGCCCGTCGTCCAGCACCTGCAGGAGAATGTCGAATGTCTCCGGGTGAGCCTTCTCCACCTCGTCCAGCAGGACCACGCTGTATGGACGCCGCCGCACCGCCTCGGTGAGCTGACCGCCCTCCTCGTACCCGACATACCCAGGGGGCGAACCGATCAGCCGAGCCACCGCGTGCCGCTCGGAGTACTCCGACATGTCGATGCGCACCATTGCCCGCTCGTCGTCGAAGAGGAAGTCGGCCAGCGACTTGGCCAGCTCGGTCTTGCCGACGCCGGTCGGTCCGAGGAAGAGGAACGACCCGGTCGGACGATCGGGATCGGCGACACCGGCCCGCGAGCGCCGCACCGCATCGGACACCGCCGCAACCGCCGAGGCCTGGCCGATCAGGCGCCTGCCGAGGACCTCCTCCATGTGCAGCAGCTTCTCGGTCTCACCTTCCAGCAGGCGCCCGGCCGGTATGCCGGTCCAAGCAGAGATGACCTCCGCGATGTCGTCCGCGCCAACCTCGTCCTTGACCATCGGCCCCACTCCACCGGCGGTCGAGGCGGTGCCCTCGGCGGCCTGCGCCTGCTCGAGCTGCTGCTCGAGGGCGGGCAGGTCGCCATACAGGATCTTGGACGCAGCGGCGTAGTCGCCTTCGCGCTCGAGCCGTTCGGCGCGCGTGCGGAGCTCGTCGATCTGCGCCTTCAGATCACCAACCTTGTTGAGGCCGGCCTTCTCCGACTCCCACCGTGCGGTGAGCGCGGCCAACTGCTCCTGCTTGTCGGCGAGGTCGGCGCGCAGCCGTTCCAGCCGCTCCTTGGAGGCGTCATCGGTCTCGCTGGCCAGGTGCAACTCTTCCATCTTGAGCCGGTCGACGCCGCGCCGCAGCTCGTCGATCTCCACCGGTGACGAGTCGATCTCCATGCGCAGTCGGGACGCCGCTTCGTCGATCAGGTCGATCGCCTTGTCGGGCAGCTGCCGCGCCGTGATGTAGCGGTCGGACAACGAAGCCGCCGCGACGAGAGCGGAATCCGCGATGGCCACCTTGTGGTGCGCCTCATAGCGCTCCTTGAGGCCGCGAAGGATCGCGATGGTGTCCTCGACCGACGGCTCGCCGACGAAGATCTGCTGGAACCGGCGCTCGAGCGCCGCGTCCTTCTCGATGTGCTCCCGATATTCGTCCAGCGTCGTCGCGCCGACGAGCCGCAGCTCACCACGAGCCAGCATCGGCTTGAGCATGTTGCCGGCGTCCATCGCACCCTCGCCGGTCGCGCCGGCCCCCACGACCGTATGCAGCTCGTCGATGAACGTGACAACCTCGCCGTCGGAGCCCTTGATCTCCTCCAGCACGGCCTTCAGCCGCTCCTCGAACTCACCGCGATACTTCGCGCCGGCAATCATGGCGCCCAGATCGAGGCTGATAAGACGCTTGTCCCGCAACGATTCCGGCACGTCCCCGGCCACGATGCGCTGCGCCAGCCCCTCGACCACGGCGGTCTTGCCGACCCCGGGATCACCGATCAGGACCGGGTTGTTCTTGGTGCGCCGGGACAGCACCTGCACGACGCGCCGGATCTCCGAGTCACGGCCGATGACGGGGTCCAGCCGGCCCTCGCGGGCGACGGCGGTCAGGTCGGTGCCGTACTTCTCCAGTGCGTCGAACGTGCTCTCCGGGTCGGCGCTGCTGACCTTGCGGCCACCGCGAGTCGCCGGGATCGCCTTCTCGATCGCATCCGCATCCAGACCGAAGTCGCCGGAGTGCGCGACGGCCAGCAGCAGGTGGTCGGTGGACACGAACGTGTCCCCCATCGCCTCCATGCTCTGCCGCGCCTGCTCCAGCACATTGGCCAGCGTGCGCGAGATCGCCGGCTGGGCGACCGATGCGCCACTGGCGGCCGGCAGGGCTCGGGTGGCCGCCTCCGCTGCGGTGCGAACACCCTGCAGCGAGCCGCCGCTCGCCTCGAGCAGCGGTGCGGTCGTGGTCTCGGTCTGATCGACCAGCGCCAGCAGCAGATGGACCGGTTCGACCTGCGGGTTGCCGGCTGTGCTCGCTCGCGATGCGGCGTCCGCCAGTGCCTCTTGCGCCTTGGTGGTCAGCTGTAGTGCCACGTGATGTCTCCTGATCTTGCGGGAACGATGCTCAGGCATGCCGTGCGCCCAGCCTTCCAGCCCGGCGCACGGCATACGCTCTGAGATGGTCAACGAAGGCAAAGTTGAGTGTATTCCGCTCAACCCACGTTTCCGTGGCGCAGACGTGCCACCTGGCTAGCGCCAGGGCAGCAGGACGACGAAGATGGACGCATCACCGTCGGCCGACCAGGAGGATGCGATGCCAGTTCCCAGGGGTATGGGGCGCATCAACAAGGTCGGACCCAACCGGGTCACCCGTCACCTCGTGCCGGTGATCCCCGGCTTCGGGCTGGTCGTTCATCACGGTCGGCGCTCCGGCGCGGAGTACCGCACGCCGGTCAACGTGTTCCGCACCGACACCGGTTATGTCATTGCGCTGGCGTATGGGCCAGAGACCGACTGGGTGAAGAACGTGCTCGCCGAGGGCGGTTGCACGTTGCTCACGAGAGGCCGGTCGGTGCGGTGCGCGCACCCGGAGGTGTATGTCGATCGCAAGCGGCACCACATCCGGCCGGTGGAGAAGACAGTGCTCGGACTACTGCGGGTGGATCACTTCCTGGCTCTGCAAACCGTGTGGTCGCAGGACGCCTAGCAGCACTCGGCGGGGCGCGCGCTGGCGGGTCAGGCCGGTGCGCCGGGTCCGTCCTGTAGCCGGCCACCCCGCCGCTCGGCGGCGTCGGTGAAGCGCGCACGTAGGGCCTTGGCGACCGCGCCCGACTCGTCGTCGATGGTGTCCTCGACGACGTGGACGGCCCAGTCGCGATCCTCCGAGTCATCTTCTCCCGCAAGTACTTCGCGCACCACATGCACCTCGGTGAACTCTTCCTCGGACAACTCCTGCGCCACCTCTTCGGCGTCGGCGCGGTCCGAGAAGATCATCAGGTACTGGGTCATGAGATCAGCGTGCCACGACAGACGGGGTGTCGGCCCATGGCACGCCGCCGGGGCAGACTGTGTCGAATTGGCAGGAGTACGTTGAACGTATGGCTGATGAAAAGAAGATCACCGTGCAACGGACCATCGATGCTCCCGCGAAGGACATCTTCGATGTCCTGACCAACCCGCAGCGCCACGCCGCCCTCGACGGTTCGGGATTCATCCGGAGCGACGAGAAGGCCCAGCGCATCCAGGGCGTCGGCGACGTCTTCACGATGAACATGGAAGGCGATCACATGGGCGGTGAGTATCAGAGCGACAACCACGTGGTCGGCTACGACAAGGACAAGCTCGTCGCCTGGCAGACCGCGCCGGCGGGCACGAAGCCGCCCGGGTGGGAATGGGTTTGGGAACTGAAGCCGATAGGGCCAGACCAGACCGCAGTGACCCACACCTACGACTGGAGCAAGGTCACCGACAAGAAGTTCTTGGACATGGGGCTCTTCCCGCTGGTTTCGCAGGAGCAGCTGGAGCAGTCGCTGGCGCACCTGGCAGAGGCCGTCTCGGACGCCTGAGCTGGCTCGCGGACTCAGCGGCTGCTCGGCCGCCAGATCACCAGCGAGGTGCCGACCGAGCGATGCGGCCGCTGGCCCGGTCGCAGGGTGACGATCTGACCGTCCGGACCTGCGGCGAAGACTCGGGTGCCCTGCTCCATCCGGGTGCGCTCGAGCTCGCTGGAGAGCTCGGCCATGCGAGCCCGCAGAGCGCTCACCTCGTTCTCGAGCTCGAGGATCCGCTGGATCCCCGCCAGGCTGATGCCGTCCTCCTGGGACAGCCGCTGCACCTGACGGAGCATCTCGACGTCGCGCACCGAGTAGCGACGGCCGCCGCCTCGGGTTCGTGACGGTGTCACGAGCCCGAGGCGGTCGTACTGCCGCAGGGTCTGGGCATGCATGCCAGCCAGTTGTGCCGCCACCGAGATGACGTAGACGGGGGCATCCATGGACGGGCCCATCTGCGCGGTATTCATCGGGGTCCCCGCAAAGTATCGGAGCGAAGCGGAGAACTTTGTGGGGTGGTCATTTGGCTGCCTTTGTGTAGAGCTCCTCCCGCGGATCGAGGCCGTTCTCCTGCTCCGCGAGAGCTTCAACCGCCGCCTTGGCCTCCTTGGTGAGCCGCTGAGGCACTACGACCTGCACCTTCGCCAGCAGGTCGCCGGCCCCGGACTTGGCCTTGATGCCGCGCCCCTTGACGCGCAGCACCCTGCCCGACGGCGTGCCGGACTTCACCTTCACCTTCACCGTGCTGCCATCGAGGGTCGGCACCGCCACGGTTGCACCGAGGGCGGCCTCGGCGAACGTCACCGGCAGGTCGATGGTCAGGTTATTACCGTCCCGACCGAAGACCGGGTGCGGCAGCACCGTGATGTGCAGCATCAGGTCACCCGCGCCGGCCGGTCCCGGCTGTCCCTTGCCGCGGACCCGGATCGTCTGACCGTCCTTCACCCCGGCGGGGATCCGGGTCTTCACGGTGCGGCCGTCGCCCATCTGCAGCGACACGGTCTCACCGTCCGCGGCCTGCCGGAACGTCAGCGAGGTGCGGGCCTCCACATCGGCGCCGCGGCGCGGGCCGCGAGTGCTGCCATAACCCGAATAGCCCTGGTCGAACGGAGAACCCGCACCACCGAAGCTGCCGAGAATGTCCTCCAGATTGATGCCCTGGGCGCCACCTTGGCCGCCGGTAGAGAAGCGCGAGCCCTGTCCACCACCGCCGAACATCGACCCGAAGAGGTCCTCGAACCCGGCACCGCCGGCAGCGCCGCCCGGTCCACCCGCGGTGAATCGTGCTCCACCGCGGGTCATCTGGCGGACCGAGTCGTACTGCTGTCGCTGCTCAGGGTCGGAGAGGACCGCATTGGCCTCGCCGATGTCCTTGAACTTCCGCTCGGCCGCGTCGTCGCCCGGGTTCTGATCCGGGTGCCACTTGCGGGCGAGCTTGCGGTAGGCCTTCTTGATGTCCGCGTCAGAGGCATCTTCGGGGACGCCGAGGATCGTGTAGAAATCCTTGTCCAGCCAGTCCTGACTAGCCACGTGCGCCTCCTGTCCTCGTGGGATTGATGATGCTGCCTACTTCGGGTCCGCGACGGCCACCCGCGCGGGGCGGAGCATCCGCTCACCCAAACGGTATCCGGACTGCATGACCTGCACGACCGTCGTCGACTCCGCACCCTCGGGAACCTCGGCCTCGATGTGCATCAGAGCCTCGTGGTGGTTCGGGTCGAACGGGTCGCCGACCGCGCCGAAGCTCTCCAGCCCGTGCTTGCCGAGCGCACCCTGCAGCTTGTCGGCGATCTTCTCGAAGGGCGTGCCCTCCAGATCGCCGTGCTGCTTGGCCAGCTGGATGTCGTCCAACACCGGAAGCAGTGACTCCACGACGGATCCCACGACGAATTCACGCTGCTTCTCCCGGTCGCGATCGACGCGCTTCTTGTAGTTGATGTACTCGGCCTGAAGGCGCTGCAGATCCGCCAGCCGCTCCGACGCCAAGGCGGTGTCGGGGTGGAGGTCGGCCTGCTCGCCCCCGGCGGGCGCCGAGCCGGCCGCCGCGGCGGTGGGCTCGGCGTCCGCCGAAGCGTCGGCCTGTTGGGTCGACGGCTTCGAGTCGCCTTGTGCTTCCGGCGAGTCGCGGCGCGCGCCCGTCTCCGGGTCGATGCGCCGCTTGTCGCGGATAATCGGCCCGGTGGGCTCCGCCTCGTCGGCGGAGTCCTTCCGGTTGCTCACAGACTCGTCCGTCACTTGGTGTCCTTTTCGTCGTCGTCCACGACCTCGGCGTCGACCACGTCGTCGTCGCTGGATGTCGTGTCAGCGTCCGGGCCCGGGGTGGCGCCCTCGGCACCGGCCTGGTCGGCGGCGTCGGCGCCCTCGGCCTGACTCGCGGCATACATCGCGGCGCCCATCTTCTGGGAGACCTCGTTGACCTTCGAGGTCTTCGCGGAGATGTCCTCGGCGGGGGTGTTCTCGTCCTTCAGCGCCGCCTTGAGGTCGTTGTTCGCCTCTTCGACCTCGGTCTTGGTCTCGGCCGGGATCTTGTCGGCGTTGTCCGCGAGGAACTTCTCGGTGGAGTAGACCAGCTGCTCGGCCGTGTTGCGGGCCTCGGTCTCCTCGCGACGCTTCTTGTCCTCGGCCGCGTGCTCCTCGGCCTCCTTGACCATGCGCTCGATATCGTCCTTCGGCAACGCGGAACCACCGGAGATCGTCATCGACTGCTCCTTGTTGGTGCCGCGGTCCTTTGCAGACACGTGCACGATGCCATTGGCGTCGATATCGAAGGTGACCTCGACCTGCGGCACACCACGCGGCGCGGGCGCGATGCCATTGAGCTCGAAGTTGCCGAGCGGCTTGTTGGCCTTGGCGATCTCGCGCTCACCCTGGAAGACCTGGATCTCCACCGACGGCTGGTTGTCCTCGGCGGTGCTGAAGACCTCGGAACGCTTGGTCGGGATCGCGGTGTTGCGCTCGATCAGCTTGGTGAACAGGCCACCCTTGGTCTCGATGCCCAGCGACAGCGGGGTCACGTCGATCAGCAGCACGTCCTTGCGCTCGCCCTTCAACACGCCGGCCTGCAGAGCGGCACCCACCGCGACGACCTCGTCGGGGTTGACGCTCTTGTTGGGCTCCTTGCCGCCGGTCAGCTCCTTGACGACCTCCGCGACACACGGCATACGGGTCGATCCGCCGACCAGGACCACGTGGTCGATGTCGCCGACCGAGATGCCGGCATCCTTGATCACCTGGTGGAACGGCGCCTTGGTGCGCTCGAGGAGGTCCTTGCTCATCTGCTCGAACTGGGCGCGAGTGATGCTCTCATCGAGGTGGATCGGGCCGTTCTCGCCCATCGAGAGGTACTGCAGCGACACGTTGGTGGAGGTCGAGCTGGACAGCTCCTTCTTGGCCTGCTCCGCGGCGTCGCGCAGTCGCTGCATCGCGATCTTGTCCTTGGCCAGGTCGACGCCCGTGGTGTTCTTGACCACCGTCAGCAGGTGCTCGACGATCCGGTTGTCCCAGTCGTCGCCACCGAGCTTGTTGTCGCCGCTGGTGGCGCGCACCTGAATGGTGGAGAAGCCGTCCTCGGGGTCCTTGCCGACCTCGAGCAGGGACACGTCGAACGTGCCACCGCCCAGGTCGAAGACGAGGATGAGCTCGTCCTCCTTGCCCTTGTCGAGGCCGTAGGCCAGGGCCGCCGCGGTCGGCTCGTTGATGATGCGCAGCACGTTGAGTCCCGCGATCTCGCCGGCCTCCTTGGTGGCCTGACGCTCGGCGTCGTCGAAGTAGGCTGGGACGGTGATGACCGCGTCGGTCACGTTCTCGCCGAGGTAGGACTCGGCGTCGCGCTTCAGCTTCTGCAGGATGCGGGCCGAGATCTCCTGAGGGGTGTACTTCTTGCCGTCGATCTCCTCCGTGTGCCAGTCGGTGCCGATGTGACGCTTGACCGAGCGAATCGTGCGGTCCACGTTGGTGACCGCCTGACGCTTGGCAATCTCACCGACGAGGACGTCGTTGTTCTTTGCGAACGCCACCACGGAGGGGGTCGTGCGACCGCCCTCGGCGTTGGCGATGATCGTGGGGTCGTTGCCCTCCAGGACGGCAACGGCAGAGTTCGTGGTGCCCAGGTCGATGCCTACCGCACGTGCCATGTGGTGCTTCTCCTTATGTCTGCGAATGCCGGGCCATCAGCGGATCGTCTCGCTACCCAGCGGGTTGACTACGGCTGACTCAACTCTTCTCGGCTTCCATTGTCAAATCGAGACTCCGCAAAGTTGCGTCAATCTCACTCAACTATAGCGGAGTGACCCGGCGCACCGTGCGGGTCAACCGCCATCGGTTGTCACCCGGCGGGTCAGTGGAACGCCACCACGCCATCGGTCGTCGCGACGAGCAGCAGGCCGGCGCCCACGCTGGGTGAGGTGAAGATCGGTGTGGAGACGCCCACCCCGACACGCGCTTGCACGGCACCGGTCTTCACGGCATACCCGACCAGCTCGGCCGTGCTGTGGTCGAGGGCCCAGAGCCGCTGCCCGACCACGATCGGGGCGCTGTCCGCCCCCTGCAACAGCGGGCCCAGCCTGCGATGGGTCACGTCGATCACCTGGATACCGCCACCGCGGCACGGCACGAAGAGGCTCCCGGTAGCCCGGTCGAAAGCGGGCCCACCGTCGGGGTCGCTACCGCAGACATTCGGGATCCGCGCGATCTGGTGCAGATCGCTCGACCGCAGCAGGTAGCCCACGTCGGTCTTGCCCACGGCAAACACCTCACCGCCGGGCAGCAGCACCGGATTTCCCGCACTCAGGTCCTCGTCACCGCCGGCGACCCGGTCCTTGAAGGATGCCAGCACGCGCAGGTCGGGACTGAGCCGCACCACGCTCTCGGTGTATTTCTTGGGATCCGGGCCACCTTGCGGTGGATCGGGATTCGCGTTGCCCGTACTCACGTAGAGGTTACCGGCGGCGTCGACCGCCGGTGCGCCGCCGGACTGCCAGATCGCGCCGCCCTCTCCGTCCGGTGCGACTTCGAACGACACCTGCGGGCGGGCGCCGGTGGGATCAACCCCGACCACCCACCCGTGGTAGCGACCGCAGTCACCGAAGTTGCCGGTGTAGGCCACGTAGACCCGCCCGCCGCTGAACGCGAGGCCAGCGCGCTGGAGCAGGGTCGTCGACGACTCGCCGGCGGGCAGCGGCGGGTCTACGCGGGTGCTGGAGCGCTGCCGACCGGTGCGCACGTCAAACCCCACCAGCTGATGGTGGACCGTGCCGCCGCTGCCGATCTCCGCGACCACATAGACGATCCCGTGGACGGTGTCGATGACCGGCGTGCTGGTGATGCCCAGCGGATCGATGTTGCCGCAGCCGACCACCTGCGCGACGTCAGTGAGCGGCGCGCCGAGGGCCCGCGACCACAGCACGCGGCCGGTGGCCGGGTCGAGCGCGACGACTCGGTTGCGCTCAGTCGCGGCGATGATGCGGCCGCCCGCGACCACCGGCTGCCCGCGGACGGCGGCTCCCAGACTCGTGGTCCATGCCCGCCTCGGCGGATCGAGCGCCGGCCCGTCGGCGACGGCGCCGGTGCGGGCCCGGTCGCGGTGGTATGCGGGCCAGTCGGCCTCGCTGCCCGTCTGGCCGCCCGCTGTGCCCGGTGTAGTCGATGCCGGAGCCGGTCGTGCGCTGGGCGAATGCGCCGCAGACACGCTGGGCGGACTGCTGTCTGCTCCGGAGGATGCGCTGCCCGACGGGCCGCACCCGGCGAGGAGCCCTCCGCAGCAGACCGTCAGAGCCGCGAGCGCACCGCGCCTGGTCATCGAGCGCCGCGCTGCTCTGGGCGGGCGAGGCCACAGCAGAGCGCACGGCATACTCATGGGTCCATCTTTGCGCAGGTTGATCTCCGCGCCTGGAAGCGAGATCTACAGAATCGCCTGCAGGAACTTCTTGGTCCGCTCGTGCTGCGGGTTGGAGAACATCGCATCGGGAGCGGACTCCTCGATGATGTGACCTTCATCGAACATCATCACGCGGTGAGACACATCCCGCGCGAACTGCATCTCGTGTGTCACCAGCAGCATCGTGATGTCGGTAGTGTTCGCTACGTCGCGCAGGACACCGAGCACATCGCCAACCAGCTCGGGATCCAGCGCCGAGGTGACCTCGTCCAGCAGCAGGATCTCCGGCTCCATCGCCAGAGCACGGGCGATAGCTACCCGCTGCTGCTGCCCACCCGAGAGTCGAGTCGGGTGCTCGTCACCCCTGTCGCCGAGACCCACCTGATCGAGCAGGCTCTGTGCCTTGCTTCGAGCCTCCTCCTTGGACTGCCCGAGGACGTGAACCGGCGCTTCGATGATGTTCTCGATGACCGACATGTTCGGAAAGAGGTTGAACTGCTGGAAGACCATCCCGATCCGACGGCGGATCAGCGCGACCTCCTTCGGGCGCAGCGCGGTCCGTTTGCCATTGTCTGCCTTCTTGTGCGTCAGCGGTTCCCCGTCGACATAGATGTAACCTCCGCTCAGCTCTTCCAGGGTCATCAGGAGGCGCAGGATCGTGGTCTTGCCCGAGCCGCTCGGCCCGATGAGGGTCACCCGCTCTCCCTTGGCGACCTCGAAGCCCAGTCCGTTGAGGACGACGTTCTTCCCGAATCGCTTCTCCACGTCCTCGAAGACGATCCGTGGCGTGCCACTCGTGCCGGACGTTGCAGCAAACTTGGACAGGTCCGGTGACGACATGGCGCCGCTCATGTCAGTAGACAAGCTTCTTCTCCAATGTGCGCATGAGGATGGCGGTGGGATAGCTCGCCACCAGGAAGATCAGGCCGGCAATGGTCATTACCTCGATGTAGCTGAAGTTGTTGCCACCGATGTCCTGGGCCTGAGACACCATCTCCGGCACGGAGATCGCAATCAGGTACGGGGTGTCCTTGAACATCGCGATCGCCCAGTTGCCCAGCGATGGCAAGGCCGCACGCATCGCCTGCGGGACGATGACCGCCTGCCAGGTGCGCCTGCGCGGCAGCGAGAGCGCCGTGGCCGCCTCCCACTGACCACTACGAATCGACTCGATGCCACCACGGTAGGACTCGGCCATGTAGGTGGAGTACTGAAGTGCGAACACCACGATGCCGATGATGATCAGTCGATGCTGGTACTGAGCGAGGCTGCTCGTGTGCGACAGCCAGCCCGTCGGCTGGACGATGGCATAGGCGGCGATCAGCAACTGCAGTGGGATTGGCGTGTTCCGCAGCAGACTGAGTACGAACGCGAGCACCTTGCTGAGCGCGCCGGGCATCTCACGCAGCCCAATGGCCCAGATGAGCCCGAGCAGCGCCGACAGGATCGAGGCGACCACGGTGACGACCAGGGTCACCTCGAAGAATGCCTTGAGCATGACCGGGAGGGCATCCCGGGCGATACTCCAATCCCAGTGCATCAGGCCAACGCTCCCGCCGTCGCTCGATTCGTATCCGTCTTGGTGGGCTTGAGGCCCAGGCGGCGCTGCGCGCGCACCTCAATCCGTCGCAGGAACGCCGAGAAGGCCATCGCCAGGAGGTAATAGAGTACGAAGGAGATCCCGTAGACCGTAAAGCGTTCCGCGCCCTGCTTCTGCAGGTTGTCGCTGACGGAGGTCAGGTCGAGCAACCCGATGAAGAGCGCGATGGCCGTGCCCTTGACCAGCATGACCATCAGGCTGTTCAGCCCTGGCAGCATCAGCGCCCACGCTTGCGGCCAGATGATCCGGCGAATCTTGGTGACCCACGGCATGGACAGCGCCGTGGTGCACTCCCACTGCTCCTTGGGAACGGCGGTGAGCGCGCCACGGACGACTTCAGAGCCGTAGGCACCGTAGTTGAGGCCGAGCGCGACGAACGCGAAGACCAGCGGGTGGGACCCCCAGCCGAACACCACCGGCGTGACAAAGACCAGGAAGAACAGCTGGACGACGAGCGACGTTCCCCGGAAGAACTCGACGATGATGCGGGAGATCATCCGCAGCACCGCGAATCGCGTCATCGCGGCCAAGCCGAGCACGACGGCGATGACGAAGGCCAGCGCGCCGCCGAACACCGACAACTCGACCGTGATCTTCAGACCGCCCAGCAGCTGCTGCCAGTTGGCCTGCACGGTGCTGATCACGCCCGCGGGCACCGTGAAAAGCTCAGCCACGATGGGCGTGCTCGGCTGCGCGGGACACTACTTCGCGTCCGGAAGCTTGCCGGAGCAAAGGTACGCCGTGTCCGCGGTCTTTCCCTGCGGACGCTCCGCCTCGGTGAACCCGAACTTGCCGACGATCTTGAGGAACTCCTTCGGGTTGTCGATGATCTTCTTCAGCTCCTTGTTGTAGGCGTTGAGCAGTTTGGTGTCGCCCTTGCGGAATACGGCGGCTCCCGCACCGATCTGCTCCTTGCCCTTGACAACGGCGGTGAACGCTGGTGTCACCTCGACCTTGCTGCCCGCATTCTGTGTCTTGACCAGTGTGCGCAGCGAGATGGCAGTCAGCGCAAAGACGTCGGCGCGGCCACTTTCGACGGCCTGCAGACCGGCCTCCGGCGTGCCGACTGTCTGCGTCTGGATGCCCATGTCCTGGGCATAGCCCTGCTCGATCGCGCCGGTTTCGGTCACCAGGTTGGCCCCGGACTTTTTGATGTCCGCCATCGTGTGCAAGTGCTTCGGGTTGCCCTTGGGCACCAGCAGCGCCGTCTTGTAGACGATCTCCGGATAGCTGAAAGCAGCCTGCGCACACCGCTTCGGCAGGGCCGACATGCCGGCGCTGACCTCGTCGAACTGGCCCGCTGTGAGCCCAGGGATCAGGGAGTTCCAGTCGACCTGCTTGCCCGTGACCGTCTTGATGCCGAGCTGCTTGTAGACCGCCCGGTCGAGCGCGATGGTGGCACCGGTCAGCTTGCCACTCTTGTCCATGTAGCTGTAGGGGTTCTCACCGTTGATCCCCACCGTGATCGTGCCGGCCTTCTGCAGCTTGGCCAGGGTGCCCCCACCTCCACCACCACTGGCGCCCCCCGAGCTGCCCGAACTGCCCGTCGAACTCGACCCGCACCCGGCGAGCGAGAGCGCACCAACTGTCAGCACAGCAGCGAGGGTTGTTGCACGGCGTGAACGCAGCGTCATGATTGAGCCCTTTCGACAGACGGGGAGCCACGCCGAACGCAAGCCCACCAGGAACCGGACCTTTGGAGGCTATGCGGCACCACCCACTTCTTCAATAGCGAGAAATTGGCCGAATGGAAGCCCTCGTGACCAATAAATCCCCTTCCGGCAACGCGCTGACCTGCGAAAACACAAAAATGACTACTTTGTTAACAATCCTACGAGCGCGCGAGGCGCGGGATCTTCGTTATCAGTTTGAGATGTTGGGGTGCGCTTTTGAGACACCCTGTCCGCGGTCCCTACGGCAGGTGGGCCAGCGTGCAGTCGTCCAACCAGCCGCCATCCCTGCCGAGGACCACCGCCCGCTCGGTCCCCTCCAGCTCGAACCCGTTATTGAGCAGGACCCGGATCGACGCCTCGTTGCGGGCGAACACCTTGGCGACCACCCGGCGAATTTTCGCTCGTTGGTGAAGTTCTGGCGTGAGCAGGCCGACCGCGGCACTCGCGATGCCACGACGCCACCAACCCGGGTGCACCGAGTAACCCAGTCGGAAGTCCCACACAACGGGCTCAGGGCCGAGCGAGTCCGGCCGGTAGCGACGTCCACCGATGTCCCCGACGACCCGACCGTCGACCACCAGCGCACACATCAGCCCATCGGGATTCGAGATCCGGTCGGCGAGCAGGTCGCGGCCCTGCTGAATCGTGTTCACGATGCGCGAGACGTACGCCTGGCCCTCTGCGCGCCGTTGGTACTCGAAGAATGCATCAGCATCCGCCATGGTGGCGGGCCGGATGACCAACCGTCCGGCAGACAAAGGCCACAAAATGTCCGCGCCGACAGTCTCATTCGCACCCACGACGTTCTCCGTCATGATCGGATCACGCCGGCTTGCGCACAAGCAGGTATGCGCGCTCGGTCGGCCTCTCGGAGCTGTTCGGCAGCCGGGTGGTCACCGAGACCAGGTCGAAACCAGCGGTGCTCACCTCGGCGATCACCTGCTCCGGATCCAGGAAGTAGCGGTCGAGGTCGACGTCCTGCTCGAACCACTGGTCGAGGTGCGCGAAGTCTCCCGGTGGGTGCTCCTCGCTGCGAATGTGAAACGAGATCAACGCGACGCCCCCGGGTGCCAGTGCCCGTCGCAGCTCGCTGAACGCCTGCATCCGCTGCGTCTCGCGCAGATGAATGATCGAGTAGAGCAGCGCCGCACCGGACCACGCGCCGTCCTCGACGGGTAGGTCGATCATCGACGCGACCTCGAACCGCACCCCGGGCGCTGCCTCCCGTGCGATCTCAATCATCCGCGGCGAGATGTCAATGCCCACGACGTCGGTGCGCAAACCCGCCAGGTGGCGGGTCACGTGACCAGGACCGCAGCCCAGGTCGGCGATCGTGCCGTCACCGCTCATCTCGACCAGCGCGGCCAGCAGTGCGCGGTCGAGCGGCTTTCCGTCGAGCTCGTGCTCGAGGGCTGCGCCGTACTCCGTGGCCACTGCGTCATACGACGCCCGCACTCGGCTCTCCGCCGGGCGTGTTGCTGGAGTCGTCGTCTCGTCAAGGCTCATGCCTCAAGTGTCGTTCCTGTCCGTCTGCTTGGCGAGGCCGCACCCGGTGGTGATCGCGGGTCCGAGATCCGGGGCCTTGGCTCCGGCGCACCACGCCCGTCGGTGGACTCTGAAAGACTTCCACTCATGGCAGACGCGGTGGTGGCCGAAGGACTGGTCAAGACGTATGGCGAGGTGCGCGCCCTCGACGGGCTAGACCTGCGCGTGCCCGAAGGCACGGTGCTTGCGGTGCTCGGCCCGAACGGGGCCGGCAAGACCACAGCCGTCAAGATCCTCACCACCTTGATCCGCCCCGACTCGGGGACCGCGAGCGTGGCAGGGGTCGACGTGATCGCCTCCCCGCGAGCGGTGCGCAGGACAATTGGCGTGTCCGGACAGTATGCCGCCGTCGACGAATACCTCACCGGTTACGAGAATCTCGACATGGTGGGTCGCCTCTACCACCTGGGCGCGAAGCAGGCACGGCAGCGAGCACGAGACCTGTTGGAGCAGTTCGACCTCGCCGACGCGGCAAACCGGATGGCCAAGACCTACTCCGGTGGCATGCGACGCCGCCTCGACCTTGCCGGTGCGCTGGTGGCCCATCCGCCGGTGCTCTTCCTCGATGAGCCCACCACCGGGCTCGACCCGCGCAGCCGCACCGGCATGTGGCAGGTAATTCGCGATCTGGTCGCCGACGGCACCTCGCTCCTGCTCACCACGCAGTATCTCGAAGAGGCGGATCGGCTCGCCGACAACATCGTGGTCATCGACCATGGCAGGCTCATCGCCGAAGGCACCGCCGACCAGCTCAAGAGCCAGGTGGGCGGTGAGCGTCTGGAGATCACCGTCAGCGACGGCACCCAGCTCCGTCGTGCGGAGGAGCTGCTGACGCCATTGGCGGTGGGGGCCGTGGTGCGCGAAGACGATCGTCGCGGCCTACTGGTGCCTGTCGACGGTGGAGCGTCGCAGCTCGCCGACGCGTTGCGTCGGCTCGATGCGGAGTCGATCGCCGTCGACGACGTCGGCCTGCGACGACCGACCCTCGATGATGTATTCCTCACCCTCACCGGCCACGCGGCCGAGGACAAGGACGCGCCGACCACCGGCCACGCCGCCGCGAAGCAGGAGAGCGCACCATGAGCCTGTTCACCCCCCTTGCCGACAGCCTCGTCGTCGCCAGGCGCAACCTGATCAAGGTCAAGCGGGTCCCGGACCTGCTGGTCTTCACCACGCTCTCACCGATCATGTTCGTGCTGCTCTTTGCGTTCGTATTCGGCGGCGCCATTGGGGGATCCGTGACGCCGGGCGGCAACGCCAGCGCCTACCGGGAGTTCCTCATCGCCGGAATCTTCGCCCAGACCGTCGTATTCGGCTCCACCATCACCGGGGCCGGGATCGCCGAAGATGTCCAGAAGGGCATCGTCGACCGCTTCCGCACGCTGCCGATGTCGCCCTCGGCGGTGCTGGCGGGTCGGACCCTGTCCGATGTGATGAACAACGTCATCGTGCTGGTCGTGATGTCGGTGACCGGACTCATCGTGGGCTGGCGGATCCGCGAAGGGTTCCTGCACGCCGTGCTCGGCTACCTGCTGCTGCTGGTCTTCGCCTACGCCATCAGCTGGATCATGGCCTGGATCGGACTGATCGTGCCCAGCCCAGAGGTGGTCAACAATGCCTCGTTCGTTGTGATCTTCCCGATGACGTTCATCGCGAACACCTTTGTGCCACTGACGAGTCTGCCCGGGCCGTTGCGTTTCGTCGCCGAGTGGAATCCCATCTCGACGGTCACGCAGGCCGCCCGGGAGCTCTTCGGCAACATCCCGGCCGGCGGAGGCCTGCAGACACCTTCGTGGGCGCTGCAGAATCCCGAGCTCTACACCTTGCTCTGGTCCGCCGTGATCCTCGCGATCTTCATCCCGCTCGCCAACGCGCAGTACAAGCGCTCCACCAGCCGCTGACCGGCGACCTCACCGGGCGAGGAGCCACGATCGTCGTCAGTAGGCTCACTTCGTGGTGCACAGCTTCAGCCACGACAGCGCTGGGCCGGATAGATCAGCTGCCCAGCCGCGCCGCTGGTAGGCATCGCACCCCACTGACCCAACCGATGGATACGGACCTCGGCAGCGCCGACGATGTGCCGCACGGTCCACCCGCGAGCGGTGAGCGTGTTGGAGATCAGCAGCCGGTGGCATCGCCACGGCACCGGCTCAGCGCACATCACGACAGCGCGATGATCGGTCGCGAGCTCCGCCAGCTTGCCGATCCCTGCCTCGTACGCCGGCGTCAACGTGTAGTCGGCGTAGTTCTTGAAGCTCGCATTCCGCCATCCACCGTTGAGGTGCGCTTCGACGTCCTGCTTGCGGCGCCGACCACCCAGATCTGGCAGGTGGACATACCTGATCCCCGCCCGGTCCAGCCATTCGGGCATCACGTCACGCCCGAACTGCGGGCTGCGACGGGACCCGGGATGCGCCCGAACGTCGACGAGCACCTCAAGGTGCTCGGCATCCAGCAGCCCGATGAAGCTCTCCTGCGAGCAGGTCCAGTGCCCGATGGTCCAGATGTCACCCATCCGTCCAGTCTCTGCGACGGGCGTCCGTCACGTCTTCCGGGGGCCGGCCGGCGTCTCGTCGGAGTGGAGACGGCGAGGGTGGAGTGTGGCCCACACAAGGACGGTCGTGACGAGTAGCAGGATCGCGGTCAGCGCTGCCGCCAGGTGAAGACCGTCTACGAACGCCTGATGTGCCGACCCCAGCAGCTGATCCGCGCGAGCGCCCAGCACTCGAGCAACCTCCGCGGCACCGCCGATGCTGGCCTGCGCGGTCTGTGCCTGCGCTCCGCTCAGTCCGCTTGTCTCCAGCCCATGGCGGTAGACCGCCATGCCGGCGCTGCCGAGCAGCGCGACTCCCGTGGCGGCACCGAACTCCATGGCCGTCTCGGAGAGCGCCGACGCCGATGCGGCCCGCGCCGGGTTCACCGCCTCGACCACCACGCTGGAGGTCACGGTGAGTGCCGTTCCCGTGCCGAGCCCCATCAGCATGAAGCCGACGAGGTAGACCACCGCCCCGCCCCCCGTGCCGACGGCGATCAGCATCGCCGCCCCGACCCCGGCGACCGTCAGCGGCACCGCGAGCGCGAGCCTTGGGCCCCATCGGCGAGCGAGCGGCGCCGACAGGAGCGATCCGATCATGCTTGCCAGCGTGCCGGGCAGCATCAGCAGGCCGGCCGGCAGCGGAGAGAATCCGAGCACGAGCTGGAGATACTGCGCACCGAAGAACAGCACGCCGGCGAGGGCCAGCACGGACAGCAGGTTGGTCGCGATCGCCGTCGCGAAGACCGGCCTATGGAAGAGCTGTAGATCGAGCAGGGGGTCGGGCGATGAGTTCTGCCGCCGCACAAACGCCCAACCGGCCAGCACCCCGACGACCGCGACAACCACCAGCGGCCAGGAGATCCCATGGACGGCCGCCTCCTTGATCGCGAAGACCACGGGTATGACGGCGGCCATCGACAGGCCGGCGCTGATCAGGTCGAATCGTGCCGGGTTGGGGTCACGGGACTCGCGGATCACCTTCGGCGCCAAGGCGACCAGCACGATCATGATGGGGACGTTGATCAAGAACACCGATCCCCACCAGAAGTGCTCCAGCAGCCAGCCGCCGAGGACGGGTCCGGCCGCGGACCCACCTCCCCACATGGCGCCCCATACGCCGATGGCCGTTCCCCGCTGCCGCGCGTCCTGGAAGTTCGACCGGATCAGGCCCAGCGTCGAGGGCATCAGGGTGGCACCGGTGACGCCCTGCAGGATGCGCGCGCCGATCAGCACCAGCGGGTCGGTGGAGAACGCGGCGAGTACCGATGCCAGGCCGAATCCGGCGGCGCCCATCATCAGCAGTCGCCTCCGGCCGATCCGGTCGCCAACGCTTCCCATCGTGACGAGCAGGCCGGAGATGACGAAGGAGTAGACGTCGACGATCCACAGCAGTTGCGTGCCCGAGGGACGCAGGCTCTCGCTGATGAACGGCAGCGCGATGTCCAGCACCGTCGAGTCGACGGCAATCAGCAGCACTGCCAGGCAGAGGAGGGCAAGCCCTAGCCACTCACGGGTGCCCGCACGGCTCGGCGCGGGATCGTTCACCAGCAAACTTCACCACACGCCGCGCTGCTCTGCCTTGTCGGGTTGCGTGCGGTGCACCCTGGCTCTCAGCGCTGGGCCTGGAGGAACTTCAACAGCGCGTCGTGTGCTTTGACCTCGCCCTGCTTGTTGCCGGTGAGAGTTCCGCCCGCTGCGTTGCTGTAGAAGGACGCGGTGGCGCTGTAGTAGGCCTCCATACTTCCGGCGTAGTGCCCGGCGTTCGGCAGCTTGAGCGCGGTCACCGGATACCGAAAGTGATGAGCCTGCTGCCGAGCCTGGATCGCCGTGGTGTAGGCGCACGAGGGCCAGACGGCATCCATCTTCCCGCAGACCAGGAGCAGCGGGCCGTGGATCTTCTCCACCGGAATCACTGCACTCTGAGCAGTAGGCGGATCGGGGTCGCCCCACTCACCGCTCGACGCGTGGGCCAGGGGCTTGCCGTGCCAGGTCCACGCTGAAGCACCGCTGGGCGGGAAGCTCAGGTTGACGACCGAGCTCGGCACCCCGGCGATGACACCATTCACCAGTTGCGGATAGTCCGGGTCGTGCTGCGCGGCGGCAGGAACAGGTCCGCATACACCCCGTCCTTGCCCGGCCGCAGCGACTTTCGCGTCACGCCCTTCGCCATCGGCAGGCGACGGGCGACCGCGGTCGCCACCGTGTGCCCATCGACGGTCGCCGCGAGGGTGACGGTGAACGGCTTCATCTTGGAGATCGAACTGAAGAACTCCGCATCGGACCCCTTGGCCGGCTTCATGAACTCGAAGAGTCCCATCGGATTGGCCCCCGTATAACTGCCGCTCGTGGACTTCATCCCCCAGAGAGACCATCCCGTCCGAGGGCGCCCGGAACGTGGCCGAGCCCTTCCAGTGCACGCCCCCTGTGTCGGTGGCACTCGACGTCACCGTGACCTTCGACCCCGCGGAAAGCCCCGTGATGGTCGTCGACACGGGCACATCGGCCACCGCTACCGCCGGCGAAACACGCATCGTGGCACGCACATCCGTCGAGGAGTCCGAGCAACCGGCCACACCCGCTACCGCGATGAAGACGGCAACCGCCCCTCCAAGCACCCTGTTGAGACCTCCCACGAGGCGCAACGATAGCGCTCATCTGTCGGCGGGTGGCGCCGCCGACGTTGGTCAACGACCAGCCACTTTCCTAAGTGAGGGTGCATCCTGGTGTGGTGACAGAACGCAACGTCCTTGGTGGCGAGCTTCAGCTATGCGGCACGGATCCACTCACCGGCTTCTACCGCGACGGCTGTTGCAACACCGGCCCAGAGGACCGCGGCAGCCATACGATCTGCGCGGTCGTGACCGCCGAGTTCCTCGCGCACCAGCGCGGTATCGGCAACGACTTGTCCACGCCCATGCCGGCCTACGGCTTCCCCGGTCTGACACCGGGTGACCGGTGGTGCGTGACCGCCACGAACTGGGCGCGCGCCTACCGCGACGGCGTGGCGGCACCCGTCGTGCTGGCCTCTACTCATGAGGCGGTGCTCACGATCGTCCCGCTGGAGGCACTGCGGAAACACGCCGTCGACGTCCCCGACGACCCCGGCTCACTTCTGCTGTAAGCGCTGAATACGCCCTGCCCTTCTCCGGTCCAAGGTGGCACCGACCGTTGATTCAGGACAGTCTGTGTCCTCTTCTGGTGGTCGACTGAGGGCACCACCGAGAAAGGACTTCCCATGACCACCACCACAAAGCCTGCTATGACGTCGGAAAAGGTCTCGCTGCTCGCGACCCTGGCCGATCGGCGCCAGTTCCTCATCCTGACCAGCCGTGATTTAACCGAGGAGCAGGCCCGAAGCAAGCCAACCGCCAGCGAGCTGTGCATCGGCGGGATCATCAAGCACGTGGCGTCCGCAGAAGATACCTGGGCCCGATTCATCACTGATGGCACCGCGGCCTTCGGCGATGCCGACTGGACCTCGGTGGACTTCGCCAGCATCGACGTCGCCGATCCCAGCACCGTGCCAGACTTCGTGCTCGAGCGGATGGACCAGTTCGTGATGCACGAGGACGAGACCCTGGCCCACGTCGTGCATCGCTATGCGGAGGCTGCCCGGCGCACCGAAGCCGTTGTTGCCGGGCTGGACTCGCTCGACGTGCGGCACGACCTCCCACCGGCACCCTGGAACGAGCCCGGTGCAACCAGGTCAGCCCGTGATGTCCTGCTGCACCTGATCGGCGAGACCGCCCAGCACGCCGGCCATGCCGACATCATCCGCGAAACCATCGACGGCCAGAAGTCGATGGGCTGAAACTCGCTCGCTTGATTCGTCCGCTCGTTGCTAGCGTCGCCCACATGTCCGTCGAACTTCCGCTCCACGCCCTCGATGTCCGCAACACCGTGCAGGACGTCATCGATCACATCTCCCAGATCCCCGACGACGGGTGGTCCATCCCGGCCGCCCGGCTGGACTGGTCGTGCCGCGAGACCATCTCGCACGTCCTCGACGACCTGGGCGGGTATGCCATGCAGCTCTCGGGCGAGCGTGGACACGGCACGGCATACACCCCGCTCGAGGAGCCCAAGCTGCCGCGACCGGACGGGCCGACGTTTCTCTTCTGGCCGGAAGAGGGCGGCGGGACTCGTGCGATCTGCGAGTGCCTGGATGCCGTCGGCGGCCTGCTCGTGGCGGTCGTGGCGACCGCACCGGCGGATCGGATCGGATGGCATCCCTACGGCGACCCGGACGCCACCGGGCTGGCCGCCATGGGCATCGCGGAGGCCGCTCTGCACGCGTTCGACGTCCTACTGGCGCACCGGATCGCCTACCGCCTCGACCTCGGCATCGCAGCTCGGGTGCTAGACCGGATCTTCTCCGACGCCAGCCGGTCTGATGATCCGTGGCACGACCTGCTCGCTGCAACGGGCCGCACGGCCGAGACCCGCGGCATCGACTGGCGCTGGGACTCGTCGGTGCGCTGACCGCCCGAAGTGCAGTGGATCCGTTGGCAATTACCAACGAATCCACTGCACTTCAGCGTGGTGGTTACTCGACAGGGCGAGCGTCGCGAGCGTGCTGCTGCGTGAGATCGACGTAGACGTCCGCATTGAGGGTGATCCCTGCCCGCTCCTCGGCGGACAGCTCACGCCGCACCTTCCCCGGCACTCCCGCCACCAGCGAGCCCGGTGGGATCTGGGCTCCCTCTGGCACAAGCGCATTCGCCGCGATCAGGCTGCCGGCGCCAATGTGTGCGCCATTGAGCACGGTTGCGCCCATGCCCACCAGCACGTTGTCTTCGACGGTACAGCCGTGCAACACCGCGTTGTGTCCCACTGACACGCCTTTGCCGAGAGTCAGTGAGAACCCGGGATCCGTGTGCAGCGCAACGCCATCCTGCAGGTTGGACCGGTCGCCGATCGTGATGGTCTCCATGTCCGCCCGCAACACCGCGCCGTAGAAGACGCCCACCTGCTCACCAAGGCGCACGCTGCCGACCACGGTCGCGCTGTCCGCAACCCACGCGGTGGATGCGACATCGGGCACTCGCTGCCCCAGCTGCAAGATCATCGGACGCTCCTTCATCGGGACGGTATGCCGTGTCGAGCCTAACGGGATGACCGTCGTCTCGTGGCTTGGCGCCACTGGCAGACTAGGAACCAGACATCTGTCGGACCGAAAAGGTGATGCGCTGTGTCAGACGACTGTGTAGGCACGGCGCTGGTGACCGGTGGCAGTCGCGGCATCGGCGCCGCATCCGCAATCGCCCTCGCACGCTGCGGATGGGATGTGGCAATCACCTTTCGCGACCAGCTCGATTCGGCCGAACAGGTCGCGGCCGCCTGCCGCGCGCTGGGGCGGCGAGCGATCAGCATACGAGCGGATGTGGCGCGCCCGGCCGACATCGTGACCATGTTCGACGAAGCACAGTCGCAGCTCGGCGCGGTTTCGGCGCTCGTCAACAACGCCGGGGTGGTGTCCCCGGCAGCACGAGTGGACGAGTATGACGCGGCACGGCTGGACCGGGTGCTCACGATCAACGTGCGGGGCGTGTTCCTTGCTGCGGCTGAGGCGGTGCGCCGCATCAACCGCCCATGGCGGCGCGGGAGGCGTCATCGTCAATGTGTCGTCACGGGCAGCGGTGCTCGGGGGGCGCGGGCGAGTACGTCGACTACGCCGCGAGCAAGGCCGCTATCGACGCACTGACGGTGGGGCTGGCTGCAGAAGTGGCCACCGAGGGGATCCGCGTCGTCGGCGTCCGACCGGGCCTGATCCACACCGACATTCATGCGCCCGGCCGGCTCGAACGCCTCGGCAGCACACCACCGCTCGGACGGCCCGGCACTCCTGAGGAGGTTGCCGACGCCATTGCGTGGCTCGCGTCCGCCGAAGCCTCCTACATCACCGGAACCAGTCTCGACATCGGTGGCGGGCGCTGAGGTCATTGGATCTGCGCAAGGGTGGACCCTGGGGTGCAATTCGTGACCTCTCGGGTGCAATTTATGACTTCTCGGGTGCAATTCGTGACCTCTCGGGGAGGAGCCTGTTGGTCGGACCTCACGTTTTGGGTCTGCCGCGCGTCTACTGCATGAGAACCTGACATCACCGGAAAGGACCACCCGTGACCGCGCCACACCGCACCGCACCGACCAGCCGCACGACCGCCCGACACTGCGTCATCGACGGCGCCCTCGGCGAGCTCACCGTCGTCGCTGACCACGACTCCCTGATCGGTATCTACTTCCCCCAGCACTGGACGAACCCGTCGACCGACGACTTCGGCCCACGAGTGGACGCGTCCAGCGACCCACTGCTGGACCGAGCGGGTCGCCAATTGGACGAGTACCTCACCGGTGGGCGCACAGCATTCGACCTGCCGATCGACCCACACGGCGATGCCTTCCAGCACCAGGTGTGGAAGCTGCTGATGGAGATCCCCTACGGCGCGACGACCACCTACGGCGCGCTCGCCGAGCGGCTGGGCAACAAGGCGCTCGCCCAGCGAGTCGGCCAGTGCGTCGGCCACAACCCGTTGTCGGTGGTCATCCCCTGCCACCGCGTCGTGGGCAGCGACGGCAGTCTCACCGGGTACGCGGGCGGGCTGGACCGCAAGCGCTTCCTGCTCGGCCTCGAGGAGCCCGACGAGGCGCGAGCCGCCAGGCTCTTCTAGGACCTGCTGACCACTCGATGCCCCCCAAAGCTCCCTTCGAGACCGTCGTCACCGACCACGGTCCGACGGTGCTGCGCGTATGCCGTGCCGTTCTGGGATCGCACGCCGACGCCGAGGACGCATGGTCGGAGACCTTTCTGGCGGCACTGCGCGCCTGGCCGGACCTGCCGGCGGACGCGAATGTCGAGGCCTGGCTGGTCACGATCGCGCACCGCAAGGCGATCGACGTGGTCCGGGCGCATCGCCGACACCCCGTGCCGGTCGCCGAGGTGCCGGAGCGGGCCGAACAGACCGCCTTGCCGGGCAGCGTGGACACCGACCTGTGGCGCGAGGTGCGCGCACTGCCCACCAAGCAGCGGCAGTCCGTCGCCTATCACTACCTGGCCGGGCTGCCCTACGCGCAGGTCGCCGACATCATCGGTGGCAGCGCTGCCGCGGCTCGACGGGCCGCGGCGGATGGAGTCAACCGGCTGCGCGCACAGCACACAGCCGGATTCGCGAGAGGAGACGGGTCATGAGACCCACCGAAGACCAGGTGGTGCACGAGCTGCAGGACCGCACGTCACCCTCAGCCGAGTCGATGGCCGCCCTGCATCGGAGGCTGGAGAGCGGCGCGGAGCGCGACGGCATGCTCGACGTGGCCTACCGCACGCTCGACACGGCCGTCGGCTCGCTACTGCTGGCCGCCACCCCCACGGGCCTGGTGCGCATCGCCTACGCGGTGCAGGGCCATGAGGCGGCCCTCGAGGCACTCGCCGCCGCCGTCAGTCCACGGATCCTGGAGGCACCCGGTCGGCTCGATGACGCCGCGCGGGAGATCGAGGAGTACCTGGCAGGCGGTCGCCGGACCTTTGACCTGCCGCTGGACTTCGCGCTGTCGCACGGGTTCCGGCAGACGGTGCAGCGGTTTCTGCCGACGATCGGCTATGGGCAGACGTACTCGTACACACGGGTTGCGGCGGAGGTCGGCAATCCCAAGGCAGTGCGCGCCGTGGGGTCCGCCTGCGCGACGAACCCGTTGCCACTGGTGGTGCCGTGTCACCGGGTGCTGCCCGCGAGCGGCTCGGTGGGCCGCTACGCGGGCGGGGCCGAAGCGAAAAGCGTTCTGCTCGCGATGGAACGGACGACTACCGGGAGGTAGGTCCGAGCATCACCGGAAGCTCGTCCAGCCCATAGACCAGGGCGAGACGATGGAAGTTCAGCTCGTCTTCAGGGACCGCGAGCCGCATCTGCGGGAAGCGCCGCGCCATCGCCGGCAGGGCGGTCCGCAGCTCCATGCGAGCCAGCTCGGCACCGACACACCGGTGAAATCCGTGCCCGAATGCGAGATGCGGGGTCGGAGCACGATGCGGGTCGAAGGTGTCCATGCCCGCACCGAGCCGCGAGTCGCGGTTGGCCGCGCTGAGCGAGACCAGCAGCACGTCTCCCTCGCGAATGTGCATCCCGAAGAGGTCGTGGTCCTCCTTGGCGAACCGGGGAAAGGCCATCTGCACCACCGTGAGGTAGCGGAGCATCTCCTCCACGACTCCGTCGACCGCGGCCGGTTCGTCCCGCAGCAGTCGCAGGTGCTCGTCGCTGCGCAGCAGCAGCACCATCCCGAGCGCAAGCATGGACGCGGTGGTCTCGAAGCCGCCGGTGAGCACCCCGTCGGCCAGCCCGCTGAGCTCATGGTCGGAGATCTCGTCGCCGTGCTCGCGAATGATCTGGCCGATGAGACCGTCCCCAGGCTCGACGCGCTGCCGGCGGACCTCCTCCAACAGGCGGTCCCGAGATCGCGAGACGGCGCCGAGTGATCCTGGCCCGCCCTTGGTCACGTCGAAGCGAGCCTTGCCCAGCGCCTGGAAGTCGCCGCTGTCGTAGGACACCCCGAGCAGCTCGCAGATGACCATGAACGGCACGGTGTGACAGAAGTGCTCGGTCAGATCGACGCGCGGGCCGAGCGCCTGCACCATCCCGAGCCGATCATCGACGATCTCGGTGATCCGTGGCTGCAGGCGGGCAAGCCTGCGGCGGGTGAACTCCGGCGTGAGCAGGTGCCGGAGCCGGGTGTGGTCCGGTGGGTCGGTGAACCCCAGGCCGCCGATGTCGCCCGCGGTTGCGGGGCCACTGGTCCCCATGAGGTGGCGTATGTCGGTGCTGTACCCGGTCGCGTCGGCCAGGACGGCGCGTGCCTCCTCATGCCCCATGACGAGCCAGACGCGGAACTTGAACGGCAGCTTGACGCGGCTGATCGGCGCTGCGACCCGCCGCGCGTCGAGCATCGGCACCGGGTCCAGCCCGTTCCGCTGCAACGGAAACAGGCTTGCCTTCGGAAAGATGGAGGTCGGCAGGGAAGCGAGGTCGAAGTTATTACGCTGTGCTCTGATGAGTGCACGGCGCGCGAGATGGCTGCGTAGACGTTCGATTGACAAATCCTAATTCGTGAGCCTGGGCGCGCGCGGTCTTCTCGCCGGAGAGTCGAGTATCCCTACACAATATCGTCCGGCTGCACTCACTTGACGCGCTGGGCGATGGCCTTCGGCGTGTCTCCCACGATGGCGTTGTGGGACCGACCCCATGCAAGGTACTTCGCACCGAGGTTGACCATAGCGGCAGCCCGGTTGCGGTTGCCCAGCAGCGTCGTGATGTGCACGGCGTTCCAGATGACCCACGCCGGAAAACCCTGGAGCCGCGGGAAGTGCGCGACCTCGGCCACCGCGGAGCTGCGCCCGATCGTTGCGAGGATCCCCTTGTCGAGGTAGGTGAAGGGCTTGATCGACGCACCCTCGAGGTCGGCGGCAATGGCCTTGCCGGCGTGCTTGCCCCCCTGCAACGCCGGCTGAGCCAGCTGAGGGAGAGCCAGATCACCCTCGCCGATGGCGACGTCACCGACCGCATAGACACGCTGCATACCCTCGACCCGCAGCTGGTCGTCGACCTTGATGCGCCCGCCCTTGCCCTGCGGCAGGCCCCACTGCGACACGGAGTCGTCGACGGTGATGCCGCTGGCCCAGATGACCACACCGGCAGGGAGGAACTCCGCGTCGTCGCCGACGACAACACCGTCACGGCGCACCTCCCGCACCTTCGTGTCCAGCTTGAGGTCGACGCCGCGGCGCCCCAGTGCCTCCCGCGCATAATCCTGGCTGCCCTTCGAGAATGCCGCCAACGGGTGGTCGGCCATCTCGACGAGCGTGACGTGCACATGCTTCGGGTCCAACTCGGGATACAGCACCGGCAGGTCCTTGTTGCGCATCTCGGCGAGTGCGCCGGCTGTCTCCACACCGGTCGCACCACCACCGACGATGACCACGCGGACGTCCTGACCGGGGTGGTTGAGCGCGGCATCCTCGAGGCTGGCGAAGATGGTGTCGCGCAGCTTGAGCGCATGGGTGCGGGTGTAGAGCGGCATGGCGTTCTCGGCGGCTCCCTGGATGCCGAAGAAGTTGGCCGTAACACCGTTCGCGAGGACCAGGTAGTCGTAGGTCAGGTCGGTGTCGTTGTCGAGTGAGACCATCCTGGTGTGGTGATCCATCGACTTCACCGCACCCTGCACAAACCACACGTTGCGCTGTCGGCTCCGCACCGACCGCAGGAACCAGGTGACGTCGCCGGGGTTCAGCGTCGCGGTCGCCACCTGGTAGAGGAGCGGCTGGAAGGTGTTGTAGGGGTGCTGGTCTACGAGAGTGATGTCGACATCGGCGTGTCGCAGGGCGTGCACTGCCGCCAGTCCCCCGAAACCACCGCCGATGACTACTACGTGCGGGCGCTGACCTGTGCCGTGAGTCGTCGTGGACATGTCCTCAGCCTAGGTTGCCACCCCCTCGCGGGCACCGGCCTGGTCCACTTAGTGAGTTGCGTCCTGCGATTCCGTCAATCATCGCGCCGTTGCTGTGTGGCGCGGATCACGTTGGCGGCGTAGGCCTCGAGCAGGTTCCGCTCGTCCGCGTCGCTGAGGCCCGCCGCCCGTGGGTGGCTCTTGGCACGACTCTCCTCGTAGGCCAGCGCGCCCCGCATCGTGTCCTCGATCGGGCGGAGCCTCAGACCGCCCGCCTGCGCCGCCGAGATGTTCCGATCGCAGAAGCCCCGCCAGTCCGGATCGGTCAGCCACAGGGGCAACGACTTCGGACCGGCCCACTCGCTAACGCCCTCGGACAACAGCCAGTCGTTCTCTGCGGCCACCACCTCTGCGGCGAATCCCGCTACCCGGCGGGCCACCTCGAGCACCTGCGTCAGCGTGGTGCGCTCACCCGCCGCGTTGAACGCTCCGTCGAGCCGCTGCTCTGCACAGTCCACCAGCCACCTCGCCAGATCACGCACGTCGATGACCTGCGCGGGTATCTCGCTCGCGGCCGGGATGAGGATCTGCCCACCGGGCGTGCTCGGATGGGCGAACCGCCACGGCCAGTAGCCGGACCGGCCTGACGTGTCCCCCGGCCCGCCGATGAGACCCGCGCGCGCAATCGTGCACCGCTTCGGGCCGAACGCCTCGAGCACCGCCTGTTCGCAGGCGACCTTGCCCGGTCCGTACGCCTGCATGTCGGTGTAGGAGTCGTCAGCGAGCGGATCCAGCAGCGCAGCCGACTCGTCGAGCCCAGGGGTTTTCGTGTCGGCATACACATTGCCCGTCGAGACGAAGACCAGGTGCTCCGCCGCGCGCGACAGATCTCGCCCGGCTCGACGGACGTGACCAGGCTGGCGGGCAACGTCGACCGCCGCATCCCAGTGCTGCTCGGCCACATTCGCCAGTGCATCGTCGCGGTCACGATCGGCCACGACCAGTCCAGCGCCAGCCGGCACCTGGCCGGACTCACCTCTCGCCACGCAGGTGACGTCGTGCCCGCGGCTCACTGCCTCGGTCGCGACGGCATGACCCAAGAAGGCGGTCCCACCCAGAATCAGAAGCTTCACAACCTGATTCGATCATCATTGCGTTTGCCTCGCCAGACTCTCTGCTCACAGCAGAACCCGATCCGCGACGCCCCGTCCGCCTGCGTGACGCTGCGTGCCATCGCTTGCGTGAGGCACCCTGCCGCCCCGGTGGGCGAGCTGCGTCAGGCCAGCTGGTCGCGCCACTCCCGACCGGTCACGACCTGCGCCTGACGGGGAAACACCTTCTGCGTCAGGACGCGGTGCACCTCGTCATCGAGGTCGAGGCAGCCATCGGAGATGACCGTCAGCCCGAAGTCGAGGTCGGCCGCCTGCCGCAGCGTGGAAAGGACAACGCCGCTGGTGGCGATCCCCGCTAGGACAAGGTGGCGAATCTCCATGGACCGCAGCACCAGGTCGAGGTCGCTGCCGGCGAACGCACTGACCCTGCGCTTGGTCACGATGACGTCACCGTCGTGTGGAGCCACATCGGGGTGCACCTGCGCTCCCGGATCGCCGGGGATGAACCTGCCGGAGCCGGCCATCACGGCGAAGGACTTGTTGCTTCGGCTGACGTCAGGGTGCCCCTCGCGGAAGCCGATCACCACATAGACGACCGGTATGCCGTGCGCCCGGGCCACGTCTATGGTGCCGGCGAGCCGAGGCAGGTAGTCGGTGCCCTCGGCAAACCGCTGGGTGATGCCGAGCTGAACGTCCATCACGAGCAGTGCGGTGCCGGTGGAGCCCGTCATGAGTCGTCCTCTGCAGTGGAATGTTTCGGCTGGTCGTGCGGTGCGGCACACCCGACCTGGTCGATACCGGTGAAGTAGTGGTGGGCAACTTCCTCGTTGTAGCGGGTGAACATGCGCGCGAGCTGAGCCAGATCTTCGACCGACCAACCCGCGAGCATCTTCGTGGTGCGCCGTTGACGTGCCACGCTCAGCTCCGCCATCCGCGCCAGTCCGTCCGGGGATGCCGTCACCACCGAGCGCCGCCGGTCCTGCGGGTCCGGGTTCCGGGTGACCAGGCCCTTGCCCTCTGCGGCCGCAACCTGCCGCCCCACCGTCGACGGGTCAAGGCCGAGAGCCGCCGCCAGCGTGCCGATGTCGGACGGCCCGAGCGAGTCGAGCGCGAGGAGCAGCAGGTAACCGGCCCGGTCCAGCTGGGAGTCGAAGCCGGACCGGCGCCGCAGCAGCTCGAAGTTGCGTGTCAGGACCGCAGCCTGCACCTCGATCACGGCCACCGGGTCGGCCTCATCGCGCGCGGCGACCGGTGCTGTCTCACCCGTCATACAGTCGTGCCTCCAATCATCGGTATCATACCTGTTATTATCGGCATAATGCAGATATTACAGTCCCGGGCGCGCGGCTGGATGCGGCACACCTGGGATGCGGTCGTCGGTTCCGACCCCGGACTGACCCGTCTGCGGCAGGCCCTCTTTGCCGCGCTCGCCATGGCCGGCGCGCTGGCGGTTGAGCTCGCGCTGTGCCTGCTCACACACGCAAACCAGATGTCGACGGTCGTGGCCATGCTGCTTGGCGCCATGGTCGCGATGATCGGTTCCAACGCCCTGGGTGGCACGGGCGGATGGTCCAAGGTGCGCACCGCCGCTTTCTTTCCGGTCGCAATGGGCCTGGGTATCGGTCTGGGCGTAGCCGTTGGAACACATATCGACGTGATGCTGATGACCTTCGTGGCCGTGATGTTCGTGGCGGTCTACGTCCGGCGCTTCGGCATGGACTTCTTCTTCTACGGCTTCATGCTGTGGATGGGGTATTTCTTCTCCTCGTTCCTGCACGCGACGGTGAGCACGGTCCCCCACCTGATGCTGGCGATCGTGCTCGGAACCGCGTGGGTGCTGCTGCTGTCGGTCACCGTGACACGCACCAACCCGAAACGGACTCTGCGACGCGTGCGCAGCAGCTTCAACGCCCGGGCGCGACGGCTTGCTCGCGCATCGGCATACCTGGTGATGGCAGACCCCGACGACGCCACCGAGGTCGCGCGACGCCGCCGCAAGGTTGGCGCGCAACGCGGCCGACTCGCGGAAGCCGCCTTGATGATCGACGGTTGGTCGGCCGATTCGGACGCGCTTCCACAAGGCTGGAGTGCGAGCGCGGTCCGCCGCCGCCTGGTCGACCTGCAGCTGTGCCTCGGGCAGCTCACCACTGCGTCTCAGGATCTCGTCGGTGCCGACCGTGAGCTTCGACGGGCCGCAGTGCAGGCGCTATGGGCCCTGACCCTCGGGCACAACGCGGATGCGGCCACCGCCGCCGCGCACCTGCGCGGTCTGGCCGAGTCCGATCGGCTCGGCACCGCGGACGAACGCCGATCCGCACGCCATCTGGCCGTCGGAGTCCTCGACTACGTCGAGCTCGAACCAGATATCGGTGAGCCACCGGGCGTGACCGGCCTGGACGACGACCAGTTCACGCCGGCCGTTGCCCTTGCCTTCGGCTACCTACCCGGGTCCCCCGCTGTCGTACGCGACGTGGACGCCCGTGGTCGACGCTGGAACCCCCTGTCCCGACTGGACTTCACGACGCGGCAGGCGGTGCAGGTCGCCGTGGCAGGGGCACTGGCCATCGTCTTCGGCCGGATGCTCGACCCGCACCGCTACTACTGGGCGGTCATCGCGGCACTCGTTGCCTTCGCCGGAACAGGCACCAGGTCCGAGACAGCGCTGAAGGCAACCAACCGCGTCATCGGCACACTGGTCGGCCTGTTTGCGGGCATCCTGCTGGCCCACCTCACAACGGGCCACACGGTCTGGACCCTTGCCGTCATTGTCGTGAGCATGTCGTGCGGTTTCTACCTGGTGCGCATCTCCTATGCCTACATGATCTTCTTCGTCACGATCATGGTCGCTCAGCTCTACAGCGTGCTGCACGAGTTCTCCGATGACCTGCTCTTCCTGCGCCTGAAGGAGACGGCACTCGGCGGCCTGATCGGCATCGTGGTCGGGCTGGTGGTCACTCCGGTCAGCACCCGAGATGCCGTCGAGTCCGTGCGCCGCAACCTCCTGCTGAGCCTGCGCGACTTCCTGCTCGCGATCCGCGGACACCTGCAACCGAATGAGCCCACCGACCCGCCCGACCTCGACGGGCCGCTGCGCGACCTCGACACCCGGCTGCGTGCCCTGCTGCAGGTCGGGGCGCCACTGACCCGGCCACTGCTGGCAGCCAACAGCCCGCGATGGGCTCGCCATAACCTGACGCTGTATGCCGACACCGTCCGTCGCGCGCAGGCGCTCACCCGATCCGTGCGGGCAGAGGCCGGCACGGATGAGCACCTCGCCGCCGCGGTCACGGCTCTGGCGCGCACGACGGCAGCCCTCGCCGCCATTTCCAGTCCGCTCGGCGCGGCGCCTCCACCCGGCCCGGGACACCTCGACCTCGAGGCCGCCGATCGTGAGATCGGAGCCGCACGCGCGAACGCGGGTCATTTACGGGCAGTGCGGCAAGACCTGGTTCGACTCCACGCGGCACTGCGCCAGATGATCGGGCCCTTCGACAACACCGACGTGTCGACCCGCGACGAGAACGACGAGCCCGACCTCAGCCGATCGGCGCAATCTCGATAAGCAGCATGCTCTGCGCGCCACGCGGTTCGAGCAATGCCCAGTCGCCGTGGACCCGCAGGAGATCGAATCTACCGAGCGACTGCGTGCACCCACCGGACGTGGTCACCCCGACCTCGCTGGGCAGCGGCAGCAGCAGGTTCTCGCGCCCGCGCGTGCAGGTGAGCTGCCTGCGCCCGTCGATGAGCAGCACGGAAACCTCGGCACGACAACGCCCCTCGCGTGTCATGACATTCAGCGCCCGCGCCGGTCCGGACATCAGTGCGCATGAGACGTCAGACGCACCACTGAACGTCAACGGCGCAAGCAGTGGCACGGCCTGCTCGGTCCCGTCGATGGTGAGAGCCACCGGGTCCCCTTCGACCAACGTGAAGACCCGTTCGACACCGTCGAACGCGGAGAAGTCACCTGACCGGCGGATGCCGGCGATGCTGATGCGCCAGTCGAAGGCATCTGACGGGGAGCCCGCCGGCCCGGTCAGCAGCGTGCTGGTCAGACCGCCACCGTTCTTCCACGGAGCCGCCTGGGCGTCGGCCCAGCGCAGCACCGTGTGCCGACTGGGCTGGTGTGGGGCAGACTTCACCGGATCGCGCACGGCTGGTGGACCTCGCTCAGGCCTCGTCGACGAAGATGTCGAGACTGATCGGATCGGTCCCGCCGTAGCCGGACAGGTCGGTGTGTCCGGCGGCTCGCAGAACGTCCACATCGATCAAGGTCTGCCCCGTGAGCGAGCCGGCGGGCGTCGAAAGGATCTCGATCGCGCAGTCCGCGACGATCTGCGGAGATCGCGAGTGCGAGACGGTCTCGTCGCCACCGAGCAGGTTGGCAACGGCCGCGGTGGCGATCGTGCTCTGTGGCCAGAGGCAGTTGGCCGAGACGGGAACCTCGGCATACTCGGCGGCGAACCCGAGCGTTGCCAGGGTCATCCCATACTTCGCCATCAGGTAGGCGGGGTGCGCACCGAGCCAGTTCGGCGACAGGTTGAGCGGCGGAGACAGCGTAAGGATGTGCCCGTTGTCGGACTTGATCAGATGGGGCAGACACGCCTTGGTCAAGGCAAAGGTGCCACGGGTGTTGACCGCCTGCATCAGATCGAACTTCTTCATCGCGACGTCAGCGGTGGACGAGAGGTCGAGCACGCTCGCGTTGTTGACGACTATGTCGACGCCGCCGAAGGTGTCGACGGCGGTCTGGACCGCTCGCTCGATGTCCGCGTCGTTGCGCACGTCGCCGACGATCGCCGCCGCCTGCCCGCCTGCGTCCTCGATCTCCTGTGCTGCCGTGTGGATCGTGCCCGGCAGCCGCGGATGCGGCTGGTCCGTCTTCGCCAGGAGCACGATGTTTCCGCCGCGGTGGGCGACGGCGAGCGCGATGGCCAGGCCGATGCCCCGGCTGCCTCCCGACATCACCACGGTGCGGCCTTCGAAGCTCTTACTCACGGGTGCATCCCTTCATCCGGTCGTACCGCCGAGCCTAGATGGCGCAACGCCGACTGCGCCGCGTGGTACCCGCACATGCCGTGCGCACCGGCACCCGGCGGTGTGGATGCGGAGCACAAGAACACTCCGGGAATGCCGAGGCTGTAGGGGTCGGTGGACATTCGCGGGCGGAAGACCACCTGCAGCCGGTTGGTCGCACCGCCGACGATGTCGCCGCCCACCAGGTTCGCGTCGTGCTCGGCCAGCCCCGCCGTGCCCGTCGACACACTCCGCACCACCCGGCCTCGGAAGCCCGGTGCAAACCGCTCGATCTGTGCCATGACCGCCTCGGTCGCATCACCGGTGAAGCCGGGTGGCACATGCGCATAGGCGTATACCGGGTTGATGCCATCTCGTGAACGGGTCGGGTCCGCGAGATACTGCTGGCCCAGCAGCACGAAGGGACGCTCCGGCATACGCCCGCACGCCACCTCCTGCTCGGCGCGGGCGATCTCCTCGAATGAACCACCGAGGTGGACGGTCCCGGCGCGGGCGCAGTCGGAGCTCGACCATGGAATCGGCCCGTCCACGGCGAGGTCCACCTTGAAGGCTGCCGGGCCATGGCGAAACCGCCGGAAGGACTGCCGAATGCGCCACGGCAACCGGTCGCCGTAGATGTCGAGTGCGGCAGCAGGCTCCACATCGAGCAGCACGACGTCCGCCGGCGGGATGTCGCTCGCCCGGCGGACCCGGACCCCGGTCTCTATCGATCCCCCGTGGTCTCGCAGCATGGCCGCGAGCGCGTCCGCGATGGCCCGCGAACCGCCCTCGGCGACCGGCCAGCCATACCGGTGACCGGCCGCGATGATCATGAGACCCACCGCCGACGACAGCGGACGATCCAGCCGGCCATAGTGATGTGCCGCAACTCCGCCAAACAGGGCGCGCGCCTTGTCGGTGCGCCACCAGCGCGCGGAGACGGTTGCCGGCAGCAGCGCTCGGGGGCCGAACTGCGCGAGTCTGATGGGGTGGTCCGGCACCCGGAGCACCGGCCCCAGGAGATCCGCCGAAAGGTCGTCGAAGCCGTCCCTGAGACTGGCGAACATCCGCATCCACCGGTCGCGGTCCCTGCCGAGCCCCTCGGCGGTGTCCTCGAGCGAACGGTGCAGCGCCCCGGCAGCACCGTCGTCGAGCGGATGGGCGCAGTCGATCTGTGGCCAGCGCCATTGCAGCCCGCGGGCGGCAAGGTCCAGGGTCGACAGGTAGGGCGATCCGGCACCCATCGGATGGAACGCCGAGCAGTAGTCGTGGACCAGTCCCGGCACGGTCAGCTCGCCGGAACACGTCCCTCCACCGATCCGACCGGCGGCCTCCAGGACCTGCACTGCCACGCCGTGGCGCGCCAGGTGCACCGCGGCGGAAAGCCCGTTGGGGCCGGAGCCGACGATCACTGCAGAAGGCATCGGACTACCTTAGGCCGGTTACCGCTGCACGCGATACCGGATGAAGGCCGGCGCCGTGATCGCCGCACCTATCACCAGTACCACGACCAGAACTCCACCACCGGTAGCCGCGACCGAGGTGCCCACCAGGCCGCCCACTGTGCCATGCAGCACATCCGCAAGCCGCGGGCCGCCGGAAACCACGACGGTGAACACGCCCTGCAGCCGGCCACGCACCTCGTCGCCGGCCGCCTCCTGCAGCATCGTGGACCGGAACGCCGCCGATGCCATGTCTGCAGCACCGCCGATCACCAGCGCCAGCAGCGCGAAGACCAGCATCACCCCCATCGAGCCGTGCGCCATGCCGACCGCGACGCCGAAACCGGCCATCGCCAGTCCCCAGACCACGATTGCGCAGATCACGGCATATCCCTGGCGGCTGGTGCGGGAAACCCAGCCGGAGAAGACCCCTCCCACCACGGCGCCCGCCGGTATCCCCGCGAACAGCAGCGCGAACGCCAGGCCACCATCCACCGGGCCGCCGAAGCTCTGGTGGGCGATCTGGGGGAAGAGGGCACGTGGCATCCCGAAGACCATTGCGATGATGTCGACCAGGAATGACATCAGCAGCACCTTGTGGTGCCGTAGATAGGCGAATCCATCCATTACAGAGCGGAACCCCGCCTTGTGCACTGGCCCCTCGGGTGGCAGGCCCGGCAGCGAGATCACTGCCCACAGGGTCGCGAAGAGAGAGATCGTGTCGACCAGATAGAGCGCTGCGAAGCCAAGCACCGGGATCAGCGCACCCCCGACCATCGGACCGGCAATCGCACCGAACTGCAACACGGTCATGTTCAGCGAGTTGGCCGCCGGCAGTTGCCTCATGGGAATGATGCGCGGCAGGATCGCACTGCGCGTCGGCTGGTTGATCGCAAAGAACGCCTGCTGCACGGCAAAGATCGTGAGCAGCAACCACACGTTCTCGAGGCCGAGCAACGCCTGCGCGAAGAACGTCGCGCTGGTCGCGATCAGCGCGACGGTGCTGATCATCATCAGGCGGCGACGGTCCATCACATCGGCGAGCGCGCCTCCATACAGCCCGAAGAAGATGAGCGGCACCAGCCCGAAGGCACCGGTCAGGCCGACGTATGCCGAGCTGCGCGTGATGGCGTAGATCTGGGCCGGGACGGCCACCACCGTCAGCTGTGCGCCGATGACGGTGATGATGTTTGCCGTCCAGAGGCGGCGAAATGCCGGCACTCGCAGTGGCGTGGTGTCCGCGAACATGGCGCGGACGCCGGAGGAACCATCGTGCACGCCGCGCTTGGGGGAGATCACGAGAGCTCCTTTAGTCGCAGCAAATCTAAGGCACCTCGGGCACGGCCATGCGAGCGCACCCAGGTTGTTCGCCTACCGTGCAGTTGTGAACCGCACAGCCCGTCGACTACGCACTGTCACCAGCGTCGCGGCGGCGGCAGGCTGTCTGGTCGTTCTGGCCGGCTGCGGCGGCGGAGCCTCCCATGCCGTCTCGACCCCCGGCGCGAGCATCGGCACCAGCACCGACCAGGCTCTGCCCAAGGCGATCCTGGACCTGCCGTTCACCGACTCCACCGGCAAGACCGTGCACCTGAGTGACTATGCGGGCAAGACCATCGTCATCTCCGACACGATGACGCTGTGTCAGGAGACCTGCCCCTTGGACACCGCGACCGTCGTGCAGACGGCCCGCGACGAGGACAAGGCCGGCATGAAGAACGTGGTCTACCTGTCCATCACCGTGGACCCGACGCGCGACACCACTCCACAGATCGCCGCGTACCGCAAGCTCTACTCCCCCGCCCCGTCCAACTGGCTGATGCTCACCGGCAGCACCAGCAACGTCAACACGCTGTGGATGTTCTTCGGGGTGTGGCGTCAGAAGACCACGGACAGCGGCACCGCGCCGAAGAACTGGCGCACGGGCAAACCACTCACCTACGACATCAGCCACTCCGACGAGGTGTTCTTCCTCGACCAGCACGGTCATGAACGATTCATCCTGGAGGGACCTCCCGTGACGAAGGAGAGCGAGATTCCCAAGACGGTGTACACCTTCATGAGCGCCAGTGGCCACAAGAACGTACTCAAGCCCGCGACGACCGCCTGGACCGAGTCTCAGGCCCGCGAGGTTCTCCGCTGGGTGAACCAGGTCTGAGCCACTACGCCGCCTCGCTCAGCGTGAGCCGCCGAATCGTCCACCTCCACCTCCACCACCGGAGAAGCCACGGCCGGTGAGGCTGCTTGTCGAACCGCTCTCGTTGGACGGGAAGACCGAGGTCAGGTCCGCCAGCACGACGGACTGGCCGGCCTTGAGCCCGTTGGTCACCTGGGCACGTCCGTCCCCGATCGCGCCGACTCCGACAATCGTGGTCGTCACCGACGTGCCGTTGGCGACCTGCACCGATGCCCGACCGTTTCCGAGCATGGCCAAAGCGGAGACCGGCACCGTAACCGCGTTCGTGGCCGTCTTGGTGTCCACCGCAACCTGCACCGATGTGCCGGATGCGAGCGGCGGCGGTGCATCCGGCACCACGACCGTGACTGGATAGGTCGGGCTACTGGTTGACGACGGCAGGATGCCGATCTGCGTCACCGAGGCCGCGATGGTGCCGAGCGCGCCGGGAGCCGACACCTGCGCAGTCTGACCGACGGACAGCGATGGCAGCTGCGTCAGCGACGCCTGCAGAGTGATCTGTGCATCGCCCTGCCCGACGATGGTGATGGATGAGGAGCTGGTCGCGTCCTGTCCGGCCGTCATTCCCACGGCCGCGACCACACCATCGATCGGAGTCGTCAGAGTTGCTCCCGCAGAAGCCTGCTCGGCCTGCGTGACAGCCAGCTGCGCCTGCGCTATGGAAGCCGCACTTGAACCTCCTGACCCCCCGCCACCCTGGCCGGACTCCGCAGAGGTGGCCGCCGACCCGCCAGCAGAGGCCCCCTTGCCGCTGGACGTTCCGTTGGGGGTGGTGGTGGAGTCGCTGGTGGGCGCCGCAGCACTCTGCGAACCCGTCGTGCCGTGTGCGGCGGAGGACCCACCCTGGGTGCTCTTCGTGGGCTGAGATCCGCCCTGGGTTGAAGATCCCCCGGGGCCGCCGCCGGATGACGAGTGCCCGGAGCCCGATGAAACCGAGGCGACCAGCGAAGTGAGGCTCGACAAGGTGGCCGATGCGGTCGTCAAGGCACTCGATGCGGTCTGCACGGCGGCGATGCGCGCGGCCAGTTCCGCGGAGTTGACTGGCGGGGTCGTCGGGCTCGTGGTGGGCGTCGGCGGCGAGGTCGTCGTGGGCGGAGGCGTTCTGCTGCTCGTCGGACTCACCGTCGGCGGAGGCGTGCTGGTGCTGGTGGGCGCGCTGGTGGTCGGTGCCGGGGTGCTGGTGCTCGTCGTCGTGGTTGGGCTCGGAGTTCGCCGTCCTTGATGTGCACAACACGTGCCGCCTCGGCGGCCACCTCGGGCTCGTGGGGGATGATGAGTACCGTTCGCCCCTGTTCATGAAGGTCACGGAACAGATTGAGCACTTCCTGGGTCGCGACCGAGTCGAGGTTGCCGGTGGGTTCATCCGCAAGGATGAGGTCCGGATCGGTCACGAGCGCGCGGGCGACGGAGACTCGCTGCTGCTGCCCGCCGGACATCTCCAGCGGTCGATGCTCCAGTCGGTCGCCCAGACCGACTCGTTCCAGGGCCGCTTCGGCCATCTGCCGGCGTTCCCCCGGGGGATGCCGGCAGAGATCAGGGGCAGCTCGACATTGCGCCATGCACTGAGCGAGGCCAGCAGGTTGAACTGTTGGAAGACAAAAACCGATCTTTGCGTTGCGAACGTTCGCGAGGGCGGCCTCGTCCATGCCCGAGACGTCCACCCCGCCGAGCTCATACGAGCCTTCGGTTGGGAAATCCAGGCAGCCCAGAATGTGCATCAAGGTCGACTTGCCCGAACCCGAGGGCCTCATGATCGCAAGGAACTCTCCCTCCGGGACGATCAGGTTGATACCGCGCAGTGCGGCGACCTCCACCTCGCCGAGGTGGAGGTCTTGGTCACGTCATGTAACACCAGCAACGGCTGGCGGTCGGCGTCAATCGCCAGGTGTATGAGGCTCATTCGCCGCTGCCCCTTGAGCCGGAGAAGCCGGACCCACCGAATCCGGAGCCGCCGAATCCCGACAGGCCCGAGCTGCTGCGGCCACTCCCGGAGCTGCTACTCGTTCTGGAGCCGATGGGGTTTCGGCTGGCAACAGCGACAGTCTCGCCGGCCTGGACACCAGAATTGATCTGGGTCCGGCTTCTCAGCAGCGGATGCCTGGCTCGTGCCCGCTGCCGAGGTCTCGCTGTCCTCCGCCGAGGTCAGGGTGTCCTGAGCAGCCGTGACACTTGCCTGCAACGAGGTCGGGTCGAGCGCCGCGACGTCCTGTCCCGCGCTCACCTTGTCCCCGACACCCACCGACAACGAACTGATGGTGCCGCCGCTCGCGAAGGTCAGATCCGCCTCATGCGCGGGAACGAACGTCCCCGTCGTGCTCAGGTCTGGGACACGGTCCCGAGCGTCACCGGTTGGTTCGTCGACGTAGCCGCTGCCGTCGTCTGCGCCGGGTCACGGTGCTCGTGCCACCCCACGCCCCGCCTGCGGCAGCGACGAGCACCACCGTTGCACCTGCGGCGGCAGATCGTCGACCGTGCCGATTTCGAGTCCCAGCCATCCTGGTTGCTCTCGCCTTCTGGACCAGGTCACCTCGAAACGGTGACGACTTCTAGAACCTAGGAGTGCGACCTGGCATGGGTCTTTCGGCAACCTGTGGCGAGGTTATGGACCACCTGAAAGCCACCTGAGGCGGGCATTCACCCGCTGATCGGCCACCGGTTGCCGCGATGCCGCCTCACACGCGGCCCCCCGGTGATAAGCAGTACTAGAGCCACCCCACTCCAGGAGGTCACCATGTCCACCTCAGCCGCCGTGCGCAGCAGCACCGTCGATGACATCGCCCGCCGCGCCGCGCAGTCCTTCCGGGACCGGGTCGCGGTCCGATTCCAGGACCGGACCTGGACGTATGCCGAACTGGACCATGCCGTGGATGCCGTCGCCGCGCACCTGCGGACCCTCGGACTGGATGCCGGCGCCCGCATCGCCGCCTACGGCAGGAACTCCGACGCCTACCTGATCGCCTTCCTGGCCTGCTCTCGAGCCGGGTTCGTCCATGTGCCCATCAACTACAACCTGGTGGCCCGTGAGCTGAACTACCTGATCGAGCAGTCCGGCTCGACGGCTGTGCTGGTGGATCCGGCCCTGCGCCCGCAGCTGGAAGCGCTGGACCGACACCCTGGGACCGCCATCGCGCTGCGGGACGAGATCGGCTCCATCGCCGAGATCGCCCACGCCGCAGACGCGGAGACGCCGCACGTCAAGGTCGACCCGGGGGACGGCGATGTCGTCCAGCTGCTGTATACCTCTGGGACCACCTCGCTACCCAAGGGCGCGATCATCACTCACCGCGCGCTGATTCACGAGTACGTCAGCTGTCTACAGGCCCTCGAGCTGACCGGTGCGGACGCGCCCCTACACGTGATGCCTCTCTATCACTCGGCACAGATGCACGTGCTGCTCGTGCCGGCGCTCATGGTCGGCGCCGAAAACACCATTGTGGAGACGCCGGAGCCGGGCGACATCCTGCGCCGCCTCCGCGAGGACGGTCACCGGGCGTTCTTCGCCGCACCCACCCTATGGGTTGCGCTTGCGAACCATCCGGACTTCGAGCAGGGGCTGGGCGGCCTGCGGAAGGCCTACTACGGCGCCTCGATCATGCCGGTACCGGTGCTCAAGCGGCTGCAGGAGATGGCGCCCGAGCTCGGCTTCTACAACCTCTTCGGACAGTCCGAGATCTCACCACTGGCCACCGTGCTGAAGCCGGCGGAGCATGCGGACCGCCCCGACAGCGCCGGCCGCCCGGCCCTCTTTGTCGAGGCACGGGTCGTCGACGGGGAGGGCAACGACGTGTCGACCGGGGAGCTCGGCGAGATCGTCTACCGCTCGCCGCAGCTGTGCGAGGGTTACTGGGACAAGCCGCAGGAGACCCAGGCCGCCTTCAACGGTGGCTGGTTCCACTCCGGGGACCTGGTGCGGATGGACGAGCAGGGCTACATCTTCGTGGTCGATCGCATCAAGGACGTCATCAACACCGGCGGCGTCCTCGTGGCGTCGCGGGACGTCGAGGACGCGCTCTACACCCACCCCCAGGTCGCGGAGGTCGCCGTCGTCGGGCTGGCGGACGACAAGTGGATCGAGGCCATCACGGCGTACGTCGTGCCCAAAGGCCAGGTCAGCGCCCAGGAGCTGATTGAGCACACCCGGGGCCAGATCGCTTCCTACAAGGTGCCCAAGAGGGTCATCTTCGTCAACGAACTGCCGCGCAATGCCTCCGGCAAGATCCTCAAACGTGAGCTGCGAAGCTGACCACCCAGTGTTTCCCAAGAATCCACATCGACCTGTCAGAATGAGCGGCGACGATGGTGGTTGGTGCGCATTTCGCGCACTACATCGGAGCGAGGAAGGCGGTGGACTCGATGGGCCTGATCAGCATCCGGCCGGCTGCGCTGCGCACGCAGCAGGCCGACAGCGCCGTGCTGTCCGTGGGGTCGGCCATCGCCGCCACCTGCATCGTGGTTGCCTTCATCGGGGTTCCTGCGCTGGTTGTGCTCGGCATCGTTGCGCTGATCGTGGCGCCGAGTGCCGCGATCATGCACCCCGCCTGGGTCGCGCTCGCGGTGCTGGCGATCTGCTGGACCCTTGCGCTCGCGGTCGGCGTGGTGCTCACGATCATCGGTCGGCGCAGCGCCGCCGCCGATCGCCGCAGCTGACCTTTCGGCGGGCTATCTGCTCGTGGAGAACTGCCGCAGTCGCAGCGAGTTCGTGACCACCAGCACCGAGGACGCCGCCATCGCGAAACCAGCGAACATCGGGTCCAGCAGGCCGGCCATTGCCAGCGGGATGCCGGCAACGTTGTAGGCGAACGCCCAGGCCAGGTTGCCCTTGATCACCCCGAGCGTGCGACGGGACAGGCGGATCGCGTCGACCACTCCGCGCAGGTCGTCGCGCATGAGCGTGAGGTCGCCGGCCTCGATCGCCACATCCGTGCCGGTGCCCATCGCAATGCCCAGGTCGGCCTGGGCGAGAGCGGCGGCGTCGTTGACACCGTCGCCGACCATCGCGACGACCTTGCCCTCGGCCTGCAGCCGCTGCACGACCTGCGCCTTGCCCGCGGGCAGGACACCCGCGATCACCTCGTCGATGCCGACCTGGTCGGCCACCGCGCGTGCCGCGCGCTCGTGGTCACCGGTCAGCAGCACCGGAGTGAGCCCGAGCGCCCGGAGCCGGTCGACGGCCGCGCGGGAGCTGGGCTTGACGGTGTCCGCGACCGCGACGAGGCCACGGGCCACGCCGTCCCACCCGACGGCGACGACGGTCTGCCCGGTGACCTGCATACGGTCGAACTGCTGCTGCAGGTCATCCGGCAGCTTGATCGACCACTGCTCGAGCAGCCTCGGACGCCCGGCGACGGCTGCGCGACCGTCGACCACACCAGTGACACCGAATCCGTCCACGCTCGCGAAGGACTCGACAGTCGACAGGCCGGCCTGCGCGGCGGCACGGGCGGCGATCGCGCGGGCGATCGGATGGGTCGAGGCATCTTCGACGGCGCCGGCCACGGCCAGCACCTCGTCGGCGTCCGCCCCCTCGGCCGCGACCACGTGCTGCACGCTCATTCGGCCGGTGGTGACCGTGCCGGTCTTGTCGAGCACGACCGTGTCGACGGTGCGGGTCTGCTCCAGCACCTCGGGCCCCTTGATGAGGATGCCGAGCTGCGCACCGCGACCACTGCCGACCAGCAGCGCGGTGGGGGTGGCGAGCCCGAGCGCACACGGGCAGGCGATGACCAGCACGGCCACCGCAGCGGTGAACGCTCGCAGCACCGATCCGTCGAGCATCAGCCAACCGATGAACGTCACCGCGGCCAGCCCGAGCACCACCGGCACGAATACTGCCGCCACCCGGTCGGCGAGCCGCTGCACGGAGGCCTTCCCGGACTGGGCATCCGACACCAGCCGACCGATCTGAGCCAGCGCGGTGTCTGCGCCCACGCGAGTGGCGCGCACGACCAGTCGCCCGCCGGTGTTCACGGTGCCGCCGATCACCTCGCCGCCCGGTTGCACCTCGCGGGGCACCGGCTCGCCGGTCATCATGGACGTGTCGAGCGCCGACGAACCGTCCTCGACCACACCATCGGTTGCGATCTTCTCGCCGGGGCGCACCAGGAACCGGTCACCGACCCTCAGGTCGTCGACCGGGATCCGCTCCTCGACGCCACTGCGCAGCACCGCGACGTCCTTCGCGCCCAGCTCGAGCAGCGCACGCAGGGCCGCGCCGGCCGATCGCTTGGACCGCGCCTCGAGGTAGCGCCCGGTCAGCAGGAACGCGGTGACGCCGGCTGCCGCCTCCAGGTAGATGACGGACGCCCCGTCGACCGCGCCGACGGTCAAGGAGAAGTGGCTGCGCATGCCGGGATCGCCCGCGCTGCCGAAGAAGAGTGCCCATAGCGACCACGCGTAGGCCGCGAGCGTCCCTATCGAGACCAGCGTGTCCATCGTCGATGCCCCGTGTCGCAGGTTGCTCCAGGCGGCCCGGTGGAAGGGCAGGCCGCCCCAGACGACCGCGGGCGAGGCCAGCACGAGCGCCAGCCACTGCCAGTTGTCGAACTGGATGGCCGGCACCATCGACAGCACGATCACCGGCAGCGCGAGCGCCCACGTCACGGTCAGTCGGGTGCGCAGCCGGGCCGCCTCGTCGGGCGCCGCAGGCGCCTCGTCTACGGCACCGTTGGCGGGCGGCGCGGGCAGGCTGGCGTGGTATCCCGCCGCCTCCACGGTTTGCAGCAACTGATCGATCGTCACCGGCTCGGCATACCGGACCCTGGCGTGCTCGGTCGCGAAGTTGACGCTGGCCTCGACTCCATCGAGCCGACCCAGCTTCTTCTCGATCCGCGCCGCGCAGGATGCGCATGTCATCCCGCTGATCGCAAGATCGAGCTCGGCGGGTGCCTGTGGTGCTGACTGGGTCGTCATGACGCTCACAACGATACCCCCTATGGGTATATTCCAAGCCGGCGCCGTCCGACGAGTGAGCTGCGAGCCGACGGCCTCCCGATAGGTGGTCTCAGCGCGCCCAGACGGCGACCGTGGCGTCGTCACACGGCTTGCGCCAGCATCGCACCGACTCCTCGCGATGCACGGTCTCGACCTGCCGGGTGCGCGCCAGCCAGTGGTCTGCACTCTCGCGCAGGTAGGCCGTGACGAGCGCCTCCGGTGTCAGCTCGTCGAAGATCTCGGCCAGGCGCATCGCGCCGTCGGACGCGAGGACGACACCAGCCACCTCGTCGACGGGGGTGCTGCCGGTCAGTGCATGATCCGCCGCTTCCGGTCGGTGGCCGGCACACCAGAACCCGTCTGCGTCCGGGCGCGGAGGGTTCCGGATGGCCAGGTCATAGGCCCGCCATGCCTCGAGCATGTCTGGGTCGTCCTGGTCTTGCCGGGGATCCAGTCGGCTACGCACGTCGCGCAGCTGGGCACCGAGAGGGTGACGGACCTTCGCCAGCCGGTCGTCGGTGATCACCCGCGCACCGTCTGGCCCGACCAGGCCGAGCGAGGAGTCGGCGAGCACGAGATGCTGCAGCTCACCGCCTACGCGCCGGACCGCGACGACGGTCGCACTCGGTGAGCCCGCGTCGAGGTCGCAGGTGCCCGAGTGCATACCGGCAACGTCCGCGATGGTTTGCGCCAGTGCGTCCGGCATGGTCGCCGCAGGATCTTGCAGGTGGCCCAGGTAGCGGTCCACCGCGAGGTGGGAGAACCAGTCGACCGAGTGACTGCAACCTGCCCGCGTGGCCGCGGGCATCCCGGCGCCGTCCATCAGCACGATCGCGTCGCCCCGACACCCGGCGGCATCCTCGTTGGGTCGGGTGGCGGTGGCAGGGATGGTCGTGATGTCGGCCCGCAGCATGCGCCCAGTCCAGCACATGGCAACCGAAACTCCGGCACTCGCCAGTCGAGAGCCGCCAACCCGCCGGCCGAGAGCCGGCGAACGACGTGAGTCCGGTTGATCGAGTCCCGCGCCCTCCAACTCGACCGGCGTGGGGTGAGTCAGGAGGTACGGGAGCCGGCCTTGTCGATGACCTTCCAGGTGGCCGGCAGCAGCAGCGCGACCACAACCGCCTTGATCGCGTCGCCTGCCAGGAAGGGGAACGCGCCGAGCTTGAGACCGGTCAGCAGGTCGACGTGCGCGAAGCCCATCAGCCACGGCACGCCCACGGCATACACGATGACGGCCCCGACGCAGCCCATGCCGATCGTGGCGCCCAACGACCGGTCGGCCCGACGCCGAGCGAGCATCCCGACCGTGAGCGCCGCCGGCAGGTAGCCGAGCACGTACCCGAACGAGGCGAAGGCCCAGCCGGTCGCGTGGTCGGCAAACACCGGGACTCCGACGAGGCCCAGCACCGCATAGAGCAGCACGCTGAGGCCGCCGCGGGCCGGCCCGAGAGCGGCGCCGTTCAACAGGACGGCGAAGGTGGCCAGGGACAGCGGCACCGGTGTGAACCACAGCGGAATCGCAAGCTGGGCGGCCACCGCGAGGAATGCCGTCCCGGACAGCACGAGCGCGGCATCGCGCACGCGGGTGCCAGGGAGAAGGTCGCCCAGCACCGGCGAAGCCGGCAGAGTTGCGGTGCTCATGGTGGTCTCTCCTACCTGCAGGTCGCCGCAGGACACTCCTGAACGGCGTTCATTGAACGTCGTTCAGGATAGGTTAGGCTGCACACGTCGTCAACCACGAAGACGGGGACATGGCTGGACGAATCCTGCGCGCGGACATCCTGCGTGTCGCGATCGAGCTGCTGGATCGCGGCGGACTGCCCGCCCTGGTGATGCGCCGTATCGCCGCCGAGCTGGACGTGCAGCAGAGCGCGCTCTACTGGCACTTCCGCAACAAGCAGGAGCTGCTGGCTGCGCTCGCCGACCAGATCATCGACGCCGTCGCCGCCCCCACCTCGACGGGCTGGCCCAGCCGCCTCGAGGAGCTGTGCGGCAACCTGCGCGCCGAGCTCTTGGAGCACAAGGACGGCGCCGACCTGGTGGCGACGGCGTTCGCCTTTCGACTGGGAGCGGGCGAGGCCATTCGCAGGTTCGAGGGCGAGCTGGACCGGGCCGGGCTCTCGACGCAGGAAGCGCAGACCGCTGCCTCCGTGCTGCTGCACTACGTGCTGGGCTACACCACCAACGAGCAGCAGCACCGCCAGGCTGCGGACCTCGGCGCGCTCGACCCGCAGAGTATGCCGCACGACCGGACCCCGTTCGGGACGGAGGACTTCCTGCGTGGTGTGCGTCTGGTAGTGCGAGGCATCGGACCGGCCGCAGCGGACGGCTGACCCGCCCGCCGGGGCTGCCGTTGGTCAGGCGACGACCTCCGGGTCGGTGTCGTCTTGATCCCGGTCATCCGAAGCGGCATCCTCGGACTCCCGCGCCTCGGCGGCGGCGTTCTCGGCGGCGAGCTCGGCTGCCTTGTCCTCCAGGTTGCCGATGGCTTCTTGCGACCGCTCCACCTCGGGCACCAGCGCGGCGCCCTCCCGGGTAAGCAGCTCATCGGTGTTCGACCGGTTGATCAGTCGCACCTGCAGCTGCTTCTCCAGCTGGCGGACATGCAGCGAGACCGTCGAGCGCGAGTAGCTGAGCCGACGCGCGGCGCGCGACATACCGCCGTGGCGCACGACGGCAAGGAAGCTGCGCAGCGGAGCCAGATTCGTAATCATGCGGTCCCATCGATAAAGGTGGCCCGGGCATATGACCCGGGACACAGGATATCTCGGGCGACGCCGCAATGCGCCCGGCAGGACTGTCTTGCGGGCCCGTACCCTCATCCGGTGACCACGCCGACCATTCTGGATCCTGACAGCAACAGCTACTACCGCCCGCTGGGCAACGGTCGCTATCTGCCGACCCTGCACGTGCAGGGCGCCTGGAACGACCACGAGCAGCACATGTCTCCGGTCGGCGGACTCATCGCCCACGAGCTGATGCGCCACGAACCGCGCGCCGACATGCAGCTGGCCCGCATCAACTTCGAGATCCTCGGGCTGATCCCCGCGCAGGACACGCACATCAGCGTGACCACCATTCGACCGGGTCGCACCATCGAGCTGCTCGAGGCGACCCTGACGATCGGCGAGCGGGTGATCGTCCGTGCCCGCGCCTGGCGGCTGTCGCGTCAGGACACCTCGGCGGTGGCGGCCGTCGAGCTGCCGAGCATGCCCCCACCCGATGAGTGCACGGCATACAACCCGACGCAGGAGTGGCCGGGCGCCTTCCTCGCCTCGTTGCGTATGAAGGCGGTCCCCGGCGGGCGGGCGGGACGTCGCAGCGTGTGGGTGCAGTCCACCAAAACGCTCGTGGAGGGCGTCGACGTCGACCCTCTGGCCTCCTACGCCATGCTCATCGACACGGCGAACGGCATCGCGACCCGAGTGCGGCCGCACGAGATGATGTATCCGAACGTCGAGCTGTCAGTCCACCTGTTCCGCAATCCGGACGCCCAGTGGGTCGGGCTGGACACCTGCGTCACGTTTGGTGAGAGCGGGATCGGGCTGACGTCCACCACTCTGGGTGATATCCACGGCCCCGTCGGCCGGTCCGAGCAGTGCCTCACCGTCCGCGACCTCCCGACGGGCTGATCGGCGCCGCAGCCCCTGCCACACCCCCAGGATGATCACGGCATACAGGACACCGAAGATCTCGTCGGTCACGTAGTGCTCACCGGCATATACGAGGCTGAACGCCATCACCAGCGGATAGATCACCAGCACGATCCGCAGCCACCAGCGCCTCGTCCAGCACCAGACGAATCCGACGATGAGCACGGCGTATGCCATGTGCAGCGACGGCATCGCCGCCACCGGGTTCGAGCGTGCCTGGCCGTCGCCGAGCACCTGGTTCGCGATGTGGAAGCCCATCCGCTGCCAGCCCTGCCCGGACAGCCGCGCCACGTCGGCGCCGGGGATGGAGCCCTGCATGGACGCGAGCCACGGCGGCGACATCGGGTAGAGGAAGTAGGTGGCCAAGCCCGCGATCGCCATCGCGACGACCAGCTTGACCCAGATGCGGAACTTGTCCCGGGCCACGATCCACCAGTACGTCGCGGCCAGCGGGGTCACCACGAAGTGGCTGCAGTAGCAGAGGGTGACGATCACGCTGATCCACGGGACCGTCGTGGTGGCGTGGAAGTGCTCCTGGATCCACTGGTTCGGCAGGTGGCCGCCGAAGAGGAACTTGTCGAACTCGACAGGGAAGGTCACGTGCAGCGGCAGGCCCAGACCGTTGGTGGCGCCCTGCTCCGGGTACCCCGACAGGTGGCTACCGTGGAAGTGGGAGGCCATTCCGTAGCCGTAGTCGTAGGCGAGCAGGATCCCTTGGAAGGGCAACCAGTCGAGCATCAGGCGCCACCAGGCTCGCCAGCCCTTGCCAACCACGAGCGTGCTCAGGCCGACGAGGATCCAGAGAGTCAGGCCGACGCGGTCCAGTGGGACACCGACGGCGACGACGTAGCCGATCAGCACCACCAGGTAGCAGGCAATGGCCACCCGCCGAACGATCTTCCAGTCCACCCGGGCGGCGATGCTCTCTCGCCCACTCGCCGCCATAAGTGAACACCCTAGACGCAGTGCTGGGGAGTCAAGGATGGCTCGAGCCGGCGCGGCTACGAGTGTTCGACGAGGTGCGCCCGAGGGTAGAGCCGGCTGGCCAGGCGTGCCACGGTGCGATCCTGGATGAAGGCGAAGTCGGCACCGACCATGGCGAGCGAAAACAAACCCAGTCCCAGGAAGAGTGCGATGCCGGCGTGCAGTGACACCATCGCAACGACGGCAACCACGCGGGTGCGGTGCCGAAGCAGCAGCAGGCCAAAAACGATCTGCAGGACCACGGATCCCCAGGACATCGCGTGGACCGCGAGCGGCTGGTTCGCCACGAAGTGCGACAGGCTCGGCCAGGGCGACAGGTAGCCGGCGTGCAGCGGGTAGTAGATGGCGGTGCCATCGCGCCACAGGCTCCCCCGGAGCTTGGCCAGACCCGCAACCAGATAGATGATGATGATCTGGGCGCCGATGAGCACGAGTGCGGCATTGTGGATCGGCACTCGGACGCTGTCCGGCAGGAGCCCGGGGCGAAGCGCTCGCATATCGTTGCCGGCGGCCAGGAGCCCCCGCCGGCGAGCAATCCACCGGTCGAGCGACAGCCGCTGGGACGTGTCGGCAAAGCAGAGCCACAGCAGCACGATTCGCGCGACGACGTCCTCCGTGTCGGTGCTCGTCGGCCCGGCGGCGATCAATGAGGTGAACATGAAGAAGACCGCGATCGTGCTCACCCGGCTGGCTAGACCCATCATCATGCAGACACCGAGAATGCCGAGCACCAGGTACTTCGCGGTGAAGACACCCGACGGATCGGCGCCGTTGAAGTAGCCGAACACCGGTGAGCCCCAGATGCTGTGCGCGCGGTAGGGCTGCGCCCAGGCCGAGCCGGTGCCCCACAAGAACTGCCGATCGGGCGCGTTGACGGCGACCGTGAGAACCACGAAGAGGCCGTAGATGATGCGCGACGCGGCCAGCCCGTACTGAGCGTGCATATCGAGCGCGAACCAGTCGGTTACCCGGCACGCCGGCCGAGGGACGCGAAGCAGGCAACGCCCTGGCCCGCTCATCGTGGACCGCCGGTGGACTCATTGGTGCAGCCGGACGACTGCCCGTAGACACCGCCGACGACCTCCCGGCCGGCGTGCGGGAAGGACTGAGTCGGCATCCAGCCCGAGGTCCAGCGGTTCACCCGCTCGCTGGCCTGGTTGCTGCGCCTCGCCGGGTAAGGCACGAAGTGGGTGTCCTCGATCATGATCTGCACCCGCCGGCTGTCCCCCCACCGCCCGGCGGCGATCTGCGACACCAGTCCCATCATGGATCGGTCGCTCTCGACGAAGTCCGCCGCGCCCGTATGAGACGCACCGGCGGCGACCAGGTGGCGCTGCATACCATGCCAGCTGGTGCCGTCCGCGTCGTCGGCCGCGATCGCGCGGGCGGAGCTCGGCAGCTGTCCCAGGGTGCCGCGGTAGTGCTTGACCAGCTGGAACGTCGTCAGGTAGCGACGATCCGGCACCAGATGATGCAGCACGGCGGAGTGGATGTCGCAGGCCGACACGTCGAACCACGAGGTCACCCCTCCGGCGGTCTCGGCCCGCACCCTCAGCCAGGTGCTGTAGCTGACCGGATCGGGCGCGAAGACACCCCACGCCTGCTTGAAGACCGGCTCCATGTAGCGGTCGATACCGGCCCGAACCGGCGCCGGGAGCGACGCCGGGCGGGCGAGGTAGACGACCGTCGCGCCCAGGTGAAGAGCCACCAGAAGCATCACGAGTTGCGCTACCAGCCGCTGCCGCGACGGGCGTTCCCCCTGCGACACCGTCGTACTCGTCATCCGCGCCCCCTCGTCGCCTGCCGCTTCCGTCCGCCACCACGGTGCCGTGGTGATGGCGGCCGGGCAATCGGACGAAGAAGGACTCGGCGCGTCGGTCTTGGTCGGATGCGCCGAGGAGCACTGCGGGTGCCTGCGGCGCTACCTGCCGGCGGGACCCTCCGGAAGCGCCGCGGTCGCTGCGGGGACCAGTCGCAGCTGCACTCGGTCGCCGGGCGCCAGGGTGGTGCCGGTCTCGGCATACGCCTGGACCTCGCCGATCGCCTCGACCTCGCACCGCAGCCGTATGCCGTCCGCCACCGTGGCCGCGGAGCGCACCGTCCCGATCAGTTCGCCTCGTGGATCCACCCGCAGCGCCCCGGGCCGCAGCGCGATGCGTCGACCCGCGCCGGCGCCCAGCAGCGGGCGCAGCCGGTCGGCACCGGAGCCGTCGAGGATCGTGCTGAATCCGAGGAACTGCGCCGCTCGCTCGTCCACCGGGTGCTGCCACACGTCGGCGGCCGGCCCCTGCTGCACGATCCTGCCGTCCCGCATCACCGCGATCCGGTCCGCGGCGGTCAGTGCCTCGTCATGGTCGTGGGTGACCAGCAGCGCGGTGGTGCCGGTGCAAACCAGGATCTCGCGCAGGTCCGTGGCCAGGCGATCTCGCAGCGCCCGGTCGAGCGCCGACAACGGTTCGTCGAGCAGCAGCAGCCGTGGCTCAGCGGCCAGTGCGCGGGCCAGCGCCACCCGCTGCTGCTGACCACCGGACAGGCTGGCCGGCCCGCGCTCCTCCATCCCCGGCAGACCGACCAGGTTCAGCAGCTCGGTCACCCGAGGCGCAATCTTTGCGCGGGCGACACGTTTCCGCCGCAACGGGTAGGCGACGTTGGCCGCCACGTCCAGGTGGGCGAAGAGCTGCCCGTCCTGGAACATCAGCGCGAACCCGCGCTTGTGCGTCGGTATACCGGTCACGTCGGCCCCGTCGAAGCTCACCGTGCCGCGGTCGGGCACCTGCAGGCCGGCGATGACCCGCAGCAAGGTCGACTTGCCGCAGCCCGACGGCCCGAGGACGGCCAGGACCTGCCCGGCCGGCAGCTCCAGGGTCACGTCCTGCACCGCAGGGTCCCCGTCGAAGCTGACGCCGACACCCGCCACGACCAGTCCGTCCATCTAGAACGCGCCCATGGAGGTGACGTGCAGGCGTTCGACCAGGCCCATGACCAGGGCGGTCATGCCGGCGAGCACGACCGAGCCGGCGAGCGCCATACCGAAGTTCACCGCTCCAGGGTGGCCGATGAGCGCGTAGATGACCACCGGCAGGGTGGGGTGATCGGGCTGCGCGAGGAAGCTGGTCGCGCCGAACTCCCCCAGCGAGACCGCCAGCGCGAACCCGGTGGCGGCCAGCAGCGGCCGCCACACCACCGGCAGATCGACGGTGACCATGGCGCGCAGCGGTGAGGCGCCGAGCGCGGCGGCGGCCTGTCGCTGCCGCTCGTCGGTGGATCGCAGCGCCGGCGCGAGCGTGCGCACCACCAGCGGCAGCGCGACCAGCGCCTGCGCAATGGGGATCAGGATGGGCGAGGAGCGCAGGTCCAGCGGCGGGTGGTTGAGGGTGATGAGGAAGCCGAACCCGACCGTGACCGCGGAGATCCCCAGCGGCAGCATGAACGCCCCGTCCAAGGCGGTGAGCAGGCCGCGGGTATGCCGGGTGGAGCCGCGGCGGGTCACCAGCACCGAGACGATCACCCCCAGCACGACAGCCATCGCCGTCGCGTCGATCGCGATCCGCCAGGAGTTGTCCAGCGCCTGCCACACCGGCACCAGCAGCGCATTGTCCGCTCCGTCGGAGGCAAGGTGCCGATAGTTGTCGAGGGTCCACACCCCGTCGATCTGCAGCGAGCGGACCACCAGCGTCGCCAGCGGAGCCACGACGAAGAGCACCACGAGCCCGGTCAGGGCCAGCGGGATGGCATCCGAGAAGCGCACCGCGCGCAGTCCCCCGCGCCCGGCGGTCACGGTGGTGCGCTGCTTGCGGCTGCGCGCGATCTCGGCTCCCCAGAGCAGCACGACGACCGCCAGCAGCTGCACGATCGACAGCACCGCCGCCGAGCGCAGGTCGAGCAGGTTGGTGGTCAGCAGATAGATCTGCGTCTCGATCGTGCTGTACCGGGTGCCGCCGAGGATCAGCACGACACCGAAGGCCGTGGCACAGAAGAGGAAGACGACGCTGGCCGCGGAGATGATCGAGGGCCGCAGCGCCGGCAGCGTGACCGTGCGAAAGACCTGCCACGGCGAGGCGCCGAGCGCTGCGGCCGACTCCTCCGCGCGAGGGTCCAGGCCCTCCCATACGGCGCCGACGGTGCGCACCACGACGGCCAGGTTGAAGAAGACCAGCGCCAGCAAGATGGCCACCCATGACGCGTCAATGTTCAAGAACCCCAGCGGGCCCGACTGCACCAGCAGAGTGCGAAACGCCACGCCGACCACCACGGTCGGCAGCACGAACGGGGTCACCACGATGCCGCGCAGGACCCTGCGCCCGGGCAGCCGCAGCCGATAGAGCACGTAGGCCACCGGGACCCCGAGCGCGGTGGTCAGTGCGGTCCCGAGCACCGCGATCCAGAGGGTGAACCACAGTGCCTGCCGCTCGGGCGGGCGGCTGAGCACCGACCAGGTGTCCCCGAGCGCCCAGGAGCCGTCCGGGTGCAGGCCGCGCAGGACCATGCCACCGACCGGCAGCACGAAGAAGACGGCCAGAAACACCAGCGGGATCAGCGCCAGGGCGGTCAGAGCCGCACGACGCGGCCAGCGGGACGGCATACGACTAACCGGCAGTCACGTCCTGCCACTGCTGCAGCCAGGTCGCCCGGTTCTTGGAGATCTCGGCCGGCGGCACGCTCCAGGGTTTGGCCGGGATCTTCGCGAAGGTCTTCCAGTCGGCCGGCAGCGGCACGCGCTTGTCGACCGGGAACACATACATGTTGGGCGGCAGCGCCTTCTGGAAGGCGCTGCCGAGCATGAACCTGACGAAGGCCTTGGCGCCGGCCGGGTTCTTGGCGCCCTTGATGACGCCGGCATACTCGACGCTCTGGAAGCAGGTGTTGAGCAGCGCACTCGTGCTCGACTTGTCACCTTTGACCGTAGTCGTCGGGTCGCTGTTGTAGGACAGGATGATCGGCCGGTCCCCCTTCCCGCCACCGGCGGTGTAGTCGACGTTCCAGGCGTCGCTCCAGCCACTGGTCACCTTGGTGCCGTTGGCCATCAGCTTCTTCCAGTAGCCCTGCCACCCGGAGGTGCCGTACTTGCTGATCGTGCTCAGCAGGAACGCCATACCCGGGGATGAGGTGGCCGCACCCGGGGTGACGAACAGGTTCTTGTAGGCCGGTTTCGTCAGGTCGTCCAGGCTGGTGGGCGGTTGCAGCTTGTGCTTGTTGAACCAGGCGTTGTCGACGTTGACGCACACGTCGCTGAAGTCGATCGGGGTGAGCTGCTTGGCCGCCGCCCCCTTCAGCGCGTAGGCGGAGGCGCCATCGGGCAGCGCCGGGCTGTAGTCATCGAGCACCCCGGCATCGGTGACCCGGGTGGCGAAGGTGTTGTCGATGCCGAAGGTGACATCTCCGACGGGGCTGCCCTTGGTCAGCACCAGCTGGTTGGCGACCTGGCCGGCGTCGCCCGACGACGACACCTTCACGACATACCCGGTCTGTGCGGTGAACTTCGCCAGTAGCGACTTGGGTGCCACCCAGGAGTCGTGAGTCACCAGGGTGACGGTTTTGTTCGTGGGCGCCGTGGCACTGCCCGTCCCGGTGGATGTGGGGTCGTTGGTGCTGGTCGTGCTGCTCAGTGAGCAGCCCGTCAGCGACACGGCGGCGACCGCGCCGAGCGCAATCAGGTGAGTTGCTCGCATCGTGAGACATCCTCCTCGTGTCGAAGAGGGGCTCGACTTCCTCCACCGGTACTAACCGGATCAGGTTCGAGGGTCTGCGGGTGGCCCCGCACTCTCAGCGCCTGGTGCGCTCCCCTGTCGTCTCAAAAGATGACGTTACACGCCGGACGTGGCAGGCTCGGCACCGTGGTATGCAGGTCCAGGACGAATGGACCCCGATGTGAGGAGATGCAATGGCGGTCGGTTGGAAGGTCATCAACCTGGCGAGCGGTATCGCGGCGCGCAAGACGTCCGCGAAGGTCACCACCAAGACCTGGAAGACCGCAACCGGTGCACCACCGAAGAACAAGTTCGACCCCTACGCCTCACCGACCGAGCTGACGATCTTTGCGATCTTCTCCGGCGCCGTGTCCGCCGGGATCAAGACCTTCATCGAGCAGAAGTCGGCCGACTTCTACACCAAGACCACCGGTCACGTGCCACCGCAGATCGCCAAGGCGCAAGCCGACCAGGAGGACCAGGCCGAGGCCAAGAAGCGCATCAGCTGACAGTCCGGATACGGCCGATCGCGCCACAGGAGTGGTCGGTCGTGTCCTGTCGAAGTGCAGCCAAGCTTGGCCACCGCGACAAGTGGCGACCATTGGATGAATCCTGCGCCGCCAAGCCTGTTTCGCAATGTCTAGAACTTCGGCGCAAGGCGATCCGTATGACGCCCGTGTCCCGGGACGCCCAGGCGGACGGCCCCTACGGAACGGACAACGCAATACCGGGGCGAGGGCGCCCCTCGACATGCGGCTTCACCGTTTGTGGTTCGTCCTGCGGGACACCCGGATCTGCCGATGCTGCTCCCGGTACGAGCGCTGGCCTTCGACGTAGCGCCCTTGCAGCAGGGTTACCTGGCAGAAGTTTGAGGCCATCGCGCGAACTCTTCCGGCGCATCCCCCGGGGCACCGTCGTGATTATCTTGCGGGTGGTGCTCTTGTCAAATCGGGTGGGGCGTGGTTGGCTCAGGCATCTGTTCCCGTGACGATCGACGCGGGTGCCCCGGCGGTTACCGAGACGCTCGTCGCGAGCGTTTACGGTGGCGCCGCGCACCGTTTGGTGCGTGGTGAAGGGTTGGGACTGGGGAGGGCACGTATGTCTGGATCGGTGAGTGTGGTGAGCCGGCGGCACGGCCGCCTGGCCTGCCTGGCGGTGGCGACGGTTGCGGCGATGGTTGCCGCGGTCGGGATCGGCTCCCCGCCCGCGGCCGCGGCCACATCGAACCCGGCCCCGGTGGCCGGGGCGCGCAAGCACGCGACCCGATTGTCGTTCCCGATCTCGGGCACGACCGGGCTGAGTGTGGATGTGGGCAGCAAGAACATGCTGATCACCGACCAGCTGCTGACCCTGCCCGGGATACGCTCAAATCCGGCGATCACGCTGTGGTACAACTCCTCCACGCAGGGCAGTAGCGTGCCGTCCGCGGTGACCGGTGGCACCGGATCCGGGTGGGGCATCACCGGATTCGACGAGCGAGTCGTCACCAACCCGGACGGCAGCGTCACCTTCTATGGGCCGGGCGGGCTGGCCGGAGTGTTCACCTCGAACGGGGCCGGCGGGTTCACCGCCCCACCACAGTTCCAGGCCGACCTGACCGGGTCCGCCTCGGCGGGCTACACCCTGATCGATCACGCGTCGCAGGAGACGCTGAGCTTCAACGCCTCGGGCCGGCTGACCAGTGACGCGGACCGGGACGGCAACGCCACGACCTACGCGTACACGGCTGGGGGGTACCCGGCCTCGATCACCACGTCTCGGTGGGGCGGGACCGGGGCCACGGTGGCGGTCACCGAGTCCGGGTCACGCATCACCACGTTGACGGAGACGAACGGGTCCTTGTCCCGGCAGGTGAGTCTCGGGTACTCCGCCAAGGGGCACCTGGCGTCGGTGACCGACACGATGGGCGGGGTGACCCATTTCGCCAGCGGCCCGGGCACCGATACCGGACAGGTGCTGTCCGTGACCAGTCCGCAGGGCAAGGCCACCACGCTGGGCCTGGACTCGATCGGGCGCATCAACTCCGTGGCGCAGGCCAACCCGGACGGGGCGGGCACCTCGACCACCCGGTTGTACTACCAGTCGACGACGCAGACCCTGGTCGCCGACCCGACCACCAACCAGTCCCAGCCGGTGGCCTCGGTGCCGCACACCAGCTACACCCTGACCGCCGATGACCGGGTGTCCTCGGCGACTGACCCGGACGGTCACCACCGGGCGGCCACGTATAACGCGGTCGACAACGTGCTGTCGGTGACCCCGGCCGCGGGCGGGACGACCAGCCTGGGGTACACCAACGCCGGGGAGTCACTGAACCAGATCGCCTCCCCGCAGGGCGCCACCGATAGCGTGCAGTACTCCGCCTGCGGGCAGGGCAACGGCCCCGGGTGTGCGTACTTGCCGTCCTCGAGTACCGACGACTCCGGCAACGCCCTGGCCTACACCTATGACGGCAACGGCAACCAGTTGGGCACCCAGCAGGGCGCGACCGGGCCGAGCGCGACGGTCACCTACCACTCCAACGGCACCCCCGCCACATCCGCGTCCCCGGGCGCACCCGCCGGGGTCGTCACCTCCTACGGGTATGACGGCACTGGGGACCTGACCTCGATCACCCCACCGGCGGGGACCAGCCTGGGCAACCGCGCCTACACCTGGGACGGGTTCGGCCGGCTGTCCACCGCGACCGACGGGGCCGGGGACACGATCAGCTACACCTATGACGACCTGGACCGGATCACCCGGGTGCATTACTCGGACGGCACGCCGGACGTGGCCTACACCTACGACGCCAGCGGGCGAATCACCAAACGGGTCGACGGGTCCGGGACCACCACCTACACGTATGACGACCTGGGCAACCTGCTGTCCACGACGAACAGTGCCAACAGGCTGACCAGCAGCTACACCTACGACCTGGCCGGCGCGCAGGCGACCGCTACCGATGGGGCCGGGACCGTGACCTACGGGTACGACGCCGCGCACCAGCTGACCTCGATGACCTACCCGCAAAGCGGCACGACCCTGACCACGGTGTTCGCCAACGACGCGAACGGGCGCCGGACCGATGTGTGGTTGCAGTCCAACACCAGCCACACCGCCTGGTCGGCGCACGAGCACTACACCTACGACGCGACCGGGCGGATCACCGGGGTGACCGGGCAGAACGGTCCCGCGGCCAGCCCGACCACGGTACTGAACGAGACGGTCTGCTACGCCGCGAACTCGACCGCCCCGTCCTGCTCCACGGCCCCGGCCAATGACCGCAGCAACATCCAATGGGTCAGCAACGCGGTATCCGGGGAGACCAGCAGCTACCACTACGACACCAGTGGCCGGCTGACCGGCGACACGATCACCGGCGGGACCGACCCGCGCACCTACACCTACGGGTACGACCAGGCCGGCAACCGGACCAGTTCCACGGTGACCGGGTCGTCCCCGTCCAGTCAGGCCCTGACGTTCAACGCCGGCAACCAGATCACCAGCAGCGGCTACGGGTACGACGGGGCCGGGGACCAGACCAGCAACCCGACCCGGACGGCGGCGTTCAACGCCGCCGGGCAGAAAACCTCCACCACCACCAGCAAGGGCACCAGCACGTATGCCTACGCCGGGACCAACCAGAACGAACTGCTGTCCCAGACCGTCCCCGGCGCCTCCACCTACACCTACGCCTACGGCCGTCCCAGCGCGACCGGGGTCCCGCAGATCGACACCGTCAAGGTCGGGACCGGTACCGGGTACGTGTTCCACGACCCGTCCGGGCTGCCGATCATGCTGCAAACCAACTCCAGTGTGACCTGCCTGTACATGCTCGACCCGATGAGCAACCCGGTCCTGCTATCGACCAGCTTCCACACCACCTCCCTGGCCATCCGGTACGACCCCTACGGCGGGGCCACCCGCACCGACGGCGGCGGCGCCAACGGTGCCAGCACCGAAAACCCCTACCTCTTCGGGCTGGGCCTCCAAGACCGCTCCACCGGCGAACTGAAATTCGGGCAACGCTGGTACAACCCCCTCACCGGCACCTGGACCCAACAAGACACCCTCAACGCCCCCCTCGACCCCGCCAACGCCAACCGCTACGAATACGCCGCCGACAACCCCCTCAACATCCTCGACTCCACCGGGCTCTTCAACTGGGGGGCCGTTTTGGGCGGAGCAGCCGTGGTCATCGGTGCTGATGTAATCGAAACAGCTGCTATCGGCATCAGCCTCGCGGTCGCACCAGAGGCGGTCCCTGTCGAGTTGGGCGCCTTACAGCCAGTTGTTAATTCGGCAAACGCGTTCGGGGTGGGCCTAATCGGGTACGGCGCGAGTAGCTAAGTAAGGCCCACTGTGAAAGATAAGTGTCCAGTTCTATGACCAACGAATACTGGAGGAAAGTCTTTCAGAATAAAGTCTGGCGTACTGGATCTGCTGGAGCTCCTAAAAGCGGACCACAGAGCATATACGGATACTGTTTCAGCCTTGCCGTACTTGCGGCGATCGTCGCTGGAATTCTGTACCGAAGTTTTGTGGTCGCGTTCATTGTTCTAATGGCTGCATCGATCGTATTGCTGATAGTCATCATTCCGTTAGGGATATTCTTTGCGATCCGAAGCGAGCGAAAAAGTCGGAAGAACGGTCGACAGTGACAACCTCGCGACCAGAAGTAGCTGGTCCCAGACCGTCCCGGTAGGTCCACCTACACGAGTACGGGTGACCGGACGAGTACGGCGTCACGCAGAGATCAGGCCCCCTGCGTTCAGATCCGAGCGCCGACCGGCCTCGTCCGCGAAGTACACGGTCCCGCCCGTCTTCTTGGCCTCCTTGGCGATCTCGGGGTACTCCGTAGTCTTCCAGGCGGCGACCTTGTCCGGGTCGGCCTGCCAGCCCCGCCACAGCGGCCGCTGCGGCGACAGGCCGAGCCGAGCTTGTGCAGCATCCGCCCGACCGCGGCGGACGACATGCGCACCCCGAACTCGACCCAGATCAGGCGTTGTACCAGATCCCGGGTCCCAGGAGTTGGACTACCTGCGCGCCGGAGACACCCTGTACGTCTGGAAGCTCGACCGGCGACAACCGGCTCTCGCTTTCCGCGGCGGTCATCTGCCTTGCGTTGGCACTGGTACTTTGCGCCGTCGGTACTCCGGTGAGGCACGGTGTCACCCCGGCCCGCCGCGTCGGTCGCTCCCTTTCCGGGCTGCTTCGGGGTGTACGTCCGGTCCGTAGGGTGAGTGGGGTGTTCAGGCGGTCGCTTTCTGACCTTTGAGGGCCTGGGTGGCGGTCACCGCGCCCTTGGGGGCGGTGATGTGTTGGCCCACCCCGTAACCGGTGAAGTCCAACTGGCCCTTGCTGGCCGCGGACTTGTTCACGATTTGTAGGGGCACCGGTGATGCGGCGTCAGCCACGGTCAGGGTGCTGCCATCCTTTTGGGTCAGGGTCAGGGCCTTCTTCCCGTGCAAGGTGGTGTGCGTGATCCCCGACCGGATCGGCGAACCCGACGAGTTGAGGTCCGCGGCGAGGCTTTGCAACGTCAACGCGCCCAGCGCGTTGGACGTGCCAGTGGACTTGATCCACTTCCCGGCCAGCCCGGCGGCTTTCGACCCGGCGGTTTTGGTCCAGAACGATGCCGGTGCCTTGATGTAGGCCGTGGAGCCGATCTTGACGATGTTGATGACCATCCCGCCGATCGTCTCGGTCCCAGCGGTGTTGTCGCCCTGGAACCGCAGGTTCACCTTCTGCTGCTGACCATGGTCGATCACGGTCCCACTGACCCGCACCGACTTCGCGTTGAACAACGCCGACTTCGCGTCCGCGAACACCTGCGTGGCGGACTTGCCCGCCTCGCCGCCACCGGCCGCAGCAGCCGAAGAACCGGTCGATGAGGGGCCACTGGACGCGGGACTGCTGGAGGACCCGCTACCGGAGGACGACCCGCTCGACACGGGGCCGCTAGGCCCAGAGCCGGACGAGCCGCAGCCGACCAACCCTGCGGCCACGACGACGGTCAGCACGCAGGTCCTGCTGCAACGAGTGAGACTCACCATGTTCCCTCCCTGGCAGATCCCTCAGGTCGGGACCACTCCACAATCGGAGAATAGCGGCTCTGGCTCTGTGTCGCTGCGAAGATCCCAGAAGTATGGGTAAGACTCGCCGAGAGGCCGTTCCCGACCGCTGAAGACCGCCAGCGCCGTCCGCGCCAGTTCAGGATCCCGTCCCGGTGAAGGGCCGGTGATTGATACGGGGACTCTGGATTCCCCGCAGATGTCTGCAGGCACTTGGACGGGATCCTGTGTCACCGAGGAGATCGCTGGTAGCACTGTCACTGATTTCGCGGGACACTGTTGCCATCAGAGAGGGCATGATGTCGCGGCGAATCAGCTCGGCGGGATTCTTTACCAAGCAAACCTCGGTGCTGCGCATAGGCGCCCGTCGAGACCGCTTTGAGTTGAGGTTCCGCTCCCCTGGGGCCGCGCTGAGCGAGTTGATCACGCCGCGCGGACGCGCCCACCTTCGATTGGCGCTGGAATCGCATCTACTCATGGCCCGAGGCGACGGTCGTTACTCACGCCGCTACCTCTCAACCGGTCAGAGGTGGCTGCGGGTCGCCGGCGGGTCTATGCCATCCACCGAGACAGGCACGTCACTCTGGGGATCCGGCCCATCCGTGTGACCTCCGCTCCCACCGCCGGGAACGAAGCCTGCCGTTGCTAGTGCGTCCGCCGGCGACGGCTCAGCGGTGCCGCAACCGTTCGGTGGCGGCGAGGATATGTGCTTCGGCAAGGTCAGCGCGGTCGGCCACGGGGCCGGGAGGTATGTCGACGAGGTCGAAGCCATTCTCCCGGTAGACGTCCTCGTGCACGCGCTCGAAGGCCAAGGATTCGGCGTAGCTGATCCGCCGCGCCGCGGTCGGTTCGATGAACCCGAGCGGGCGCACGAGCAGCACGGATCGTGCGTACACCTGCTCGGACAGCACCCGGGATACCTCCCCTGCCAGCAGCGGCGTAACGGGGCGGCCGAGATAACGCGCCAGAGCGAGGGTGCACAGCGGCGAGCGGTCATGAATCTGCACATGTACCGAGTTGCAGACACGCATCGACGCGCGTTCGCGTTGCAGCATGACGATCAGGTCCACGAAGTCATCGCGCGCCCACGGTTCGTCGATGCCAAGGGCTTGCCGCTCGGCGATGACATCGGTCGCGGCCTCCTCGACCACCGCATGCCCACGCCGACGCAACTCGTGCAGCACCGAGGTCTTGCCGCTCCCCGGCGCACCGGTCAGCACGTAGTGCGTGAGCACGAGTGCCTCCTTTCTTCATGACCGCCGTGATCGGCCAGCACAGGCCGGTGAACGATCGGAATCCGAGACGGCCCGCATCAAGGTATGCGGTGGTGCACCCATACGTCGATTGCACCGCCCGTCTCGAAGTCGAGGCCGGTCCAGGCCCGCCACTGGGCGAGTGACCCGCCAATCGTCATCGATGCCGGGCAAGTGCCGGTGATCACGCCTCCCGCGCGCACGTGAGTTCGCAGCCATGGGTCCCATGGGAGCCCGTCGTCGCGCTGGCGAGCCGCATACTCTCGCATGGATGTGTGTGGTTCAAGGTGCTTGAGGGTGGGCCGCACGGGTGCGACCAGATCGCGAAAGCCCGCACGTCGAGCGGCGGCTTTCATCGCGCCCAGCATCCCAGAACTGAACCCGAGCCCGCGGTGCTGCGAATCGACGGTGATGATGAGAGCACTGACCGCCGAGGCCTGTTGGTGGCCGCCGCACGCACCGCGCACGGCCGCTCCCACGACGTCATCCCATCCCTGCGGCGGCAAGTCCGTCGCAACGCCGGTCCAGGCGATCGGTGCGGCTTGGGCTGTCGCCACGGTCTGCCCGGCTACTTGGCCGACCAGCTGCAGTGCCGGGTAGAGGTGGTGCACGCTGACCAGATCCCAACAGGACGGATCTCCGCTCATGAAGGCTGGGAGACCCGAACTGACGCGCTCGTCGCGCAGATCTGGTCTGTCCGCCAGCGTCGATACTTCGAGCTTCACGAGACGAAACTATCAACGGCGCGCCACGGCCTGCTGTTGATCGAGGCCTCACGACTGCAAGCGGGTGGGCTTGCGGGGTTCGCCGTGCTTGCCGGTGAGGGAGGATGGGTCCCTGGGACGAGCAGGGAGTGTTGGATGCGGACTGATGACGCGTGGTTGTCCACGCTCGGTCCGGAAATGGGCCGTCACCGCGAGGCCATCGCTGCGTTCGCGCAGCTGTGCGCGGACAACCGCGCGGTCTCATCGTTCTCGGTGGGGTGCTCGATTGGGCGAGGCGCTGGCGATGCGTTGTCCGACATTGATGCCGCTGTTGGTGTGAGCACGGTGCGCGGCACCGCTGGCGCCGCGGATGTCCAGGACGTGGAGGCGTGGTTGCTTGAGGCACTTCCTGCGCTGGGCGAGGTCGTGGACGTCCTGCGTACCGGGTCGGACAACAACGACTTCGTGATTCGCCAGGTCTTCGTGCAGTTCAGCGATCGGCTCCAGTTGGACCTCGCTGTGATCGCCGAGGGCGAAGTGCGGCGCGGCGAGGCTGCACCAGACTTCGTGCCGGTCTTTTGGCGTGAGGGGGCACCGAATTCGACGGCGGGACGGTCGGCGCACGAGGTATCGCCTGAACAGATTCGAGAGTGGGCGTTTCTGGGGTGGCGGGCGTTGTTGGATGCGGACAAGTACCTGCGGCGCGGCTCGGTGTGGGAAGCGCATCAGCGTGTGCAGGACGCCCGCGACCGCATCTGGATGTTGTGGGCCGCCGCCCGAGGGGCAGCGTATCCATGGCACGGCTTGTCACAGGCCCTTGACGACAGCCCAGACTTGCTGCCGCCAAACATCGAGACCACCGTCGCCGGCCTTGACGCCGAGGATCTTCGCCGGGCCGTGGTCGCTGCAGCACAGGTTCTGGCGGACAGCAGTGCTGCCGCCGGCACCGCCTGGAACGCGAAACTTCCGTCCGCGCTGGCTGACCACACCCGCCGGACCCTCATGGACTGGCCACCATCGGCCCGGTGATAGCGACCCTGGTCGAGGCCCGCGACGCGTGGGTTCGCGCTGAGGCCGACGACTATGTGGATGGAACACCGATAGCCTCACTGGCATGCGGAGCATGCCACATGGGGATCGGCTCGTGACACACGGTCAGGTGGCCGGTGTTCCGTATGGGACACCTTGTGGGACGGTTCCGGAGATGTGAGCTCCGGTCCTCGATTCCCCGCTGGCAGTTCGCCGGTGATGGTTCGTCTTGCGGTGAGCGCACCAGATGTGTTGGACGCCCGAATAGTCCCCGATAATCCGGTGCACGGAGGGAGGCCACCCAAAGGACATAGCCTGCGGACATGTCCGTGCTGGAGATCGACGACCTGGCCATCTACTACGAGGCTTACGGATCGGGCCCTGCCATCCTGATCCCCTGGTGCAACTTCGCCTGGTCATCGCTGGATCTGGAATCATTCACCAGGCTGTACACCGTGGTGCTTGCCAGCCCCCGCGGGTTCGGCAACAGCCCACGCGTCGCGGCAGGCTATGCCGCAGACACCATCCGCACCGACATGGAAGCGGTACTGGACCACCTGGGTATCGAGCAGTACGTGGCGTTCGGGTACTCGATGACCGGGTCAGTAGCCGCGTGGCTAGCGCACGACAATCCTCGTGTGCAGGCAGTCATCTCCGGCGGGTTCCCAATGGTCACCTCCTACGCTGCGCTCCTTCCCTACATCCAGGCGAATCGAGCCGAGACTCAGCAGGATCCGAAGCGGTGGGAAGCGATGACCGGCAAGTTTGATGGCTCTTCAGATTTAAGGGTGTAGTGCTGGTCGGCGCGTCGATCACGGGATAGGCGTCGAGGCCTCCCGATGATGGAAGTTCTGACACTGCCCATCTGGAAGACCTCGACGTGACCGACGCTA
>NZ_VCQV01000010.1 GCF_007845645.1 Leekyejoonella antrihumi
CTGATCATCGACCTCGACCACCACCACCCTGACGACGACTGCTCTGGCGCAGACAGCACCGACACCACGAGCAGCAGCGGCGCTGCGTGCTCATCGGGCGCACCGCCACCCGACGAAGACCCCGACCGACCAGCCGAACCGGATCCAGCCGAACCGGATCCACCCGAGGCAGGCCCACCCGAGGGCGGCCCACCCGACCAACCACCGCCGCCACCTCGTGAGCAACGACCTTTGTGTCTACCGGATGTGGAGGTCCCCGGCATCGGCGTGATCCCCGCCGACGCCGTGCAAGAGATGATCCGCACCCTGGGCACCACCGTGACCCGGGCCCTGGTCGACTGGCACACCGGCACCATCCTGGAAACCGGCGCGGCCACCTACCGGCCGACCGCGGCGATCCGCCGCCACGTCCTCCTGCGAGACCAGCACTGCCGGTTTCCGGGCTGCGAGAGGCCCGCAAAGTTCTGCGATGTCGACCACGTGATCCCCTGGCCACAAGGACCCACGCAGCCCGCGAACCTGCAATGTTTGTGCCGGCACCATCACCGCGCGAAGCACGAAACCCGCTGGCAGGTCACCATGACCGCCGACGGCACCAGCACCTGGACCAGTCCCTCCGGCCGCGAATACACCACCCACCCCGGCACCCTCGACGTCACCGCCGACGTGCACGTCACCGTTGGGGCGACCGTCGAGTCGGACAGCCTCGATGCCGATGGTGCGGGACAACACCCGGAGCCAGCCGACTAGAGCCTGTTCCGCGAGCGGTGTCGGCGTGTCTCGTGCCGGCGAGTCTCGTGCCGCAGGGCGAGGCCTCCCGCGTAACTCGTTTGAGGACCAACGCAAGACGCCACTGCAGGGCGCCCAGATGACCACACCGAGCGGCACAAAGACCGGCACCCCGTCGACTGCGACATCACCATCCTCAAGCACCACCGAGCATTCGCCACCCGCTACGCCAAGCTCGCCCTCGGATACAAGGCCACCACCCGCGCCACGACCATCGAGCACCGGCTCAAACGACTTTCGTAGCACGACCTAGGTCCTCGCGGGCGGTGTGCGAGTCCAGACCTGGCCCTGAGACCGGGAATCACGCATGATCTGGTCAGAGCTGGGGTGCCGGAGGCCTCACTCGCACCCGCCGCAGTGGCCGGCGGGGGAGGCAGGCACGTCGAGTGTGGGGTTGCGGTCGAAGAACCCGTTGGGCTTCATCGTGAACCCGCAATAGTCGACCGGCATGATCGGCCAGTCCTCGGGTCGTGGAAAGTGCGTCAGGCCAAAGGTGTGCCACAGCACGATGTCTTGGCCGTCGATATCGCGATCCTGTGCCGCGAACGCAGGGAGTCCGTCCAGTCCAGGCTGTTGGTTGACGAAGTCGCCGGAGGGATAGCGCTCGTCGGAGGCGTAGCGTGTGACCCAGAGGTCCTTGGTCGCAAATCGTGCACGTCGGGTGATCGATGCCTCGGGGTCGGCGAGCAGTCGCGGCTCACCTTGTGGGTAGAGCACGTAGGCCACGGGCTGGCCGAGCCGATTCGTCATGGTCGGGTTGGTGATGTGCCAGACCCGCGCTGCGGACTTGTCGGCGCAGCGCTGCCCCTCGGACTCGGTGGTCAGGCGTGTCGCCCGGCGACCGAATGCGTTGCCGTATGGATTATCCGGTCCCATGGGCACCCGCACCGCCTCTACCTCGTCGACCGAGTTCTCAACACCGTCGACCATCATGTCCAGACGCGCACTGAAGAGGTGCTGGTGAAAGGGGGCTCCGAGGCCGGGCGCCACCTCGGTCGCCCAGCGGTACCCCTCTCCGGGATACGAGGACGTGAACACCACCCCGGTCGCCTTGGCCTCAAGCTGGATTGTGCCGTCCAGGTAGAGATACCAATAGAACCCGTAGTCGTAGTTGCCCACCGTGATGAAGAAGGAAATGACCAGTCGGCGTTGCCGCCTGGTCTCGCTCGACTCGGTGTAGACATCCGTGTGCTTCCACAGCACCCCGAAGTCCTCTTCGTGCATGCAGATGGCATTCGTGATCTGCTGTGCCTGACCGTGATCGTCCGCAACCCAACCGTCAAAATAGTGGATCTCCCCGAGACAGTCACAGCCGAGAACCAGGGAGTTCGTCCACTTGCCCATGAGGTACTCGCCGGCGTCGAAGTAGTTCTGCCAGAATCGGACCGGGCTGGGGTCACCATACGGCACAACCATCTCGGCGACAGACGCCCGATAGATGATCGGCCGCTGCCGACCGCCATCGTTGAACGACAACTCGTGCAGCACCAGCCCCTCCCTGGCGTCGAAACCAACTCTGAACCGCCAGTTCTCCCACTCCACGACGTTGCCGTCCACGCTGAACGACGGTCCGTCCGGCTGAGTGATCTCAATCGGGCGCAGTGACGTGCGGGCAGGGCCGGTCGCCGCCGCGTCGTCAAAGTTACCCTCCTCGTGCGGGATCGGCATGACCTTGTCGTCGACAACCTCGATCACCTGCTTGTCGACCAGGTCGATGTACGCGACCACACCGTCAATGGGATGCGCCCACGGATGGTCCTCCTTCCGATGCTGCAGGAAGGACAGCACCCGCAACATGCGCCTCCCCTCCTCGCCGGGGAGCTGATAGGTGCCTGCCGACAGCGGGCAAGTGCACACCAGGTCGAGGTCGGTCACACCTCGACGGGCCATGGCCTGGCGCCATTCCTCACTCGACTTGACGATGTCGTCGACGCTCATGAAGTCTTCGAGAAGCACGGGCGGCTGCCCGTCAGCTTCGTCCAGTGTGCGATCCGAGATGACCTCGCCGGTGGCGATTGACACCACCACGTCGTGGCTGACCCCGGAAGAGGTGTCCAGCAGGAAGGCACGCACCCGACGATCGGGCGGGCTGGCCGGTTGGTAGGCAAGGACCTCCGGCTTCGGTGGCTCCTCCAGGCCGAGGTAGGCGAACCTGGTGGACTCCACGACGAGGCCGGCTCGAATGAGTGCCTCACGTGCCGCGTCGATCTCGGACGCCATCAGTCTGTCCAACGGATGTGGTCGTGCACCTACTGTCGTCGAAACCGTGTCAGTGACCGACATGGAAGATCATCCTTTCGTCGTGGATTCAGCCGAGGAAGCTGCCGAGTTGTGCATAACTGTCCGGGCGGGACACCTTCCAGCGCCAGGCGAGCCCGAATCCGAGCGCAAACGCCACCACCAGGATTGCCTCGAAGGTATAGGCAAGAGCGGACGAGCCGCCGATCAGAGTGGTGAAGTTCAGCACGACCAGCACCAGCAGGAAGATCAGTCCGAGTAGGCCCAGCGCCGGGGCGACCAGAGTGTTCCAGACACGGGTGTCCACCCTCGTCTTGCGGAAGAAGACGAGCACACCGGCGGAGGTGAGCGCCATCAGGGCGATCAACCCGAGCGTCGCCAGACCTGACATCCACGAGAAGACGTTGGCCACCGGGTCCAGGCCGGCCAGCGCAAACACCGCGAGGACAACGAGTGCGGACGCCGTCTGAGTCAGGGAGCCGAAGTGCGGAGAGTGGTGGCGCTCATGGGAGCGCCCGAACCGCGCCGGGATCACCGACTCGCGTCCGAGTGAGAAGAGGTAGCGTGCCACTGCATTGTGAAATGCCAGTAGGACTGCGAACAGGCTGGTGACGAGTAGGACGTTCATGGTGTTCTCGGCCCACCCACCGATATAGGTGTCGGTGGCGGCGAACGTCAAGCCGGAGATGTTCTTGCCGGCCGCGGCCGCGACCTTGCTGGGGCCGTAGGCAATGACGACCGCCCACGACGAGAACGCATAGAAGACGCCGATGAGGATCACGGCCACGTAGGTCGCGATCGGCACCGTGCGCTTCGCGTCTTTGGCCTCCTCCCCATAGATGGCGGTGGCCTCGAAGCCCATGAACGACGCGATCGCAAACATCACGCCGATGCCCGGGCTGCCAGTGAAGAAGGAGCGAGGGGTGAAGGACGTGAGCGAGACCCCGGTCGCTCCGCCCTGGCCGAGCACGCCGAAGTCCATGATCGCGATGATGCCGACCTCGCACAGCATGAGCACACCCAGCACCTTCACGCTGAGGTCCACGTTGCGGTAGCCGAGCACACCGACGACGGCCATGGCAGCGAACGCGCAGAGCCACCAAGGAATGTTCGGGGCTCCCCATGACACCAGCAGGCTCGACAAGGTTGCGCCGAACAGTCCGTAGACGGCTGCCTGAATGGCGGTGTAGGAGACCAGCGCCACGAACGCGGCGCCCAGACCGGTTGGCTTGCTGATGCCGCGGGTGATGTACGAGTAGAACGCACCGGCGTTCGTGACGTGCTGGCTCATGAGGCTGTATCCCACCGAGAAAAGCAACAGGATGACGGCAACCAGCAGGTAGGCCGCCGGTAGACCCGGACCGTTGCCAATGGCGAGAGCGACCGGCACGGCCCCCGCCACAACGGTGAGCGGTGAAGATGCCGCGACAACCATGAAGACGATGCCGGCCACCCCGAGCGTGCCGTGCAGTCGCTCCTGCCGAGAGGTGCGCTCGGCAGGGGTCTCCGAAAGGGATGCATCAAGTCTGCTCATGGCAACCTCACACGAACGATCCTGCGGAGCCCTTTACGGACACGGCCTGGGAGCACTCGAGCAGACCCTCGCGGCCGAACTCGACGCCATACCCGGAGCTCTTTGACCCACCAAAGGGTACCCGCGGGTCGATCGCCCCGTGCTCGTTGACCCACACCGTCCCGGCTTGCAGTTGGAGCGCCACGTCGCGAGCCCGCTGGGGGGAGGGAGACCAGACCGAGGCGCCGAGACCCACGTCGAGCCCATTGGCCCAGGCGATGGCCTGATCCAGGCTCGAGTAGCGGATGATCGGCAGTGCAGGGCCGAACTGCTCCTGCGCGACCAGAGCGTTGTCGTTGTCGATCTCGGCCACGATCGTGGCCGGATAGAAGTTGCCCACCGCGTCCGGGTCAGGATCGCCGCCGACCAGGACCTTGGCTCCGGACCTCCTGGCCTCCTGGACGAGTGAGGCGACAATGTCGTACTGCTTGCGGTTCTGGATCGGCCCGAGCACGTTCTCCTCGGCAAGCCCCACCCCCATCGGAGTCGTCGCGGCAAGCTTCGCCAGTTCCTCGCATACGGCGTCGTAGAGCGTGTCCGGGACGTAGAGGCGCTTCAGTGCGGCGCAGGTCTGGCCGGTGTTGATGAAGGCGCCCCAGAAGAGGCCCTCGGCAATGGCGGCAGGGTCGGCATCGTCGAGCACAATGCCTGCATCGTTGCCCCCGAGCTCCATCGTCACGCGCTTCACGGTCTCTGCCGATGAGCGGATGATCGCCTGCCCGGTGGCGATGGAACCGGTGAACATGATCTTGGCGATACCGGTGTGGGCCGCAAGGGCTTCACCGACCTCCCGGCCGCCGGGGACCACCGTGAGCACGCCGTCGGGCAGCGCAGTATTGATCACCTGCGCCAGGGCGAGCACGGACAGTGGCGTGTACTCGCTGGGCTTCATGACCACGGTGTTGCCCATGCGTAGGTTCGGTGCGAGCTGCCATACCGAGATCATCATCGGCCAGTTCCATGGCCCAATTGCTCCGACGACGCCCAATGGACGGTAGTGGATCTCGGCGCGGACCTGCCCGTCGTCGACGATCACCTCCGGCGAGACGTCAGGGGTGGTGGCCGCGCGCAGCCAGGCGGCGCAGGCGCCGACCTCGAACCGAGCATTGGGTCCGTTGAGCGGCTTTCCCTGCTCTCGAGAGAGGAGAACAGCGAGCTCCTCGGCCTTGGCCTCGATGGCGTCTGCCGCCGCGTTCAGCCGTTCGACACGTTTCGCGTCACCGAGCGCTGCCCAACGGGGCTGCGCGGCACGAGCCGTCTCGATGGCGGCGGCCAGATCCGCGATGGTCGCGTCGGGGACTCGGCCGACCTCGTCTCCCGTGGCTGGGTCGGTGATCGGGCGGCCTGTCCCGGCCGGTGCCTGGATGTGTTCGAGCAGGGTGGTCACGATGTCTCCTTGGGGTATCGGCCCGGCCGTGCCGGTCGTTGGTGCTCCCGGCGCCGGATCGCGCAGTGGACGTTGGGTTCTGGGCTGATCAGATGTCGGAAAGGATGAGGTCTGACGCCTTCTCGCCGATCATGATGGACGGCGCGTTGGTGTTGCCGCGCGGGATCGTGGGCATGATCGAGGCGTCCACGACGCGGAGTCCGCTGACTCCGACTACCCGCAGAGCAGGGTCGACGACGGCGTGGTCGTCGACGCCCATCCGGCAGGTGCCGACCTGGTGGTGGTAGGTCCCGGCCAGTGCTCGGATCAACGCGCGGATCTCGTCCCTGGTCACCGGGGTGGTCTCTGGGACATATTCGGTGGGTCGGAACGGAGCGAACGCGTCGTGACCACCGATCTGACGGCACATGATCACAGCATCTGCGAGCGCCTCGACGTCGTAGTCGTCCGCGAGGATGTTGGGATCCACGATCGGAGCTGTCGCCGGGTCGGCCGAGGCGACACGCAACGTGCCGCGTGAGCGTGGCGCCACGAGGCCCGGGGCAATGGTGTAGCCCTGTTCGGGCACGCGACCTCCGTCGGTGGGGTAGGGCAGGTGGAGGAAGAGGGGCTGTAGGTCGGGGGCGTCGTCATCGGCCTGTGAGGAGTGCGCGAAGAGCTGGGCCTCGAGCAAGTTGTTACGCCCTGGCACGAGCGGCTCCCCGGTGGCGTAGATGTTGCCAACAAGCAGGTGGTCGTGCAGGTTCTTCCCCACTCCGGGCAGCTCGACCCGGCGTTCGATGCCTGCGGCGTCGAGATCGTCCCGGGCGCCGATGCCGGAGAGCTGAAGGATCTTGGGCGAACCGATGGTGCCCGCAGACACGATGATCTCTGCCGCTGCACGCGCAATCTGGGTGCCGGCCGCAGTCACATATTCGACGCCGATTGCGCGGGCGCCGTCAAGCACCAACCTCGTCACGAGCGCGTCCGTGGTGACGGTCAGTGCCGAGTTCTCCAGCACGGGTGCGACGAAGGCCTGCCAGGCACTGTGCCGCCGGCCGTCCTTGATGGTGGCGTGGTTGAAGCCGACGCCTTCCATCATTTTGGCATTGAAGTCCTCCGTGAGCGGATGACCGAGCGCGACGGCGGCGTCGACGAATGCCTGCGACGCCGGGTGAAGGTTTTGCAGGCGGGAGACGTGCAGTGGCCCGCCGGAGCCATGAAACTCGGAGGCACCGTCCTCGTGGTCCTCACTGCGCTTGAAGAGCGGTAGAACGGCATCCCACCCCCAGCCGGTATTGCCGGCAGCCGCCCAGGCGTCGTAGTCATCGCGGTGTCCGCGGATGTAGATCATGCCGTTCATGGAACTGGATCCGCCGAGCATCTTGCCGCGAGGCCAGTAAAGCGACCGATCTGCGGCGTGGTGCTGTGGAGTCGTCATGACCTTCCAGTCGTTGTCGCTCAGCAACAGCGCCGGCCAACCCTGCGGCGAATGAATGTTCGGGTTGGAGTCGACCGGCCCGGCCTCGATGACATGGACACTGTGGCCGGCGTCGAGCAAGCGGCGAGCCAGGACGCTGCCCGAGCTGCCAGCACCGATGATGATGTAGTCACTTGTCTGGTCTCCCACGGGCACTCCTTCGTATGCTGGTGTTGCCACCACTGTGACGCACGTCACTCCGACCTCGCATTGGCGCCAGGCGCACGGCTGTGTGCATGGCGCGCACTGTCGCGTGCGCGTTGACCGGTGGCATGGTGAGGTGGTGATGCCCGTCGGAACACGGTCGGGCGCCGGGACCGCCCAGATGCGCAAGGAGGCGCAGAGATGAGCACCGTCGGGCATGACGTGCAGGTATTCAGTGCGGCCTCGACCGCGCCCGCCGACCGATTCGAGGCGTGGCAAGCGGCGGTCAACGCCACGTTCGTCCCGCTGCGCGCCATGGTTCGGTCCGCGGATGGATACCAGGGCGGCCTGCTGGCGCAGGACCTCGGAGAGGTCACCGCGACGGAGGTCGGCGGGTCCCCGGTGACGGTGCGGCGGGACAAGGCGTCAATCGCCGCATCGAACCCGGGGGTCTACAAGCTCGGGCTACAACTGCACGGGTATTGCATACTCTCCCAGGACGGCCGAGAGGCGGCTCTGACACCGGGTGATCTGGCAATCTATGACACGACCCGGCCCTACACGCTGGACTTCGCAGAGTCGTATCGGATGTTTGTGCTGCTGATCCCACGCGACCGGCTGGGGCTCTCTCCCGAGCAGATCGGACAGCTCACCGCCGAACGCATTTCAGGTCGTCAAGGGCTTGGGGCGCTGACATCCACTCTGCTCGCACAACTGGGCGCCCAAGTGCGATCCGGCGGGGCCGACACCGACCCCCGCGCCGTGGACGCCATCGTCGAACTGGTTCGTGCGGCCCTGAGTCAGCGGTTGGACCTGGCCGGAACGGTGCCGGGCGCGTCCGTCGTGTTCTCCGCGGCCACAGCATGGATCGACGAGCACCTGTCTGCGTCCGGACTCGAGGTCGAGGACGTTGCTCTCGCCCAGCACGTCTCGGTGCGATACCTGCAGAAGCTCTTCGCGGACCGTGGCACCACGCCCAGCGCATGGATCCGGCAGCGCCGTCTGCGGCGCTGCCGGGTGGATCTCCTGGATCCGGCGCTTGCCGCGCATCCGGTGGCAGCGATCGGGGCGCGCTGGGGGTTTGGCGATCCGTCAGGATTCGCCCGCACCTTCAAGTCCGGGACGGGGATGACACCGGGGGAGTTCCGAGCCACCGGCGGGGCCTGAACGGCATCACGGTGCCGCACCTTCGAGGTGGACGGTCACGTGCCAGGGATGGTGCCTCGGCGCGTCCAACGGGCGGTGAGCGCCTCGGACCCGCGAGCGACAAGTGCGACGTCTGCTCCGACGAGGATGAACTGAGCGCCGGCGTCGAGGTAGGACTCTGCCTGGGTGGGGTCGAACGCATTGACGCCAACCGGTTTACCCGCGGCTTTGACGGACTCGAACGCCCGCAGGACCGCAGCGATCACCTCGGGGTGCATCTGCTGTCCGATCAGTCCCATCGACGCGGCCAGGTCGCCCGGCCCGACGAACACGCCGTCGATGCCGTCGACCGCCGCGATGGCGGCGGCGTTGTCGACGCCTTCGGCAGTCTCGACCTGGACGAAGAGCGCGACGTGGTCATCCGCGTCGCGCAGGTAGCCTTCCACGCGGCTCCAGCGTCCGGACCGAGCAAACGCGGAACCTATCCCGCGCACTCCCCGCGGGGGGTAGTGCATTGCGGCGACGACATCGTGCGCCTGCTGCGGTGTAGAAACCATGGGGACCAGGATGTTCTGGGCACCCAGGTCGAGGACCTGCTTGATGGTCACACTGTCGCCGGACGACACGCGCACGACCGGCAGACTGGGGTATGCGGCGACAGCCTGCAGCTGCGCCAGGACCGATGCCAGCCCGTTGGGGGAGTGCTCCATGTCGATGAGCACCCAGTCCAGGCCGGCGCCCGCAGCGATCTCCGCCATGACTGGGCTGCCTGAGCAGACCCACATCCCGGCGAGCGGGCGGGTCGTCTCGGCGAGCCGGTGGCGGAAGGTCTGGGTCAGATGAAGCGGCATGAGATCGTCCCCAGTTGTCGGTAGTCGGCGAGCACCGTGTCACCAGGGTGCACCCACATCGGGCGGGTGAAGGAACCGGCAAGCACGATCTCCCCGGCTTCCAATTGGTCGCCGTGCGCGGCGAGCTTGTTTGCGAGCCAGGCGACTCCGGTCGCGGGGTGGCCGAGCACGGCCGCGGCGACGCCCGACTCTTCAATGGTCTCGTTCCGGTAGAGCAGTGCCGAGACCCAGCGCAGGTCGACATCGGCGAGCTTCATCGGGTTCCCGCCGTAGACCATGGCGCCCATGGCGGCGTTGTCGCTGATCGTGTCGACGATCGTGCGGCCCTCCATCTCGATCCGACTGGCGAGGATCTCCAGGGCCGGCACGACGAACTCGGTCGCGCGGAGCACATCGAAGATGGTGGCGTCAGGGCCCTTGACGGGCTCGGCCAGCACGAAGGCGAGCTCGACCTCGATGCGCACGTTCGAGAACCGATTGTGGTCGATGACAGCACCGTTGCTGAAGACCATGTCCTCGAAGATGGCGCCGTAGTCGGGCTCGGTGATGCCGGTCGCGACCTGCATCACCTTCGAGGTCAGACCGATCTTGCGCCCCACGGGCCGGCGGCCGGACGCGATGCCGCGGCGCCGCCACTCCTGTTGCACGGCATACGCATCGTCAACGGTCATCCCGGGATGCCGTGTGGTCAGCAGCGGCACCATGGTGCGGTCGTGCTCGGCCTGGGCGAGCTCGTCGGCGATCGCGGCAATGGTCTCAGCGTTCAGCATCCGTGCCTCCTTCGACGCGCATGTTCGGGATCACCGCGGGGGTCGAGATCGGGGTCCCCGCGAAGTATCGAGTGAGGGACGAGCGAGAACTTCGTGGAGTGATCACAGTTGGTGCCCGAGCTTGTACTCGCCCTGTTTCCAGGTGGGCATGTCCTCTTCGTCGCGGCGGGTGTAGGAGAACCCGTCGGCGCCGATCGTCACGTCCAGCTCGGAGGTGTCGGTGCGCTCGACGACCGGCTGTGGGTTGCCGTCGAGGTCGAGCACGAGGGATGCGTCGGTGTACCAGGACGGCACAACCGGGTTGCCCCACCAGTCGCGGCGCTGGTTGTCGTGCACGTCCCAGGTGACGACCGGGTTGTCCGGGTCTCCGGTGTAGTAGTCCTGCGTGTAGATCTCGATGCGGTGCCCGTCGGGGTCGCGCAGGTAGAGGTAGAACGCGTTGGAGACGCCGTGCCGGCCCGGTCCGCGCTCGATCGCGTCGGAGCGTCGCAGCGCGCCGAGCTTGTCGCAGATGGCGAGGATGTTGTGCTTCTCGTGGGTTGCGAATGCCAGGTGGTGCATTCGTGGCCCGGCTCCGCCGGTCATTGCAGTGTCGTGGACGGTCGGTTTGCGACGCATCCAGGCGGCATACACGGTGCCGTCCTCGTCCTGGATGTCCTCGGTGACTCGGAAGCCGAGGTCTTCCATGTAGGCGACGGCGCGTGGCACGTCGGGGGTGACCTGGTTGAAGTGGTCGATGCGCACGAGCGAGCCGGGGGTGTAGAGGTCGTAGCGCCACGCCAACCGGTCTACGTGCTGCACGTCGTAGAAGAACTCGTAGGGAAACCCGAGGGGGTCCTCGACACGTACGGATTCGCCGACGCCCCTGGTCCAGCCTTCTTTTCGGCGCTCGACGCGGCAGCCGAGCTCGGTGTAGAACGCGACGGCGTTGTCGAGGTCCTGCGGGCTGCGCACCCGGTAGGAGAACGCGGCCGCCGCGGCAACCGGCCCCTTGCGCAGGACGAGGTTGTGATGGATGAACTCCTCGAGCGTGCGCAGGTAGACGGCCTGGTCGTCCTCCTCGGTGACGACCAGGCCCAGTACGTCGACATAGAAGTCGCGCGAGCGTTTCAGGTCGGTGACAACGAGCTCCATGTAGGCACACCGCAGCACGTCCGGCGGTGGCGCCGACGGGGTCGGTATCGCGTTGCTCGCCCGGATGGGGCTGGTTGCGGTGACGACGGGCTCGGGGGAGCCGGGGGTGATCGTGCTCATGGGTCAGGCCTCCTTGCCGAAGGACGGGTTGTGCGCCGTGCCCAAGGTGATGTGCACCGCCTGTTGGTCGGTGTAGAAGTCGATCGAGCGATAGCCGCCCTCGTGGCCGAGCCCGGAGGCCTTCACTCCGCCGAATGGGGTGCGCAGGTCGCGCACGTTGTTGGAGTTCAGCCACACCATGCCGGCTTCGACAGATTGTGCGAAGTTGTGCGCACGCTTGAGATCATTTGTCCAGATATATGCTGCGAGACCGTATTTCGTGTTGTTTGCGAGCTTGAGCGCTTCCTCGTCCGTGTCGAACGGGGTGATCGCGACGATCGGTCCGAAGATCTCCTCCTGGAAGATCCGGGCCTCTGGCGGAACGTCCGCGAACACGGTCGGCGCGATGAAGTTGCCGGTCTCGAATCCTTCGGGGCGGCCACCACCGGCGACCAGGCGCCCTTCGGTCTTGCCGATCTCGACATAGCTCATGACCTTCTCGTAGTGCTCAGGATGCACCAGCGCCCCGACCTCGGTCGCCGGGTCGTGCGGGTAGCCGACGACGACGCGCTTGGCTTGCTCGGCGTATCTTCTGACGAACTCGTCGTAGATGTCGTGCTGTACAAGGATGCGCGAACCCGCGGTGCACCGCTCGCCGTTGAGGGAGAAGACCCCGAATACGGTCGCGTCGATCGCGGCGTCCAGGTCGGCGTCGGCGAAAACGACCGCCGGCGACTTCCCGCCGAGTTCCATGGAAAGGCCCTTGAGGAACGGCGCGGCGTTGGCGAAGATCAGCTGTCCGGTCGTGCTTTCCCCGGTGAACGAGATGAGCGGCACGCCGGGATGCTTGACGAGTGCGTCGCCGGCCTCCTCGCCGAGTCCGTTGATCAGGTTGAACACGCCCTGCGGTAGGCCGGCCTCCTCGAAGATGCCGGCCCACAGGGAGGCCGACAGGGGCGTGAACTCGGCCGGTTTGAGAACGACGGTGTTGCCCGTCGCCAGCGCGGGTCCGAGCTTCCACGACTCGAGCATGAACGGGGTGTTCCACGGCGTGATCAGTCCGGCAACGCCGATCGGCTTGCGGTTCACATAGTTGATCTGCCGGCCCGGCACCTTGTAGGTGTCGTCCGCCTGCGCCACGATGAGATCTGCGAAGAAGCGGAAGTTCTCCGCCGCCCGCTTGGCCTGGCCGAGCGCCTGGGTGATCGGCAATCCGGAGTCGTACGACTCGAGCTCGGCGAGCCGCGAGTCGCGCGAGGCGACGATGTCGGCGACGCGGTGCAGCACGCGGGATCGTTCACGCGGCAGCATCCGCGGCCACGGGCCTTCCCGGAAGGCCCGTTGCGCGGCAGCCACTGCCTTGTCGATGTCGGCCCGCTTGCCCGCGGCGGCCTGCAGGTAGGTCTTGTTCGAGACCGGGTCGAGAACCTCGAACGTGGCGCCATCCACGGAGTCGATGAATTTGCCGTCGACGTAGTGCTGGATGTGATTCGGCAGGTCCGCGGGAACGCGGTGCGAGGTCGCGGCGGGTGAGGTGTCGGTCATAGGTGCCTCCGGAGAAGACGGTTATGCGGTGGATTGTGGATCATCAGCGGAATCATGGGGCGATGACGTGCCTGTCGAGTGATGCGCTGGTCGGCGCGCCGGGGTGCTCGACGGCCAGGAACGCCGCCAGCGTCGCGGCGCGGTGCTCCCGGGCTGCGGCCTCGACCTCCGCCACGGGGGCCCGGTCCTCGATGAGCCGCAGGATGGTTTCGTGCTCCTGCACCGATCCGCGCGCCCGCCCAGGGACGAAGGAGAACGTCGAGTCGCGCAGGTTTCCCAGCCGGCCCCACTCGGCCGTGACCAGGTCGAGCAGCCGCGGGTTGGGGCAGTGGGTGAAGAGCATGGAGTGGAACTGCTGGTTCTGCGCGGTGAACGCGTGCGGGTCGAAGTGCTCCAGACCCTGGGTCATCTGCGTGTTGACCTGGCGCGCCGCACGGACGTCCTCAGGCGTCATCAACTGGGCGGACAACGCGGTGGCCGCGCCCTCGAGGATGCCGAGAGTCTGCATGCTGTGCCGGTACTGCGTGTCATCGACCATGGAGACGTGCGCCCCGACGTTGGGCTCGTAGGTCACCAGTGTCTCGGCCTCGAGCCGCCGGATGGCTTCGCGCACCGGCACAACGCTCATCTGAAGCTCGCCGGCGATACGGCCCAGCACCAGCCGGTAGCCGGGGGAGTATTCGTTCCGGGCGATTCGCTCCTTGATGACGTGGTACGCCACCTGTGACTTGCTCTGAGCGGGGGCAGTGCGTGGGGTGTCACTCATGGTCGGTGTCCGCTAGGTAGCGTTGCCGCCACTCGGAGTTCATCGGGAACAGTCCCTCGATCGGATGCCCTTCGGCAACCTGCTGCGCGACCCAGGCGTCCTCATCCTCCTTCGCCAGCGTCGCGTCGACGACTTCCTCGGCGATCGACGGAGGGATGACGACGACGCCGTCCCGGTCGCCCACGATGATGTCGTGGGGCTGCACGGTGGCACCCCCGCAGGCGATGGTCAGGTCGAAGTCCCATGGCACGTGCTTACGGCCCAGGACCGCCGGGTGGGCTGCCTTGGCGTAGACGGGAATTCCGATCTCGTGCACGGCGTCGTAGTCGCGCACGGCGCCATCGGTGACGATGCCGGCGGCTCCGCGCGTCTTGGCACGCAGCGCCAGGATGTCGCCGAGGGTGCCGGCGCCGACCTCTCCGCGGGCCTCGATGACCAGGACTTCCCCCGAGTCGACCGCGTCGAACGCTCGCTTCTGGGCGTTGTACCCGCCACCGTGGGAGGTGAAGAGGTCTTCTCGGTTGGGCACGAACCGCAGCGTCTTTGCCGTGCCGACGAGCTTGGCCTCCGGCCGCAGTGGCTGGACTCCGTCGATGAGGACGTTGTTGAGGCCGCGCTTGCGCAGCTGGGCGGACAGGCCTGCCACGGGGGCCTTCTCGAGCTTGGCGCGCAGCTCCACTGACAACGCGGGCGCCTGTTCCGGTAGGCCGGCCGCCTCGGGCGAGCCCCATGCGGCCACCCGTTGCGCGTCGTCTGCGTGCGGCAGCGAACCGAGGCGCTCGTCATACGCCGGATGCCGGCCGGCGGTCACGGTGGTCGCGAGCCGTCCGGAGGTTGGCGCGCCCGGCGCGGTGGGAGCGTCGACCTCAACCTCCACGACGTCGCCGGGCACGACGACGCCTGACCCGGCAGGCGTGCCCGTGAGGATCACGTCACCCGTTTCGAGCGTGAGGTGCTGTGACAGATCGGCCACGAACTGAGGGAGGGGAAAGAGCAGACCCGCAGTGGTGTCCTCCTGTGCCAGAGAGCCGTTCACCCACGTGCGCACACGAAGCGTGCCAGGGTCGACACTGCGTGCGTCGATCAGGTCCGGCCCGATCGGCGTGAACCCGTCCCCGCCCTTGGAGCGGACGTTCGAACCCTTGTCGTTCGCCCGCAGGTCGTAGAGCCCGAAGTCGTTGGCAGCGGTGACCGATGCGACGTGATCCCAGGCGTCCTCCAGGGACACGCGCCTGGCCGGGCTGCCGATCACCAGGGCGATCTCGCCCTCGAACGCGAGCAGCTCGGTGCCACCCGGACGCTCGATCGTGCCACCCGATTCGCCGACCGAGCTCGACGGTTTGAGGAAGTAGGAGGGGTGCTCAGGGCGCCGGCCACGCTGGTCGGCGCGCGAGGCATAGCTGAGATGCACTGCGATGATCTTGCCAGGGCGGGCACTGCGACCGCTGGTCCTGGTCTCATGGTCGATCTGCTCGGACACGGCGTCTCTCTCCGTTTGATCTTTGGCCTTTACGACGTATCTCAGATCGTATACGATCGCAGAATGCTCAGCAACCGTCACTGAACAGACCGTGCTGAGGATGACGACTCACGACGAAGGCTCAGGTGAGAGGACCCATGCAGTTTCACCACTACGGCTACGTGTCCGGAGATCCGCGCGTCAGTCGCGCTGCGGCGGCCGGCATCAACCGTCCGCTCGAGCTGCCCGATGAGGTCGATGTGCTCATCGTCGGCAGCGGACCCGCCGGCATGCTGCTGGCTGCACAGCTGTCGCAGTTCCCGAGCATCACGACACGCATCATCGAGCGGCGTCCTGGTCGTCTCGAGATCGGCCAGGCGGACGGCATCCAGGCCCGCAGCGTCGAGACCTTCCAGGCCTTCGGCTTCGCCGACCAGATCATCGCCGAGGCCTACCGCATCACGTCGATGAGCTTCTGGGCGCCGGACCCGGCCGACCCCGGCTGCATCATCCGGACCTCGCGGGAGGTCGACGACGCGCACGGCATCAGCGAGTTCCCGCACCTCATCGTCAACCAGGCACGCGTCCTGGACTACTTCGCCGACGTGGCGGCGGCCTCGCCATCCCGAATGAGACCGGACTACGGACTGGAGTGCCTTGACGTCACGGTCGGCGACCCCGATGAGATGAGCCATCCCGTCACCGTGACGCTGCGGCACACCGCCGGTGAGCACAACGGTGAACAGCGGCGGGTTCACGCCAAGTACGTCGTCGGCTGTGACGGAGCCCGCAGCAGGGTCCGTGATGCGATTGGCCGCCGGATGACCGGGAGTCAGGCCCTGCACGCGTGGGCCGTGATGGACGTTCTGGCGGTCACCGACTTCCCCGACATCCGCACCAAGTGCGCCATTCAGTCGGAACACGGCAGCATCCTGCACATTCCGCGGGAGGGCGGGTACCTGTTCCGGATGTATGTCGATCTGGGGCAGGTCACCGAGAACGACAAGGGCGCCATCCGGGCGACGCCGGTCGAGGCAGCGATCTCGAAGGCGAACGAGATCCTGCACCCGTACACGCTGGACGTGAGGGACGTCGCCTGGTACAGCGTGTATGAGGTCGGGCACCGGTTGACGGACAAGTTCGACGATGTGCCGCAGGGCGAGGCCCGGACGCCGCGCGTGTTCATCGCGGGGGACGCGTGCCACACGCACAGCGCGAAGGCCGGCCAGGGCATGAACGTGTCGATGCAGGACGCCTTCAACCTCGGTTGGAAGCTGGCCCACGTCCTCGACGGCCGCAGTCCGGAGTCCCTACTGTCCACCTACTCGGCGGAGCGGCAGGTCATCGCGAAGAACCTCATCGACTTCGACAAGGAGTGGTCCACGCTCATGGCGAAGGCGCCGGAGGAGTTCGACGACCCGAAGGCGCTCGGCGAGTTCTACACGGCGACAGCGGAGTTCCCCGCCGGATTCATGACCGAGTATCAGGCATCGCTGATCGTCAGTGACACGCTCCACCAGGAGCTGGCGGTCGGCCTCCCGGTCGGCAAGCGTTTCAAGTCAGCGCGGGTGGTGCGGGTCGCAGACACAACTCCGCGCCAGTTGGGGCACCACCATCGAGCGGACGGTCGCTGGCGCATCTACGCGTTCGCGGATCGGCCCGGTCCGGGAGAGGGGTCCCAGCTGACCGACTGGGCCACGTGGCTCGGCGAGGCACCCGAGTCGCCGCTGCTCGCCTTCACCCCCGAGGGTGCCGGCGCTGACAGCGTCTTCGACGTCAAGGTGGTGTATCAGCAGCAGTTGGAGCAGATCGAGCTGGGCCGTGTTCCGCAGATCTTTCTGCCCCGCAGCGGTCCGTTCGAGCTCATCGACTACGAGAAGGTCTACGGCACCATCCCCGGCGAGGACATCTTCGACGTGCGCGGCATCGACCGCTCGGGCTGCGTCGTCGTCGTGCGACCGGACCAGTATGTCGCCGCGGTGCTTCCCCTGACCAAGACTGCAGCACTGACAGCGTTCTTCAGTCCCATCATGCTGCCCCAGCGAGCTGTGGCTGTCCAAGGCTGAGCGCCGGCAACGCGGCCGGCTCGGAGTTCACGAAAGGCATACTCATGGAAACGACATCGCCGACCAGCCCGCGGTCGCGCAGCGGTCCAGGAATCATCGCCCGGCTCGAGCGGCTGGAGGGATGGTCCCTGTCGTACAGATTCATCGCCATCATCGGGCTCGGCTTTCTGTTCACCTTCTACGACATCTTTGACATCAACGTCTCCTTCATCCAGACCTGCGTCGAGCTGAAGAAGGGGTGCACGCCCGAGACTGCACTGAACTCACTACCGCTGCCCGTGGTGCTGAACCTGGTCGGCTATGTGATCGGGACGCTGGTGCTGAGCCCCATCGCCGACAAGATCGGCCGCCGGAACATGTTGCTGATCACGATGCTGATCACCGGGCTCGGCTCGCTGTACAACGCCTTCGCCCCTGACTACGCCAACTTCGTGATCGCACGAGTCATTACGGGCGTGGGCATCGGTGCCGACCTGGCGATCGTGAACACCTACGTCAACGAGGTCGCGCCGCGCAAGGCCAGGGCGAAGTTCACGACGATGATCTTCATCAACTCCGCGCTGGGTGCTCTCGCCGGCATCTGGCTGGGGCTGATCCTGACCACCGCGAAGGAGAACTGGCCGCTCGGGTTGCCTTTCGCCCAGGCAAGTCCATCGTTCGACAACGGCTGGCGCTGGATGTACGGCATCGGCGCCATCCTGGCATTGGTTGCGATCCTGCTGCGGTTCGAGCTGCCCGAGTCGCCTCGCTGGCTGATCGGGCAGAGCCGGATGGACGAGGCCGATGCCATCGTGCGACAGATGGAGCAGCGGGCCCTCAAACGAGGTGAGCTCGCCGAGCCGGACTACGACATACCGCAGGAGGCGGTGACCCCGCCGTCCCCCGTCCCATACACGACACTGTTCACGAATCCGCTCTACCGGCGGCGCATCCTGGTGCTGTTCGCACTCTGGTTCATCGGCTATATCACCGTCTACTCGTATGCCTCCGGCTTCACCAGTGTGTTGTCCGCGTTGAAGTACCCACCGCCGGAGGCCGGTGTGATCGCCGCTGTCGGGACCTTCGGGTTCGTCGGGATGACTATCCTGATGACCTTCATCGTCGAACTGCTCGAGCGTCGCTACTGGCTACCGATCGCCGCCGTCGTCACCCTGATAGGTGCGGTCCTGATCGCCGCGGCGGGCTCGACAATCGCGATCGCGTTCATCGGATCGATCCTCATCTTCGCCGGATTCAACATGTGGGTGTCTCCGACGTATGCCATGTCGGCGGAGTCTTTTCCGACGCGGGCTCGGACCAGCGGGTTCGCGCTGGTGGACGGTGTCGGACACGTGGGCGGCGGGATCGGCGTGCTGGCCATTGCGCCCGTGCTGCCACACATGTCCACGCTGGGCGCCCTGATGCTGATCTCCTCCTTCTTGGTAGTCGCCGCGATCATCGCCCAATTCACTCCGCATACCAGGGGTCGTAACCTGGACCACATCTCGCCCTGAGCTCCCTCTAGCGGTCCGGCCACCCCGTGTAGCACTCGGCGAGGTAGGTCTGGCCCGCCACCGATGAGGTCACGGCCGTGAGTTCACCGATCTGGCGCCGCGCGTCGAAGCTGTCGGCGTTTGGCAGCTGGTGCAGCATCGAGGTCATCCAGAAGGAGAAGTACTGGGCCTTCCAGACCCGCTCGAGCGCGCGGGGGGTGTACTCCTCGATGGCGGTCGGGTCGCCGGCGAGTGCTCGCTCGAGGATCTCCGCGAGCACCACGACGTCGGTTAGCGCCAGGTTGAGTCCCTTGGCGCCCGTTGGGGGCACGGTGTGTGCGGCGTCGCCGGCGAGCAGCAGGTTGCCGTAGTGCATCGGCTCCTGGACGAAGCTGCGGAAGGGAAGCACCGACTTGTCCGTGATCCGCCCCTCTTTCAGGGTGAAGCCATTGGCCCCCACTCTGGCCTGCAACTCGGTCCAGATCCGGTCCTCGGGCCAGGCGGCGACGTCCTCGTGCGGGTCACACTGGAAGTACATCCGCTGCAGGGTGGGGGTCCGCTGACTGATCAGTGCGAACCCGCGCTCGGAGTGGTTGTAGATCAGCTCAGGGGCACTCGGTGGGGCCTCGCACAGGATCCCGAACCAGGCGAACGGGTACTCCTTGAAATAGTGCCGGCGCAGCTCGGACGGAAAGGTGTGTCTGGTCATCGAGTGGGCGCCGTCGGCGCCGACCAGGTAGTCGCAGCGCACCTCCTGGGCGCGTCCTTCTGCGTCGCGGAAGCCAATGCCAGGACGATTCGAGGTGACATCGAAGACGGTGACGTCGGTGACGCCGTACCGCACGTCGCCGCCGTCGCGCTCGCGCGCGGCAGCGAGGTCGATGAACACGTCGGTCTGTGGGTAGAGCTGCACCGAGGCATCGACCAGGTGCTTGAAGTCGATCCGATGGGCGCCGCCGTCGAAGGCCAGGGTGATGCCCTCGTGTTCGTCCCCGTCGCGCTGAACGCGGTCCGACACGCCGGTTTCGACGAGCAGCCGTACACTGTCGTGCTCGAGGATGCCCGCGCGGGGTGTTTCTTCGATCTGCTCGCGAGAGCGGTTGTCGACCACGACGGAGTCGATGCCGGCGAGATGAAGCAGGTGGGAGAGCATCAGACCGGCGGGTCCACCGCCGACAATGCCGACGCGGGTCTGAGTGGTCTGCGCGGATCCCATAGGTGCAGTCTCACGGTTCGAGGCCGCCGATGCCACGCCAGGCTTTCATTGAGTGAAATCACGGCCCGATACTGCGCTCGATGCCCTTCGCCGCGACCGTCAGGGCGGCGACCAGTCGGTCGCGGTCGGTGCGGAGGCTCCGCACGACGATCCCCACCGAGGCCACTGCCGTCCCGCTCGCCATCACGGGCACCGCCACCGAGCACGCGCCGAGGGACATCTCCTCGTGCGTCTGAGCGAAGCCGGTCTCCCGGACCCGGCCCAGCTCGTGCTCGAGCCTCCCGGGCTGGGTGATCGTGTATGCCGTGACGCGGGTGAGGTTGCCGAAGACTTGCTGCTGGATCTCGGCCGGTGCGAATGCGAGCAGCACCTTGCCAACGCCGGTGCAGTGCATCGGCAGCCGAGAGCCGACCGTGCTGACTACCGGAACCGACTGGTGCCCAGAGAGTCTGGCGATGTAGAGGACCTCGGCACCCTCCCGCACCGCCAGATGCACCGTAGCCAGGGTCGCGCCATAGATGTCGTGCAGGAAGGGCGAGGCGATCTCCCGCAGGCCGGCCTGGGACGGGGCGAGCAGTCCCAGATCCCACAGCAGCTGCCCGACCACATAGGTCCCGTGGTCGCGGCGCTCCAGCGCACCTCCGCCGGCCAGCTCCCGGACAAGTCGATGTGCCGTCGGCACGGGGATTCCGGCCCGATCCGCGATCTGGGTCAAGGTCAGCGCTCGATGGTCGGCATCGAAGGCGCCCAGAACGGCCAGGACCCGGGACGTCACACTCGCACCAGGGTGTGACGTGTTGCCCGCCATCTGTCAGCCCTTCTTTCAACCAGTGAAAGTCAACTCTTGCACACGGATGGCCCACGCTTCTAGCGTCGGAGCCGTGAACGACACGACAGCGAGACCCCCGATGGACTCGGCCCCGGTCGGCTCGGACATGGCGGCCGTCAGCCAGGCGACGATCACTGCCGAGATCGCGCAGGCCGCCTGCGCCTATGCCGCCGGGGGCGCGGCCGAGCCCCGGACCCGGCTGGACTACCCGTCGTACCGCAGCAGCGTGCTGCGGCATCCGACGAAGGATCTTCACCACGCCGACCCCGAGATGCTCGAGCTGTCTGCGCCGGTCTTCGGCGAGCGTGACGTGGCCCCGGTCGAGGCGGACCTGACCATCCAACACGGTGGGGACCCGATCGGCGAGCGGATCGTGGTGGCCGGCAGGGTGACTGACGGCGAGGGGCGTCCCGTGCCGCGACAGCTTGTGGAGATCTGGCAGGCCAACGCTGCCGGACGGTACATCCACCAGCGGGACCAGCACCCGGCGCCGATCGATCCGAACTTCACCGGAGTGGGACGTGCCCTGACCGACGAGGAGGGCAACTACCGGTTCTTGACGATCAAGCCTGGCCCCTACCCGTGGCGAAACCATCAGAACGCCTGGCGCCCGGCGCATATCCACTTCTCGCTCTTCGGCACCGACTTCACGCAACGGCTGATCACACAGATGTACTTCCGGGGTGACCCGCTCTTCGAGCTGGACCCGATCTTCAACAGCACCGTCGACCCGAAGGTGCGCGAACTGATGGTTGCCGACTACGACCACAACCTGACGCAGCCGGAGTTCGCCACCGGATACCGGTGGGACATCGTGCTGACCGGCCACGTCCGCACGCCATTCGAGGAGGAGCAGTGATCCGCACCCCGACCCCCGGGCAGACCGTTGGTCCGTTCTTCGGTTACGCACTGCCCTTTGAAGCGGACAGCCAACTGGTGCCCGTGGGACACCCCGACGCGATTCGTCTGCACGGCACCGTCTTTGATGGGCATGGCGACCCGGTCTCCGACGCGTTGCTGGAGGTATGGCAGCTCGATCCCGACGGGGCCGCGGTGCGCCAGCAGGGTTCGCTGCACCGCGACGGCTACACCTTCACGGGTTGGGGCCGCGCCTCGACCGATGCGACGGGCCACTACGCCTTCACGACGCTGTGGCCGGGAGCCGAACCCGGGAAGGCCGCGTTTTTCGCGATCACCGTCTTCGCCCGCGGACTGCTGGACCGGTTGCTCACCCGGGCGTATATCCCGGGCGACGAGGCAGCTCTCGCGGCCGATCCGCTGCTGTCGAGTCTCCCCGCAGACCGCCGGTCCGGCCTGGTTGCCACCCCCGACCTGGAGGGGTTCCGTTTCGACGTGCACCTGCAGGGGGACCGGGAGACGGTGTTCCTGCGCTATCCGGGCGACGGATGAGCGATCTGTTCTCGCCCGGCGACGATCGAGCCGGCAACCTCTTCTCGGACACCGCACTGATGGAGGCGATGGTCGCCGTCGAGCAGGTGTGGCTGAACGAGCTGGTCTCTGCCGATCTCGCCCCGGCCGCAGCCCGACAGGACCTGACCGGATTGGTCGGTCCGGCCGACCTGCCCTCGATCAGCCAGGCGGCCGAAGCGGGTGGCAACCCGCTCATCCCGTTGCTGCAGCTGCTTCGTGAGCGGCTACAGGAATCAGATCCGCTGGCCGCGCAGTGGCTGCACCGTGGACTGACCAGCCAGGATGTCGTGGATACCGCACTGGTGGTGTGCTGCCGGGACGTCGCCGATCGGCTCGGCGACGAGCTCAAGGCACAGACCGATGCGCTGGCCGGTCTGGCCGTCCAGCACGAGCGCTCGGTGATGGCCGGCCGGACCCTGACCCAGCACGCCGCACCCATCAGCTTCGGGCTCAAGGCGGCGTCGTGGCTCACCGGCGTCCTTGACGCCCGTGACGACCTGGACTGGGCCACCGCGCGACTCGCCGGGCAGTTCGGGGGAGCCGTCGGGTCGTCGGCGGCCGTGGTCGAGCTGGCCCGCCGCAGGGGCATCGAGCACCCCGAGCGCACCGCTGTCGCGCTTGCGGAGCAGGTCAACCAGAGCCTCGGGCTGGCCTTCCGGACCCCGTGGCATACCGCCCGCGCCCCGATCACCCGATTTGTGGACGCACTGGTGGGATGCACTGCCGCCTACGGGCGGATCGCCGGTGATGTCCTCGTGCTGGCTCGACCGGAGATCGCTGAGCTGGGCGAACCGCTCGCGGAAGGTCGCGGTGGATCGTCCACTATGCCGCACAAGACCAATCCGATCCTGTCGACGCTGATCACGCGAACCGCGCTCAGCGCCCCGGCGACCGCCTCGATTGTGCATCTGGCCGCGGCCGGCGCCGTCGACGAACGGCCCGGCGGAGCCTGGCACGCGGAGTGGCCCGCGCTACGCACGCTTGCGCGCGGTGCAGTGGCGGCCGGGTCGCAGACCACCGAGCTGGTGACGGGGCTGCGGGTCGACACCGAGCGTATGCGGTGCACCGCTCAGTCGGCGGCCGAGTCGTTGCTTGCCGAGCGGCGCAGCATCGCAGCGCTGTTCGATGAAGAGCCAACGGACACCGAGCCGGAGAACTACCTCGGCGCTGCAGAGCTACTCATCGACGCGGTCATCGATCGTGCACGACACCCTCGGGAGGACGCATGATTACGCCTGAAGTCACCGGTGTCGCCATGGGCGGCGGACCCGGACTTCCCCTATTGCTGCTCGGTCCGTCGCTGGGCACCTCGGCCACCGCGCTGTGGTCTGCTGCCGCGAGCGATCTGGCCGATGCCTGGCAGGTGGTCGCCTGGGACTTGCCGGGCCACGGCCACAACCCGGATGTTCCGGGTGAGGGCTTCACCATGGCTGAGCTGGCTGAGGGGGTGCTGGACCTCGTCGACCGGGTCCAATCCGAGCGCGGCGATGCGGGGGGTGCCTTCGCCTACGCGGGTGTCTCGATTGGCGGTGCGGTCGGGCAGCAGCTGCTTCTCGACGTGCCCGCACGGGTGACCCGCGCGGTGCTGTTGTGCACAGCGGCGCGATTCGGCGACCCCTCCGGCTGGCACGAACGCGCGGCGCTGGTCCGCTCATCGGGCACCCCGGCAGTGGTGCCCGGATCGGCCGAGCGATGGTTCGCACCAGGGTTTCTCGACAGCCACCCCGAGATCGGCGCCACCCTCCTGGACTCCTTGCAGGCTGCCGACCGTTTCGGCTACGCCGCGGCGTGTGAGGCACTCGCCGGCTTCGACGTGCGTGCACGGCTTGGCGAGGTCGGCACGCCGCTGCTGGTCATTGCAGGGGAGGACGATATCGCCGCACCGCCCCGGGAGGGCCGTCTGATCGCGGAGTCGGTGCAGCACGGACGACTGGTCGTGCTGCCCGGAGTTGGGCACCTGGCACCGGCTGAGGCGCCCGAGCGCGTGGCGCAACTGGTGCGTGAGCACCTGACCACGGGGACCTCGCCAGAGGGGAGGCTTCACGCCGCTGGTATGCGGGTGCGCCGGAAGGTGCTGGGAGACAGCCATGTTGACCGAGCCGAGGCATCCAGGACCGAGTTCACCGACGAGTTCCAGGACCTCATCACCCGATACGCCTGGGGGGAGATCTGGAACCGGCCGGGACTGGACTGGCGCAGCAGGTCGCTGATCACGCTCACCGCGATGATCGCGCGCGGCCACCACGACGAGTTCGCGATGCACGTGAGGGCGGCCCGCCGCAACGGCCTGACCACTGACGAGATCAAGGAACTCATCCTGCAGTGTGCGATCTATTGCGGTGTGCCAGATGCGAACACGGCCTTCCGGATCGCGCAGAGCGTCTTGGACGAGCTCGATGAGGACCCGGAGGGGACGCGATGATCGCGCACTACCGTGATCAGGGCGGTGCGGACGAGGCCGTGGCCGACGTTCCGGACGGTGCGACGGTGCTGATCGGCGGGTTCGGTTCGGCAGGGCAACCAGTAGAGCTGATCGACGCGCTGCGGCGGCAGGGCGCCAAGGAGCTGGTGGTCGTCAACAACAACGCGGGCAACGGCGACCACGGTCTGGCCGCACTGCTGGCTGCCGGGCAGGTGGCCAAGATCATCTGTTCGTTTCCCCGGCAGGTCGATTCGTGGATCTTCGACGACCTGTACCGGTCGGGGCGAGTCCAGCTCGAGGTCGTGCCCCAGGGCACCCTCGCCGAGCGGATGCGCGCCGCCGGTGCCGGAATTGGTGGGTTCTACTGCCCGACCGGCGTGGGCACGCCACTGGCGCAGGGCAAGGAGGCACGCACGATCGACGGGCGAGACTACCTGCTGGAGCTGCCGCTGCCCGGCGACTACGCGTTGATCAAGGCACACCGCGCCGACCGGATGGGGAATCTGGTGTATCGCAAGACCGCCCGCAACTTCGGCCCGGTCATGGCCACTGCCGCCGCCACCACGATCGTGCAGGTCGGTCAGGTGGTGGCCACCGGCGCGCTGGACCCGGAGGCCGTGGTGACCCCGAGCATCTACGTCGACCGGGTCGTGTGCCAGGGCCAGACCGGACCCGAAGGAGGCGCACAGTGAGCAGCCCGACCTACCATGTCGACCGTGGCCCGTTGGCCAAGGATGAGCTGGCGGCGCTGGTCGCCCGCAACATCCCCGACGGCAGCTTCGTGAACCTGGGTATCGGCCAGCCAACCACGGTCGCCGACCACCTCAGCCCGGAGCAGGGCGTCGTGCTGCACACCGAGAATGGGATGCTCGGCATGGGCCGTGCGGCCGTCGGGGACGAGATCGACCCGGACCTGATCAACGCGGGCAAGATACCGGTCATCGAGACCCCTGGCGCGGCATACTTCCATCACGCCGACTCGTTCGCGATGATGCGCGGCGGACACCTGGACGTGTGCGTGCTCGGCGCGTTCCAGGTCAGTGTGAACGGCGACCTGGCCAACTGGCACACCGGCGCCCCAGACGCGATCCCCGCGGTCGGTGGGGCAATGGATCTGGCGATCGGCGCCCGGCAGGTGTTCGTGATGATGAGCCTGTTCACCAAGACGGGCGAGAGCAAACTCGTCGAGCGCTGCTCCTACCCCCTCACCGGTGTCAACTGCGTCACCACGGTATTCACCAACCATGCGATCTTCGACCTGTCACCCCATGGGGCCCGGGTGCGCGCCGCCTACGGCATCAGCGCGGATGAGTTGCGCGTGCGCACCGGCCTGATCCTCCCCTGAGCGGGCACCGTGTGCAGGGTATGGCACTCCTTGATTGAATGGCTCCGGCCGCGCGAATCACAGCCTCTGCTCTCAGGCTTCGCGGCTCAACGCAAGCGAGATGGTCCGGTGGAGTCACGCACGACCAGATGTGTGGGCAGCTGCCATGACTTCACCGTGCGAGAGCGTTGCTGGCCGAGGTGGATCAGGGCGTCGACCGCTCTGGCACCGGCATCCTGGGTGTGCTCGGCGAGGGTGGTCAGCAAAGGTGTGCAGATGTCGGCGCCGAAGATGTTGTCGAATCCGATCACGCTAACGTCCTGGGGGACTCGGACGCCGCGCTCGACCAGGCGGCGTATGACTCCGATCGCGAGCATGTCGTTGTGGCACACCGCAGCCGTCGCGTGCGAGGTGATCACGGCGTCCGCAGCCGCTGGCCCGGAGTCCAGGGTGGGGGCATAGGGCCCGATCCGTTTTACCGTCATGTTCATATCGGTCGCGGCGGCCCGTAGACCGTCCCATCGCATTCTCCCCGACCAGGACTCGGGAGGCCCGGCAAGGAACACCGCGGACTGGTGTCCGTGTGAGGCCAGGTGATCGATGATCTGGCGCGTCCCGGAGGCATAGTCGGCCACGACGCTCGCAATGCCGGGAATCGCCCGGTTGAGCAGCACGAGGGTGTTCACCTCGGCGGCCCGCCGGAGCCCGTCGTCGGGAAGCCGCGAGGCACTGAGCACAAATCCATCCACTGCGGGTCCGAGTCGGCGCACCAGCTGCTCCTCGGCCGCGGCGGACTCCTGAGTGTCTCCCAGTACCAACGTGCGTCCCGATCGGGCGACCGCCCGTTCGGCCCCCTTGATGACACCGGCGAAGTACGGGTTGGTGATATCCGGCACCAGCAGCGCCAGGGTGTTCGTGTGGCCACTCTCTAACGCGCGGGCCATCGGGTTCGGTGCGTAGCCGAGGCGTTCGGCCACACCGAGAATGTGTTCACGGGTGACGTCATTGACCCGGCCGGGCTTGGTGAAGGCACGCGAGACTGTCGACGGAGCAACACCAGACTCGCGAGCTACGTCGAGAATGGTGGCCCGCTTGCGTGGCCGTGTCGTGTTCACGGAGCCAGTATGGCAAATTATGGCAAACGATAGCCATGTGATGTCCGTCACTTCTACCGTCGTGGCTACGCACTCGACGCAACGGCATGAAGCGAGGACAGATCAATGTCACAGACCACCAGCGAGCACCGCACTCCGCGCAGGGCAGCCATCGCGGCCTGGACCGGAAGCGCCCTCGAGTACTACGACATGGCCATCTACGGCACGGCCGCGGCACTCGTCTTTCCCAAGGTCTTCTTCCCGGACGGCAATGCCTCGGCGGCGACCATCGCCTCCCTGGCCACCTTCGGCGTCGGATACGTCGCCCGGCCGATCGGATCGTTCTTCATGGGCCACATCGGTGACACGCTCGGCCGCAAACGCGTTTTGATCGGCACGATCATCCTGATGGGACTGTCGACCTTTCTGGTCGGCTGCCTTCCGACCTACCGGCAGATCGGGTTGCTGGCACCGGCGCTCTTGGTCCTCCTACGGCTGCTGCAGGGATTCTCGGCCGCCGGGGAGCAGGCCGGATCCAACTCGATGTCGTTCGAGCACGCGCCGCAGCACCGCCGCGGATTCTTTACCAGCTTTACGCTCAACGGCACGCAGGGCGGACAGGTGCTGGCTCCCTTGGTGTTCCTGCCGATCGCGGCGCTTCCCAGCCACCAGCTCCTGACCTGGGGATGGCGGATACCGTTCCTGCTCAGCTCGGTCGTCATCATCATCAGCTACCTCATCCGCCGGGGCCTCGAGGAGACACCGGAGTTCCAGGCAGAAGCCGCCCAGGACTCGGTGCCCCCGGCTCCGCTTGGAGTGCTCTTTCGGGACCACTGGCGCGGCGTGGTCCGGGTGTTCTTCGCTGCATTCGTCGCGATGGTCAATACGGTCTTCGCCGTCTTCGCTCTGACCTTCGCAACCTCGGACACGTACGGCATCGGGATCAGCAAGACCGCGATGCTCTGGCTGGCGATCATCGCCAACGTCGTGGCGCTGGGCACGATCCCACTGTGGGCGTCCCTGTCGGACCGGATCGGGCGCAAGCCGGTCTTTGTCGGCGGCCTCATCGGCACCGGGATCATGGTCGTGGTCTTCCTCTGGGCCATATCGCTCGGGAGCCTCCCTCTTGTCATGGTGACCGGCATCCTGCTTGCCGGCGTGGTCTACTCCATGCCCAACTCGGTCTGGTCGGTGACGTATGCGGAGTACTTTCCGACCAGCGTGCGGCTTTCGGGCATGGCTATCGGCACCCAGTGCGGATTCGCTTTGGCCGGCTTCACTCCCGTCTATCGCCGGAGCACTGATGGCAGGCAACGCGGGCAACTGGTACAGGGTCGCGATCTTCGCACTGCTGGCGTGCGCCGCCTCCGGCATTGCCGTCCTGAGCGGTCCGAGCCGGACCCACACGATGTCCATTCGCGAGCTCGGCGTAAAGACCGACACCAAGCACCGCATGGTGCCGGCCATCCACGCACACGGATGAGCTCACTGCAGGAACAGCGCTCACACCACGACTCATCGGAGAACCGGATCATGACAGACAAGACCTCCTACGCCCTCGGACTGGTCGGGTCCGGCATCGCTGCCTCCCTGACTCCCGCAATGCAGGAGCGTGAGGGTCGGGCCCGCGGACTGAACCTCACCTACCGGCGTATCGACGCGGCCCTCGAAGGGTTCTCCACGGCGGAGCTGCCGAGCGTCCTCGACTGGGCCCGACGGCTCGGCTTTGATGGCCTGAACATCACTCATCCGTTCAAGCAGGCAGTCATTCCGTTGCTTGATGATCTCTCCGACGCCGCACACGATCTCGGCGCAGTGAACACCGTGCTGTTGCGCGACGGCCGGATGACGGGTGTAAACACAGACTGGTCCGGATACGGCCGAGCCTTCCGACGTGAGCTGCCAGAAGCCGTCCATGATCGGGTGGTCCTGGTCGGCGCCGGTGGCGCAGGGTCAGCGGTCGGGTACGCATTGCTGCAGCAGGGCGCGGAACGGGTGAGCATCATCGACGTCGACCGGGCGACGGCCGACAGCTGTGTGACCCGACTTGCAAAGATCTTCGGCGACGACAGAGTCCGCGTTGCCATGGACCTGGCGACGGCAGTAGCTGATGCGCAAGGACTGGTCAACGCGACGCCGATAGGCATGCTGGGCAAGGGAGGCATGCCGATCCCACCGGCCATGATCCGCTCGGACCTCTGGGTCTCCGATGTCGTCTACTTCCCGCTGGAGACTGAGCTGGTTGCACTGGCGCGCGCGCGGGGATGCCGGGTTGTGGCAGGTGGTGGCATGGCTGTGTTCCAGGCAGCCGAGGCGTTCGAACAGTTCACTGGCAGGACACCGGATATCGATCGGATGCTCACTCACTTCAACACGTTGGTCAGCGAACCACGGGGCTGACACCGGGATAGCTGGAATAGGAGGCATGCGGTGAGAAGATCTATCGCCACAGTGTCGGTCAGCGGTGACCTTGAGGAGAAGCTGGCGGCGATATCGGCGGCCAAGTTCGACGGAATCGAGCTGTACGATCCCGACCTTGTCGCATCGCGCCTGCGCCCCGGTGAGATCGCAAGTCGGTGTGCTGACCTCGGCCTGACGATCGAGCTGTTCCAACCCCTTCGGGACCTCGAGGGCCTTGACCCTGATCGATTCCAGTCCGCGCTGGGGAGACTCGAAGCCAAGCTCGAGGTGATGGAACAGCTCGGTGCAGCAACGGCGCTCGTGTGCAGTAACACAAGCCCTGGGGCGATCGGTGATGTGGATCTATCCGCCGAACAGCTCCACCTTGCCGGGCAACGCGCCGCCGAGCACGGCATACGACTCGGCTTCGAGGCTCTCGCATGGGGCACCCACGTCAGCCGCGTCAGCGAGGCGTGGGAAGTGATCCGGCGTGCCGACCACCACGCACTGGGACTCGTGGTCGACACCTTCCACATACTCGCTCGAGGCGATACGGCGGAGGTGCTGCAGGACGTACCTGGAGACCAGATCGCTTTCCTGCAGATAGCCGATGCACCGCACCTGCGCACCGACATTCTGCAGTGGAGCCGCCATCACCGCTGCTTCCCCGGCCAGGGAACGTTCGACCTTGCCTCGGTCGTCGGTGCCGTGATCGAGAAGGGCTACCGCGGCCCGCTTTCTCTCGAGGTGTTCAGCGACGTGATCCGAGAGGCCGAGCCGCGCGCAACTGCGCTGGACGGTATGCGCTCATTGATACATCTGGAGGAGGAGCTTCGAAGCCGGTGGGCGGGCCAGCCGGACGATCAACGCCCCCACGTTACGTTGACGGACCCGCCCCCAGCCCCCCGTCAGGCGACGTGCGGCTTCCTGGAGATCGCCGTCCGGTCGGACGGGGACATGAGCGGGTTCCTTCAGGGGCTTGGCTTCGTTGAGGGTGGGACACATCGCACGAAGCCCGTTTCCTGGTGGCGGAACGGTGGTGCCAACATCGTGCTCAACGCGTCGTCCGACCTGGCGGATCGGTGGACCCGATCCGTGGACCGGCCGGCGGTCGTCGGACTCGCCGTAGCTGTCCCCACGGTCGCCGAGGTGAGCGAACGCGCGGACGCACTGCTGTGGCCACGACTGGCGCTTCGCCACGATCTCGCGGAGGCGCCCCGCGACGCAACGGACACGCCCGCCGGCGTCCACCTGTTCCTTGTCGAGGGAGACCGCTGGCAGGATGACTTCGTTCCTACCCCCGCACAGCAACCCAGCGCGGCGGTGCGAATCATAGACGTGGACCACCTCGGGTACAGGATCCCTTTCGAGGTCAGCGATGCCGAGATTTCCTTCTACCGGACGCTTCTCGGGCTGCCCACCGGTGCAATCTCGGAGTTCACGGAGCCACGCGGCTGGCTACGCTCACGCGTGGTGCGTTCCGAGGATCACCCGTCTGCGGGTGCACTGCAGATCGTGTTGAACGTGATCGAGACCCGCACGGCCACCCGGATCCCGGACCGCGGGCTCAACCAGATCGCTTTCATCGTGGCTGATGTGTTTGCCGCCGTCAGGACCGCGCGGACTTCTGGCATCGGGATGCTGGAGATCCCAGATAACTACTACGAGGACCTGCGGGCTCGGTCTGATCTGAGCCCAGCCCTTATCGGCAGGTTGCGCGAGCACAACGTCTTGTACGACCGAGACTCAGAAGGTGAGCTGTTGCACGCTTACACCCGACACGTTGCGGACGCGTTCTACGTCGAGCTACTCGAGCGAAGAGACGGATACGGCGGATTCGGCTCGGTGAACACCCCCGTGCGCCTTGTCGCGCAGGCGCGCCAGACCATGGACGCTCGTCCTCCCACCGCGCAGTGACGGAACCTGGTGTCAGCGCGCGCTTCACGGCATGGACTGGCACCCTCCGATCGGCGTACGGCCCTCAAGAAGTCGGGCAGGTTCATGCGTGATGGTCCTCATCGCTCTGGGCTATCTTGGACGGGTTCACATCCCTGACTGCCGCTCCCGCGCCAGCCTCGAGTAGCCATTTCCCTGGGAAGGTGTGTTGCCAAACGCCCACCGCCGGAGTCCACCCCAAGACCTGAATCATCCGCCAGACGATTCCTTCGACATTCGCGACGCAGTTGACCATTGCGCGGATGCGATGCCTACTCGTGGTGAGTGATGTGAGACCCCTAGTTGTTCACGTCGTGACTGACCACCCGTACGCGATCAAAAGGAGACCTTGATGACCAACGACGGGCGAGATGGTGATCGGAGAGCACAGCTGCTGAAGGCCGCAGCACGTGTGATCGCCGAACGTGGCTTCGCCGAGACTCGCCTGGCAGACATAGCGGTCGAGGTGGGCGTCAGTGCGCCCCTCATTGTTTACTACTTCGGCACGCGGGAGCGTTTGCTGATCGAGGCGTTGCGGTACACCGAGGACTGCTTCTACGAGGTCGTCTCGTCGCGGCTGGCTGCTGTCGGGACCGCACACGATAAGTTGGTTGAGCTGCTTCTGGTCTCCTGCTCACCCGAACCTGTCATGGACTTACCGCAGGGCTGGGCTCTGTGGTTCGAACTGTGGAGCCAGGCCGCGCGCAATACGCAAGCTGCAGGTGATCGCGCGGAGCTGGATGCGCGCTGGCGTGCCACCGTGGCCCGCATCGTGCGTGATGGTCAGGCATCTGGCGAGCTCACCGTGGACTTGGACGCGGAGCGCTTCGCTTACATGCTCACTGCGCTGCTGGATGGCCTCGCCGTGCAGATCGCATTGAACGACGAGTCGGTCACCCCGTCGTTCGCCCTGGAGCTCGGGAAGTCTTTTTGCACACTGTCGCTCGGCATCGACCTGATGATCGATCCCAGCCGGTTTTAGGGGTTGACAGGACCTTGAATGGTGGTTCAATCTTGACGCAGGCAAGTACGCAGACATGCTGGTTGCGGCCTCGGAGTCAATCACCGGGTCGTCGGTATGGTGCGCCTGGATCAAGGGAGTTTGCCTGTGTGCGCTGCTATTTCATGGCCTCAGGTCAATACTGTTCTGCCTGGGCCCCGGAGCAGTGAGTTGCTGGCGCGGAAAGATCGCGTGCTGCAGGGACCGTTGCGGGATGGTGAGAATGTCCCATTTGTGCTGGGTCAGAAGCATGGGCATGTCATTGAAGATGTCGACGGCAACACATTTGCAGACCACGTATCCGCATGGGGCGCAGCACCTTACGGCGCCCAGCCGCCTCTGGTTCGGGAGGCTGTAAACACTGCATGGGACCGCTACGGCATGGAGATATCCCAGTACCTGTCGAGCGAGCCGGTCCTGTCACTGGCCGAGCGACTGGTAGAGATCGCGCCGGGTCAGATCACCAGGGTCGCACCGACCGTGACCGGAACCGAGGCGGTCGAGGGGTCGGTGAAACTGGCTCGCGAGGTGACGGGGCGGCCGATCATTCTGGGATTTCTTGGGCAGTACCACGGTGAGTCGACCTACTTGACCGCGGCGGCGTCCACCGACTTGCCTAGCAATACGCGTGGTTTCGCGCAATACGTTCCGGGCGTCGTCCTCGTTCCGTACCCGCAGTCGTTCCGGGCCCCGTTCCACCGTGGACCTGGACCCTATGACGACACATTGTACCTGGAGTACATCCGTGAGTGGGTTCTCCGATATCAGGTGGAGCCAGACCAGGTGGCTGGGGTGCTGATCGAGCCGGTTGCCGGCGAAGCCGGAATTCTCAGCCCTTCGCAGGCGTTCTGGGATGGACTGACTGCGATGTGCCAGGAGTATGACTGGAAGCTGATCCTTGATGAGGTGCAGACTGGTCTCGGTCGCTGCGGCACAGTGTTCGCGGCGGAACGGTGGGGGTTGGAGCCGGATCTCCTCCTTGTCGGCAAGGGAGTGACCGGGGGAGGCCAGGCGGTCGCGGGCGTGCTCGGCACGGAAGAGATGATGGCCGGCTCGGCTGCCCACCTCGGTGGCACGTACGCCTGGGAGCCGGCGGCATGCGCCGGCGCACTAGCCGGTCTCGATCTCCTCGCGGACGGGAGCGTGCTGTCGAACGTCATGGCGCTGGAGTCCATCGCGCGCGAGGAGCTCGGGCCGCTGGTCGGTGAGGTCGGTCAGGTGGGAGATGTGCGCTGGGTCGGCGCGTGGGCATGCCTGGAGTTCGTTACTGTCGCCGACGCTACGGAACCGGCGCCGGAGTTCCAGCACGCAGTCCACCTCGCCGCGATGAGGCGCGGGGTATTCGCCATCAGCGAGGAGTCGAAGCCGCTCTACCGCATGCAACCCGCATTGACGATGGAGCCCGAGCTGTTCCGCTGGTCGTGCCGCCAGGTCGCCGACGCGATCCGGGAGGTGGCCGAAGACATGACGACCAGTCATGGCAGCGGACAGTCACATTCGGTTGATCAACGCAGAGCACCACGAATCGGCTAAGGCAGGAGCATCATGAAGAAGAGTCTGGCGATAGTGGTAGCCGGTGCGGCAGCTGGGCTCATGTCCCTGGCTGCGTGTAGTGGGGGACAGAGCACGGGGTCCGGCAGTGGTTCGTCTCAAAGCGGCGCGCCGCGGCAAGGCGGCACAGCCACGTTTGCCTGGCTGCCGAACTCGGTGCCGAACTACATCTTTCCGATGAACTCGTCGACGTACTACAGCGTGCAGAACATGGAGCAGTTCCAAAAGCTGATGTTCCGGCCGCTGTATATGTATGGCGTGAACGGGCAGCCAGTCGTCAGCACCAATGCAAGCCTGGCATATGCACCCACCTTCAACGATGCCAAGCACACGGTCACGGTCAAGCTGCGGGACTACAAGTGGTCGAACGGCGAGAGCGTGACTGCCAAGAACGTCGTGTTCTGGCAGCATCTGGTAACTGCCGAGAAGAACAACTGGGGCGGGTACGTCGGTGGTCTCTACCCCGACAACATCACGTCGGTCCACATCGACAACGCCCACCAGGTCACGTTCACGCTCAATGCGAACTACAACCACACCTGGTTCTGGTACAACGAGTTGACGTACATCACCCCACTTCCCATGGCCTGGGACAAGACATCGGACGGGGCCACTCCGGGTAGCGGTGGGTGTACGAACGACGTCAGCCGATGTGCGGCGGTGTACAAGTATCTCGCCAGTCAGGCGAAGAATCTTCAGACGTACGCCAGTAACCCGCTCTGGCAGGTCGTGAATGGCCCGTGGAAGCTCAAGAGCTTCCAGTCGAACGGGAATGCCACGTTCGTGCCGAACTCGAAGTACTCGGGGCCGGACAAGCCGCACCTGGCGGAGTTCAAGACTCTGGCCTTCACCTCGACGGATGCCGAAGTCAACGAGCTCCGGTCCGGAAGCAGCATCAGCGTCGGTTATCTACCGGCCACCGCCAATGTCTCGAAGTCTGCGTCCGGCGCAGCGTCAAACCCGATGTCCAGCAGCTACAACCTGGTGCCGTGGTACTGGTGGGGCATCGACTACCTCCAGCCGAACTACAACAACCCGAAGGTCGGTCCACTGTTCAAGCAGCTCTACATCCGCCAGGCGCTGCAGCACGTCGTCGATCAGCCCAGCGTGATCAAGGGCGCACTCAAGGGATTTGGCAGCCCAACCAATGGCCCGGTCCCCCTCGAGCCGAAGAACCCGTATGCGTCGAGCTACGAACGTTCCAACCCGTACCCCTTCAGCGTGAGTGCTGCTGAGACGCTACTGAAGAGCCATGGCTGGTCGGTTGTGCCCGACGGCAAGACGACGTGCACCACGGCCGGCTCCGGGCCTGGGCAGTGCGGCCCTGGAATCGCCAAGGGCACTGCTTTGACCTTCAACCTGATGTACGCGGACTACGGTCCGGCGTACGACCAGAGTATGAACCTTTTCCGGTCGAACGCATCCAAGGCCGGTATCGCAGTCAACGTGCAGAAGGCGCCATTCAACACCGTGATCGGTGACACCGTACGGTGCAAGCCGACTGACTCGAACTGCAGCTGGCAGCTCAGTGAGTATGGCGGGTGGGCCTTGCGCCCCTATCCCACCGTCGGCCAGCTGTTCAGCACGGCAACCAGCGACGGCGGTTGGAACGACCCGAAGATCGACGGTCTGATCGCTGCGGCGACGCGCGGCAACTCCAACGCCGCGCTCACTGCATACCAGGACTACCTGGCCAAGCAGGTGCCGCTGATCTGGCAGCCTCTTCCCGTCCAGCAGCTGACCGAGATCGTCAAAGGGCTGAACGGCGTCACGCCACTGAACCCGATGCTCACCCTCACTCCCGAGAACTGGTACTTCACCAAGTGACCTCCCGACCAGGCGTCGATTCGACATGATCGGATACATCGCGAGGCGGGTGGTTCAGGCCGTCCTTGTCGTGTTCGTCGTGACGGTCGTGGTTTTCATTCTCCTGCACCAGCTTCCCGGTGGGGTGCGCTCAATGCTTGGCAAGACCGCCACGCCGCAGCAGGTTGCGCAGTTGACCCAGCAGCTTGGCCTGGACAAGCCGATTCCGGTCCAGTACGGCAAGTGGTTGGGCGGGTTCCTGCAAGGAAACATGGGCTACTCAATCACCCAGAACCAGAGCGTCGCGAGCCTCATTGCGGAGCGATTGCCGAAGACTCTGGTGCTCACCGGTCTATCCCTTGCCATCGCAGTGCTGCTGGCGATTGTGCTCGGGCTACTGCAGGCGGTGTGGCGGAACAAGGCTGTGGACTACGTGATGACGTTTGTGGCGTTTGTGTTCTACGCGACACCCACGTTCTTCATGGGCTTGATCTTGGTCCTGCTGTTCGCCGTGAAGTGGCATCTCTTCCCCGCACAGGCACCGCAGGCGACCTCGATCGGCGGCCTGTTCGCAGCGGGTAGTGGACTCGTTCTACCCGTTGCGACTCTCGTGCTGGTCTCCGTTGCGCTCTTCAGTAGATACGTGCGGGCCTCCGCCGTCGACGAGCTCACCGAGGACTACGCGCGTACGGCGCGGGCCAAGGGCGCAGGAGAGACCAGGGTGCTCTTCGGCCACGTGTTGCGCAACGTCTTGATCCCTGTCGTTACTCTTCTGGGCCTGAGCCTTCCGTGGGTGTTCAGCGGTGCGCTTGTCGTGGAGTCGGTGTTCAACTACCCGGGGATGGGGCTGCTGTTCTGGCAGGCGGCCGTGCAGCACGACTACCCCATACTTCTGGGTGTGACCGTGATCATCAGTGTGGCGACGGTCATCGGCTCCGTCCTCGCCGACATCACCTACGCCGTTCTGGACCCACGCGTGAGGTACTCATCGTGATCGTCCCCGAGAGGCCCGGGGCGGAGCCGCACGATGGTGCAGTTCCGGAGTCCTACGCGAGTGCGCCGCAGCGCGGCCGTCGGTGGATCGCCGTGGTCGGGGTCTTTGCGCAGAACCGGCTGGCGCTGGTCTCGGCGGCATTTCTTGTCCTCTTCGCATTGTTCTGCTTCATCGGACCGTTGGTCCATTCGACCGACCAGGTGCACACGAACCTGTCCATCGTGAACCTCCAGCCGGGGTCGCCTGGTCACGTCCTGGGAACCGACGGCCAAGGGTATGACCAGCTCGGCCGGTTGATGATCGGCGGCCAGACATCCCTCGAGGTCGGCGTCGCGGCAGCGCTGCTCGCCACCCTCGTCGGGGCCCTGGTGGGTGCGTTCTCAGGGTTTTTCGGCGGGGTAGCCGACGGGGTCATCATGCGATGTGTCGATGGCATGCTCGCGATACCGACCGTGTTCTTACTGCTCCTGCTGGCGGCGATCGTCACACCGACCAAAACCACCCTGGTCGTGATCGTCGCGCTGATCTCGTGGCTCGTCACGGCTCGCCTGGTCAGGGGGGAGGCGCTCATGCTGCGCACGCGCGACTACGTTGCCGCGGCACGCTCCATGGGCAGCACCAGCCCACGGACCGTCCTTCGTCACATCGTGCCGAACTCGCTGAGCGTCATCGTGGTCAACGCAACCTTCCAGGTGGCCGACGCCATCTTGGTGCTCGCGACACTGAGCTATCTCGGGCTGGGCCTTGCGCCACCTCAGACAGACTTGGGCGGGATGCTCAACGACGGGATGAACTACGTGTACAACGGCACCTGGTGGTTGATCTGGCCACCCGGCGTCGCGATCGTCGCGATTGTGGTGGCATTCAACTTTATCGGAGACGGAATGCGTGATGCCTTCGAAGTACGGCTACAGCGGAGATAGGTGCGTGATCGAATGGAACCGCTGCTGCGCATTGACCAGCTACGAACCGAGATCGGACTTCGGCACGGCTCGGTGAAGGCTGTCGACGGGCTCGATCTGGAAGTGTTTCCTGGCGAAACACTTGGTGTGGTAGGCGAGTCCGGATCCGGCAAGACGATTCTGGGCCTGTCGATCATGCGCCTGCTGCCGTCAGGTGGCCGGATCGTCGACGGGCGCATCGTGCTCGACGGGCAGGACCTGGTGGGGCTGTCCAACAAGCAGATGCGTGACGTGCGTGGGAGATCCGTCGGCTTCGTGTTCCAAGACCCGATGACGTCACTGAATCCCACACTTCCCATCGGACGTCAGATCGCCGAGGCGGTCCGACTCCATGAGCAAGTGACGAAGTCGGACGCGATGACCCGCGCGCTCGACCTGTTGCAGCAGGTCGGGATGCCGCATGCCGCGGAACGAGTGAACGACTTCCCGCACCAGCTCTCGGGAGGCCTGCGGCAACGCGTCATGATCGCTATTGCCCTGGCCGCCAGTCCGAAGCTGCTTATCGCCGACGAACCGACCACCGCCCTGGACGTGACCATTCAGGAGCAGATCCTGGAGCTCGTCGACCAGTTGCGGCGCGAGCTGGATATGGCCGTGATCCTGGTGACCCACGATCTGGGAGTGATCGCGGGTCGAGCCGACCGGGTCGCTGTGATGTATGCCGGCCGAGTCGTGGAAGTCGGCGACACCGCCCAGTTGTTCTCGAACCCGCGCCATCCGTATACCGAGGCACTGCTGGCAGCCTTGCCGGACAACGCCGCGGCAACCCACGACACCCTGTATACGATCCCCGGCCTCCCTCCGGATCTGACCAACCCGCCGATCGGCTGTAGATTTGCCCCGCGGTGCCGCTATGCCACAAAGGAGTGCGTAGCGGCCTATCCTTCCGTCGCCGGTGAGGCATCCGGCCACCGATTTGCATGCTTCCATCCCGTGGGCACGCCTGAGGGCATGGCGCACCCGATCGGCAGCCTGGCGTGGCGCCGCCCCAGCAGACCAGAGGCCGGCCATCAGGACGAGACCGCGCGGCGGTCGCCACGCGATGAGGGTCGCGAGCTGCTGATGGTGGACCACCTCGTCAAAGACTTCGACGTCACCAGTGGCGCGGTGCTGCAGCGGAAGACGGGAGCACTGTCTGCGGTTGCAGACGTATCGTTCAACCTGAGCGCGGGCCAGACTTTTGGCCTGGTTGGCGAGTCCGGATGCGGCAAGTCCACCACCGGACGGTTGATCGTCGGCCTGGAAAGGCCGACGGCAGGCACGATTACCATCGCGGGGCACGACACCGCCCAGCTGCACGGCCGCTCCGGTCGGGAGCTGCGCCGGAACATGCAGCTGATGTTCCAGGATCCGTACGCATCGCTGGACCCTCGGATGAGCATCGGCGCGATCGTCCGTGAGCCCTTGGCGATTCAGCGGGTCGGATCCAAACGGGAGCAAGAACGTAGGGTGCTGGAGCTGCTCGACGAGGTCGGCCTGCCAGCGACCGCCGTCGAACGGTATCCGCACGAGTTCTCCGGCGGCCAACGCCAGCGGGTGGGCCTGGCACGTGCCCTCGCGCTGAACCCCAAGCTTGTTGTAGCCGATGAGCCGGTGTCGGCACTTGACGTGTCGGTGCAGGCACAAGTGCTCAACCTGATGATCGACCTGCAGAAGCGGCATGAGCTGTCCTACGTGTTCATCTCGCACGATCTGGGCGTCGTCCGCCACGTCTCGGACACCATCGGCGTCATGTACCTGGGCAAGCTTGTCGAGGTCGGGCCTGCGACCGAATGCTACGAGCGACCGCTGCATCCCTATACCAAGGGCCTGCTCGACGCGATCCCGATTGCCGACCCCGCTCGTGAGGCAGCGAAGGACAAGCTGCGTGTGACCGGTGAGCTGCCGAGCGCCATTCATCCGCCGTCGGGTTGTCGGTTCAGGACGCGATGCCCGATAGCCCAGGAAGTCTGCGCCGTCGAAGTCCCGGTACTACGTGCGCCCGCCGCCAGCGAACACCTGGTTGCCTGTCACTTTCCCCTGGGTCACGAACCGCACGCCGTGGCGGCTGTCACTGCATCTAGCTGAAGGAGCATGGGGCATGGTGAATGTGGAGGAACCCGCGGACCTGCTGCTGCGTGGCGGCGTTGTCTACACCGCGACCGCAATCGACAGCCGACCCCAGGCGGTGGCCGTGCGAGCCGGCCGCATTGTGGCCGTAGGCACCGACGCGCAGCTTGGCGCCCTGGTGGGCGCTCGGACCGAGGTGGTCGACCTGCGGGGCAGGCTGCTGCTGCCCGGGTTTCAGGACGCGCACGTGCATCCTGTCGAGGGCGGCATGACCCGCAAGCAGTGCGACCTGCATGAGCTCGACACGGGTACGGAATACCTTGATGCGATCGGCAACTACGCACGACTCCGGCCGGCCGGCCAGTGGGTTCTCGGCGGCGGCTGGTCCATGGACGCCTTTCCTGGGGGCATCCCCGACAAGGGCCCGCTGGATCGGGTGGTCGGCAAGCGGCCCGTGTACCTGCCGAATCGCGATGGGCACAGTGCCTGGGTAAGTTCCCACGCCCTCGAGCTGGCAGGGATCACCGCCCAAACCCTCGACCCGGCCGACGGCCGGATCGAACGAGATAATGATGGAGTCCCCACGGGTGTCCTCCATGAAGGCGCCCAGCGACTGATTACGCGTCTACTGCCGAAGACGACTAGCCAAGACATGCTTGACGGGTTGATCGAGGGTCAGCGCTACCTGCACTCGCTCGGCGTCACGGCCTGGCAAGATGCGATCGTCGGCGGCGACACGGCCGAGCACCACTCGCTTGCGGCATACCAAGACCTTGCAAGCAGGGGCCAACTCACGGCTCGTGTTGTCGGCGCCCTTTGGTGGGACCGCCAGCGTGGCAACGAGCAGATTCCCGAGCTGCTCGACGCGCGCAACGCCTCGCATATCGGACGATTCAAGGCGACCAGCGTCAAAGTCATGCTGGACGGAGTCTGCGAGACACGCACGGCGGCCATGCTCACCCCATACCTCGACGACCACGGGCAAGAGACCGCCGACTTCGGGATGTCCTTTGTCGACGCCAACGAGTTGCGTAGACATGTCACCGCCCTTGATGCTGCGGGGTTCCAGGTCCACTTTCATGCGATCGGCGATCGAGCGGTCCGGGATGCGCTCGACGCGATCGAGGCTGCCCGGGTCGCGAACGGCTACACCGATACTCGCCCGCACATCGCGCATATCCAGGTCGTGCACCCCGAAGACCGCGCTCGGTTTGCCCAGCTGGGCGCCGTCGCCAACGCGCAGCCATTATGGGCCTGCTCCGAGCCACAGATGACGGAGCTGACCATTCCACTGCTGGGGCCGGAGCGAGCGGCCTGGCAGTACCCCTTCGCGAGTCTGATCCACTCCGGCGCGCGGTTGGCAGGAGGCAGCGACTGGCCGGTCAGCACGCCGGACCCGATCCAGGAGATCCATGTCGCGGTGAACCGCAGCCTGCCCGGGTCGGAAGATCTGGATGCGTTCCTGCCGAACCAGGCATTGACGCTGCCGGAGGCGATCCAGGCCTTCACGACGGGCAGCGCTTATGTCAACCATCTCGACAACGAGACTGGAACCATCCAGGTGGGCAAGAAGGCCGATTTGGTTCTGCTGGACCGCAACCTCCTTGAGGAGCCCACTGAAGAGATTGCGTTGGCACGAGTGGTGCTCACCCTGGTGGACGGCCAGCCGGTCTTCACCGGCGACGACACCTGACCGGGCAGATGCAACTGGGCGGAGCTGACACATGACCAACAACCCGATGTTCGACAGTCTGTTCACGGCACTGACGGTTGGACCCGTGACGCTACCCAACCGGATCGTGTCCTCAGCTCATGACACGGTTATGACCAAGGATGGTCGGGTCACCGACCAGTTGGTTGCGTACCACAAGGCGCGCGCCGAGGGCGGGGTCGGTCTGATCGTGGTGCAGGCAGCCGGTGTGCACGAGACGGCGCGGTACACCAGTCACGTACTGATGGCTGCAGACGACTCCTGCATCGACGGGTATCGGCGACTGGCAGAGGCCGTGCACCCGTTCGGTACCCGCATGTTCGGCCAACTGTTTCACCCTGGTCGGGAGGTCATGGACCCCCTCGAGGACGGTTCGGCCCAGGTACCGGTGGCCCCGTCTGCCGTTCCTCAAGAGCGGTTCCACGTGATGCCTCGCGCCTTACTCGTAACCGAGATACGGGAGATCATCGAGGGATACGCGTCAGCGGCGTTGCGCCTGGCGCAGGCGGGCTTGGACGGTGTCGAGGTAGTCGCCAGCCACGGGTACCTGCCTGCCCAGTTCCTGAACCCGCGAGTGAACCATCGTGATGACGACTACGGCGGATCCCCAGAGAACCGGGCACGATTCCTGCACGAGGTCGTCCGCGCGGTGCGTGCCAAGGTCGCGTCCCGCATCGCGGTCGGGTTGCGAATATCCATCGGTGAACGTGACCCTGAGGGGCTGGACAAGCAGACCGCGCTGACGACGTGCACCGACCTGGCAGACGAGGGTCTGCTGGACTACGTCAGCGTGACCGTCGGCACCTCCGCCAGCCTGGCCGGGTCCGACCACATCGTGCCCGACATGAACTGGGCGAACGGGTACGTGACCGCGGAGTCGCGGCTCGTCAAGGATGCCGTCGGGTCCCTCCCCGTGTTCGTTGCCGGGAGGATCAACCAGCCGCAGGAAGCCGAACGCATCTTGCTCGCGGGGGATGCAGACGCGTGCATCATGACCCGGGCACTGATCTCCGACCCCAGGATGCCGCGCCTGGCCAAAGCAGGGAAGGCGGACGACATTCGCGCCTGTATTGCCTGTAACCAGGCCTGCATCGGGCACTTCCACGCCGGCTTTCCGATCTCCTGCGTGCAACGGCCCGAGACCGGCCGAGAACTGCTTTACGGCACGCCCGCCCGCACCTCTCATCCCAAGAAGGTCCTGGTGATCGGAGCCGGCCCGGCCGGCATGAAGGCTGCCGTCATAGCGGCGCAACGCGGTCACCAGGTCCGGCTCTGTGAGGCGACCGGCAGGGTCGGTGGGCAGGTTCTGCTGGCCGAGCGGTTGCCCGGAAGGGACGAGTTCGGCGGTGCCGCCACCAACCTGGCCCACGAAGTTCAGCGTGAGGACATCGAGTTGGTGCTGCACAAGCGCATGGACGTTGACGCGGTCCGCGCCGAAGCTGCGGACGTCGTCATCCTCGCCACCGGCGCAACCCCGTACCGGCCAGACCTGGATCTCACCGACGAGGCCGTCGTGAAGGACGCATGGGACATCGCCTCTGGTCAGAGCATGCCCGCCGGGCACATCGTGGTCGCGGACTGGCGCGGTGACTGGATCGGGATCGGTGTCGCGCGCCTCCTCGCAAACACCCACCACCAGGTAACCCTGGCGGTCAATGGATACGGCGCCGCCCAGATGTTGCAGCAGTACGTCCGCGACAGTGCACTCGCAGCCCTACACCGGGAAAAGATCACCGTGCTATCCCTGATGCGACCCTACGGTGCAGACGGGGACAGCGTGTATCTGCAGCACGTTCTCACAGAGGAACCCGTCGTCCTCGACAACGTTGTAGGCCTCGTCCTGGCCTGCGGCCATCGCTCGAACACTGGGCTCCTCGGCCAACTCCAACAAGCGGGCACCCCCGCGATCGCCATCGGCGACTGCCGCACTCCACGCACTATTGAAGAAGCGATCCTCGAAGGCCTCACCACCTCCAGCAGCATTTAGGGGCGTGGCCAAGTCTGGGGTGTGCCTACGCGTGGTCTGAGCCCCTCGAAGCACGTCGGCCCCGCCGATGGCGCGGCCGACGACAGTACTTCGAACTGTAGCGAGGGACCACCCCTGGGCCCTAGAGTCACTAAGTCGAGCCGAGTTCTCGGGCACCTGGTTGTCAGAGATGTGGGTGTGCCCTCAACACATCTGCTCAGCCAACATGGTCCGGCGGCACTCCACGCCACGTATCGAATTCGCAGACAGGACACCCGCATGTCGTATAAGCGCACGTTGGTCGTCGGCGGCCTGGTCGCCGTCCTCGCCTCGGCCGGGATCGGCTCGCAGGCCGCGGCCAGTGGCTCGCCCGATCCATCAGGTCAGATTCGCGTCGGGGCGAAGGGTAACTTCCTGACATCGAAGGCATCGCCGTTGGCAATCGTCGCATCCACCGGGTGTGGGGGGCACTACTCGGACACTGTGGCTCCAACGTCGATCCGGGTCTATCGGGTCGCACTGGGTCGAGTGGACACCGTCTCGTTCGAACAGTACGCAAAGGATGTGCTCCCCAACGAGTGGATTTCCAGCTGGCACCCGGCTTCTCTTCAGGCGGGTGCCATGGCAGTCAAAGAATTCGCGTGGTACTGGACCAACCACTCCGCAGCACGGTCTTATGCCGGTCAGTGCTACGACGTTCGCGACGACGCCGGTTCCCAGGTTTACAAACCAGGGACAGGCAGGGCCAGCACGAATGCCGCCGTTGACGCGACGTGGCCAACACGTATAACGGAGAGGGGCAAGATATTCCAGGCGCAGTACTGTGCCACCGACTCGGCATGCGCACCGCGGCCGGCCGGCACCAGCATGTCGCAGTATGGATCCCAGAGTCTCGCTGGTTTCGGGAGTACCTACCAGCAGATACTGTCGCACTATTACTACCCCGGACTCACATTCAGCACGAGCCCGCCTGCGGTTGCTGGGGTGGGGGCGGTTTCGGTGGGTGGTTCGGATCATGTGTTCTGGGTGGCCTCGTCGGGGCAGTTGATGCAGCGTAGTAGGAACGCGGCGGGGGCGTGGGTCACACAGGATCTTGGGGGCGCAGTGACCGGGACGCCGGCGGTGTTGTATTCCGGCGGGCGGTACGACGTGTTCGCGGTGGCGAGGTCCGGTCAGTTGTACAAGTTGACCTTCACCGCTGGAAAGTGGTTGCCGTGGCATGACATGGGTGGGTCCTGGGCTCCGGGCCTGGCTGCAGTGCGGGTGGGTAGCGCGTATCACGTCTTCGGGCACAGGACGAGCGGACATCTGCAGCAGGCGACGTATCCGGTTGCGGGTTCCTGGTTGACTCAGGATCTGGGTGGGGTGACGACCGGGGCCCCTGGCGTGACGTATTCCGGTGGCCGGTATGCCGTGTACGCGACGACGTCGGCGGGCACGTTGTTGCAGGATACGTACAGTGGTGGGAGCTGGCATCCGTGGCGGGTCGTGGGTGCGGCGAAGGTGAATCCTTCGGGTGTCAGTGCGGTATCGGCCTCGACCGTGACGGACGTGTTCGAGCGGGGCACGAACAATGCATTGCAGCAGGACTACACCAGTGGCTCGTCGTGGACGCATCGGAGCATCGGTGCCGGGATCGACACCGCGCCGGCCGCGCTCTACGCCGGTGGTAACTACACCGTGTACGCCGAGCACCAGGGCGTGGTGTACAAGGCCACCTATAATGGGAAGACGTGGAGCTCTTTCAGCAGGTTCAGCTGAACCGCGACATCGGAAGGTCGAAGTCACTGGCCGATAGCCTGGCCGAGCTTTCCAAACAGGTTTCTGTCTCGAGCGTCGGTGCTCTCGAACCGGACAAGCGTGGGGCGGGGTTCGGACGTCGGGGGCTCAGGCCGGCGGCCGGCGAATGGCGGCGAGGGCTCCGATGTGGCGCGAGTCTGTTCCGCAGCAGCCGCCGACGACCGCGAGTGCGGGTAATAGCTCGACGAGGTTCCCCACGTCGTTGGCGAACTCCGCGGGGTCGCCATCATCGAGGGCGGTGGCTTGATCGAACTCGGCGTGGCTTCTCCTCGACGCATTTGCGCGGACCCCAACGATGCGTTTGATCCATGGCCCAGGGTTTGCGAGGGCCGGTTGAATATGCGTCGGGTGAGCGCAGTTGACAAGGAAGTAGTCCGGTGGCGCGGCGGCGTCAACCTCGGTGATCGCCGCGGCGAGGGTGATTCCGCTGGGCAGACGGCCATCTGTTTCCACGGTGAATGACACCGCGATCGGTAGCCCGATGTCGCGGGCGGCACGCACGATGCCGATGGCTTCACCGGTGTGGGTGATCGTGTAGGCGCTGGCCATGTCGGCGCCGGCCTTGGCGAGTGCTTGCAGCTGGGGACGGTGGTAGTTCGCAGCCTCCTCGGGTTGCAAACACGCGTCGGTGGCGTAGCCGTCGTAGCGGGGGCCCACTGATCCGCTGATGATGACTTCTGCGACGCCTGATGTGCGTTGGGTCTGGAGGTCGCGCATCAGCGTGATCCCGGCTTTGTTGAGCCGATTCAATTCAAGGGCTGGGTAGCCCAGCAGAGTGCCCCAGTCGGGGTTGGCCCTCCAGGTTGGGCTCTCCAGCATCAACGCCGAGCCGTTCGCTGCCGCGATGTCGATGTAGTCGGTGTAGTAGTTGCGTAACGCGGCGCGGCCCGTGCTGGTGTCGAGAAGCGGAAACGCTGCGAAGTGCGGCAAGTCAAGGTGGCGGCGGTAGATGAGATCGGTCTCGATGCCGCCATCCGTCAAAAACAGTTCGTGACGTTGGTCTGGTAGACGAGTACTGGTCACGGCATGGTCTCCGAATCTGTCTGGGCGGCGCTGTCCGGCATGTCCTCGGTGAGCCACACTTGCGACTGCCGAGGTGAATCATGACTGCGAGGGCGCGGTTGTCGGGTCCAGCCCGGCGACGAGGCAGGTGAGCGGCCATGGTTGCCGGCCCTCGTCCATGAGGCGCTCTTTTCGCATCGTCGCCGCCTTCACCAGTGGGGCGCCGGCAGAGCGCCACGGGTCGGGGGGTAGCCGGTTGGGCCACCGTCGGGTCAGCGGCATGGCGGCCCACTCGTCGTCGCGCTCAGTGACGAGCGAGGCGAGGATGCGCCCGCCGAGGATGGTCTGTAGGACCCCCATACCTGAGTATCCAACGCCTGCCAGCACGGCGTGGTTGCTGTCGTCGACCGGTCCGAAGTAGGGAAGTCCGGTCACCGAGTAGTCGATCGGGCCGGTCCACGTGTGCTCGATGGGCACTTGTGCCAGTTGGGGGTAGAGCCGGTGAAGTCGTTCAGTGACCTGGCCTGTGAAGGTCGACCTTCCGGTGAATCGTCGGTCGACATGGTTGTAGCGCGACATGTGCCCACCGCCCTTGCCGAAGACGACCCGCCCATCCGGTGTGGAACGCCAGTAAAGGATCAGCCGGCGGGAATCTGACAGTGCAATGCCCGAGCCCAGACCATCCGGGTCGAGCAGTTGCGGTATTGGAGCGGTTGCGATGATGTCGCTGGAGGTCACGAACAGGTAGGGCTTGAAGGTCGAGGTTCTTGCAAGCCAGGCATTCGTTGCCAGCACGACCTTTTGTGCGGTGATGGTGCCCCGTGTGGTGTGCACCCGCACGGGGCCAGCGCCGTTGAAACTGGTCATGGTCGTTGACTCGTGGATCTGGGCGCCGAACTTGATCGCGGTCCTGCGCAGCGCACGAACCAACCGTGCTGGCTGAATCGAGGCTGCGGAATGTTCGAACACGCCCCCGAGAGCCAGTTGGGACTCGGTGAGAATCCGACTCTCGCTGGTATCAACTGGACGGAATGGATGGGCATGGGCCTCGGTGCAGGCGTCAACAGCATTATGCCAAGAGTCGACTTGTGCGGCGTTGGTCGCGGTCCACAGGCTGCCCCTGCGACGTATCTGCGCGTCGATTCCGTGCTGGGTGCAGAATCCGCACAACTCATCGAGGCCGGCCTCGATGGCGCGTGCAAGGCGTACGGCATCATCGAGGCCGAAGAGTTTGACCATGGTCGGGAATTTCGCCCAGCTCGTGTCGGCGATCCCGCCGTTACGTCCGCTTGCTCCATACCCGCAGTACTGTGCCTCGACGATGCACACGACCAGGGATGGGTCATGCTCGAGCAGCCGGATGGCGGTCCACAATCCGGTGTAACCGCCACCGACGATCACAACGTCCGCAGTTCGCGGCAGGGGATTCAGGTCGACGGGCAACCTCTGCTCGGTCGAGAACGCCTCGTCCAGCCAAAGTGAGACGTAGGGATGGTTCGGGTGTGCGTTCCGCGTGGCGCTCATCGCGTGCTCGACCCGTCGTAGACGACTTTGCCGGCGGCGACTGTCATCGTCACCGTGGCGTCGGCAGGCAGGACGGCGTCGGCGAACAGATCGCGATCCAGCAGGGTGAGATCGGCGCGCGAGCCGACGCGCAGGATCCCACCGTCGGGGTCGTGGTTGACAAAGGCCGAGCCCGCAGTGAAGGCGCTCAGCGCTGTCTCCAACGCAAGCGCCTGCTCCGGCAGGAATGCGGGTGTGTCGCGGTGGTCTGGGCTAATGCGTCGGACCGCTACCTCGATCTCCTTCAGCGGGTCTGCTGTTGTCACCGGCCAATCGCTGCCCATGGCCAGGCGGGCCCCACTGCGCCGCAGGTCTTCGAATAGGTATTGACGCTCGGATCGCAGCTCGCCGAGGTACGGGATGGTGAGTTCCTCCATTTGCGGCTCATGCTGAGCCCAGAACGGTTGGCAGTTCGCGACGACGTCGAGTTGTGCAAAGCGAGGAATCTCCTCGGGCTGAATCACTTGGACATGCGCAATGTGATGTCGCAGATCGTTAGCGCCATTGACTCGACGCGCGGCCTCGACTGCGTTGAGACAGTTACGAACTGCGCGGTCACCGATGGCGTGCATGTGGACCTGAAAGCCGTTCCGGTCAAGCAGGCTAACTGCCGCGGCAAGTTGCTCGGCGTCGATATAGGTTAGTCCGGAGTTGTCAGTTGTCCCACCACAGCCGTCACAGTACGGCTCAAGCAACGCGCCGGTGAAGTTCTCCAACACGCCATCAGTCATGATCTTGACCGTGGTGGGGTAGAAGTTGCCGACACGGCCGATCTCGCGTTGGGCAAGAAACGTGTCGAGCTGCTCAAGGCCGGCGTGACGGTCCCACCACAGGGCTCCAACCACGCGGGCCGTGAGTTCTCCGGAGGCAGCCAGTGCACGATAAGCCTCGAGCGTTGCTGGCGTAACCCAGGCGTCCTGCCACCCGGTGATGCCGAGCCGGTGCAGGTGTTGCTGCGCGGTTCGAATCGCGTTCTGCCACGCCTTGGTGTCCGGCAGCGGTACATACCGATCATTGAAGGAGTAGGCCGCACCTTCGTGGAGTGTGCCGCTCGGTTCGCCGGAGCGCGGGTCGCGTTCGATACGACCATCCCCTGGATCAGGGGTGTTGCGGCCTATCCCGGCTAGCTGCAGCGCCTTCGAGTTGACCCATGCACCGTGTACGTCCCTGTTGAACAGGAACACCGGGCGATCTGGGACGATCGCATCCAAGTCCTCCTTGCGGGGGGTGCCGCCGGGAAATGCTTCCATGGCCCAGCCCCCGCCGACAATGAACGGCTCCTCCGGATGTTCGGCCGCGTAGCGGCCGATGTGGTCGAGGTAGGCAGTCTGGTTTGCGTCATCGTTGAGCCATACTCGCAACATGTTGTTCCCGGCCTGCGCTGGGTGGCAGTGCGCGTCCTGAAAGCCGGGAAGTGCGCTCGCGTGGTCCGCTTCGATCACCTCTGTGCCGGTCCCGATCTGTTCGCGAACGTCCGCGGAGCCGAGCGCCACGACTCGATCACCACGGACAGCCACCGCGTCTGTCGTCGGCCTGTTCGGGTCACCGGTCCACACACGTGCTTCCATGATCGCGAGGTCTGCTGAGGTCTTCGACACGAGTTCGGCTCCATATCTGTCAACGCCTTGTTGCGAGAGTCTCGGTTGCATGGAACGCCAACAAGTGGCCCGGTTCAGACGGCATCCGTGGCATCGGCAGCTCCAGGTACGTACCTTCAAGACCTGGATCCCGCGATGAATCCGAGCGGCATCGCCAAGTCATCAGTTCCCCGATCATCGCACGAAAACGTGGCTGATGCATCGACTAGTTGCGGAATCAGTCGTCTAATCCATTCAATTCTCCGAATACCTTGACGCATCTTCTCTGGGTGCTGTACTTATTAGGAACTGATCTGGGATGTCGAGAGGTAATGGTTTGATGACCACCGGCAGCGAAGCGCGGCAGGCTAGGACCTTTCTCCGCCGACGAGGCAACCACACAGCCGGAGGCTCACGTCCTGAGGATCAGATGACGCGCCGCCCAGCAGCGGCGTCACCGCAACCGCTCGACGAAGAACGAGGAGCCGTCGAACTCATCGACGTCGCACGCTACTTCGGCTCGACCGCCGCTGTCGACGGAATCAGTCTGCGAGTGCATCCTGGCGAATTCCTGTCCCTGCTCGGGCCGAGCGGTTGTGGAAAGACGACCACGCTGCGACTACTCGCCGGATTCGAGCAACCCGACCGCGGACAGATCATGATCTCTGGTCAGCCTGTGGCCGGGGTCCCTCCGCACAAACGTGATATAAACACCGTGTTTCAGGCCTACGCACTGTTCCCTCATATGACGGTTGCGGAAAACGTCGCCTACGGTCTGCGCCAGCGCAGTACTCCTCGGGCACAGGTCGGCGTCCGCGTCAGCGACGCGCTGGACATGGTGCGAATGACGGCAATGGCCGACCGCAAGCCGCAACAGCTCTCCGGCGGTCAACAGCAACGGGTGGCCCTTGCTCGGGCTCTTGTGAACAGGCCGAGTGTCCTACTGCTCGACGAACCGCTCGGAGCGCTGGACCGCAAACTGCGCGAAGAGATGCAGGTGGAGCTGAAACTGCTCCAGTCAGAGCTGAAGACCACCTTTGTCTTCGTCACGCACGACCAGGAAGAAGCGCTGGCGATGAGCGATCGGGTCGCCGTGATGCTCGACGGTCGCATCGAGCAGATCGCCGACCCGTTCGCCATTTACGAGCATCCCGAGACCGCCTTCGTTGCCGGCTTCCTCGGCCGACAGAACTTTTTCTACGGAACAGTCGCCGATAAGGGACGTACCATCCGCGGCGACGGCGTGGTGTTGCGGGCCGCCGCCTCCACCGACGGCATTCCCGACGGCTCCTCCGTGATGGGGGCGGTCCGACCCGAGGCGATCACGATGCGTGCGGGCGAGTCCACCTCGGCCGTCAACAGCGTCGCCGGCGCACTGGTCAGTGTCGCCCACCTCGGTGACACGGTCCAGCACATCATCAGGGTCGGTGAGAACCAGACAGTCCTCGTACGAACCCGCCGGACCGACAGCGTGCCCCGCGAGCGAGGCACTTCCGTGGTGTGCCAGTGGCCCGAGTCGAGTGTTCGAATCTTTGACGCGGCGCAGGCAAAGATGGCTGAACTGGCCGCCACGCTAACCGAGGACCAGGACACCGCGTCGGCTTCGGCCTAACTGGAATGCTTTCGCACCTGATCGGACCACAACTCTTCCACCGAATGGAATTACGATGACTGATTCTTCGGACCAGATCCGAGCCCTCGTCCCCACCACCCTCGCGCGTCATATAAGTCGTCGAGGTTTCCTCACCGGGCTGGCCGCAGCCGGCGCAATACCCGCGCTAGCAGCCTGTGGCGGAAGCAGCGGAAGCAGCGGAAGTTCAGGACAGCCCAGTGCCAGCAGTGGTCCGGCAAGCAGCGGACCGGCTCAGCTCGGCAGCAGTTTGTCGGTTTATACGTGGGGCGCCTACGACAATCCGAAAACGTTCACCAACTTCACCGGCGCGCTTGGTCCGAAGGTGAGCATTTCCAGTTACGACTCGAATCCCGAGATGATTGCGAAGCTGGTATCGGCGAAAGGTACCAGCGGATACGACATCGTCGTCCCGACCGGCCCCTACGTTCCGCAGATGGCCGCCAACCACCTGCTGATGGAACTGGACCACGCCAAACTTCCCAACCTCAAGAATTACGACCCGGCCTACCTGGACAAGCCTTGGGACAGGGGAAACAAGTACTCGGTGCCGAAGGACTGGGGCTCAACCGGGTTCGTGTACGACACGACCAAGATCACACGTCCGATGAAGACGTGGAATGACTTCCTGGCCGCGGCGCAGAACGAGGCCAGCGGTCAGACATCGGTGCTCGATGACCCGGACGAGTTCGTCGGTCTGTACTTCTTCGCACACGACATGAGCTGGACGACCACCAACCAGAGCGACCTGAAGAAGTGTCAGGCGTTCCTGGTCGACAAGCTCGCGCCGCACATCAAGAAGTTCGATGCCTATCCGGGCAGCGGGGGCGGGATGCCGAAGGGTGAGTACACCTTGATGCAGGCGTGGAACGGCGACGCGCGTCAGGGCTTCCTTGCCGTCAAGAACGCATCACAGTACAAGTGGGTCCTCCCGGGGCCAGCATCACACCTGTGGATCGACAACTGGTCGATCGCCGCCGGGGCGCCGCATCCAGACGCGGCCCATGCCTTCATCAACTACGTGCTCGACCCGGGCCACTCACTGCTCGAGATCGAGTTCATCGGGTACAACACTGCCATCGTCGGAACCGAGGCAAAGGCGAAAGCGGCCGGGCTGAAGTACCTGGACATGATCTATTTCACCAAGGCCCAGGTCGCCGAGCTGCAAAGTGGGGCGGTCAACAGTGCCACTCAGACACATGTTTCGATCCTCAACGCGGCCAAAGCCGCGGCGGCGGGCTGATACCGGACACGATCCTATGCAGGTCAAGGCCGACTCAAAGACCACGCGAGCGTGGCTACCTCGGCACGATGCCGACACCGGAACTGTGCCATACGGGCATCGGAGCCGGCGCGTACCGGTGCCGAGGTCCATCCTTACGCTACCCGCGACCCTCTACCTGATCATCTTCTTCATCGCGCCTGTCGCTCTGGTCGCCTGGTACAGCTTCGGGTACAAACCTGGCATCTTTGGATTCCACGACAACAGTCGTCTGTCCTTCGATCGGTACCGCGAGGCACTCGGCGGTCCGTTCGTCGGTACGTTCGAGCACACGCTGCGCATTGCAGGAATCGCCACGGGCATCGCGCTGCTGGTTGGTCTGCCGTTTGCGTACTTCCTGGCGGTCAAGGCGTCGCCTCGGGCGAAGGCCGCCCTGCTCGGGCTGGTGCTGGTCCCGTTCTGGTGCAACTTCCTGATCCGCACTCTGGGCTGGGAGCTGATCCTTTCGCCGAATGCCACCTTGTCTAATGTGTTGCAAAATCTGGGGCTGACCACTGGGCCGCTGAACGTCATGTTCACCGCGACGGCGGTGCAGATCGGTGTCGTCTACAACTACCTGCCGTTGATGATCCTGCCGCTCTATGTCGCGTTCGAACGGCTGGACCCGGCGTTGCGTGAGGCGAGTAAGGATCTGGGTGCCAACCGATTTCGCACACTGACTCAGGTCACTCTGCCGCTGGCCATGCCGGGTATCGCAGCCGGGGCGCTGCTGGTATTCGTTCCGCTGATGGGCGACTACATCACCGCCACGGTCCTCGGTGGAGCCAAGGGCAACATGGTCGGGATACTGGTCGCCAGCTGGTTCGAGGCCGGATCCAACTGGGCGCTCGGGTCGGCAGAGGCGGTGCTGCTGATCCTGGCGATCCTTGGCGTGGTAGCCGCCGCGGGTATTGCCGCAGTGGTGCTGCGCAGTGCACTGCGGCGCCGACGCCGGGTGACCCTCGTTCAGCCTCAGGACCGAGCACGGCTACGGCTCGAGGTAGGTTCGGGTGAATTGCGGTCTCCGGGGCGCTACGACCGGTTGCTCGAGCGCACAGGGGAGTGGGCCCTGCGGATCTGGCCCGTCTTCGTATACCTATTCCTCTTCCTGCCGATCGGGTACATCGTCGTGTACTCCTTCAACAATGGTCGACTGTTCCTTAGTTGGGCGGGCTTCGGGCTCAACGGATACCGCAGCGCTTTGACCGATCCGCAGGTGCTGTCGTCGGTCGCGACCTCGTTCAAGGCAGCCGCGGGCGCGGCCATCTTCGCGACCGTACTCGGCTCGTTGGCGGGACTGTCACTGGCTCGTCACACGGGGAGATGGTCGAAGTTTTTCGTCGTCTTGCTCGCCCTGGTGATGGTCACACCCGAGATCATGATGGCCATCTCAGAGTTGCCCTGGTTCGTCTCCCTTGGTGTCGACCATCACCTCTCGATCTTCAACAATGGGATTGTCCGGCTGATTCTGTCGCACTCGCTGTTCTCCACCGCGGTTGTCGCATTCATCGTAAGAGCGCGGATGAGTGGCGTGGACGAAACCCTTGAAGACGCGGCGGCAGACCTCTACGCCCCGCCGATACGGCGTTTCTTCCAGATCACGCTCCCGCTGATGTTGCCCGCGGTGGTGGCGGGTGCGCTCATGGCGTTCACCCTTAGCCTGGACGATGTGATCCTGTCCAGCTTCGTATCCGTCGAAGGTGAGACGCCCTGGCCGGTATACGTGTTCAGCGCCGTGCGCTCCGGACTACGGCCGGAGGTTGCGTCGATGGCGACGATGATGTTGCTTGTGACGCTCCTGGTGATGGGTCTGGCGGCACTGGTTCTGCGGCGGGGGACCGGTTCGTCATTGCGGGCTATGCAAGGAATCGCAGGCGGTCGCTAGAACCAGCACGGGGGAGGGCCGAGTATTGGCCCAGAACCTTTTCGCGTGGAGTGCCTGCTGGATGGCCCTGATCGTCCCGGAACTGAAGTCCCACGTTGAAGCGCCTTCACCGTGGTGGGTGACGGCTCGTTCAATTCAGCTACCCCGCCGGCTCCGCCTGCACGCTCGACTCCGAAGCCCGCGTTGCCCGCAGCTTCCTTCGGAGAAGAGGTTCGTTGCGACAAAGATGCCCAGGAGGAGGAGAGACCACGCCCACGAGTGCAACCCATGGAACCACCCGCGCAGGGTGTGCCCGCCGATCACCGCCTCGTAGGCCAGCACACCGACCAGATGTACCAGTAGAGCCAGCCGACGAGATACGCCGCCCAGTCACCCATCCCGACCCGGGCGTATTCCATGAAGGAACCGATCGCGGGGCGTACCGCAGCCATCTCCCCGAGCATGAGCATGGCCAGGTAGACCAGCAGCCCGCCGACAAGGTAGGACACGATGGCCGCGGGCCCGACCGACCGGATGATGTTCGCCGACCCGACGAAGAGGCTCGACCCGATGATTCCGCCCAAAGTGATCATGGTGATGTGACGCGAGCGCAACTTCCTCGGGCCCTGCAAGGTGCTGTTCCTTGCGCCTGTGCCTCCACCACCCCGGAATCCTGCCGTTCGGGGACGTTCATGTATTCACCCTTTCGCCGCGATGAGACCGGCTCGGGCGTAAGGTGCCAGCGGATCCGTCTGCTGTGGTTAACAATCCGTCGAGTTGGACGGCGCCGCGGACACGACGCCTAGCAGCCTTTCGAAAGATTGTTGACAATCAGACTATGTCACGGACCGAGGTGTCATGGGTGAAGGAGCGGCCCATTTCTGGCGCGCTGCTGCCACGACGTCAGCGGATCTGTATGCCGTGTCCCGCCACGGTGTGCCCGATCACCGGGTGCCCCGGCAGCTCGCCGACCACGAGCAGACCGCCGGACGTCTGCGCGTCCGCGAGCAGCAGCAGGTCGTCCTCGGTGACGTCGGCCCCGAGGACGAGGTGTGGGCGCACCCAGTTGAGGTTGCGCCGGGTTCCGCCGGGCACGAATCCGTCCCGCAGCGCGTGCCGGGCCGCCGGCAGCACAGGCACGGCCGCCCGATCGATCACGGCACCGACGCCAGAGGCTCGGCACAGCTTGTGCAGGTGCCCGAGCAGCCCGAACCCCGTGACATCGGTGACCGCTCGGACACCAGCCGACAGCGCCGCCTCCGACGCCTCGCGGTTGAGCTGAGTCATCATCGCCACGGCCTCCGGAAACACCTCGCCAGTCTGCTTGTGTCGGTTGTTGAGCAGCCCCAGTCCAATCGGCTTGGTCAGGGTGATCGGCAGGTCCGGTTTGGCGGCGTCGATCCGCAGCAGCCGGCTGGGGTCGGCCACACCCGTGACCGCCATCCCGTACTTCGGCTCCGGGTCATCCACCGAGTGTCCGCCGATGACGGGGCAACCGGCTACGGAGGCGACGGCCAGACCGCCGCGCAGCACCTCGGTGAGCAGCTCCATCGGCAAGGTCTCCCGGGGCCACCCGACCAGGTTGATTGCCACGACTGGCTGCCCGCCCATCGCATACACGTCCGACAGCGCGTTGGCCGCCGCGATGCGGCCCCAGTCGTAGGCGTCATCGACAACCGGCGTGAAGAAGTCGGCGGTTGAGAGAATCGCGAGATCGTCACGGACCTGCACAGCAGCGGCATCGTCCCCGTCATTCAGCCCGACGAGCACCCGACCGGGCTGCTCACCGGTGAGGCCGCGCACGGCATCCTCCAGCTCGCCCGGAGGGATCTTGCACGCGCAGCCGCCACCGTGCGCGAATCCGGTCAGTCGAACGTTCGTGGCAGTCTCATTCACCCCTCCACCCTAACGATCAGGGGGCGGGGCTTAGGGTTGGACCGACATGGAGGCGTCAGGGTTCCTGGTGGGCTCCCCGGTCTTCAAAACCGGTGAGGCCGAGCATCTCGGCCTGGCGGGTTCGATTCCCGTCCGCCTCCGCCAACTGACGCATTCCGCGTTCGGTGCCGAGGAGGGTCCGTGACCAAGGACGACCCACGTCGCGGTATCCCGCGCACCGACCACCTACTCGCGCTCCCGGGGGTATGCGAGGCGCGGGCTCGCCTGGGGGAGCGGGCTATCCGCGACATCATCCACGCCGCTCAGGGGCGCGCCCGACACGGCGAGCTGCCGCCGGACCAGGTCGAGCAGGCTGTAGTGAATGCTCTGCAGGCTCGGCCCACGAGCACGCTGCACCCGGTGCTCAACGCCACCGGGGTCGTCGTGCACACGAACCTCGGACGGGCGCCCCTGTCCCGCGAGGCGGTCCAGGCACTCGTCGTCGCCGGCGGGTACGTCGACGTCGAGCTCGATCTCGCCACCGGCGCCCGGTCCAAACGTGGGGTCGCCGCTAGGGCGGCATTGCTGGCCGCCTGCCCCGCCGCGCAGGATGCGCTTGTCGTCAACAACGGCGCGGCCGCGCTGGTGCTTGCCACGACGGCGCTCTCCGCGGGCCGCGAGGTCATCGTCAGCCGAGGCGAGCTCGTCGAGATCGGAGCCGGCTTCCGGCTGCCCGACCTGATCGCGTCCACGGGTGCCCGGCTGCGGGAGGTGGGCACCACCAACCGCACCCATCTGCGCGACTACGCCGAAGCGATCGGGCCCGACACCGGCTGCATCCTGAAGGTGCATCCCAGCAACTTCCGGGTCCAGGGATTCACGTCCGCGGTCTCCGTGCAAGCACTGCGCCCGCTTGCCGACGAGCATGCTTTGCCCATCGTCGCGGACGTGGGCAGCGGTCTCCTCAGGGCGGACCCGATGCTCCCAGACGAACCCGACGTGACGACCGCACTCGACGACGGTGCGGACGTCGTGACCGCGAGCGGCGACAAGCTGTTGGGCGGACCACAGGCCGGGATAGCGCTGGGCCGACACGAAACGATCGCCCGGATGTCGAGTCATCCGCTGGCACGGGCTGTCCGCGCCGACAAGCTCGCGCTGGCGGCGCTGGAGGCCACACTCATCGGAGCGATGCCACCGGTCGTGCAGTCGCTCCATGCCGACCCGGATCGACTCGCGGCACGCGCGCACCACCTGGCAGCCGCGGTCGGCGCACAGGTCGTCCCGCACGAAGGTCGTGTCGGCGGCGGCGGGGCCCCCGGCCTACCCCTGCCCGGGTGGGCGGTGCAGCTGCCGGAGACTGCCGCGGCAGCACTGCGCTGCGGCACGCCGGCGGTGCTGCCGCGAGTGCACGACGGGGTGTGCCTGGTGGACCTGCGGTGCGTCGCGGAAGAGGAGGACGAGCGCCTGCTCGCGGCCGTGCGTGCTGCCCTGGGTGACGGGGTGCGCTGACATGTTCGTCGTCGCCACGGCCGGTCACGTCGATCACGGCAAGAGCACACTGGTGCGCTCCCTGACCGGTATGGAGCCGGACCGCTGGGCGGAGGAGCGCCGGCGAGGGCTCACCATCGACCTCGGGTTCGCCTGGACCGCCTTGCCATCCGGTCGTGACGTCGCCTTCGTCGACGTGCCGGGGCACGAGCGGTTTCTGGGCAACATGCTGGCGGGCCTCGGTCCCGTTCCCGTCGTGTGCTTCGTCGTCGCGGCGGACGAAGGCTGGCAGGCGCAGTCCAGTGATCATCGAGACGCTCTAGCAGCACTCGGCATCCAGCACGGGCTGCTGGTCGTGACCTGCTGCGACCGGGCACCCGAGAGGGTAGAGCAAACGATCGCGCAGGCTCGTGAAGAGCTCGCGGACACCGGGCTGCACGACGCCCCCGTCGTCGCGGTGTCCGCCGTAACCGGCGATAGGCTCGAGCAACTTCGCCGCACCCTCGACGACGTGCTGGCCGCGCTGCCCGTAGCACCGGGAGGTGGCCGGGTGCGGCTGTGGATCGACCGATCATTCAGCATCACCGGCGCCGGCACAGTCGTGACGGGCACCCTGCCCTCCGGCTCGATCACCGTTGGCGACCGGCTGCAGCTGCTCACCGACTCCGGACCGCACGATGCGGTGGTCCGTGGGCTCGAGAGCTGCGGTCTGCAGCAGCAGCGGGTCTCGCCGGTCAGCCGGGTCGCCGTCAACCTGAGGGGTGTTGCGTCACCATCGGTTCGGCGCGGCGACGTCCTGGTCACACCCGATGCCTGGATTCCGACGCGCACGCTCGACGTTCGGCGCACCACCGGGGTGAGCTTCGAGGACGCTCCGACGTATCTGACCTTGCACGCCGGGACCATTGCGGTGCCGGCGCGGCTGCGACCGTTCGGGCCGGAGCACGGACGTCTGACTGTGGAACGGTCGCTGCCGCTGGTCCTCGGGGACCGGGTCGTGCTGCGCAACCCTGGCAGTCGGCGGGTGCTCGCCGGTGCGATGGTCCTGGACGCCGACCCGCCGCAGCTGCGTCAGCGCGGTGCCGCGAGAAGGCGAACGGAGGCGCTCACCGGTCTGAACCCCCATGGCGACGCGCTTGCCGAGGTCGTCCGGCGCGGCGCGGTCACGGTGGCGCATCTGCGACAGCTGGGGATCCCGGTCGACGGAAGCCCGCCGAGCGGGGTTCTCGTCATCGACGACTGGTGGGTGCACCAGGCCACCTTCGTGATCTGGCGTCAGCGGCTGCGAGTCGCGGTCACGGAGCGGCATGGCGCCGATCCGCTTGCCGGCGGACTGTCGCGGGGTGCGGCGGGCGGCTTGCTCGGCCTACCGGACCCGGCACTGTTGGACCCGGTGGCTCGCGCCGAGGGGCTGGAGCTCGACGGCGGCCTGGTGCGGCTCGCGGGCAGTCGAGATGACCTCGGGGCAGCCGAGGCCTCGGTGGCGGAGCTCGAACGACGCCTGGGCGCCCACCCCTTCCAGGCTCCGGAGGCGGACGACCTGGCCGCGCTGGCGCTGAACGTGCGAGTCCTCGCCGCGGCCGAGCGGTCCGGGCGGGTGCTGCGGCTGAGGGACGGTGTCGTGCTGCTGCCGAGTGCGCCGGCACTGGCCATGCGCGAGCTGGCTCGGCTGGACCAGCCTTTCACGACCAGCGCGGCGAGGCAGGCGCTCGGCACGACTCGGCGCACGGCCATCCCGCTGCTGGAGCACCTCGATGGACGCGGCTGGACCAGGCGGCTGGATGCCGGCCACCGAGAGGTCGTGCGATCTCGCCGCCCGGCCGGGTGAACCGCCGAATCGTCAGCCGCCGCCCGGTGGCGTGCGGTCCGAGCGGACGGGATGTCCGGCGTCGACTCGTTCGCGCTGTGGCACCACCGTGTAGCGCGGGTCCCGGGCGGAAGCCTGCCCGGCGTGAAAGATCCCGAAGCGGGTGCACGCCGAAGCTGCCATGAGCGCGGTCCCCGATACGGCGGACAGCAGCTGAGCGCCCGTGGCTCCTCGGGGCTTACGGGAGACCGCACCGGCCAGCACCACACCGATCCCGCCGGCGGTCGACAGCACTGTTGCCAGGCGCAGCAGCGTCCCGGCGCGGTCCTCGTGCAGGGTCTGCACCGACAACCCCATCGACCGCGTCATCCAGGCCTGCGCCAGCTGCTCGGCGATCACGCCGCCGACCGCCATCCGTCGAGCCGGGCCGCTTTGGGGGACAGGCGTGGTCAGCATTCCCAGGCCACCGGCTGCAGTGGCCGCGGAACCCGCGAACACGAAGGGCAGCTGGCCCGATGCGTCGTGCCAGGTGGGCGTGGCCGTGTCGCCGATCAGCACGGCGGTATAGGTCGCCACGGCCGGGCCGACCAGTGCCGCACCCCAACCTGCCGGTCGCCCGGTGGCCTGCAGCGCACGCGTGAACACGGACGGCAGCACCTTCCGTGTCCCGACCGGCAGCGCACCGACGATCTCGTGCGCCGCAGCAAGTCCCGTAAGCGGACCGTACGCCGCCAGCAGCCAGGTGCCCATCGACATCGGGGAGGTCGGCCGGAACACCCGCATCATGTTGAGGAACCGACTCGGCTTGCCCAGGTCGTGAATCAGGAAGAAGGTGCTGGCACCGATCGCGGCCAGCGCTCCCACGCGCGAGTTGCGGGCCAGAGTCGATCGACCGGTGGCCCCGGCTCCGGCGGCCAGCAGTGACGAGGCGCCGGCCAGCCCGCCGGTGAAGAGGTAGGCGGGGATGTCGGCCTGCCACGGGGACTCCTTGACGACGGGACGACCGTAGTACGAGGTGAACTCGGCCTCGGGCACCATCGCCCGCTCCCCACCTTGTCGCCCGCCGCGACGTCGGGCCGCCCGGCGCATGCCGTCCAGAGGCCGTCCACGTCGGCCCCGCGGCCGCTCGTCATCAGGCCAGCGACCGTAGCGGTTCTCGGCCTGCCCGGGCGTGCTCATCACGAGCCTCCCAGCAGGCTCAGTGCCGCACCGGCCGCCAGTCCGGCGGCCGCAAGGCCGGCGCGCTTCCACATCCGTGGCAGATCGCGAGTGGTGACAACCGGGTCCGGCGGCATCCCGTACACCTCCGGCTCGTCCAGCAGCAGGAACATCGCGCCGGTGCCGCCGACCCCGTCGTGAGGGTCGTCGCCATACATCCGGGCACCGGTCACACCCTGCTCCTGCAGCTCGGCGACCCGTTGCTGTCCGCGCTCCCGCAGCTCGTCCACGTCGCCGAACATGATCGACTCGGTCGGGCAGGCCTTGGCACACGCGGGCAGGTCACCGTCACTGATCCGGTCGTAGCACAGGGTGCACTTCTGGGCGATGCCGGCATTCTTGGTCTTGTCCCCTGGCGCCTCTGCGCGCCGTTCGATCACTCCGTACGGGCAGGCGGGCACACAGTATCCGCAGCCGTTGCAGATGTCGTCCTGCACGACCACGGTGCCGAACTCGGTGCGAAAGAGCGAACCGGTCGGGCAGACGTCCAAGCACGCGGCGTGAGTGCAGTGCTTGCAGACATCGGAGGACATCAGCCACCGGAACTCCGGCTTGGCGTCCGCATCCGGCGCGCGAAGTGTGGGCATTCCCAGGTCGACCGCCGGCGGCGCGGCCGGGGCGGGTGGCGTGGACTGCTCGACGAACGCGACGTGCCGCCAGGTGTTGGCACCGAGCGCGCTGGTGTTGTCGTAGGACTCGCCGGTGATCCCGTCGCCGAGGTCCGACGGGATGGCGTTCCACTCCTTGCACGCGACCTCGCACGCCTTGCACCCGATGCACACCGACGTGTCAGTGAGGAATCCCTTGCGCCCCGGTGCCTGCTCCCAGCCGGCGTCCACGGCCGGGTCGAGTGGGCCGAACAGGCTGTGCGAGCTCACGACTGGTCACCTTTCTCGTGCAGTGTGTTGCCGGTCTCCACGGTGATACCGGCGCGCGAGATGTAGTCCTCGACCATGCCCCGCACCTGATGGTCGGCGGGTCTGCGCCCGGGCCGGATGTCGCAGGTTGCCGCCTTGGCCTCCTGGATGTGCACATTCGGGTCCAGAGTCAGGCCGATGAGATCGTTGGCGCTGTCGCCCTCGACGACGGCGCCCTTGCCGCCCTGGCCCCAGTGGTAGGGCAGGCCGACCTGATGCACCGTTCGCCCGTTCACCGTCAACGGTCTGATCCGGTCGGTCACCAGCACTCGTGCCTCGACGGCGCTGCGCGCGGTGACGATGGTCGCCCAGTCGCCGTTGACCAGGCCGCGCTCGGCGGCCAGCGCCGGGGACACCTCACAGAAGAACTGCGGCTGCAGCTCCGAGAGGTACGGCAGCCACCGGCTCATCCCGCCGGCGGTGTGGTGCTCGGTGAGCCGGTAGGTGGTGAACACGTACGGGAAGTCCTGCGCACCGGGTGCGTCGGCGGACGGGTTCGACAGGTTGTCCTTGCGCTTGAGCACCTGCCGCGTCGGGTTGGACTGCTGGGAGTACAACGGGTTGCGGATCGGGGACTCCTGCGGCTCGTAGTGCGCGGGCAGCGGACCGTCCAGCAGTCCGGTGGGCGCGAACAGCCAGCCCTTGCCGTCGGACTGCATGATGAACGGGTCATCTCCGGCGATCCCTTCCGGGCCGGCGGTTCCCGGCTCCGGCCGGAAATCGGGCGCCCGATCGGCGGGGAAGTCCGGCACGTCGTGCCCGGTCCAGGAGCCGGCCTCCTCGTCCCACCACACGTACGCCTTGCGCTCGCTCCACGGGCGACCCTGCGGGTCGGCAGAGGCGCGGTTGTAGAGAATCCGCCGGTTCGACGGCCACGCCCAGCCCCACTCGGGTGCCACCCAGGACTGCTGTGACCCGGGTTTGCGCCGCGCGGACTGGTTCACCCCGTCCGCATACACGCCGGTGTAGATCCAGCAACCGCCGGCGGTGGAGCCGTCGTCCTTCATCTGCGTGTAGCTGGACAGCAGCGGCCCCGGAGTGCCGTCCGGCTTCACCTGCCAGCCGTTGATCTCCCGCAGCACCTTGTCCGCCGAGGGCTCGTCGGTGCCGTCCTGACCGTAGTCCCAGGTCAGGTCCAGCAGCGGTCGGTCGCGGTCATCCGTGGACTCGGCCAAGCGCGCCCGGATCTTGTTGCCCAGGTGCCACATGAAGTGCAGCTCGCTACGGGCATCCTGCGGCGGGTCGACCGCCTTGTGGTGCCACTGCAGCATCCGCTGGGTCTGGGTGAACGTGCCGTCCTTCTCCACGTGGCTGGCTGCGGGCAGGAAGAACACCTCGGTGTCGATGTCCTCGGTCTTCAGCTCGCCGGAGCGGACCTCGGGGCCGTCCTTCCACCAGGTGGCCGACTCGATGAGCTGAAAGTCCCGCACGACCAGCCACTTCAGGTGCGACATGCCCAGGCGCTGCATCCGCCCGTGCGCGGAGCCGACCGCCGGGTTCTCGCCCATGATGAAATAGCCCTCCACCTGGTCGTCCAGCATCCGCGTCACCGTGTTGTAGGTGCCGTGGTCGCCGCTGATCTTCGGCAGGTAGGAGAAGCAGTAGTCGTTGTCACTGGTGGCGGTCTTGCCCCACCACGACTTCAGCAGGCTGGCGGTGTAGGCGCCGGCGTGCGTCCAGTAGCCCTTCTGGGTGTCGCTGGTCACGGTCTTCAGGTAGGCCGTCATGTCGGGGTGGTCGTCCACGGACGGCATCGGCAAATAGCCGGGCAGGATGTTGAACAGCGTCGGAATGTCGGTCGAGCCCTGGATGCTCGCGTGCCCGCGCAGCGCCATGATTCCGCCGCCGGGGCGGCCCATGTTGCCCAGCAGCAGCTGGATGATCGCCGCCGAGCGAATGTACTGCACGCCCACGGCGTGCTGCGTCCAGCCGACGGAGTACACCCACGCGGTGGTCAGGTCCCGGCCGCTGTTCGCGGTGACCGCCTCGCAGACCGACAGGAAGTCCTGCGGAGAGACACCGCATACCTGCTCGACCATCTCGGGGGTGTAACGCGCAAAGTGTCGCTTGAGGACCTGAAGAACGCACCGTGGGTCCTGCAGGGTCTCGTCCCGTGTCGTCTGGGAATGGCCGTGGCCGACGGCGCCCGCGGCGCCGTGGGTGTCACCGGCGGCCCGGTCCGTGTGCGCTGACTGGTCTGCCGACGGCTTGCGAGCGTTGCCGGCCGCGGCGTACTCCTCGACTCCCTTGTAGGCCCAGCTCGCCGGGTCGTAGGTGCCGGTTTCCGGGTCGTACCCGGAGAACAGGCCGTCCAGCTCGTCGGTGTCACGGAAGTCGTCGCGCACAAGGGTCGCCGCATTGGTGTAGGCGACGACGTACTCGCGGAAGTACTTCTCCTGCTCCAGGATGTAGCGGATGATGCCGCCGAGAAAGACGATGTCGCTGCCCGCCCGTAGCGCCACGTGCTGGTCGGCGACCGCGGAGGTACGGGTGAAGCGCGGGTCGATGTGGATGATGCGTGCACCCTTGCGCTTGGCCTCCATCACCCACTGGAACCCGACGGGGTGGCACTCGGCCATGTTGGATCCCTGAATGACGATGCAGTCAGCGTTGCTCAGATCCTGCTGAAAGCCCGTGGCACCGCCACGACCGAAGGAGGTCCCCAAACTGGGGACGGTGGCACTGTGTCAAATACGCGCCTGATTCTCGATCTGTATCGCCCCGAGCGCGGTGAACAGCTTCTTGATGAGGTAGTTCTCCTCATTGTCCAGCGTCGCACCGCCCAGGTGCGCGAACCCGAGCGTGCGCCGCAGGATCCGGCCCTGCTCGTCGGTGTCCTGCCAGGTGCGCCGGCGGGACTCCACGACACGGTCGGCGATCATGTCAGTTGCGGTGTCCAGGTCGAGGTGCTCCCACTCGGTGGAGTGCGGCCGTCGGTAGAGGACTGTGGTCTGCCGGGTGGGGGAGTTGACCAGTTGCTCACTGGCGGACCCTTTGGGGCACAGCCGACCCCGAGAGATTGGCGAGTCCGGGTCGCCCTCGATCTGGATGACCTTGCCATCCTTGGCATAGACCTTCTGGCCGCAGCCGACGGCACAGTACGGGCACACGGACTGCACAACCTTGTCGGCGGTGCGCGTGCGCGCGGTCCAGTCCTCGCCCGACTTGGCCGCGGCGCCCCGGCCGAGCCGGTCGGACCCGGTGACCTGTCGTAGCACCGGCCAAGAAAGAAAAGTCTTGCCAGCGCTCATCATTCGCCTCCACGACGGTCGGTCACCAGACATCTCACTGCGTCACGCGCCACGCACATTTGACCATACCAACCCCCGCCGGGATCCGGGCCCGTTATGGCCCACTGTTTCGCCACCGTGCGACCAGCGGTTCCGAGTTTTGAATGCGGCGGCTACGTTGGACGAGCGGTGCCTACCCGGCCGCCCAATGACGGTGTTGAAGGAGTCGACCTGGTGAGCGCACGGTTCGAGGAGCTTGCCTGGAGTCAGACCCCACGCGGCACGATCAGTCTGCGCCGACGGTTGGAGCCGACGCTCAAGGTCGACGTCTATGAGGTGAAGCTCGATGATGAGTTCCTGATGTCGAGCCTGTTCACCGTCGCCGAGATCGAGCTGGCCCGACTCGGCCTCGCCCAGGCACCCGGCACGGAGCTGGACGTCGTGGTCGGCGGCCTGGGACTCGGCTACACGGCCCGGGCCGCGCTCGAAGATCCCCGGGTGCGTTCGATGGTCGTCGTCGACGCGATGGCCGAGGTGATCGACTGGCACGAGCGGGAGCTGCTGCCCGGTGCCGCCGAGCTCGTGCAGGACCCGCGCACCCGGCTCGTGCTCGATGACTTCTTCGCGGTGGCCGCCTCCGACGGCGGCTTCGACCCGGACTCGCCGGGCCGCCGCTTCGACGCCGTCCTGCTCGACATCGACCACACGCCGCGGCACGTGCTGCACCCCAGCCACGCCACGTTCTACAGCGTCGACGGTCTTCGCCGGCTGAAGGGGCATCTGCGCCCAGGTGGCGTCTTCGCCCTCTGGTCCGATGACCCACCGGACGACGACTTCAACGCCCTACTGACGCAGGTCTTCGAGCACTCGGAGACCCAGATCGTCACCTTCGCGAACTTCCTCACCGGCGGTGAGTCGACCAACACGGTGTACGTTGCGCACTGACCCATTGTCCTGGGCAGGCTGAGGTCGGCGGTCAGTCCAGGCGCGGGGTTCGCGGTGGTTCGGTGCGACGCGACCCGCTCGCCTCGAAGGCGGCGGCGAGGCGGAGCAGCCCGGCATCCGCATACGCGCGGCCGGCGAAGGTGAGCCCCACCGGCATTCGGGTGTCCGCCATGGTGCCCATGGGCACGGTGACCGTCGGGATGCCGAGATGCCGCGGCACCAGGTTGCCGTTGGCCACCCACACACCATTGCGCCAGCCGAGCTCGGCCGAGGCCGGGTTCACGTCCATGTCGGCCGGTCCCACATCGGCCAGCGCCGGAAACACGACCGCGTCCAGTCCCAGCCCGTCCATCCACTCCTCCAGGTCGACCCGCCGCGTCTCCTCCAACCCGCGCAGTCCCTCCTCCAGGTGCGGGATGTCGGTGAACGACGACAGGGGGTGGGCCCGCACGTGTTCGGGGTAGGTGTTGATGTCGTCGTCGAACCCATCCGTGCGGTCCGGCAGCGCGCCCGGCGCGTTCACCCAGACGCGGGAACCGTCGACGTCCGCGAGCCGGTTCAGCTGGGGGTCGTCGTTCATCCGCAGGAAGTCGTCCCACGACCAGGCCGACAGGTCGAGGATCTCCCGGTCGAGATACGCCTTGCTCACCAGCCCCCGGGTGAAGATCGTCGGTGCACCTGGCCGGTCGCCCTCATAGTTGGTCACCGCCGGGAAGTCGACCTCGACAACCGTGGCGCCTGCCGCCTCAAGATCCTTCCGGGCCGCCTCCCAGAGGGCCACCACCGACGCGCGGGTGTCGACCCGCTGACCGGTCGCTCCACCGATGCCCGGGTGCTCGCCGGTGCCGGCCTGCGGGTCAGCGTTGACATACATCCGCGGCACGCCGAACCTCTTACCGGCCAGCGCAGCCCGGCTCGCGTCGACACCGGTCGCTGCCAGCTCCTGGAACGAGTCCGGGCGCACAGTGGTGACATCGGGCAGCGTGATCCACGGCTGCGCGCGCCAGAAGTCTCCGCGGGTGTCCGAGTCGGCGACGACGAGCACCTCCAAGAGCTCGAGCATGTCGGCCATCGTGCGCGTGTGCGGCACCACGACGTCCATCGTGGGGACGAGGGGCCAGTTGCCGCGCGTCGAGATCACTCCGCGGGACGGTGTGTAGGCGCACAGTCCGTTGTTCGACGCCGGGGCGCGGCCGCTGGACCAGGTCTCCTCACCCAGCCCGAACGCAGCGAAGCTCGCCGCGGTCGCCGTGCCGGAGCCGTTGGACGACCCCGAGCCGAACGCCGACGTCAGGTAGTGCTCGTTGTAGGGGCTCTCCGCGCGTCCGTACACCCCGCGCTGCATCCCGCCGTTGGCCATCGGGGGCATGTTCGTCAGCCCGAGCAGGATCGCCCCACCGGCCCGCAATCGCTCGATCGCGAACGCGTCCCGTTGAGCCACCAGGTGCTCGAACGCGTGCGAGCCGGCGGCCGCGGTCAGGCCACGGGCGAGATAACTGTCCTTGGCCGTATACGGAATGCCATCAAGCGGGCCGAGCACTTCGCCGCGCGCGCGGCGCTCGTCGCTGGTCAGCGCCTCCTCGCGGGCATGTTCGTTCATGACCACCATGGCATTGAGCCGGGGACCGGAGCGGTCGTAGGCGTCCATCCGTGCGTGATAGGCGTCGACCAGCTGCGCACTGGTGACCCGACCCGATTCGAGGGCGTCGCGCAGCTCGCTGATGGTGGCCTCGACGACATCGAACGGACTCATCGGCTCATCTCCCGGGGATTGGATCGTGCAGCAGCGCAGGTCGGTGATGGCCTGCGGTTGCACGGCAGTGGACGGGCCGAGTTTAGCCCGATCAGGGCTACCGCTGCCGGTGGAACAATGACGGCATGCCTCCGATGGTGGCCCACCGACTCGTGGTGTTCGGGCCACAGCACCTCCTGGTGCTGGGGATCTTCGCGACCGGATGCATTCTGGTCTTCGTCCTTGGCGACCGGCTTCGCACTCGTCCTGGCACTCGTCGATGGTGAACCGGGTTGCCGGGACCTTGATCATCGTGACCTGTGCGCCGATCGAGCTGGTCGATCTGATCATCGGTGTGCAGCACCCGCGCACATCGCTCCCGCTGCAGATCTGTGACGTCGCGTGGTTGATCGCCGGAATCGCCCTGTTGACGCGTGGAGCACGCCGGTCGGCACTCCACTACTACTGGGGGCTGACCTTGTCCCTGCAGGGAGTGCTCACACCGGACCTCGACCACGTCTTGCTCGATCCACAGTTCTTCGGGTTCTGGCTGCGGCACCTCCTGCCGGTCTGGGCGGCGGTCTACCTCGTCGGAGCGCGGATCGGCCCGTCCTGGCGGGACTACCGCTTCGTGGTCGCGGTGACGGCGGTATGGGCGGCCGTGATGATGAGTCTCAACACCCCCTTCGGCAGCAACTATGGCTACCTCAACGGCAAGCCGGCGACCCACTCTGTGCTGGACCTACTCGGCCCATGGCCGTGGTATGTGCTCGTGGAGGTCGCACTTGTCGCAGCCGTATGGGCGCTCATCACCTGGCCGTGGATCCGAATACGAGTCACGGACCCGAAACGGCATGCAACGACGGTCCCACTTTTGTGAGGAGTTGGTAAGCGTTTACCCAATTCTATTGGGTGTCGCCGATTCGTCATTGAATGGTTCTGCAGCACAGCGGTTTACTTCCAATCCCGGTCGCTCCTCAGGAAGAAGACTCAATGCCACTCGCGTCCCACGACTTCAGTCGTCGCACTCTCCTGACGGTAGCCGCTGCAGGTGCGGCGACCGTTGCTCTGCTACCACGTGCGAGTGCGGCGCCCCCCGCGAGCCCGCTGACGGGCGCGGCGCCGACCTCGTCGACCATGCCCGAGCTGGAGGCCCGGGCCCTGGCCCTCAAACCTCCGGTGTTCCTGCTGGAGACTGCGGTGCCCAGGCAGTTCAGCACCTCGCACGGTGCGACGATGAGTATCAGCAGCACCGTGGCCCACACCGGCAGCTCGAGCCTGCAATGGGACTACACGGCACGATCCGTCCTTGAGGTCAGCGCGCCTCTGCTGGCCGCCGGTCCCTCCGGCGGGGACTCGTCCACTCTGGGGTTCTGGATCTACCAGTCCGAGGGATCATCGAGCACGATGCGCATCGAGGCGGGACGCGGTTCACACACCGACGTCTGGTGCGACATGGGTCTGGACTTCACCGGATGGCGCACGGCATGGATCAGGTATGAGGACATGAAGGGAAAGCTGCGCGCAGACCTGGACACGTTGCGCTTCATCGCCCCGCCCTCGGCCGGCACGATGTACCTGGACTACCTCATCGTCAACCAGCCGCTGCAGTCGAGCCTGCCGACGCCGGACCGGCAGGTACCGTTCGTCGATCCCGAAGTCTCCACCGGAGACAACGAGCACTGGCTGGACCTGCTGTGGTTCTCGCAGCAGGATGCCAGGCCGTTGGCGATACCGACTCCGACCGCGGCCCAGCTGGCCGACCTGGCCACGATCGAGCAGGCATACACCAGAGCCGTGGGCGGCAAGGTGACGGTGACCACTGCGTCGGTGGTCGCGATCGCGGCGGCCATCGACAGGATGGGGGTACCTGCGGCCGGAGTTCTGGGTAGCGGCACACCGCTCGTGGGCTACCAGAACTCCATCGACCCGCCGGCGATAGCGGCCGACCTGGCACAGCTCGCGCCAACCACTGCGTTGAAGACCTATACCGACGAGATGTTCACCGTTGCCGAGGCCTACGCCTCGACCACTGACACAACCCTGCAGGGTCAGCTCGGCGGCCTGTACCTGCGGCTGCTCGACTTCTTGTATGACCAGGGATGGACCGACGGCAGCGCTCAAGGCACGATCCACCACCTGGGCTACCAAGCACGGGGGTTCTACAAGTCAACGTGGCTGATGCGCAGTTTCCTGGCGGCCCAGGGCCGACTCGACGACGTGCGTGCGACGCTCGCCTGGATGGTGGGCATCGGCCGAACGCGCGAGTCGACAAGGGATGTGAAACGGTTCTACAACGGCATCATGGACATCTTCAACACGACGCTGGTCGGGATGCTGGGCAGTGCGCTGCTGTGCGACAGCGACGCGGAGAAGGTTGCCAGGGTGGCACTGGTGACGCAGTGGATCAATAACGGGACGAAGTTCTCGGCCGGTACCGAGGGCGGGTTCAAGCCGGATCTGGCGACCTTCCACCACATGGGTCATTACCCGGACTATTCCGTCGACGGTTTCTCTGGCGGGTCGCCGGCGCTGCTGGTGCTGTCGGGGACGAGCTTCGCGGTCTCCCAGGAGACGCATCAGCGGTGGAGGGATGCCCTGCTGGCGATGCGGTTCTACGCCAATGAGGTCAATTGGCCACTCGCCCTGACCGGTCGGCACCCCACGGGTGTGACTGGCCTGGCCCTCAACCCGTACCAGACGATGACTCAGCTGGGCAGTCCGGACGGCACGAAGGCGCTGGACCCGGTGATGGGTGCGGCGTTCCTGCGGCTGATGCCAGCATTCAAGGAATACTCAGCGCAGCGGAACCTGGCCAAGGCGCTGGCAGCGCAGGGGGTGATCGCTGAGGCATCTCCGACCGGTTCTCAGGTGATGAACCACTCGGCGCTGGTCTCGCATCGGCGGGACAACTGGCTGGTCTCGGTGCGTGGGCACAACCGCTACCTGTGGTCGACCGAGATCTACGCGGGCAGCAACGACTTCGGGCGATACGTGACCTATGGTCACGTGCAGGTGATGGCCGGGGGAGACCCGGTAAGCAACCTGGGCTCGGGATTCAACCAGCCCGGGTGGGACTGGAACCGGTACCCGGGCACCACGACGATCCACCTGCCTTACGACCAGCTGATCGCCAACCTGTCTGCGACGGGACAGGAGATGCTGCTGACCGATCAGCGCCTCGGCGGTGCGGGGTCGATCGGTGGGCAGAACGGCGCGTTCTTGATGTCGTTGCACGAGAACGCGGAGTACAACGGGTCGTTCTACGCCCGCAAGTCGGTGTTCCTCTTCGACAACCGGGTCATCCTCCTGGGCGAGGGCATCGTGAACAACGACCGGTCGAATCACACCGAGACCACACTGTTCCAGTGCTACCTGGCCGACACCAGTGTGCCGACGGTGGACTCGCGCAACGGGTCGATCACTACCCTGCCGTACAGCAACGCGAGCAAGACCCGCAGCGCGGTCTGGCTGATCGACCCGCAGAGCAATGGGTACTACGTGCCCAAGGGTCAGCAGCTGGTGGTCTCTCGCGCGGTGCAGACCGCCCCGGACCAGGGCAACACCACCACGGCCTCGCAGCCGTACGCGACCGCGGTGCTGGATCACGGGACCAAACCGCGCGGAGGCTCCTACGAGTACGCGCTGGTGGTCGGGGCGACGGCGGAGACGATGACGACGTTCGCGGCGGACATGCAGGATCCGTCCACGGCCCCGTATACGGTGCTGCGGCACGACACCACCGCCCACGTGGTCAGTGACCGGGCCACCGGGATCACCGGGTGCGCGGTCTTCGAGCGATCGCACCGGCTGACTGATGGGCTGGTGCGGGCGGTCGACACTCCCTCGGTCGTGCTCGTGCAGCCGACCTCGAACGGGCTGGCCCTGTCGGTCACCGACCCGGACCTGCGGTTCTACACCGGCCCGGACAAGTCCGCACCCACCGCCTCACCGTACGACGTGCCATGGCGAGACTCGCCCGGTCAGGGCAGCACAATCACCGTGGAGCTGGAGGGCGGGTGGACCTGTGCCACCCAGGGTGTCACCACCCGGGCCGGCCACGGCACCACGTCGGTCACCGTCCAGTGCGCCGACGGCCTACCCACCGAGCTGAACCTGACGAAGGCCTGACCCGCCTGCTGCCCGTCGTTGTGGAGCTGTGCCACGATGTGTCGAGATGGTCCGTCGAGCAGAAGGATGACCGATGTCCACTCGCACAGATGTGCCGGATCTCGACGACAGCACTCGTGCCCTGCGGCGCCTGCACTGGCCGAACCTGCTCGACCGACACGCTTTCCAGGACTCAGCCGGTGCCGCCCTGCGATGGCTGGGAAGCACTATCACCTGGCGCGAGTTTGCCGATGCAGCCTCGCGGTTCGCCGCGGCGCTGCACGCCTCCGGGGTAGGCCGTGGCGACCGGGTCATGCTCGTCATGATGAACCGCCCGGAGTTCCTCTACGCGACGATCGGGGCGCATCGCCTTGGCGCGATCGTCGTCCCGGTGAACTTTCGGCTCGTGGCGGCCGAGCTCACCTACGTGATCGATGACTCCGAGCCGGCAGTCGTGGTCGTGGACGAGTCGCTCGCCGGGGGAGTGCGCGCTGCCCTCGACGCGACGACGACTCGACCTCGCGTGATCGTGACCGGAGGTGCTGCCGACTCCCTCGATTCCTACGAGAGCTTCGTCGCAGATCACGATGAGCATCCGGTAGTCGACGTCGACGAGAACGCTGCCGCCTTCATCATGTACACCTCCGGCACGACGGGACGCCCCAAGGGCGCCGTGCTCAGCCACCTGAACTTCCACTGCAACGGAGACACCTGCACGCAGGCCTGGACCAGCCACCTCGACGACATCACCCTGGTGGCAACGCCCCTGTTTCACATCGGCGGGATCGGCGTTTTCACCGGCACAATGCTCCTCGGAACCACTGTGGTGCTGCAACCCACCGGCCTGTTCGACGCCGACGCCACATTGGACCTGATGGCGGATGAAGCCGTCACCGGAACGTTCATGGTCCCGGCCCAGTGGCAGGCTCTGTGCGCGGCGCAGTCGGCCGCACCACGTGACCTTCGACTGCGCGTGCTCAGCTGGGGCGCCGCTCCCGCGACGGAGCACCTCCTACGAGAGATGGCGAAGGTCTTCCCGGACGCGCAGAGCGTAGCCGTCTTCGGGCAGACCGAGATGAGTCCGATCACGTGTGTGCTGCAGCAGGAGGACTCGCTGCGCAAGCTGGGCTCGGTCGGTCGACCGATCCCGAGCCTGGCCACCCGGGTGGTCGGCCCAGGCGGTCGAGATGTGGCACCTGGGGAGGTGGGGGAGATCATCTACCGTGGCCCGACCCAGATGCTCGGCTACTGGGGCAAGCCGGACGCGACGGCCGCGGCAATGGCAGGTGGCTGGTTCCATTCGGGTGACCTCGTCCGCGTCGACGACGAAGGATTCGTCTACGTCGTGGACCGCAGCAAGGACCTGATCATCTCGGGCGGGGAGAACATCTACTGTCTCGAGGTCGAGAACGTCCTGGCAGACCATCCGGACATCGTCGAGGTGCAGGTCATCGGTCGCGCGGACGAGAAGTGGGGCGAGACCCCGGTGGCAGTTGCCGTCCTTCGCCCCGGCGCGACGCTGCGGCTGGAGGAGCTGCGCAGCTGGGCCGGAGAACGCCTCGCACGCTACAAGCTGCCCACTGCGCTCGAGACGATCGATGAGCTGCCCCGCAACGCCAGCGGAAAAGTGCTCAAGGGACCCCTGCGTCGCCAGTTCGGCGCGTCATAAACCTGGAAGGCAGACCCATGATGAGGGCTGTGCAGTACCAATCCTTTTCCGGTCCACTGGAACTGACCGAGGTACCCGAGCCCACGCTGCCGCCGCACGGGGCACTCATCGAGGTTGCCGCCGCCGGGATGTGTCGCAGTGACTGGCACGGCTGGGTGGGTCATGATCCGGACATCACGTTGCCTCAGATCCCCGGCCATGAGTGGGCGGGGACCGTGCGCGCAGTGGGAGACCAGGTGCACCGGTGGTCCGGGGGAGAACGGGTGACGGCACCGTTCGTCTGCGGCTGCGGTCGTTGCGAGCTCTGTGCGGCAGGCCGGCAGCAGGTCTGCGCGCAGCAGACTCAGCCCGGGTTCACTCACGAGGGTGCGTTCGCCGAGAGGCTGGTCGTGCACCATGCCGACGTCAACCTGGTGGCGCTGCCCGAGGACCTGCCGTTCGACGCCGCAGCCGCACTCGGCTGCCGCTTCGCCACGGCATACCGCGCCGTCGTGCTGCAGGGTGGGGTGCGACCTGGCGGGTGGGTGGCGATCCATGGCTGCGGAGGGGTAGGGCTGTCCGCCGTGATGATCGCCGCTGCTGCCGGCGCCCGGATCGTCGCGCTCGACATCGCCGACAAGGCACTCGGACTCGCGTTCGAGCTGGGCGCAGACCTGTGCCTGAACGTCGTCTCCTTCGGGCAGGACCCGGTGCAGGTGGGGGCGGCGGTCAAGGAGCTCACCGGTGGTGGGGTGGCGCTGTCCATCGATGCGCTCGGCAGCCTGACCACGTCATCGGCGTCGGTGCACTCCTTGACCCGGCAGGGCAGACATGTGCAGGTGGGGCTGCTGCCTTCCGCGCTGGGCGTGCCGCCGCTGCCGATGGATCTCGTCGTCGCTCACGAGCTGGAGATCGTCGGGAGCCACGGCATGGCGGCCCATGACTACCCGGCGATGCTGGCAGCCGTCGCAGCCGGTCGCCTGCAGCCGCAACGTTTGGTGACCCGGCGCGTTCGGCTTGCGGACGCACCTGCACTTTTCCCGGAGATGTCTGACGCACCGGCCACCGGGATCACCATAATCGACGTCATCTCCACCGAGACCGATTAGCCGGAAGGCACCAGGCACGCCGACCCGTCAGTCGAAGAGCAGGTGGTAGTCCTTGGCGCGTAGCGCGTGGAGCACGTCTTCGCGGTGGTCGGCACTCTTGGTCTCCACCTGTACGCCGATCTCGACCTCGTCCACCCGCAATGCGCTTCCGGTGCGGGCGTGTTCGACGTTGAGGATGTTGGCATCCTCTGCGGCCAGGTCCGCCAGCAGTCGGGCCAGCGATCCCGGTCGGTCCGGCACCCGCACCCGGAACTGCAGGTAGCGGCCGGCCGCGGAGAGTCCGTGGCGGATGATCCGCAGCAGCAGCAGGGGGTCGATGTTGCCGCCGGACAGGACGGCGACCACGGGCCCCGGATACGCGCCCATGCCCGAGTCGAGCAGGTGCGCAACCGCTGCCGCTCCGGCCGGTTCGACCACCAGCTTGGCACGCTCCAGCAGGAAGAGCAGCGCCTGGCTGAGGCTCTCCTCGGAGACGGTCTCGATGTGGTCGACGAGCGCCGCAATGATCTCGTAGGGCACCTCGCCGGGACAGCCAACGGCAATGCCATCGGCCATCGTGGACATCTTGCCGACAGGCACGGGGTGGCCGGCCGCGAGCGACGGCGGGTAGGCAGCCGCCTGCTGCGCTTGCACTCCGATGATCTGGACCTCGGGGCGCAGCGCCTTGACCGCGACGCTGATGCCGGACAGCAACCCGCCGCCGCCGGTGCTGACAAGGATCGTCTTGACGTCCGGGCACTGCTCCAGGATCTCCAAACCGCAGGTGCCTGCCCCCGCCACGATGGCCGGATGGTCGAAGGGATGGATCAGCACCGCGCCTGTCTCGGCCTCGAACTCCTTTGCGCGCACGAGACAGTCGTCGATTGTCTCTCCGGTCAGCTGGACCGTCGCACCATAGCCTCGGGTCGCGAGCAGCTTGGGGATCGGTGCGCCGACAGGCATGAAGACCGTCGAGCTGATCCCCAGCAGCTGCGCCGCGAGTGCGACTCCCTGAGCGTGGTTGCCCGCGCTGGCCGCCACGACGCCGCGAGCCTTCCCCTCGTCGGTGAGGTGCGACATCCGGTTGTAGGCGCCACGGATCTTGAACGACCCGGCCCGCTGAAGGTTCTCGCACTTCAGAAAGACCTCTTCCCCAACGCGATTGGACACCGCCCGGCTGAGCTCCAGCGGCGTCGCGCGCACCACGCCCCCGAGCAGGGTCTGCGCAGCGCGCACATCATCCAGGGACACCGGCAGCGTCGTTGAGGCCATGCCCTCACACTAGTGCCGCGCAGCCTCGGCACTTGATACAACTGAACGGAAAAGTCCCGGCGTCGCCACCCACCTGCGGGGTGCGGAAGTGGCCGATGGAGCACGTTACGCGCGAACAACCGGCCGAGGAGCCTTCACCGCGTCCCGAGCGTGGAACGGTCTGCGGTGAAGACCTAGGTGACCGTGCTACACCGGCCCACATCACTTGCCGACTCAATTCCCTGGATCAGAAGAGGGCCAGAGCCGGCTCGACACCATCGATGTTCCCTCGGCCGGCCAGTGCCCGGCAGAAGTCGACCGCATCGTAGGAAGCGGGCGGCGCCTCGGCGCCGAATCGGCCACCAGCGGGTCCGGTGAGATCGAGCGAATTACGGCGCGTCAGATTCCACTCACTGACGACGTCAGCGACGATTGCACCGTCATGATCGGCGGTCAGCACGGGCTTATGACCCGTGGCCTCACACAGGTCGATGCGGTGCATCCACGCATCGCGCGTGTAGATCGCTCCATTCAAGTGACCAAGAGACGCCCAGCCCAGGGGAGCAGGGAAGCGGAACTTCGGCGCTCGCACCGGTGCCGGGATCTTGGCCCTCGCGGCGACGCCACGACGGGCGGCATCCGCCAGAGCAGAGCTCAGCTGCGTCGGCGTGAGGTCGAGGCGTTCACGGATCTGCAGCTCGTTCACGGCGGTCATGCGGTCACGACCGGCTTGCGCGAGCTTGCCCGCGCGCTGCTGGCGCATCTGCTCCCGGACGGATGCGGTTGCCTCGGCCGCACCCGCCAGGTGCGCAACGACGTCGCGCACCGTCCAGGGCGCGCAGCCTGTCGGCCTGGACCAGTCGTTCTGATCGAGTTCGCCGAGCAGCTCGAGGATCAGGGCGTACTCGTCGGCGGCCAGGGTCATCCAGTGTGCATACTTCATGGCGTCTCCTTGCAGACGGCGTGGACATACATGTCGACGGCCGCGGGGACCAGATCGGTCCAGCGGTCTCCTCCTGGATCGTTCGCCAGCTGCTGCGCAGCCAGACCGCAGAGCAGCGCGGTCCAGATATCGAGGTCAGCGGGGTCGGTGATACCCAACGGCGCGAATGACTCTCGCATCAGAGTGATGGCCTCGACTGCGATCGCGTAGGACTCGTCGGACGGCTCGAAGCCGGGCACCGTCCGCTGGAAGAGGAGCTGATGTCGTGCCGGATCCTCCACGCAGAACCCGACGAACGCTGTGGCGGCCGCCAGCAGGACCTCCCGCGCCGACCCCGGCGTGGGCACCTGCCGCATCCGCTCGACGAAAGCGCGGTTGCCGTCCGCGAACATCGCGTCATACATCGCGTTCTTTGACAGGAAGTAGGAGTAGAGGCTGGGCGCCTGGACCCCGACGGCCTGCGCAACCTCGCGCAACGAGAATCCCGCGAGCCCCTTGTGCCGGGCGAGATCCCAGCACGCCTCGAGGATCTCCTCGCGTGCCCGCCGATGCCGTACCTGCTTGCCGAGCACCACCCACCACCTTGCTGGCGTATTTGAACGTTGTTCAACTAGCCTAACGTCATTAGGCGAGTGGCGACAGGTTCTTCCACAGTGATGTGCTTCTTGGCGATCAGGTGATGTGGTGGCGATGGGCATAGCCGATGGCGGCGGCCCGATCCCGTGAGCCCGTCTTGGTGAAGATCCGGTTGATGTGGGTCTTGATGGTGTGACTGCTCAGGTACAGCCGCGCGGCGATCTCCGGGTTGGTCAGGCCGTGGGCGATCAGTGCGAGGACCTCTGCCTCGCGGTCGGTGAGCTCGTCTGGCGGGGTCACGTCCGGGCGCAGGAGCGCGGGGGCGAGGAGTGCTGCCTTGACCCGGTGATCGAGCACGGTCAGCCCGCCGGCAGCGGCATGGAGAGCCCGGGAGATGTCGGCGCGGTCGGCGTCCTTGGTGAGGTAGCTGCGGGCGCCCGCGTCCAGTGCGTCGCGCACCGAGGCCTCGTCGGCGTAGGTGGTGAGGACGATGACCGCCACCGCGGGGTGCTGATCGGTCAAGCGGCGGGTCGTTTCGATGCCGTCCAGGACGGGCATGTGCAAGTCGAGCAGGACCGCGTCGGGTTGGTGCTCCGCAACCAGGGCCAGTGCCTGTTCCCCGTCGGCGGCCGAGCCGACCACGTCGATGTCGGGTAGACCTCCGAGTAGCAGCACCAGCCCTTCTCGAACGCTGGCCTGATCGTCGGCGATGACGATGCGTAGTGCTCGGACGGCTTCGGTCATGGCGTCATCGTCTCAGCGCGGGGCAGCTCGGCGGTGACGATCCAGGCACCGTCGCGTTGCCCGGCCCACAGTGTGCCGCCGAGCAGCCCCAATCGTTCCCGCATACCGGCCAGGCCGTAGTGACCGTTGACGGTGCCGAACCCGGCTTGACCGGCCGGGACGTCAGGCACGGGGTTTTGCACGGTGAGTCGGATCTGGCCGTCGCCGTAGTCGAGGCGAACGCCGACCCGCTGGCCGGCGGCGTGCTTGGCGGCATTGACGAGTCCTTCTTGGGTGACACGGACCAGGGCGAGCGCGGCGTCGGGCGGTAATTGTGTCGGCTCTCCAACGGTGTCGAACTTGACCTGAACCTGATAGCGATGCGCGTAGTTCTGGCAGATCTGGGCGAGCCGCTCGACGGTTGGTCGTGGATCGCTGCGCAGTGCGTGGACGGCCCGGCCGGTCTCGGTCAGCCCCTCGGCGGCCAGCTGTTGTGCGCCGGCCAGCAACTCGCCTGCCTTGGCGATGTCGGCACTGTCGGTGAGGACCGCACGGGCGGCCTGGATCTGGATGCTGAGGGCGCCCAGCGAGTGCGCGAGGACGTCGTGGATCTCGCGGGCGATGCGGGTTCGCTCGTCGAACTGGTCGGCCCGCCGTTGCGCGGCGCCGAGCTGTTCGCGTTGGGCGAGCATGGCATCGGCCTGCTGAGCCTGCACCCGGTAGGCACCGCGGTTGCGGCCGATCAGCAGGCCGGCGAGCACGAGCGGGGGCAGGCCGAGCAACGCCGGGTTCCCCGCGCCGGAGAGCAATCCGCTGCCCACGGTCGCCGCGATGCCCGCAACGGTCACGGCCAGGGCGCCGGCCCCGCCGAGCTCACTGCCGGCGATCATCGCGGCGACGAAGGAGAACGCGACCATCGGCAGGCCGCCCGGACCCGGACCCGCGCCCGAACCCAGTCCGGCACCTACGGCCATGACCGCAAGCACCACCGCAAGCATCCCTGGGGAGTCGAGGTCGCGGGCCGTGCGGGCATCCAGGACCGCCCAGGCCAGCAGGCTGAGGCCGAGCACGGCGTAGCCGCCCGCCCGAGCGGGCACGGCATAGCCGCCGCGCGGCGGGAACATCGCGAAGGCCACCACACCGATCCAGGCAAACCCGGCGGTGCGGGCCAGCCAGTTGACCCTGCCCAGCATGAGCCCATTATCGCCCCGGGCGCAGACCCACGTATCGGACCACAGGGGGAACTCCGCTCATACCTCGCGGTACTACCCGGTCACCGCAACGCCCACCCTCGTTTCGGTCCGTGCGGCGATCCGCTCGCGTGGACTCCGCACGATCGTGGGACATGGCAACGCCATCACGACCAGGAGAATGCCATGACGTCCGAACTCACCAAAGCGCTGATCGTCAACGGGGTCGTTTTGATCACCGTGCTGGCCAGTGACCTGGGCCCCGACCGCAAGATCGGACGGATGAGGATACTTCGGCCGCTGATCGCCGCCGCAGTGATCATCCCGCTGTTCGTCAAACAACCCGTCGGCCACGGTACCGGCCTGACCGTCGAGCTCGCCGGCGCAGCAGCCGGACTACTCGCGGGTGTCGTGGTCGGCGCCTTGATGCACGTCTACCGACACCCGATCACCGGCGCCCCGGTCAGCCGCGCCGGGTCAGGGTATGCCGCGGTGTGGGTTCTGATCATTGGCGCGCGGACAGCGTTCTCCTACGGTGCCGCCCACTGGTTCACGCTGCCGCTGGTGAACTGGGCGATCGCTCATGACGTGAGCATCGCCGCGGTGACCGACGGCCTGATCTTCATGGCCATCATCATGGTGGTGGCGCGCACTGCTTCACTCGCCGTTCGCGCCGCCCGGATCACACCCGCAGAGCCGACGGCACCTCTCGCGGCAGGGTCGGCCAAGTGACGGCGCCACCCTCCGGGTCCAGGTTGGCGAAGGCGTCCTTTGTCGTGGGGAGCGTCTACGCTGCGCTGAGCTTCTACTGGGCCGTCGGCGGACCCTGGCTCCTGTCAACGGTCGGCGACTCACTGGCGACACGGGCCAACGGGAACGACGCCACCCTCGCGGTTGCCGTTCTGCTGGCCGCAGCCGTCAAGGCGATCGCCGCGCTCTTGCCGATCCTGGCTGTGTGTCGACCGGTCGACCGGCCCCGGAGACGCACGGTGTGGCTGCTGGCCGGGTTCGAGGCGGGAGTCCTGGTCATCTACGGCGGCGTTCTGACCACGGTCGGCCTGTTGATCCAGGCAGGCATCGTGCGGGTATCCCGCACGGCCGATTACCGCGCGTTGGCGTGGCACGCCTACCTGTGGGACCCCTGGTTTCTGCTGTGGGGTCTGCTCATCGCGGCCGCTCTGGTCGCCCGGCGCCGCGGCACAAAATGCCGCTCCGCATCGTGGCGGCGAAGCGTCTTGAGCACGGGTCCGTGATAGGACACGCAGGTGACCAACGATGGCGAGGGCGGCCGCGGCATACGCCCGCTGATGAGCGGCGCGCTCGCCATGACCGCCATCGTGGTGGTTTCGGTCAACCTGCGACCGGGTGCGACGTCCGTCGGTCCGGCCCTGGAAGAGATCCAGCACGGACTCGGCATGAGCGCGACGCTCGCCGGGGTGATGACGGCGCTGCCCGGGCTGTGTTTCGGCGTTGTTGGCGCGCTCGCGGTCCGGCTGGCCCAGCGGCTCGGACTCACCGGCGGCATCGCACTCGGCCTGCTGGCGATCATCGGCGGACTGGTGCTGCGGGTCCTGACCGGCTCGGTGTGGGTCTTCCTGCTACTCACCCTCGTTGCGCTGGCCGGCATGGCCGTGGGCAACGTCCTCGTCCCGGCGTGGATCAAACGGCACGCGACCGACGGCGGCGAACGGCTCATGACCATCTACAGCATGGGCCTGACGCTGGGTGGTGCAGTGGGTTCGCTGTTCGTCGCGCCGCTGATCGATCACGCTCCGGACGGCTGGCGCTCGGCACTCGGCGTATGGGCGTTGACCGCCCTCGTGGCGGTGGTGCCCTGGGCGGTCATCAGTCGGCGGGAGCGCAAAGACCCGGCCGACCACCGGATGCCGAGGGTCGCGCACGTCGGTCGAATGACCTCGTCGCGCACCGCAGTCGCACTATGCGTCTACTTCGGCGTGCAGGCGATGAACGCGTATGTGCAGTTCGGTTGGCTGCCGCAGATCTATCGCGATGCCGGGTTGTCGGTGGGGGAGGCCGGCTCGCTGCTCGCGATGCTCACCGGGCTTGGCGTCGTCGGTGGCCTGCTGATGCCCATGCTGATCGCTCGGTCGTCGAACATGTCGTGGGCCGTGCTGCTGCTCGGCGTCTGCATGGTGCTCGGCTACCTCGGCCTGTGGCTGGCGCCCGCCAGCACGCCGTGGCTGTGGGCGGCGCTGCTCGGCATCGCCGGGTGGACCTTCCCCGGCGCCATCGCCATGATCACCGCGCGCACGCGTGACCCGCAGGTCACCGGGCAGGTGTCCGGCTTCGTGCAACCGGTCGGCTACGTGCTCGCCGCCGTCGGACCGCTGCTCGTCGGAGTGATCCACGAGCTCACCGGCGGCTGGAGCGCGGTCGTGATCCTGCTCGCGCTCAGCGGTGTCGTGATGACCGGCGCCGGGCTGCTGGTGGCCAAACGGACCTACATAGACGACGAGCTGCATACCGCTTGAGGATCGAGTGCAGTGACTGCGTCGGTTATTGCGGACGCAGTCACCGCACTCCAGCTCAGGCAGCCTCGAGGCGGCCGCCCTCGGCAAGCACACCGCCAAAGGCCTCCTGCAGCGTCGAGCTGCCACCGGCCCGAACGAACGCGAGTGCATGCTCCGCGACAATGCCGACCATCGGGCTGGACGGACCGAAGTGAATCGGCACGACGTGGTGCGGGTACGAACCGCACCTCTCGTCGTAGTCTGCGGCTGCTGCCAGCGCCGCGAACACCTGCTCGCGGCTCGCTTCGGTGCCACCACCCTCCCGGACCACCTTGTCGGCCTCGAGGACAAGCCGCTCAGTGGCCCGCTCGGAGGCGAACCGGGCCACCTGATCGATGATGCTGGCAGCGATCACCGCGTCGATCTCCTGCAGGTAGCGCGCCCGAATCAGCAGCTGCCACGGCACATGCTGCGAGCCTGGAAAGCCCTCTGAGGTCCACATAGTCCTGCTCCCTGTCTTCGATCCGGCGTGATCGTCGGGTTCAGTAGCAAGGAGGTCGCAGGACGCGGAGGTGATACCTCGCCGAGTTGGCCAATCGTCGCGCCATAGGGTGGCTTTTCGCCAACTCCCGACGGCGCCGTTAACCAAGGTGCGAGCGGGCGGAGGCGACCGATAACCTGATAGCCGCCCGGTCGACGACGACCGGCGGGTATGCCGCGCGCGGACGCGCCGGCACACCTCACCTGACCTACGAGGAGACACCGTGTCTGCGCAGCTCGCCCTGACCATCGCCGGAATGCAGCGATCGGTGCAGCAGGGGACTACCGGCACGGACCTGTTCGGCGAGGACCGCACGATTGTTGCGATGACGGTCGACGGGCAGCTGCAGGACCTCTTCCGGGAGGTTCCGGGCGGCGCCGTCGTCGAACCGGTCGCCATCGACTCAGTCGACGGCCTGAACGTGCTGCGCCACTCCGCCGCGCACGTCCTCGCGCAGGCGGTCCAGGAGGTCAACCCGCAGGCCAAGCTGGGCATCGGCCCGCCGATCACCGACGGCTTCTACTACGACTTCGACGTCGAGCAGCCGTTCGCGCCCGAGGACCTCAAGGCCCTCGAAAAGGCCATGCAGAAGATCATCAACGAGGGCCAGACGTTCGATCGCCGGGCCGTCACCGATGACGCTGCACGCGACGAACTGGCTTCCGAGCCCTACAAGCTCGAACTGATCGGACTCAAGAGCAACGCCTCCGAAGCTGCCGAGGGTGCCGAGGCCGAGGTCGGCGACGGTGGTCTGACCATCTATGACAACGTGCACAAGGACGGCACCCGCGCCTGGGGCGACCTGTGCCGTGGCCCGCACCTGCCCTCGACCAAGCTGATCGGCAACGCCTTCAAGCTGCTGCGCTCCGGCGGCGCCTACTGGCGCGGGTCGGAGAAGAACCCGCAGCTGCAGCGCATCTACGGCACCGCCTGGCCGAGCAAGACGGATCTCAAGGCCTACCTGGACCGGCTCGCCGAGGCCGAGAAGCGCGACCACCGCAAGCTTGGCCGCGAGCTGGACCTCTACTCCTTCCCGGACGAGATCGGTTCGGGGCTGGTCGTCTTCCACCCCAAGGGTGGTGTCATCAAGCGGGAGATGGAGGACTACGTCCGTCGCCGGCACATCGAGGAGGGCTTCGACTACGTCGGCACCCCGCACATCTCCAAGGCCGGTCTCTTCCACACCTCCGGGCACCTGCCCTACTACGCGGACACGATGTTTCCGCCCATGGAGCTGGAGGGCGCGGAGTACCGCCTCAAGGCGATGAACTGCCCGATGCACAACCTGATCTTCTCCTCGCGCGGTCGGTCCTACCGCGAGCTGCCGCTGCGGTTCTTCGAGTTCGGCTCGGTCTACCGCTACGAGAAGTCGGGTGTCGTGCACGGGCTGACCCGAGTGCGCGGTATGACGCAGGACGACTCCCACTCCTACGTCACCGCCGAGCAGGCACCCGACGAGATCAAGCATCTGCTGAGCTTTGTGCTCTCGCTGCTGCGTGACTTCGGTCTCGATGACTTCTACCTCGAGCTGTCCACCCGGGAGACCGAGGGGGACAAGGCCGCCAAGTTCATCGGTAGCAACGAGCAGTGGGAGGAGGCCACCTCGATCCTCGAGCGGGCGGCCCGCGAGACCGGGCTCGACCTGGTCGACGACCCGGGCGGCGCGGCCTTCTACGGACCGAAGATCTCCGTGCAGGCCAAGGATGCGATCGGCCGCACCTGGCAGTTGTCGACCATCCAGTACGACTTCAATCAGCCCGAGCGATTCGGACTGGAATATCAGGCCGCCGACGGCAGCCGCAAGCAGCCGGTCATGATCCACTCGGCCAAGTTCGGTTCGATCGAGCGGTTCATCGGGGTGCTCGTCGAGCACTACGCCGGGGCCTTCCCGGCCTGGCTGTCACCGGTGCAGGTCCTCGGCGTGCCCGTCGCCGAGGAATACGCCGACTACCTGTGGGACGTGCTGAAGCAGCTGAAGGGCAACGGTGTTCGCGTCGAGCTCGATGACAGCGACGACCGGTTCCCCAAGAAGATCCGCAACGCCAGCAAGTCCAAGGTGCCCTTCGTGCTGATCGCCGGCGAGGACGATCGTGCCGGCGGCGCGGTGTCGTTCCGCTACCGCGATGGCTCGCAGAAGAACGGCATACCGATCGCACAGGCAGCCGCCGAGATTCTCAGCGCCATAACGGAACGCCGTCAGGTATAGACCCGTTTAACCTGGTTGTAGCCCTGGGACCTGATCCGTCCCGGGGCTGCACCACGCCGGGATGTGCTTCACTGCACTCGTGAGCGAGATCCGGGTCCACCTGGCGAACCGCGACGATGCGTTCATCGTCGCGGCACTCGTGCTGCAGATGGATCGCGCGGCGGGGGAGCCGGCGCGTGCCGGCTTCCTGCGCGAGTATGCCGACGCCTGGCTGGCCGACTTCGACCACCGTCCGACCTGGCTGGCGTCCCTACCAGACAACACGGCGATCGGGCTGGTGCAGGCCGGACTGATCCACAAGATGCCGTCACTTCGCCGATCGACGACCTCGTGGATCCACGTGTCGCTGGTCTATGTGCGCGAGACCGAACGCGGACAAGGCGTCGCGGAGCGCATGCTGCACCGGATGATCGCCTGGGGCAGCAGCAATGGAGTCGAGCGCTACCAACTGAACGCGGTGCCCGAGGCCCGCACCCTTTACGAGCGGCTGGGATTCAGCGCACCGACCGACCGGATGATGGAGCTGCTCACGCCATCGGACCCCGCCATCCGGCCCTTCGGGCGCTAGCAGCGCGCGTCAAGGTTCAACCTTCAGGCTGAGGTTGCTGCCTGGGCGGGCTCGATCAGGAAGACCGGGATCTGCCGGTCGGTCTTGGTCTGGTACTCCGCATAGGGCGGGTAGGCCTTCACCGCACGCTGCCACCACTCATCCCGCTCGGCGCCATCGATCTCACGGGCGACCGCGTCCGCGTGCGACGAACCGTCCTGAACCTCAACTTCAGGGTGCGCCTTGATGTTGTGGTACCACGCCGGATGCTGGGGAGCGCCGCCCTTCGACGCCACCGCGGCATACGTCCCATCGTGCTCGACGCGCATCAGCGGCACCCGCCGCAGCTTGCCGCTCTTGGCGCCGCGGATCGTGTAGATCACCACCGACATGCCGTTGATGTCGACGACCTCCGTCGTGCCGGCCGCGTCGACCTTCTCCAGCTGAGCCTTGACCCAGCCGGTCTTCTCCTCTGCGAACTCACCATTCAATGACATATCCCCATCGTGCCACCAGGGCCGGAGTCCACGACCTCTAGGATCAGGGGCCATGGGTGAGCAGACGGAGGCCGAGGAAGACTTCGCGCGGGTGCCGGACGGTTTTCAGCGCCTGTGGACGCCGCATCGGATGGTCTACATCCTCGGCGACAAGCCCGAGCAGGACGACAACGGCTCGTGCCCCTTCTGCCGAGCTCCCGGCCGCCCGGACGAGGAGGGGCTGGTCGTCCACCGGGGCCGGTTCTGCTTCGTGGTGATGAACCTGTTCCCCTACAACCCCGGGCATCTACTGGTGTGCCCGTATCGTCACGTGGCTGCCTATCTGGATCTGACCGACGAGGAGACCGTGGAGTTCACCCTGCTCACCAAACGGGCCCTGCGAACGCTGACGGAGGTGTCGGCCCCTGCCGGTTTCAACCTCGGCATGAATCAGGGGGAGGTCGCCGGCGCCGGGGTCGCCGCGCACCTGCACCAGCACATCGTGCCGCGGTGGACCGGTGACTCGAACTTCCTCCCCGTGGTGGCCCAGACGAAGGCCCTACCCGAGCTGCTCGAGGACACCCGGGCACGACTTGCGGCAGCCTGGTCGACAAGCTGACCCATACGGGCCAGTAGTCTGTCCGCACCATGCTCAACCGATTCGCGCGCGCCCTGTTCACCAAGATCTTCACCCCTGTGGCGAAGATCTTTCTGCGGATGGGCATCAGCCCCGACGTTGTCACCATTGTCGGCACGCTCGGCGTGGCCTTTGGCGCCCTCGTGTTCTACCCACGTGGGTCGTTCTTCTGGGGCACCGTGATCATCACCTGCTTCGTGTTCTCCGACACGATCGACGGTGTGATGGCGCGGATGTCCGGGCGCTCCAGCACCTGGGGTGCCTACCTCGACTCGACCCTGGATCGCGTGGGGGATGGTGCGGTCTTCGCGGGCCTGATCATGTACTACGCCGGCAAGGGCGACGACAACGTCATGGCCGCGCTTGCGCTGGCCTGCCTGGTGCTGGGCAGCGTGGTCTCCTACTCGAAGGCGCGCGCCGAAGGCCTTGGGATGACGGCAAATGTGGGCATCGCAGAACGCGCCGACCGGTTGGTCGCGACTCTGGTGACCACGGGGCTTGTTGGGCTGGGCCTGCCGCAGATCGTGCTCGGTGTGGTCCTGGCGCTGCTCGCGGTCTTCAGCCTGATCACGGTCTTCCAGCGGATGCTGACCGTGCGCAAGCAGGCGCTGGCAGCCGCCGCGGAGTGATCGGCCCCGCATGAGCGTTGGGGACCGGCTCGCGCTGGTCGGCTACCGCGCCGGCTGGTCGATGGTCCGACGGATACCCGAGCGGGCGGCCTACGCGATGTTCGATCGGGCCGCGGATGCGATGTGGCGACGGGACGGCACGTCGGTGCAGCGGATGCGGGACAACTACGCGCTGGTGCGCCCGGAGCTGTCGACAGCGCAGCTGGAGGACCTGGTCCGAGCCGGCGTCCGGTCCTATCTGCGCTACTTCTGCGACGCGTTCCGGCTGCCGGTGATCCCGATCGACGCCCTGCCGGAACGGATCCGGCTGACCGGCGACAAGGAGCCGCCCGAGATCGTGGCACGCGGCGAGCCGATCGTGCTCTTCCTCGGGCACATGGGCAACTGGGATCTGTGCGGTGCATGGTCGACCGCCTACTTCGCCAAGGTCACCACGGTCGCCGAACGGTTGAAGCCGGAGGAGCTCTTCAACGAGTTCGTCGAGTTCCGGGAGTCGCTCGGTATGCGGATCCTGCCGCTGACGGGCCGCGCCAATCCCTTCCCGGAGCTGCGGGCTGCTATCGAGGCGGGCGGGTTCGTGCCGCTGCTGGCCGACCGAGATCTGACCCGGCGCGGCGTCAGCGTGACCATGTGCGGTCATCCGGCACGTGTCGCGGTCGGGCCGGCTCGGCTCGCCCTCGAGACCGGTGCGGCGCTGCATACGCTGGCCATCACCTACGAACCCGTGCCCGGCAAGCCGTGGCAGCGCGTGGTGGCGCACTTCGGACCGCGGGTTCAGGTGCCGCAGGAGGGCAGCGCCGCCGAACGGACCCGTGTCATGACCCAGCAGTGCGTGGACTACCTGGGCGAGATCATCACCGCGCACACGCAGGACTGGCACATGATGCAAAAAGTCTTCGAACCGATGACCGACACTCCCCGAGTGGACCAATGAGGATCGGACTGGTCAGTCCCTACTCGTTCGACGTGCCCGGAGGCGTCCAGCTGCATGTCCGTGACCTGGCCGAGTACCTCATCCGGCAGGGTCACTACGTCAGCGTCCTGGCACCGGCCGACGACGACACGCCGCTGCCGCCGTATGTCGTGGGCGCCGGCAAGGCGGTGCCGGTGCCCTATAACGGCTCGGTGGCCAGGCTGCTCTTCGGCCCGGTGACGGCGGCGCGGGTCGGGCGGTGGATCGAGCACGGTCGGTTCGATGTCGTGCACGTGCACGAGCCGGTCAGCCCCAGCCTGTCGATGCTCGCGATGTGGGCCTGCGAAGGGCCGCTTGTCGCCACCTTTCACACCTCGAACGTGCGCTCCCGGGTGCTGCACGCCGCCAGGCCGTTGCTGCAGGCCGGGCTGGAGAAGATCGGTGGCCGGATCGCGGTGTCGGCGGAGGCTCGGGCGACGGTGCGCACCCATCTCGGCGGTGATGCGGCCGTCATCCCGAACGGCGTCTACGTCGACACCTTCGCCCAGGCTGCGCCCCGGCTTCGATGGCAGGGCATCCCGCAGCGGCCGACGGTGGTGTTTCTCGGCCGCATCGAGGAACCCCGGAAGGGGCTGCCCGTGCTGCTCGAGGCGATGCCCCGGCTGCTCGCCGCCCGGCCCGGCCTACGCCTGCTGATCGCCGGGCCCGGTGACCCACGCGAGGTGCTCGGTCCGGTGGACCCTGCGGTTGCCGCCGCGTGCGAGTTCCTCGGCGCGGTGAGCGAGGAGGACAAGGCCCGGCTGCTGTCGTCCGGCGACATCTACGTCGCGCCGAACACCGGCGGCGAGAGCTTCGGCATCATCCTGATCGAGGCGATGAGCTCAGGGGCACCGGTGCTGGCCAGTGACCTGCCCGCGTTCAGTGCCGTACTCGACGAAGGGCGCACCGGTGCGCTCTTTCGGGGCGGGGATGCCGAAGACCTGGCAAACCAGCTGCTGGCGTTGTTGAACGACCCGGCCCGGCGGCGGCACCTGAGGCAGGTCGGCGATGCTCGTGCGCGCGAGTTCGACTGGTCGCGCGTCGCGGCGCAGATCGTATCCGTCTATGAGACGGTGATCGCGGCTAACCTGCCCGTGCCGGCGACCGTGCCGGCGGCTCGTAGGTCGTCGCGCAGGCGGAGAGGCGGTAGCTGATGCATAGGTGGGACTGGATCGTCGTTGCGGTGGCCGTGATCGCGTTGGTCGCCTGGTACCTGTCGTACAACGCGGCTCGACTGGACCGGCTGCACGCACGCGTCGAGGGCAGCCTCGCCTCCCTCGACGCGCAGATCGTGCGGCGCGCGGAGGTCAGCCTGGAGCTGGCGAACGCGCAGCTGCTCGACCCGGCGAGCTCCATGCTGCTCGCGGAGGCCGCCACCACCTCCCTGGACACCTCGGATGCGGCCGCGGTGCAGTCGGAGGTGCAGGAGCACGGGGTCGACGCCCGCCGTGCCAGGGTCGAGACCGAGCTGACGCACACGCTGCGGGCCACCCTGACGCCCTCGGTCATCGCGTCCGTGGTGGCGGAGCGAGGGGACGCCCGAGACGAGCTGGTGCGGCTGCGCGAGGCCGGCGAACGGGTGCAGCTGTCCCGACGCTTCCACAACGACGCCGTCCACGACGTGCGCCGGGTGCGGGCCAAGCCGGTGGCCCGGCTCTTCCGACTGGCGGGCCACACCTCCCTGCCGCACCTGGTCGAGTTCGAGGACGAGGTGCCGGTGGACGTGTGAGCACTGTGCCCGCTGTCCCGAACGTGTCGTGTCCGATTCCTGACAAGACTTGATACCTGGCATCTTGGTGCCGCCTGCGGGCCGTATCCTGGGAGCGAACCCCCCGAGATGTAAGGAGACCCCTCGTGACCGAAGAAGCTCAGGTCGGCACCGCGCGAGTCAAGCGCGGTATGGCCGAGATGCTCAAGGGCGGCGTGATCATGGACGTCGTCACCGCCGAGCAGGCGAAGATCGCCGAGGACGCCGGTGCGGTGGCCGTGATGGCGCTGGAGCGAGTGCCCGCCGACATCCGCGCCCAGGGTGGCGTATCTCGGGCCAGCGACCCCGACATGATCGATCGGATCATTGCGCAGGTCTCCATCCCGGTGATGGCCAAGGCCCGCATCGGCCACTTCGTCGAGGCGCAGGTGCTGCAGTCCCTCGGCGTGGACTACGTCGACGAGTCCGAGGTCCTGACCCCGGCTGACTACGCGAACCACATCGACAAGTGGGAGTTCACCGTTCCCTTCGTGTGCGGTGCGACCAACCTGGGCGAGGCGCTGCGCCGCATCACCGAGGGCGCCGCGATGATCCGCTCCAAGGGCGAGGCCGGCACGGGTGACGTGTCCAACGCCACCACCCACATGCGGCAGATCCGTCAGCAGATCCGCCACCTGCAGAACCTGCCCGAGGACGAGCTCTACGTCGCCGCCAAGGAGTTGCAGGCCCCCTACGAGCTCGTGAAGGAGGTCGCCCAGCTCGGCAAGCTGCCGGTGGTGCTCTTCACCGCGGGCGGGATCGCCACCCCGGCCGACGCCGCCATGATGATGCAGCTGGGCGCCGAGGGAGTCTTCGTCGGATCCGGAATCTTCAAGAGCGGCAACCCGGCCCAGCGTGCCGAGGCAATCGTGAAGGCCACCACCTTCTACGACGACCCCGACGTCATCGCCAAGGTGTCGCGCGGCCTGGGTGAGGCAATGGTCGGCATCAACGTCGACGACGTGCCAGTCGGCCACCGGCTCGCCGAGCGCGGCTGGTAACCACAGGTGATTCGTGGCCCACGCTGCCCAGGTTTGCGGCGTGGGCCGGTCCATGAATGCGCATGGGCGGGCACCAGCCGCCTGAATTTGACGGTCCGACTGGTGTCGACCAAGACCGTGGCGCTCGGCGTGACTGTGACCTCCTCGTTAACGAGCGCCGCTTCGTCGATGGACGTTTGTCCCACTCGAGGGCTCCGGCCGATGTTCGATGGGTGCCCGTTCTGGGCCACGGCATCAATGTCGACGCGATCCTCGAGTGCGGCTGGTAATCGAGGTGATCCAGAGTTGCCGGCACTCGATGCCGGGGTCGCACAGCCAACCTCACCAGAATGGTCGAAGCCGTCGCGGCCGAGGTTGGAGTTGCCCTTCGCAAGCCGGTGGCCGGCTCGTCAGTTGAGATGTCCACGTCTGAGAACCTCAGCGAGAAGGTGACTCGACGGGATCGGTGATGTCCAGGCCAAGATGACCGGCGGCGGTCTTCATTGTCTGGTCGTGCGTCGCCACCGTGACTGGCTCTCCGATGAGCAGCGCCGTCGCCAGGTGCAGGGCGTCGAGCGTCTTGACGTGGCGCTCGATGGATTCGGCGACGGTGTGGGTCTCACGGCTGATCTCGAGCATGCCGACGCGATCAAGGAGTGGTGCGCCCTCGATGACCGGCCGGTCGTCGCGTCGCAGGACGCGGATCACCTCCGTACGCAGGAGGCGGGACGAGACGATCGTGCCGGCCTCCTGCATCCAGGACTGCAGCCGTTCGCGCTCCGGGACGTCCAGGATCGTGCGGAGGCCAACCGAGGAGTCGAGGTAGATCAGGGGACCCGGCACGTCTCAGTGGTCCCCTCGCATCTCGTCTATCAGCGCTTCGGCCTCATCTGGCGCATACTTCGGTCCACCGGGGGACGCTGGCCACGGTGCGGGCTCGGATGCAGGCGGGGTGTAGCGCCCCTCACGCTCCAGCCGCGCCAGTGCCGTCTCCGATTTCCGGAAGGCGCTCACCTTCCAGCGCGGCTTGCCCCGCTCGGTCACGACCACGTCGTCGGTGTCGGTGACCTTGTCGAGTACGGCGGCGGTCTGCTGATTGAGCTCGCGCTTGCTGGTCGTCCGCATGTCCCTGATTGTACTACCCGTGTCAGACATTGCGAATCCTGTGAGGTCGACTCGCCTCGCACCTCGGTGTCGTCTGTGACCGCAGGATGCTGCTCTCTCGAAGCGATGACCGGCGAGTATTGAAGCTGCCGCGACGTCAGGTCCTAGCGTGGACTGTATGCAGCAGTCGCGGCTCAAGATCGGTGAGGTCGCCCGCCGCACCGGGCTGACTCGGCGCGCCCTGCGCTACTACGAACAGCTGGGGCTGCTCGGGCCGGCCGAGAGACTTACGGGCGGGCACCGCGTCTATTCGCGCGACGACCTGCTGCGGCTGTATCGGATCTGCCTCCTCCGCCAGCTCGGAACCCCGCTGTCGCAGATTCGTTCTGCGCTCGATCATCCTGTGGAATCGCTCGAGACGGCAGTGACCCGGCAGCTGGGCGACCTGGACGAGCGCCTCGCCGCTCTGGCGAGACTCCGAGAGAAGGTCGCGCAGGTCGACCTGACCGTGCGAAGCGGCGCGACAGTCAGCGACCAGGATCTGCTTGCCCTCCTGGATGGTATGAGCGATCTCGATCGCGGCGTCCGCCGGCGGCTGACACTGCTGGTCTATGAGGATCTGGAGGCCGCGCACGACTTCCTCGTCACCGTCTTCGGTCTGGGGCGGGGCCCGCTGACGTACGACGAGGCGGGCCGTTGCGTCCACGGTGTCATCGTGGCTGGTGATGGCTTGGTCTGGCTGCATCCGACATCGACCGAGGCGCACTTGGCCTCACCGCGCTCGCTCGGCGCCGCAACCCACTGCATGGCCGTATTCGTGGACGACGTGGATGCCCACTACGAGCGGGTGATGGCCGCCGGTGCACTGATCGAGTGTCCACCTCGAGATATGGACTACGGAGTGCGCGAGTACGACGTTCGCGACAACGAGGGAGGTCTCTGGTCCTTCATGACTGAGCTGGACGATGACGGAGGAGACATCGATGAGTGAGCTCACCGCATACCTCTGCGTGGCAGCCACCAAGGCCGCGATCGATTGGTATCAGAAGGTTTTCGGCGCAACGGTCGGTTGTGAGCCAATTTTCATGGACGATGGCGACCTTGGGCACGTCGAGTTGATCATCGGTGGCGCTCGGTTGATGATTTCGGACGAGTTCGCCGTGGCCGGCGTTGCAGCGCCCGACCCGAACCACGGGTCGCCGGTGAGCCTCCTCGAGTGGCGCCCCGTGTCGATCTGACGGCCCGGACGGCTCGCTGTGTCCCACAATGTACGGGTGGGTAATACAGATGACGGCCGGTGGCATTGGGACTCGTCGCTATATTCGGGCAGCGCCGCCTACTACGCACGTGGCCGAGCGGCCTACCCCGCGGCGTTGATCGATCTGCTGGTCGCCGATCTCGGGCTTGATGGCCGTGGTCGTCTGCTGGACATCGGGTGTGGTCCCGGCTCGCTGACTCTGCCGCTCGCGTCGCACGTCGGTCACGCCGTGGGAGTCGATGCCGACCGGCAGATGCTGGCCGAGGGCGAGCGCCAGGCGAGGCGCGCTAGTGTCGTCAACGTCGAGTGGATCCATCGCCGAGCGGAGGATCTGTCCGGCGAGCTCGGACGGTTCAATGTGGCGACCATGGCCCAGTCGTTCCATTGGATGGATCGAGATCGCGTCGCAGGCCTTTTCCACGGTCTGCTCGTATCTGGCGGTGTCGTTGCCTTCGTTCATGCCACGACCCACGAGGGTGTTGTCGGGACGGTGCCCCTGCCGCATCCCCGACCACCCCGGCCCCAGATCGATGCGCTGGTTGCCGACTACTTGGGGGAGCGGCGCCGAGCGGGCAGCGGATACCGGAACATTGACGTGGTCAGCGAAGACGAACGAGGACGGCTCGAGGCGCGGATCATCCAGGCCGCCGGCTTCACGGGTCCCACCCGACGCGAGATCCCAGGCTGGGTCGAAAATCGGACCGTCGACGATGTTGTGGCGAGCGTGTTCTCCCTGTCGTATGCCGCGCCGCACCTCTTCGGACAGCTCGCGGGCCAGTTCGAACACGACCTACGGCAACTGCTCTCCAGGGTGAGTCCCATCGGCAAGTTCAGCGAGCAGATGCGAGAGATCGCAGTCGATCTCTGGCGTGCATGATCCAATCTGTCGGCGAGCAATCTGAACAGGTGCCTCGACCCGCCGCATCTTGACACATGTGTTCGATAGGACGTGTGATCGAGTATGGGTGGTGGGGGAAGTCTTCAAGAGGGCAGCGCGGGAGGCGTTGGACGCCAGGTTATGTCCCCTGGATGTGTCGGAGTATCGGTCCGCGGCGGATGCGGGGGTGTTGGCCGGCCCGGGGCGTAGTGGCGCGGGCGGTGAGGACGCGGTGGCGCCGGGGGTGGGTCCGGAGGCGGCCGTGCGGCTTGCCGGTGAGGTCAAGGACACGGTCAGCGTGGCGGGTCGGGCGTCGTACCAGTTGTGCGGGGAGCAACTGACTGGGGTGATGGGTGACCTGTTGCAGGTCGGCGAGTCCGCGGAGCGGGCGCAGGTGGTCGTCCTCGCGGATGTGATCACCCGGGGGGTGGTCGACGGGTCGGATGCGGGGTCTCCGGTGCAGTGGTTGACGGATGTGGCGCCGTGCCTGGAGCCGGGGCAGGCGTCCCGGGTCGCGCGGATCATCACGGATCCGGTGAATGCGTGCCTGCGTGGTGTCCTGGTGGCGGGTCGGGTCACGGTGCGTGGGGTGCAGGCCAGTGTGCGGGAGGCCAGGCGGGTGCGGGTGGTGTTGCCGGACGCGTCGTGGGAGCAGCTGTTGGGGTACTTACCTGGTGTTGGCGGATCACTGCCCGACGAGCACGCTGCGGGACTTGTCGAAGGAGATCATCGCCGCGTACAGGGGTGAGAAGGCGCCCGCGGATGAGGTGGCGGCCCGCAAGCTCGAGTCGTTGTCCTGGGTCGAGCTGCCCGGGGGGATGACCCGGGTGAGAGCCGATTTGTCACCGGGGGATGCGGCGGTCTTCGCGCACGCGGTCGAAGCGTTGGCGAAACCACGACCGGGCACCACCAGTGACGGAGATGTGGTGCCGGAGGACGCCACGACGGTGGATGGGAAGCCGGCTCGCACGCATGGGGTGGATCAGCGGTCGCCGGGTAAGCGCCGCGCGGACGCCCTGGGTGGGGGTACCGCCCGCACGGAGCGAAGCGAGGCGGGGGAGATCGGGAAACGCAGGTGGTGTGGGACCTGGTACCCGGGCGAATGCCGACCCAACCCCTACCCCCGGACGACCCGCTGACCCGCCGGCCCGGCGCACCACCGGACCACGCGCAAACCGCCTGACCCTCCCAGGGGAGAACTCCGCCCACAACCCGGGCATCGAGACCAGATCTGTTGTGTGTCACCGGGTTTCGACGCGCCTCGCGCTTCGCGCTCGACGGCTCAACCAGCGGCCAGCGGCCAGCGGGATGGTCGTTCGCTGGGCCGCCCAACCCTTGGATTGAGTAGGGCGAACGTGCGAGCCCGTATCGAAATCGGCGGTATGGCGGTCAGGCGGTGGCTTCCGGCGGCACAACGGTCTGATCGCGGGGCAGGATCATGACGTAGACCGGCTCCACATCGTCCGGTAGCCAGTCGGTGCGATAGCGGCCGATCTCCTGCCACCCGCGCCGGCGATAGAGGTTGAGAGGGGCGGCGTGGTGTGCGACCACGTCGAGCACTGGTGCGCCGCCATCGGCGAGGGCCGACTCCGTCGCCGTTCGAAGCAGCGCGGAGCCAATGCCTTGGCCGGCATACCGTCGATCAGCGAAGAGCACACTGATGCAACGCAACTGCCGGATCGGCACATCGTGCGCGTCGGCCCACATACGCCCGAGGTCATCGTCCTGGACGGTTTGTACCGCGACGTGTCCAACGACTGTCTCATTCAGCTCGGCGACCCACGAGCGCAGTTCGCTCGGCCGGTGGATGAACTGTTCAGTGGGGTAGGGCATCGGCCACTCGAACGGATACTCCGTCTCCGACTGCTGACGCTCGAGGATGTCCGCGAGCATGGGGATATCGGTGTCCTGGCGAGGACGGATGTTCACCTGATTCACGCCCACACGATACGGCCGTTCATGATTTGACCGCGTGGGGTTCCACCGGTTGCCACGGATCTCCACCATACTGAGGCACGTTGTCCAGGGGGCCGCGATGACGTGGTCCGTCGCCAATCGGAGGTCAAGTGATGGACATTCGCAAACTTGTCAGTGAAGCGATCGGCACTGCGTTGCTCGTCTTCGTCGGGGCCGGAGTCGCCACCCTGTGCTTCGGTTTCAAGCTCACCGGTTCCAGCACCTCGGCCGGGGTTGTCGAGACCGCGTTGGCCTTCGGGCTGGTCATGCTGGTGCTCGCCTATGCGCTTGGGCCCATCTCCGGTGCCCACATCAACCCAGCGGTGACCCTGGGTTTCCTGGTGTCTGGCCGGATCGCACCGATCGAAGCGGTTGGCTACTGGGTCGCTCAGATCGTCGGTGGGATTGTCGGAGCCGCGGTACTTCGCGGCATGTTTGCCGGCGCCGGTGGATACTCGACCTCCAAGATCGGGCTGGGCGCGGACGGATTCGGCGATGCGTCCATGGTCCATCTCGGGGCGGGCGGCGCCTTTCTGGCCGAAGCCGTGCTGACGTTCCTGTTCGTGCTGGTGGTGCTGGTGGTCACTCGCACGGCCGCCTGGCCACAGCTTGGCGGGGTCGCCATCGGCCTGGCCCTGGCAACCGTGCACCTCATCGGGGTCCCGCTGACCGGCACCTCGGTCAATCCCGCGCGCAGCATCGGTCCGGCCGTCTTCGTCGGGGGAGATGCACTGAGCCAGCTGTGGCTGTTCATCCTCGCGCCGCTGGTCGGCGGCGCGGTCGCGGCGTTGCTGAGTCTCTTCCTCTATGGTCGCGAGACCATGTCTGCCGAGGAGATGGCCGTCGAGGCTCCAGCAGTCGCCTGATCCTGAAGATGCACAGCAGCCGGTGGGCGCCACACCGTTCAGCGCCAGAAGTCAAGACCCGATGAGGGCAGACGGGCAGAGATCTCTGACGTAGCGTGAGGTGGTGACGGCAAATTCGACTGCTCCCACCATCCGCACGCTGGGTGACCTGCGTGCCTCGGGTCACGAGCAGCACAGCATCCGGGACGAGATCCGCCGCAACCTGATCGATGCGCTCAGCGCAGGACGCGACCCCTGGAGCGGCATCCAAGGCTTCGAGGACACGGTCATCCCGCAACTCGAACGCGCCCTTCTCGCAGGTCACGACATCGTCCTGCTGGGGGAGCGCGGCCAGGGCAAGACGCGCGTGCTGCGGACCCTCGTGGGCCTGCTGGACGAGTGGACACCGGTCATCGACGGCTCGGAGCTCGGGGAGCATCCCTACGAGCCGATCACGCCCGCCTCCATCCGCCGTGCTGCCGAGCTCGGCGACGACCTACCGGTCGCCTGGCGCCACCGCAGCCAGAGGTATGCCGAGAAGCTGGCCACCCCGGACACCTCGGTCGGCGACCTGGTCGGTGACATCGACCCGATGAAGGTCGCCGAGGGCCGCAGTCTGGGAGACCCCGAGACGATCCACTTCGGCCTGATCCCGCGGGCCCACCGGGGCATCATCGCCATCAACGAGCTGCCGGACCTCGCGGAGCGAATCCAGGTGTCCATGCTGAACGTGATGGAGGAGCGCGACATCCAGGTCCGCGGATACACGCTGCGGCTGCCCCTGGACGTGCTCGTGGTCGCCAGCGCCAACCCCGAGGACTACACCAACCGGGGGCGCATCATCACGCCCCTGAAGGACCGCTTTGGCGCCCAGATTCGCACACACTATCCGATGGAGGTCGCCGGGGAAGTCGCCGTGATCCACCAGGAGGCCAAGCTGGTCGCCAAGGTCCCCGACTTCATCCTGGAGATCCTGGCCAGATTCACCCGAGCCCTTCGCGAGTCAAGTGCGGTGGACCAGCGATCCGGTGTGTCCGCACGATTCGCGATCGCGGCCGCCGAGACGATCGCGGCCGCCGCGCTGCACCGTGGCACGGTCCGCGGGGAGGGCGAGCCGGTGGCTCGGATCATCGATCTGGGCACAGCGGTCGACGTCATGGGCGGCAAGATCGAGTTCGAGTCCGGCCACGAGGGCCGCGAACGACCGGTCCTGGAGCACCTCCTGCGGACCTCGACCGCAGAGGCTGTGCGGCATCTGCTGCGCGGCATCGACCTGGCCCTGCTGGTTGATGCCCTCGACGAGGGCATGCAGGTGACCACGGGAGGGGACGTCACCGGGCAGGAGCTGCTGGACGAGCTGCCGGTCCTCGGGGAGTCAGACCTCTACGACAAGGTCGCGGACCGGCTGGACGCACACACGATCGGCGAGCGGGCGAGCGCGATCGAGCTGGCGCTGGAGGGCCTCTTCCTGGCCCAACGCGTCAGCAAGGACACCGACGACACCGGCCACACAACCTACGGCTGAGGCGAGCACCCTTGACTGGCAATTCATCTCGACATTCTCGCTACGGCAGGTATGCGGGCGGGCCGGATCCGCTTGCGCCTCCCGTCGACCTCGGCGAGGCGCTCGACGCGATTGGTGAAGACGTCATGGCCGGCTACTCGCCGGAGCACGCACTGCGCGAGTTCCTCCGACGGGGTGGACGCAACCGTGCGGGTTTGGACGACCTGGCGAAGAAGGTGGCCGACCGACGGCGAGAGCTGTTGCAGCGACACAACCTGGACGGCACGTTCCAGCAGGTCAAGGAGCTGCTGGACAAGGCCGTCCTGGCAGAGCGCAAGCAGCTCGCCCGAGACCTGGACGACGATGCGCGATTCGCCGAGATGCGGATCGAGGGCTTGTCACCCTCGACGGCCGCTGCGGTCAGTGAGCTGAGCGACTACCAGTGGCGCAGCCAGGAAGCACGGGAGGACTACGAGCAGATCAAGGATCTGCTCGGTCGGGAGATGCTGGACCAGCGCTTTGCCGGCATGAAGCAGGCGCTGGAGAACGCCACGGACGCGGACCGGCAGGGCGTGCGCGAGATGCTCCAGGATCTGAACGATCTGCTGGAGGCGCACGCTCGAGGAGAGGACACCGACCAGCAGTTCTCCGAGTTCATGGACAAGCACGGCGACTACTTCCCGGAGCACCCGCAGTCCATCGATCAGCTGCTGGATGCCCTGGCGAGGCGGGCCGCCGCCGCCCAGCGGATGCGCAACTCCATGACCCAGGAGCAGCGCGACGAGCTCGACCAGCTGGCGCAGCAGGCCTTCGGTTCAGCCGACCTGATGGACCAGCTGAGCCGCCTCGACGCCAACCTGCAGTCCATGCGGCCCGGCGAGGACTGGGGCGGGTCGCAGCAGCTCGAGGGCGACCAGGGTCTCGGACTGGGCGACGGGACCGGCGTGCTGCAGGACCTCTCCGACCTCGACGCGCTGTCCGAGCAGCTGTCCCAGCAGTACTCCGGGGCACGGATGGACGACGTCGACCTCGACGCGCTGGCCCGCCAGCTCGGGGACGAGGCAGCAGTGAGCGCCCGCACCCTGGCCGAGCTGGAGCGAGCCCTGCGCGACCGCGACTACCTGCAGCGTGGCCCGGAGGGGGATCTGCGGCTGTCCCCGCGCGCCATGCGAGAGCTCGGCCGCACCCTGCGCGATGTGAGCACCCGGCTGTCCGGTCGGCAGGGTCAGCGAGATGCCCGCCTCGCCGGGGCGGCAGGTGAGCCGAGCGGCGCAACCCGGGAGTGGCAGTTCGGCGACACCGAGCCCTGGGACGTGACCCGCACGCTGCTCAATGGCGCGATCCGTCGGGCCGGCGGCGACGACCGGCGGCTGCGCATAGGTGACGTGGAGGTGCAGGAGACCGAAGCACGCACCCAGGCGGCGGTCGCATTGCTGGTCGACACCTCCTTCTCGATGGCGATGGACGGTCGCTGGGTGCCGATGAAACGCACCGCGCTGGCCCTGCACCAGCTGGTGAGCACCAGGTTCCGCGGCGACCACCTGGCCCTGATCGGCTTCGGGCGACTCGCGCAGTCGATGAGCATCGAGGAGCTGACCTCGCTGGCTCCGGAGTGGGACAAGGGGACCAACCTGCATCACGCCCTGCTGCTCGCAAACCAGCACTTCCGTCGACACCCCAACGCCCAGCCGGTGCTGCTGATCGTCACCGACGGTGAGCCGACCTCCCACCTCGAGCCCGACGGGGAGGCGTGGTTCTCCTACCCGCCCCACCCGCTGACGATCGCCTACAGCGTTCGCGAGCTCGACAAGGCCACCCGGCTGGGCGCCCAGACCACGATCTTCCGACTCGGCGAGGACCCGGGGCTGGCTCAATTCCTGGACAACCTGGCCCGCCGAGCAGGCGGCCGGGTCATTGCCCCCGAACTGGACTCGCTCGGCGCCGAGGTCGTGGGCGGCTACCTGGGCTCACGCACCGGTGCCCGCGGCACGACGTATGGCGGATGGGGCGGCTGGCGTGGCTCCTGGGCGGCCGGCTGACCCGCACCCCACGAACGGACCTTGCGTAGATCGTGCCGACGGCCGGTCGATAGCCTCAGGACCATGAACCAGCCAGTTATCGGTGTCCTTGCGGTGCAAGGGGATGTGCGTGAGCACCTGCGCGCCCTCGAGAGTGTCGGTGCCAAGGCGGTGCCGGTGCGTCGAGCCTCCGAGCTGGCGCAGGTGCAGGGCATGGTGCTGCCCGGTGGCGAGTCGACCACGATGGACAAGCTGCTGCGAATCTTCGAGCTGCAGGCACCCATGCGCGAGCGCATCGCCGGCGGGATGCCCGTCTATGGTTCCTGCGCCGGGATGATCCTGCTCGCGGACCGCATCATGGACGGGCAGGTCGACCAGCAGACGCTCGGCGGTCTGGATATCACGGTGCGACGCAACGCCTTCGGACGACAGGTGGACTCCTTCGAGGAGAATCTGCCCTTCGCGGTCCTCCGCGACGGTGAGGAGCATCCCTACCGCGCGATCTTCATCCGGGCGCCGTGGGTCGAAGCCGTGGGACCGAGCGTCGACGTGCTTGCGAGCGTGACGACCGGTCCGGCGGCCGGCCGGGTGGTCGCCGTCCGGCAGGGCGTGCTGCTGGCCACCTCGTTCCACCCGGAGATGACCGGCGACGACCGGGTGCACGAGTACTTCGCCGACATGGTGCGCCGGCGCGCTGGCTAAGATCGACGGTGGCCCTCTGGGTCACTGCCAGCACGACCATCAACCATTGAGGGAGATATGAGCGGTCACTCCAAGTGGGCGACGACCAAGCACAAGAAGGCAGCGATCGATGCCAAGCGCGGGAAGCTGTTCGCCAAGCTGATCAAGAACATCGAGGTCGCGGCCCGCTCGGGCGGCGGCGACCCGGTCGGGAACCCGACGCTCTACGACGCCATCCAGAAGGCCAAGAAGAACTCGGTCCCCAACGACAACATCGACCGGGCACTCAAGCGCGGGTCCGGTCAGGAGGCCGGCGCCGCCGAATACACGGCGCTGACGTATGAGGGCTACGCACCCGGCGGTGTCGCCGTCCTGATCGAGTGCCTCACCGACAACAAGAATCGCGCCGTCGCCGAGGTGCGCACCGCCCTGCAGAAGAACGGCGGGTCGATGGCCGAGAGCGGCTCGGTGGCCTACCTGTTCAACCGCAAGGGCATCGTCATCGTCCCGAAGGCCGACAAGACCGAGGACGACCTGCTGGAGATCGTCCTCGAGGCAGGCGCCGAGGAGATCAACGACGTGGGCGAGTCCTTCGAGATCGTCAGCGAGGCGACGGACTTCGTCACGATTCGCGAGGCGCTGCAGGGCGCCGACGTCGACTACGACTCGGCGGAGGCCTCGTGGCTCCCGACGGTCGAGGTGCCGCTGGACGCCGCGGGCGCCAAGAAGATGTTCCGCATCATCGACGCGCTGGAGGACAGCGACGACGTGCAGAACGTCTATGCGAACGGTGACGTCTCCGACGAGGTCCTCGCCCAGCTCGACGGCGAGGACTGATCGGCGAGGACTGATCCGGCGCGCCGATGCGCCCTGGCCGTGATCCACGGGCCCAGCGGGTAGCCTCGGTGGAGACCGAACATGTGTACGGTCACCGCAGTGCGAACCGAGCAAGGAGCCGATGCGTGCGTGTCCTCGGAGTGGACCCGGGATTGACCCGTTGTGGTCTGGGCGTCGTGGAAGGCGGCATCGGTCAGCCGCTGCGGATGATCGCGGTCGGTGTGATCCGCACACCCGTGGACGACGAGCCCGCGTTGCGGCTGCTGTCGTTGCAGACCGAGATCGATGAGTGGATGCAGCAGTACACGCCCGACGCGGTAGCGGTGGAACGAGTCTTCGCCAAGGCCAACATCAAGGGGATCATGGGCACGGCCCAGGCCTCGGCGGTCCCGATGCTTGCGGCGGCGCGACGCGGCCTGCCGCTGGCCCTGCACACACCGTCAGAGGTGAAGGCCGCGGTCACCGGCAACGGCCGAGCCGACAAGGCGCAGGTGACGGCGATGGTGACGCGCATCCTGAGGCTGCAGGTGGCCCCTCGCCCCGCCGACGCGGCGGACGCTCTTGCGCTGGCGATCTGCCACGTATGGCGTGGCGGAGCTCAGAACCGCATACAGGAGGCCATCGCGCGCCAGCAGCGGGTGGCCCGGTGATCTCCAGTCTGTCCGGCACGGTCGGTGCCGTAGGTCTCGACCATGTCGTCGTCGAGGTGGGTGGCGTCGGCCTGCTCGTGCATACGACACCGGCCGAGGCCGCCGCGCTGCGCCCGGGAGCAACGGCCAGGCTCTCGACGACCCTGGTCGTCCGCGAGGAGTCCCTCACGCTCTACGGCTTTGCCGAGACCGCACAGCGCGACCTTTTCGAGCAGGTGCAGACCGTCAGTGGGGTGGGTCCTCGCCTGGCGCTGGCCATGCTGGCCGTGCACGCACCCACTCCGCTGCGGGCGGCCATCGCCGGCGGCGACCTTGCGGCGCTGGTCAAGGTGCCCGGCATCGGCAAGAAGGGCGCCGAGCGGATCGTGCTGGAGCTGAAGGACAAGATCGGCCCCGTCGAGGCAGGCGCCGGTTCGTCGGCGCCGACCACGCCGGTGGCGGCTGAGCACGAGCAGGTCACCGAGGCGCTGGTCGGCCTGGGCTGGTCGGCAAAGCAGGCGACCGAGGCGGTCGACGCGGTGTCCGCGGCGGAGCCGGGCACCCGTGAGGTGTCGGCGCTGCTCCGCCTGGCGCTGCGTGAGCTGGGGCGGTAGTCGATGAGCGAGAACCTTTCCGGTGCCCCCGAGGGCGACGGTTCCTACGATGCGACCGCGCGGATCATCGACCCCGGTGGTGATGCCGAGGACCGGCGGTTCGATGCCGCGCTGCGCCCCCGCCGCCTGGCCGACATCGCGGGTCAGCCGCGCGTCAAGGACCAGCTGAGCCTGGTTCTCGAAGCGGCCCGTCGCCGCGGAGTGCCACCAGACCACATGCTGATGTCCGGACCTCCCGGCCTGGGCAAGACCACGCTGGCGATGATCATCGCCGCGGAGCTGGAGGTGCCGATCCGGATCACCAGCGGACCGGCCATCCAGCACGCGGGCGACCTTGCCGCGATCCTGTCGTCGCTCGCCGAGGGGGAGGTGCTGTTCGTGGACGAGATCCACCGGATGGCGCGCCCCGCGGAGGAGATGCTCTACCTCGCGATGGAGGACTTCCGGGTCGACGTCATCGTCGGCAAGGGGCCGGGCGCCACCGCAATACCATTGGAGCTGCCGCCGTTCACCGTGGTCGGCGCCACGACTCGGTCCGGTCTGCTCCCGGCCCCGCTGCGGGACCGATTCGGTTTCACCGCCCATCTCGACTACTACCCGGCCTCCGACCTGGCGCAGATCCTCACCCGCAACACCGTGCTGCTGGATGTCGACTCCACCCGGCAGGGCATCGAGGAGATCTCCGGCCGGTCCCGCGGCACACCACGCATCGCCAACCGGCTGCTGCGGCGGGTGCGTGACTATGCGCAGGTGCACGGTGAGGGTGTAGTCGACCTGAGTGCGGCCCGAGCCGCTCTCGAGCTGTTCGACGTCGACGCGCGCGGGCTGGACCGACTGGACCGCGCAGTGCTGGAGGCGCTGTGCCGCCGTTTCGACGGGGGGCCGGTAGGCCTGTCCACCCTCGCAGTCGCGGTAGGGGAGGAACCGGACACCGTCGAGACGGTCTCCGAGCCCTACCTGGTGCGGGAGGGGTACATGGTGCGTACCCCGAGAGGTCGCGCCGCGTCAATGATGGCGTGGGAGCACCTGGGACTGGTGGCGCCTCCTGGCACGCCCGGTCAGCAGCTGCCACTCGGGGACGGCCCTGGACGGTTCAATCAGTAGCTTTGCCGAAGATTGACCAAGGCCTCGGAACCCGCCGCCCCGTCTCCGACGTTCCTCACCTAGACTCTCCCGACGGCGGTCTGTGTCCGACGCAGCCCTGCACGCCGTCGACCAAGCCGAACAACCCGTAAGGAACCAAACGGATGTCTGCACTGGCAGCTGCGAGCTCGAGTGGATCGAGCAGCTGGGTCGGCACTCTCATCTTCGCCATCCCCGTCCTGCTGCTGGCGTTCATGTTCTGGTCCTACATCAAGCGACAGCGGACCTTTCAGAAGGGCCAGTCCTCGCTGGAGGTGGGCGAGGAGGTCAGCACGACGTCGGGCCTGTACGGCACCTTGGTCTCGCTCGATGACAATCACGCGATCCTCGAGGCCGCCGAGGGCGTGTGGCTGAAGTTCGACCGGCGCGCGATCGTTCCCAGCAGGACCATCGCGGCAACCCGACCAGACCGCAGAGGCAACACCTCCGGCAGCTCTGCCTCGAAGGATTCCGCCTCACACACCGACACGAAGGCCTGAACCAGGTGGCAACACGCGCACGACGATCGTCCACGGGTCATCCCCGCCGGGCGTTGGTGATCCTTGTCCTGATCTTTGCCGCGCTCTATGCGGGAATCGGGGCCACGGCGGCCTGGGGGAGCCCACATGGGCAATGGACCCCCAAGCTCGGACTGGACCTCGAGGGCGGCCGACAGATCACTTTGCAAGCCCAGCTGCCCAAGGGCAAGTCGATCAACTCCGGCCAGGTCAACCAGGCCGTCGACATCATTCGGCAGCGCGTTGACGGCAGCGGGGTGTCCGAGGCCGACGTGAGCACCCTCGGCTCCGACAACATTGTCGTGGCCCTGCCCGGTGACCCGTCCGAGGCGACCCTGCGGTCGCTTGCGCAGTCCTCCCAGCTCGCCTTTCGGGCGGTGCTGAAGACCGCTGCGATCCAACCTCAGGCCACGACGCCGCAGACTCAGCCGACCCTGCCGATGCCGCAGACCGCTCCGGCCACGCCGAAGCCGACCACTGCACCCTCGTCCAGCACGGCTGGCCCGAGCAAGAGCGCGACGCCCAAGTCGACCAAGAGCGGCGCGAACGCCGCGTTCCCGCAGGCGTTCGCCGCAGGCACCGCCAAAGCCACGGAGACAGCCGCCGCGGCCAACAAGCCCAAGAACGCCAGTGACCTGGCCTGGGCCACCCAGCCGGTCTCGCAGACCTGGATCACCAACGGCCTCGCCAAGAAGGGCGAGACCTACCAGAGTCTGTTCACGGCGTACTCCTGCAACAACACCGACGCGAAGGCCGGACCGACGGCGCAGCAGTGGCGAGAGGTGGCGGCTCAGGCACCGTTGAACGAGCCGGATGTCGGCTGCGACGCCCAGGCGAAGTACCTCATGGGCCCGTCCGAGGTCAACGGCGCGATGGTCACAAACGCGACCTGGGGTCAGGTCAGCAACTCCCAGGGGACTCAGACCGGCGAGATCGCCGTCAACCTGACCTTCAACGGCAAGGGCACCACGGCCTTCGCCAACGTCACCCAGCGCCTCGTGGCCCTCAAGGGCGACCAGAACCGGTTCGCGATCACCGTGGACGGCAACATCATCTCGGCCCCGACGACGCAGGCGGCAATCACCAACGGTCAGGCCCAGATCACCGGCAACTTCACCCAGGCCTCCGCCAAGTCACTGTCCAACCAGCTGAAGTTCGGGGCGCTGCCCTTTTCCTTCAAGGAGCTGACGTCCGACCAGATCAGTCCGCAGGTCGGCGCCGACCAGCTGCAAAAAGGCATGATCGCGGGCGCGATCGGCCTGCTGCTCGTGGTGATCTACTCCCTGCTGCAGTATCGAGCTCTCGGCTTCGTGACCGTCTTCTCGCTGCTCATCTCCGGTTCTCTCACCTATGGCGCAGTCACCTTCCTCGGGTACGCGAACAACTTCCGCCTGTCCATGGCGGGGGTGACCGGTCTGATCGTGGCGATCGGTGTGACCGCGGACAGCTTCATCGTCTACTTCGAACGCGTGCGAGACGAGGTGAGATCTGGCAGACCCCTGGGCGCGGCCGTCCAGACCGGATGGGCGCGGGCCAAGCGGACGATCATCATCTCGGACGCGGTGAACTTCCTGTCCGCAGCCGTGCTCTACTTCCTGTCGACGAGCGACGTCAAGGCCTTCGCCTTCACCCTGGGGCTGACCACGGTGCTCGACGTGCTGGTGGTGATGACGTTCACCCACCCCGTCCTGACCCTGCTGGCGCGCACCGAGTTCTTCGGCAACGGCCACCGCTGGTCCGGGTTCGACCCGGAGCGACTCGGTGCCAAGGGCGTGACGTATGCCGGTCGAGGCCGCGTGACGATCGCCGACCGTAAGGCAGCCGAAGGAGCGCAGATCTGATGGCCAGTTTTTCGCAGTTCGGCAACGACCTGTTCACCGGTCGGCGGCAGATCAACTTTGTCGGGCGGCGCCGCCTGTGGTTCTCGATCACTGGGGTCCTGCTGATCATTGCGGCCGTTGGGCTCGTCGGGCGAGGGCTGACCTTCAGCCTGGAGTTCACCGGCGGGTCCGAGCTGAGCGTCGCCGGTGTGCACAACATGAGCAACTTCGACCAGAACGCCAGATCCGCGGTGCGTTCGGTGACCGGCAGTGACGCCAACCTGGTGGTGACCAAGGTCGGCAGCGACACCGTCAGTGTCCAGTCCGAGAAGCTCGGCAACGGCACGGCGGCGGCAACCGACAACGTCAGCACCGCGCTGGCCAAGGAGTTCCACGTCAACCGGGACGCGGTGACCACCTCATTCATCGGGCCCTCCTGGGGCTCGACGGTGACGCACAAGGCGATCACTGCGTTGATCGTCTTCTTGCTGCTGGTGTCGTTGGTCCTGGCTGCCTACTTCCGCACCTGGAAGATGTCGCTGGCAGCGCTGATAGCCCTGCTGCACGACCTGTTCTTCACCGTCGGGATCTATGCCCTGACCGGCATCCAGATCTCCCCGGCCTCGATGATCGGCTTCCTGACCATCCTCGGATATTCGCTCTATGACACCGTGGTCGTCTTCGACAAGGTGAAGGAGAACACCGAGGAGGCCATCGCCACCGGGCAGCGCAACTACCTTCAGGCTGCGAACTACGGGTTGAACCAGACCCTGGTCCGCTCGATCAACACCTCGGTTGTCGCGCTGCTGCCGATCGCCTCGATCCTCGTGGTCGGCTTCACCCTGCTCGGACCGGGCACATTGCTCGACCTCGCACTGGCACTGTTCGTCGGTATCAGCGTCGGCACCTACTCCTCGATCTTCATCGCGACACCGCTACTGGCGACCTTCCGCAAGAACGAGCCCGCGATGAAGGACCTAGAACGGCGCGCGGCCGTCTACCAGGGCTCGCAGAGCTCCATTCTTGCGGAGTCCGGCACGGTGGCCCACACCCCGGGCGAGTCGGCCTCCGGGGTGGTCGCGCCGGAGCTCGCCAAGGCGGCGGCCAGCGCACACGCGACCAAGGTCCGCAAGCGCGAGATCCACCCGCTCGCCCGACGAGACGACGAGTGAGCACCCCACGAAGTCCTCGCTGCGCTCGGTACTTCGCGGGGACCCCGAAACTGAGCACGACAGGAAGTCCTCGACGGGTCCAGCTCCCATGACCGTGCGGGACACGCTGCTCGCTCATGTCCGCGACGTGCCGGACTTCCCGAGCCCGGGCGTGCTGTTCAAGGACCTCACGCCGCTGTTCACGAGCGCGGCCGCCTTCGCCGAGGTCACCAGGGACATTGCCGAACGCAACCGCGGAAGGGTCGATGTCGTGGCCGGCATCGAGGCTCGTGGCTTCATCGTCGCCGTGCCCGTTGCGCTGGCCCTCGGCGTCGGTTTCATTCCGGTGCGCAAGGCCGGCAAGCTGCCCGGGGACGTGCTGTCCCGCAGCTATGCCCTGGAATACGGCGAGGCGACCATCGAGGTGCAGGCGAATGCCTTCGGCGCCGGTCAGCGGGTCCTGCTCGTGGACGATGTGCTCGCGACCGGTGGCACGGCCGCCGCGGCCTGTGAGCTGGTCGAGGCGACCGGGGCAACCGTGGCCGGGATCGAGATGCTCCTCGAGCTCACCTTCTTGAACGGCCGCAGCAGGCTCACCGACCGCCCGATCCGCTCGATGGCGCGCGTCTGAGCCACTCCCACCGGGGTGGGCATAGCCAGGGTGGGCAGCGGCATTACCAGCCGAACTTCGCCTTGGTGTCGGCCGACATCATCTCCGGGGTCCACGGCGGATAGTGCGTCATCTCGACCATGACGCGGTCCACCGACCCGGACGCCAGCAGCACCCGCTCGACCTCCTCGGTGAGGTACGAGCCCATCGGGCACGCCGGCGTCGTGGTGGTGATGAGCACCGCGGCGACCCGTTCATGCAGCTCCAGGCCGTAGAGCAGACCGAGCGACACGATGTCGACCCCGAGCTCGGGATCGATGACCTCGTGGAGCTGTTCACGCAGCTGATCGGCCTCGCTCCCGGGGTCCAGCAGAGACGTGATCGACAGCGGCCCGGAACTCATGGTTTTAGTTTGCACCAATAATGATGTAAAAACAAGACTACGGAGTTTGCATCGGACAATCCATGAGGAGCAGACCATGTCAGAGCACGACGAGTCCCGGTCGACCGGAGTAGACGAGGCGGGTGGTGACCTGGACGTGCGGCTGCTACCGCACGCCGACCGGCACACCGTCATCTTCGGACGACTGGAGGCCCTGGCCGCCGGCGAGTCGCTGGTGATCGTCAACGACCACGATCCGAAACCGCTGCGCTACCAGGCCTCGGCGCTGTGGCCGGACACTTTCGAGTGGACCTACCTCGAGTCCGGTCCGCAGCAGTGGCGGATCTCCATCACTCGTGCCCACTGACGAGGCTCTCGACGCGCTGACCCACGTCCTGGCGCGCGCCTGCCGCGCACTCGGTGACGCCGGGTTTCCGCAGCAGGCGGGGCAATTGGCGGCAGACGGCTGGGTCGCTCTGCGGCTCGAGCATCCGCGGCAGGCGTTACGGCTGGATGGTGCGATGCACTACATCGCACGACTTGAGCAGACCCCCGATCTGGTCGGGCAACCGACCGGATCTCCATCACTAGGAGAGGAACCACACCATGTCCGACGATCGCATCCTTGACGTCCGCACCGAGATCCCGAAGCGCCGTCACGAGCTCATCTTCGAGACCTTCACCGATCTGACACCGGGGTCGGCCTACGTGCTCGTCAACGACCACGACCCGAAGCCGCTGTACTACCAGTTCGAGGCGGAGCACGCGGGCTCGTACTCGTGGGAATACCTCGAGGAAGGCCCAGAGGTCTGGCGCGTCCGCATCGGTCGGGTGGAGCCGGCGTGATGAACCGCCAGGTCATGCGAGCAGCCCTCGAGCATCATGGCGTCCTGGCCGCGCAGCTGAGCGGCCGCACGGACGCCGTCGTCGACGCGGCGCGGCGCGGCGGAGGCGATCGGCAGCGAGACGGTCTGTGCCGGTGGTACCGCACCGAGCTGATCCCGCACATCGTCGCGGAGGAGCATGTCCTCTATGCGGCCGGCCGGAGCCTGGAGGCCACCTGCCTTCTGGTGGCCGGTATGACCGAGGAGCATCGGGCACTGGTGTCGCTCGTCGCTCGGCTGGGCGTGGCTTCGTCCACGGTCGAGATCGCCGCGGCGGCCAGTTCGGCGCGGGAGGTCTTTGCTCTGCACGTGGCAAAGGAGGATGACCTGCTGCTGCCGGCACTGGACCGCGCGCAGCTGGATCTCGGTAGGATGCTGGTCGGCATGCACGAGATCCTCGGGCCGGTCAAGGAGCAGCAGATTGCCTGAGGTGATTGTCCGAGGTGATTGTTTCCACCAGCCGATTGTGAAAATATGGAGTTATGGCTAGTCAAGATCTGCAGCATGAGCCTTATGTCGGAGAGAGCCGCAGGCGGGTGCTCGAGACCCTCCAGGCTGCGGATGAGCCACTCGGCGTAGGTGATGTGGCCGGGCTCGTGGGGCTGCACCCCAATACGGCGCGCTTCCACCTGGACGCGCTGACCGAGTCCGCGCTTGCCGAGCGGACTCGGGAGGAGCGCGATGTGCCCGGCCGACCACGCTGGCTCTACACCGCCGGCCCGGCAAGCATCGGCACCGGGCGCCGCAGCTATCAGTTGCTGGCACAGATCCTGAGCAGCTATCTCACCTCGCACACCCCCCATCCGGGCCGAGCGGCGCTCGAGGCGGGGGAGGCCTGGGGTCATTTTCTGGTGGAGCGGCCCAGACCCTTCACCAAGACCGACGAGGACACTGCGACCACCACGCTGGTCAAGACCTTGGACGAGCTGGGTTTCGCACCCGAGCGATCCGACGAGGTGCGGGACCGCAAGGTGCTGCTGCATCACTGTCCATTCCTGGAGGCCGCCAAGGAGAATCAAGAGGTCGTGTGTGCCGTGCACCTCGGTCTGATGCGCGGAGCGCTCGGGGAGCTCAACACATCCCTGACAGCTGATCGGCTGGACCCGCTGGTCACCCCGTCGCTGTGTGTGACCCACCTCTCCGGGCAGGCCGTGCCGGCCTGACGGCGGATGCGCCCTGGAGCCACCCCACGAAGTTCTCCGCCCGTTGCCTCGCCACCGATACTTCGCGAGGCCCCGACTAGACTCTGGTCATGAGCCAGGAAGAGCGCACGGGCACGCCGTCGGGTCCGGCGACGTCTCGGATGCGGGCCAGGCTTGTGCGCCTCGGCGGACCACGGCCAAGCGGCAACCGCGTCCTTGAGCCGTTGCTGCGTTCGGTGCGCGCCACCCACCCGAAGGCCGACCTGAGCGTTATCGAGCGCGCCTACGTCGTCGCGGAGCGGTTCCACCGCGGGCAGATGCGCAAGAGTGGTGACCCGTACATCACCCACCCGCTTGCGGTGAGCACCATCCTCGCGGAGCTCGGCATGACGCCGCCCACCCTGGCCGCGGCGCTGCTGCACGACACGGTCGAGGACACCGAATACTCGCTGGGCAAGCTGCGCGAGGAGTTCGGCGACGAGGTCGCGATGCTCGTCGACGGCGTCACGAAGCTGGACAAGGTCACCTATGGTGACGCGGCGCAGGCCGAGACCGTGCGCAAGATGGTCATCGCCATGGCCCGAGACATCCGAGTGCTGGTCATCAAGCTGGCCGACCGACTGCACAACGCGCGCACCTGGCGCTATGTCTCGGTCGAGTCGGCGCAGCGCAAGGCCACCGAGACCCTCGAGATCTACGCACCGCTGGCCCACCGGCTGGGGATGAACACGATCAAGTGGGAGCTGGAGGACCTGTCCTTCGCAACCCTCTATCCGAAGGTGTACGACGAGATCGCCCGCCTGGTCGCGGAGCGGGCCCCGGCGCGCGAGGAGTACCTGCGGGGAGTGCGCGACCAGGTCGGCGCCGACCTGCGCAGCGCCAAGATCAAGGCCACCGTGACCGGCCGCCCCAAGCACTACTACTCCGTCTACCAGAAGATGATTCTGCGGGGACGTGACTTCGACGAGATCTACGACCTGGTGGCCGTGCGCGTCCTGGTGGAGTCGGTCCGCGACTGCTACGCGGTGCTCGGCACGTTGCATACCCGATGGAGCCCGTTGCCGGGACGGTTCAAGGACTACATCGCCACGCCGAAGTTCAACATGTACCAGTCCTTGCACACGACGGTCATCGGACCCGAGGGCAAGCCGGTCGAGATCCAGATCCGCACCTTCCAGATGCACCGTCGTGCGGAATACGGCGTCGCATCGCACTGGAAGTACAAGCAGGACGCGAACGGCGATGCACTCGCGCAGGAGGGGTCGACCGGGCCGATCAACGACATGGCGTGGCTGCGCCAACTGCTCGAGTGGCAGCGCGAGACCACCGACCCGGGGGAGTTCCTGGAGTCGCTGCGTTTCGACATCGGGTCGCGCGAGGTCTACGTATTCACACCCAAGGGCGCCATCATCGGGCTTCCGGCGGGATCAACGGCCATCGACTTCGCTTACTCGGTGCATACGGAGGTCGGGCATCACACGATCGGCGCCCGGGTCAACGGTCGACTCGTGCCGCTGGAGAGCGGTCTCGAGAACGGTGACGTCGTCGAGGTGCTCACCTCCAAGGCCGATGGCGCCGGCCCGAGCCGGGACTGGTTGAACTTCGTCAAGAGTCCCCGTGCGCGCAACAAGATCAAGCAGTGGTTCTCCAAGGAGCGCCGGGAGGAGGCCATCGAGACCGGTAAGGACTCGTTGGCCCGTCAGCTGCGCAAGCGCGGGCTCGGGGTCAAGCGCCTGATGAGTCATGAGTCGCTCACCGAGGTCGCCGCGCAGCTGAACTACCACGACATCGATGCCTTGTATGCCGCGGTGGGCGACGGGCACGTGTCCCCCGAGCGGGTGGTCAAACAGCTGGTGACCCTCTTCGGCGGTGAGGCGGGCACCGGCGAGGAGCTGGCCGAGGCCACCACGCCCCGCGAGGTTCGCAAGCGCGTGTCGGACCCAGGGGTGACCGTCGTGGGCACCGACGATGTCTGGGTCAAGCTCGCCCGCTGCTGCACGCCGGTGCCCGGCGACGACATCATCGGGTTCGTCACCACCGGCAACGGGGTCTCGGTGCACCGGCGCGACTGCACGAACGCCGCGGCGCTGCTCAAGCAGCCCGAGCGGCTGCTGAACGTCGCCTGGGCACCGTCGTCGGCCAGTGTCTTCCTGGTGCAGCTGCAGGTGGAGGCGCTCGACCGCAACCGGTTGCTGTCCGACGTCACCCGGGTGCTGTCCGACCAGCACGTCGACATCCTGTCCGCGACCGTGTCCACCTCGCGCGATCGGGTGGCCGTGTCGAAGTTCACCTTCGAGATGGGCGACACCAGCCACCTGCAGCACCTCATCAAGGCGATCCGCAAGGTCGACGGGGTGTTCGACGTCTATCGCCTGACCGGCTCCGGGCACCCCAAGGCCGACCGGGCGCAGGCTGCAGCGGGACAGCAACCGCCGGAAGCCGGGCCGGACGCGGCGGGGTCCAGTCGGCCCGCCGGCGCCGGGTCCTCGTCGAGCATCGAGCACGCTCGCTGATCGGCCGGGCTCCGGCCGGTCAGGCGGGGGAGAGGAACGCGGTCAGCGCCGCGGCATACATCCGCTGGTCCTGCGCACCGGCCAGCTCACGCACCGAGTGCATGGACAGGGTGGGTGCGCCGAAGTCAACCGTCGTGACTCCGGTGAGCGCAGACGTCATCGGGCCTACGGTCGACCCACAGGGCAGGTCGCTGCGCATCACGAAGTTCTGGCACGGCACATCTGCCTGCTCACAGGCGATACGGAAAGCCGCGGCACCAACGGAGTCCGTCGCATAGCGCAGGTTGGTGTTGATCTTGAGCACCGGCCCGCCGTTCATGACGACCTGGTGCTGCGGCTCGTGCCGGTCGGCATAGTGCGGGTGGGTGGCGTGCGCCATGTCCCCTGAGGCGATCACGCTGGCCGCGAGTGCCCGATGCAGCTGCTCCCGATCCCCGCCCAGCGAGCGGGTGATGCGCTCCAGCGTCGTCATGAGCAGCGCCGAGAACGCGCCACGCTGCGACATGCTGCCGATCTCCTCGTGGTCGAAGAGGGCGATGACCTGGGTATGCGGTGTGGCGGGCGGCGCCTGGACGGCATCGATCAGCGCCCGTGTCGCGGCAAAGCTGGTGGCGAGGTTGTCGAGTCGCGCACTGGCTACCAGCTCCCGATCGCGTCCGATCCGTGCAGGAGCCTGCAGGTCGAAGGTCATCGCGTCCCAGGCCAGCACGTCGGCGGCCGGGACGTCGAGCTGCTCGGCCAGGAACCCGCGGAAGTCGCCGGGCTGGTCGCCCAGCCCCCAGTGCGGCGCAAGATGCTGCTGCGCGTTGAGCTGTTCGCCCTTGTCCCTGATTCCGCGGTCCAGATGGACGGCAAGCCGCGAGATGCGCAGGATCGGGTCGTCCACCCGGAACAGCTGGGTCTGTGTGCCGCTGCCGGAACGCAGCGCCGCTCGACCCGCCAGGCCGAGGTCGCGGTCCAGCCAGCTGTTCACAATCATCCCGCCATAGGTCTCCACCCCCAAGGTCTGCCAGCCGGCGCGGGCGGCATCCGGCTGTGGCTTGATCCGGAAGTTGGGCGAATCGGTGTGCGCACCCACCATCCGAAAGCCACTGGTGGCGCCATCGGCGTGCTCGGTCGACCACGCGATGAGTGAGCCACCCCGCACGATGAAGTACCGGCCCTGCTGCGCCGGCCACTCGTCCCGCTCCGCCAGTTGGGCGAATCCGGCAGCCTCCAGCATGCGGCGGGATTCCGCGCATGCGTGGAACGGCGTGGGGCTCGCGGTCAGGTAGTCGACCAGATCGTCTGCGATCTCCCGCACTGAGCTCAACCTCCGAACTCCGCGAGTCCGCCACGGGCCTGGTCCAGCCAGGTCGCCTTGGCGTCCAGCGCCTGCTGGACCTCGCTGATCTTCTTCTCGTTGCCGGACGCCTTTGCGGTCTCCAGCTGTTTGGTCAGGTCGGTGACGGCCGTCTCCAGCTGATCGACCATCGACTGGGCGCGTGCGGCGACCTCGGGATCGGTGCGGCGCCACTTGGAGTCCTCGGCCGATCGCACGGCCGTCTCGACCTTGCGCAGCGCCTTTTCGATGCGCTCCATGTCCTTGCGTGGGACCTTGCCCGCGACATCCCACTTGTCCTGGATCGTCCGCAGCGACGCCTTGGCAGCCTCGAGGTTCTTGACCGGCAGCAGCGCCTGCGCCGCGGCGAGCAGTTCCTCCTTGACCACGAGGTTGGCCTCGAACTCGACGTTCTCGGCCGCGACGACCTCGTCCTTCGCTGTGAAGAACGAGTCCTGCGCCTGCTTGAACCGCTTCCACAACGCGTCGTCGTCACTGCGAGATGCCCGTCCCGCGTCTCGCCACTCGCCCATCAGGCGCTTGAAGGCCGACGCGGTCGGCCCCCAGTCCTTCGAGGTGGCAAGGCTTTCCGCCTCCTTCACCAGGCGTTGCTTGGTGGCCTTCGCTCCGGCGTGCACATCGTCCAGATGAGCGAAGTGCGCGCGCCGCGTCTTGTCGAACCCACTGCGCGCTGCGCTGAACCTGCGCCACAGGGCGTTCTCGGCGTCCTTGTCGATCCGCACATCGTGGCGCTGCAGGTGCTTCCACTCCTCGAGCAGCTCTCGCATCCGGCTGGTCGACTGCTTCCACTGGACCTTCTCCACCGGCTGGGCGGCAATCTTCTCAGCCTCGGCGACCAGCTTCTCCCGCTTCTCACCGGACTCCTTCTTGTGCGCGGCCCGAGCTTCTCCCTCGACCTGCTGCTTCGCCTTGAGCGCGGTCGCGATCTGCTCGACCGTCGAGTCCAGCTTGACCAGGTCCCCGACCACGTGAGCGGTGGTCACCTGCTCCCGGAGCGACTTCAGGCCGGCAGTGGCGTCATGCACGGACAGGTCCGTCTGAGTCACCCGCTGCAGCAGCAGCGTCGCCGATCCGGCCAGCTCGTCATACTTGCGTGCGAAGTAGGCCAGGGCTTCCTCCGGCGTCGCATCGGGGTAGGACCCGACCTCGCGCTCCCCGTCGGGAGTGCGCACAAAGACGGTGCCGTTGTCGGCGACGCGGCCGAACGAGGCCGCGTCGCTCACGGTCGGGACCACCGGCGTCGTCACTGCGGGGTGTTCGGTGAGAACGGCGGGGGTCGGTCGTGCCGGCGGCGGTCCGGGGGTCGGCGTCGGACTCGGCTTCGAGATATCGGGTGACATGTTGCTCATGCCTTCTTCTGGATGACGGTGATCTTGAGAATGCTGATCGGCTGCTTGGGCGGTCCATCACCGGTCTTGGTGCTGGTGCCCTCATCGGCAAGGTCCTTGAGGACATTCAGTCCCGTGGTGACCTGGCCGAAGATCGTGTACCCGCCATACTGATCGGGCGAGATGGTGGAATCGCGATAGACGAAGAAGAACTGGCCGCCATTGCCGGTGGCACTCTGGGTGCGTGCCATGGCCAGGGTGCCGGCTGGATACGCATTGTCGGCCGGGGCGTTCTCGATGCCGAACCCGTAGCCGGGCGTCCCCGACCCGGTGCCGGTCGGGTCGCCGCACTGCAGGACGTAGATTCCTGCGGTGGTCAGCCGGTGGCACGGGCTGTTGTCCCAGTAGCCCTTGGCCAACTGCAGGAAGGACGCCACGGCTTGGGGAGCCTTCGTGCCGTCGAGCTGGACGGTGATCGGTCCGCAGGTCGTGCTGATCGTCGCCTGGAAGGTCTTGCCGGCCGCGATCGACTTGTCCGGCAGCTTCTCCTGCTGTGCGGTGCTCGGATGGGCGGGCGGCTTGGCGCAGTGCAGCGAGCCGGGAGCCGCGGATTTTGCGGTCAGCTGTGCGGAGGAGGACCCGGTAGCCGGGGTGGACGAGCAGCCGGCCAGACCCATCGTGCCGATGACGAGACCGCCGAGTGCGAGTCGGGTCAGACGCACTGATGGCTCCTTCGGGGCGTGGCTGGTCGGTGTCGGTTCGGCGGCTCGGGTCGGTCGTGCAGATCAGTCTACGGACTGAGGTCGGGATGTCGCACGGGTTATGGGCACGCAGGCGCGCCGCGCGCGGCCGTGCCGGACGCGCCGCATACGGTGCCGGGATGCCCGCCCGTTAGGCTTCGACCGTGCTTGTCGCCTCCTTTCCAGCCGTTGCTCTTGGCACCAACTGCTATGTGCTCGCCACCAAGGCCGGTGGCGAGTGCGTCGTCGTGGACCCCGGCATCGAGGTTGACGACCAGTTGCATCAGGTGCTGACCGAGCTCTCTCTCACACCGACCGCGGTGCTGCTCACCCACGGCCACGTCGATCATGTGTACAGCGCGGCGCGAGTCGGCCAGGACGTCCCGGTCTACATCCATGCCGATGATCGCTACCGGTTGACGGACCCGATGGCGGACCTGCCGGCGGGGATGGTCGCGGCCTTCGAGCAGCAGCTGGGACGGCCCACCCGATGGAGCGAGCCGGCCACCGTCGTCGGCCTCGTCGACGGGCAGCGGCTCGAGCTCGCCGGCCTGAGCATCGACGTGCACCATGCACCCGGGCATACACAGGGGTCGATCCTTCTGCAGCTGGCCGACGTCCCCGAGGGAACCGATGCAGAAGTCGCCTGCACCGTCCTGACCGGCGACGTGCTCTTCGCCGGCACCATCGGTCGCACCGACCTGTCCGGCGGCGACCACGCCACCATGCTGCGCACCCTGCGTGACGTGGTCCTTGCGCTGCCCGACGATGCGCTGGTGCTGCCCGGCCACGGCCCCGCCACCACCATGGTCCGCGAGCGGGCCACCAACCCGTTCCTACAAACCTTTTAGGCGAGGACTCCATCTATGGCCAGTAAGGTCACCCCCATCAGCGGATTCCAGGAATGGCTGCCCGCGCAGCGGATTGCCGAGCAGCACTTCCTCGACACCATCCGGGAGGTCTTCGAGCTGCACGGGTTTGCCTCCATCAACACCCGTGCGGTCGAGCCGGTCGACCGGCTGTCCAACCAGGGCGAGGATGCCGACAAGGAGATCTATGGCGTCTCCCGGCTCGCCGGCGACGACTCGTCCGAGGCGAGCCTGGGTCTGCACTTCGACCTCACCGTGCCCTTTGCGCGTTACACGCTGGAGCACTCCGGCAAGCTGACCTTCCCGTTCCGGCGCTATCAGATCCAGCAGGCCTGGCGCGGCGAGCGCCCGCAGCGAGGCCGTTACCGAGAGTTCACTCAGGCCGACATCGACATCGTCGACGCGAACGAGCTCCCGTCGCACTACGAGGCCGAGCTGCTGCTGGTCATCGCGGACGTCTTCTCCCGCCTTCCGGTCGGCGACTACCGCATCCACGTCAACAACCGGAAGATCTGCCAGGGCTTCTACCAGGGCATCGGCATCGAGGACGTCATCGGGACGCTGCGGATCGTCGACAAGCTCGACAAGGTCGGCGACGACGGCGTCACCAAGCTGCTGCTCGCGGCCGGGTGCACCCGGCCGCAGGTCGACCAATGTCTCGCGCTGGCCCAGATCTGCACCGCCGACAGCACGTTCGTCGACCAGGTTCAAGCGCTCGGGGTGCACAACGACACGTTGGAGGAGGGCCTGGCCCACCTGAAGTCGATCATCGACACTGCCAACGAGCACGCTCCTGGCGTGGCCGTTGCCGATCTGCGGATCGCCCGCGGTCTCGACTATTACACGGGCACCGTCTACGAGACGATGCTCGAGCGCGAACCGAGTTATGGCTCGATCTGCTCCGGCGGCCGTTATGACGCCCTCGCCTCCGACGGCAAGCGCACCTATCCGGGCGTCGGCATCTCGATCGGTGTCTCGCGGCTGCTCGGTCTGTTGATCGGCGAGGAGGGTCTCAGCGCATCCCGCGAGACTCCGTCGGTCGTGCTGGTGGCGGTCAACCACGAAGACTCGCGCCCCGAGTCGATGCGGGTCGCGGCGGCGCTGCGCGCCCGAGGTATCCCGACCCTGGTGTCACCGAAGGCGGCGAAGTTCGGCAAGCAGATCCAGTTCGCCGACCGCCGCGGGATCCCGTACGTCTGGTTCCCAGGCTCCGAGGCCGACAGCCCGGCCGCCATCCACGCCCCTTCGACAGGCACGGGCGACGAGCTGGATGCGACGGGCACGGGCGACCAGGTGAAGGACATCCGCAGCGGTGACCAGGTGAGCGCCGATCGCGACACGTGGACACCGCCTACGGCAGACCTGCACCCCACCATCGCCTTCCCCGAGTAGTCACTCCCAACCCGCGAGAAGTCACAACCAACTCCCGAGAAGTCACTACCAGCACTCGAGAGGTCACCCGGTGCCAAGGCTGGACCCGGTTCTCCACAACGGAGGGCGACGTATGTCGGTATTCACACCCGAGGACTGTTGAGCGGCCGGTCAGCGGCATTGCCGATCAGGCTGTGGTGCATGACTTCATCAAGCTGTGTGGATGGACCGGCGTTTACCACCGGGATGGCGCGCGCCGAGGGTCTTGGGTCGAGTGACTTGCGTCAGTTGGTTCGAGCAGGAAGTGTCAGACGATTGGCTCATGGCCTCTACGTGCGTTGCGGCCAGGATCTCGATCTCCAGTCGAGGGCCCAGGCCTTCGGTTTGGTTCTGCCACAGCATCACGTCATCTGTGATCGAACTGCGGCCTGGATCCACGGGATCGACACCTACGACCTGCCTGGCCAGGCCTCGTCGCTGAGGCTGGAGACCGTGGCGCTGCGTGGCCGGACCCGAACCCGACGGGATGGCTGTATCGGCGCAGTGCGTGACCTGGCTCCGGACGACGTGGTCGTGGTCGGGGGCGTAATGGTGACGACGCCAGTGCGGACTGCACTTGATCTGTCGTGCAAGCTGAAGCCGATGTCGGCTCTGGCGGCGGTGGAGGCGTATCTACACGCCGAGGTGGTTACCAAAGAACAGCTGCTCGCCCAGTTGCCGCGCTACAAGGGCCGCCGCGGCATCCGCCTCGCTCGGCAAGTCGTCGAACTCGCGGATTCGAGGGTTGAGTCCACAGGTGAGTCGTTCACGCGGATGGTGATCTATCGATCCGGTCTGCCGATGCCGGAATCTCAAGTGTGGGTATTTCGCGACGAGGGACACGACATCCGGTTGGACCACGCCTACAAGGGTCTGAAGATTGCGGTCGAGTATGACGGTGAAGAGTTCCACGGAGCCGATCGGCGGGAGGCTGACGACGCCCGCCGAGAATGGTTGCGGAACCACGGATGGTACGTCATCGTCGTGCGGAAGCATCAGCTCAGCGGAGTGAATGCACAGGCATGGATCGATGAGCTTCGAGGTGAGATCATCGAGCGCAGCCGCAGCGCGGAGAGGTATTCGCGTTTCGCACGCTGGTAGTGACGCCTCGCGTGCAATTAGTGACCTCTCGGAGGTTCTTCGTGACTCCTCGGGTGCAATTTGTGACCTCTCGGTGGGGGAGAATGCGGGCACCATGACTGAGCGATCGAGCGTCCTGCACCGCGCAATGACGGGCTGGCTGGACCACCTGCGAGTGGAGAAGGGCGCGTCCGCGCACACGCTCGCGGCCTATCAGCGCGACCTGCGGCGGTATGCCGAGTACCTCGGCGGCCGCGGTGTGACCGACCCGGCCGCTGTCGGTGAGCTCGAGGTGGCCGACTTCCTGGCGACCCTGAGAGAGGGCACGCCGGAGCACCCGCCGCTGGCGCCCTCCTCTGCGGCGCGGACTCTGGTGGCGGTGCGGGGCTTCCACAAGTTCCTGGCGCTCGAGGGGGACACCACGGGCAACGTCGCCGCCGGCGTGGCACCACCGCGGCCGCCGCAGCGGCTACCCAAGGCCATCCCGCTGGACCAGGTCGAGCGGCTGCTCGCGGCCGCGAGCGTGGGGGACACGCCGGCGTCGCTGCGCGACCGCGCGCTGCTCGAGGTGCTTTACGGCATCGGCGCGCGGGTCAGTGAGGCCATCGGCCTCGATGTCGACGACGTCGACCTGACCACGGACAGCGTGCGGGTGATGGGCAAGGGCAGCAAGGAACGGATCCTCCCGCTGGGGCGCTACGCGAAGGAGGCCGTCACGGCCTACCTCGTGCGCGGCCGACCCGCTCTGGCGGGCAACGGGAAGGGCACACCGGCCCTGTTTCTCAACCAGCGCGGAGCGAGGCTGTCACGACAGTCCGCGTGGAACGTCATCCAGGCGGCCGCCACACGGGCCGACCTCTCCGGCCACGTGAGCCCGCACACTCTGCGACACTCGTTCGCGACGCATCTGCTCGACGGCGGCGCCGACGTGCGCGTGGTGCAGGAGCTGCTCGGGCATGCGTCGGTGACGACCACGCAGATCTACACCATGGTCTCGGTGCAGCAGCTGCGAGAGGTCTTCGCCAGTGCACACCCCAGGGCGCATTGATAGGTTGGCCTGGATCGGCGCGACGCCGAACAACGACGACACGGGAGCAATGTGAGTTCGCAGGAGAAGCTTGGCCCCACCGGCCGGCCGCTGCCGGCCTTCCCGCAGCCGAAGGCACTCGCCTCGCACGGGCCGGCGCGCATCATCGCGATGTGCAACCAGAAGGGCGGCGTGGGCAAGACCACCAGCACCATCAACCTGGGTGCGGCGCTGGCCGAGTACGGCCGCAAGGTGCTGCTGGTCGACTTCGACCCACAGGGCGCCCTGTCGGTCGGCCTGGGCATCCGGTCCCACGAGCTGGACGTGTCGATCTACAACCTGCTCGTCGAGCGTGGCCACGACATCCACAACGTGATCGAGGCGACCGGCACCAAGGGCCTGGACGTCCTTCCGGCCAACATCGACCTGTCCGCCGCCGAGGTGCAGCTGGTCGGCGAGGTCGCCCGGGAGATGGTGCTGTCGCGCGTGCTGCGCCCCGTCGTGGACGAGTACGACGTCATCCTCATCGACTGTCAGCCGTCGCTGGGGCTGCTCACGGTCAACGCGCTGACCGCCGCGCACGGCGTGCTGATCCCGCTGGAGTGCGAGTTCTTCGCGATGCGTGGAGTGGCGCTGCTCGTCGAGACCATCGACAAGGTCACCGACCGGCTCAACCCGCGCCTCGAGCTCGACGGCATCGTGGCGACGATGTATGACGGGCGGACCCTGCACAGCCGGGACGTCATCCGTTCCGTTGTGGACCACTTCGGCGACGCGGTGCTGCACACGGCGATCAACCGCACCGTGAAGTTTCCGGATGCGACCCTGGCCGGCGAACCGATCACCAGCTACGCCTCGTCACACGGTGCGGCGGAGTCCTACCGCCAGCTTGCTCGAGAACTGATTGCGCGCGGCGCAGCCGCCTGAGCATCGTGACGCAGGAACCCACGACGCCGGGAGGCGTCCTCACCCGGCGCGCGGCGTCGACACCGTTCGAGGTGCATCTCGAGGTCTACTCGGGCCCGTTCGACCTGCTGCTCGGCCTGATCTCCAAGCACAAGCTGGACATCACGGAGATCGCGCTGTCCAAGGTCACGGATGAGTTCATGGCGCACATTCGCAAGGCTCAGCAGGACTCCACCGAGTGGGACCTCGGCCAGGCATCGGAGTTCCTGCTGGTCGCGGCCACCCTGCTCGACCTGAAGGCCGCTCGCCTGCTGCCTAGCTCAGGCCCGCAGGACGACGAGGACCTGGCCCTGATCGAGGCCCGCGACCTGCTGTTCGCCCGGCTCCTGCAGTACCGCGCGTTCAAGGACGTCTCGGCCGGATTCGGGCAGCGCATGGCGACGGCCGGCCGTATGACGGCCCGTCAGGCCGGGTTGGAGGAGCGGTTCGCGTCGCTGCTGCCAGAGCTCGTCATGAACGTGACGCCGGTGCAACTGGCCATGATCGCGGCCCGGGCGATGACACCCCGGCCGGATCCGACGGTAGGCCTGTCGCACCTGCACGCCCCGGCCGTCAGTGTGCGCGAACAGGCCGCGCTCGTGGTCGACATGCTCCGAGAGCGAGGGAGCGCATCATTCCGCAGCCTCGTGCAGGATGCCGAGTCGACCCTGGTGATCGTGGCACGGTTCCTGGCACTGCTGGAGCTGTTCAAGGAGGCCGCGATCACCTTCGAGCAGTCGGAGGCGCTGGGCGAGCTTGAGATCCGCTGGACGGGAGGCGACGACCAGCAGCCGGTGGTCGTCGGTGACGAGTTCGACGGCGTGGCTCCGCGAGACGACATCGAGCGAGACGACATCGAGAAGGGAGACGGTGATGACTGAGTCAGATCGGAACACCGAGGCAGAGCAGAACAACGACCTCGAGGTCGAGCCGGAGGTCGCCGAGGAACAGGTCGCCTTCGACCTGTCCACCTTCCCGGGTGGCGCGCGAAGCGCCATCGAGGCAGTGCTCATGGTGGTCGACCAACCGATCACGGTGCTCGACCTCGCCACCGCACTTGAGCTGCCCCCGGACGACGTGACGGCATACATCCACGAGCTCGAGGCCGAGTATGCGCAGCAGCAGCGGGGTTTCACCCTCCGGTGCATCAATGACGGGTGGCGGGTCTACAGCAGGTCGGACTACGCGCCGGTCGTGGAGAAGTTCCTCATGGGCGGCCAGCAGGCCAAGCTGACTCAGGCATCGCTGGAGACCCTGGCGGTCATCGCCTACCGGCAGCCCATCTCGCGATCGCGCATCGGCGCCGTGCGCGGCGTCAATGTCGACGGGGTGATCCGGACCTTGCTGACCCGCGGACTGATCGAGGAGTCCGGCATCGAGAGCGAGGGCACCGCGACGCTCTACTGCACGACACCGTACTTCCTTCAGCGACTGGACCTTTCGTCGCTGGACGAGCTACCACCACTGGCACCGTACCTACCGGATGCCGACATGATCGATGAGCTGATTGAGCAGGGAAACGGATGAGTGCGAACCAGCGAGCGGGTCGGCAGGGCGGCCGAGGCCGTGACAGTGCCGGTCGACCCAGCGGCAACCGGGGCGGCAGCGGAGGCGGCCAGACGCCGCAGCGGGCCGGCGGGCCCAGCCGCGGGAGGCCGCGCGGCCAGCAGGTGAAGCCGCAACGCCCCGCGGAGCCCGAGGTCGACGTCCACAACCCCGACGGTGTGCGTCTGCAAAAGCTGCTCGCCGGTGCCGGTGTGGGCAGCCGCCGCAAGTGCGAGGAGCTGATCACTCAGGGACGCGTCGAGGTCGATGGCCATCGCGTCACGGAGCTCGGCGTGCGGATCGATCCGCTCGGGCAGACGGTGCATGTCGACGGCGAGCGGATCCAGCTGGACACCTCCCTCGTCTACCTGGCCTTCAACAAGCCACTGAACGTCGTCTCGACGATGAACGACGAGCTGGGCCGGCCCTCTGTCGGCGACTACCTCGAGCAGCGCAAGGACCGGCTCTTCCACGTCGGACGGCTGGACATCGACACCGAGGGGCTGCTGCTGCTGACCAATGACGGTGAGCTGGCCAACCGATTGCAGCACCCGTCCTACGGTGTCCACAAGACGTATATCGCGATGATCCGCGGCCCGGTGCCGCGCGACATGGGGCGCAACCTGCGCGACGGCGTCGAGCTCGAGGACGGTGTGGTCAAGGTCGACTCCTTCAAGGTGGTCGACTCCAAGCCCGGCTGGGCCATGGTGCAGCTGGTGCTCCATGAGGGCCGCAAGCACGTGGTGCGCCGCCTGCTGGAAGCCGTCGGCCACCCGGTGGAGAGTCTGGTGCGCACGGATGTCGGACCGGTGTATCTCGGTGACCTGCGCGCGGGCAAGATGCGCCCGCTGACCCGTCAGGAGATCGCCGGGCTCTACCAGGCAGCCGGGCTGTGACGCCGCAGCATGTGCGGGTCGTAGGAACCGGACTGATCGGTGCATCCATCGGTCTTGCGTTGCGCGCCAAGGGCGTTCGCGTGTCACTGCACGATCCGTCGCCGACGGCACGTGCGTTGGCCCGCGATATCGGCGCCGGCGAGCTCGACGTGATGGACGAGCCCGACGTGGTGGTCGTCGCGGCGCCGCCGGACGTCGTATCCGCCGTCGTGGCCGACGAGCTGAAGCAGTGGCCGACAGCCGTGGTCACCGATGTCGCATCGGTGAAGGCCAGGGTGCTGGCGCAGGTCAGGGCCACGGTGGACCCTGCCGAGCTGCGGCGGTATGTCGGGTCGCACCCGATGGCAGGTCGCGAGCGGTCCGGGGCCGTCGCCGCCCAGGGGGACCTCTTCGAAGGACGAACGTGGGTGGTGTGTCCCGCGCCGGAGTCGGACCCGGTCGCGGTCACCGCGGTGCAACACCTTGCCTCGGACTGCGGCGCCGCCACCGTGACCATGCCTGCGAGCGACCATGACCTCGCGGTGGCGAGCGTGTCGCACGTGCCGCAGATCGCAGCCAGCCTGGTCGCGGCCCGGCTGCGAGATATCTCGGATGAGGCCATCGCCCTGTCCGGCCAGGGGGTCCGGGATGTCACCCGGATCGCGGCGAGCGACCCGATGCTCTGGACCCAGATTCTCGCGGGAAACGCCACCGCGGTCGCACCGGTGATCGACCTGCTCGCGCAAGATCTGCGCCGCGTCTCCGAGGCCCTGCAGGAGCTCGGCCCTGAGGCGTCGCCCGCTGAGGGTGCCCGCGGTGTGCTGGCACGCGTCATCGCCGATGGAGCGCTGGGCCACGCGCGGATCCCCGGCAAGCACGGCGCCGCGCCCACCGCATACGGCACCCTCCTGGTGATCGTCCCGGACCAGCCGGGAGCTCTCGGGCGGCTGTTCAACGACATGGGCGATGCCGGGATCAACTTGGAGGACCTGCGGTTGGAGCACGGCGTCGGTGCGCAGGTCGGGATCGCCGAGGTGTCGGTGCTGCCCGCTGTGATGGAGAGACTAAAGACAGTGCTCGAGGACAACGGTTGGAGTGTGCATGAGTAACGGTTCGCATGTCGTGGTCGCCATCGACGGACCCTCGGGGACCGGCAAGTCGAGCGTGTCCAAGGCGGTTGCGCGCAAGCTCGGTGTCGGATTTCTCGACACCGGGGCGATGTATCGCGCGCTCACCTGGTGGTGTCTGGAGCAGCAGATCGAGCTGACGGACGCCGACGCGGTGGCAGCGGCGTCGCGTGACCTGCCGCTGACCATGGGCACCGACCCGAATCACCCGGATGTCTTCATCGACGGTCGCAGCATCGAGGTGCACATCCGCGAGTCGCGGATCTCGCAGTCGGTATCCACGGTGGCCACCAATCTCGACGTCCGCGCCGACATGCAGCAGCGTCAGCGGGAGCTGATGGCACAGGTCAGTGAGCAGACCGGGGGAGTCGTCGCCGAGGGGCGCGACATCACCACGGTGGTCGCGCCGGATGCCACCGTGCGCATCCTGATGACGGCCAGTGAGGAGGCGCGGATGGCCCGCCGGTCGAAGCAGCTGTCCGTCACCGCCGAGTCGACGCGGTCACAGATCGTCGACCGCGACCGCGTCGACTCCACGGTGTCGACCTTCATGACGGCCGCCGACGGTGTGGTCACCGTCGACACGTCCCACCTCGACTTCGAGCAGTCCGTGCAGGCGGTGCTGCACGTCGTCAGTGCGGAGGCCGGCCATGAGTGAGCCGACCGGTGACCTGACGCAGGCGCCACTCGCGTCGCCCGGACGCCGGCTCGGCTGGTTCCTGATGCATGTGCTGTATGAGGGTCGCGCCCTTCATGGCAACCGGATTCCGCGCACTGGCCCGGTCATCGTGATCTCCAACCACTCGGCCTTCCTGGACGGCCCCGTGGTCTTCTGCCTCGCGCCGCGCACCTTGCACTTCCTGGTGAAGAGCGCCTACTTCTCATCGGCATGGGGCGCCGTGCTCCGCAAGATGGGGCAGATCCCGATCGACCAGCACAGCGCCGACCGACGCGCTCTGATGGCAGCCAAGGCGACCCTGGAGCGCGGTGACGCGGTAGGCATCTTCCCCGAAGGGCACCGTGGCGGTGGCACCGTGGAGGCGGCCGAGCAGGGTGCCGCCTGGCTGGCGCTGCAGACCGGTGCGCTGATCGTGCCGGCCGCCACCCTCGGCACGCGCGGCACCAGTGGAGACACCGACACCTGGCCGCGCCCTCGCGGGCGGATCCGAGTGGTCTTCGGCGAGCCGTTCGCCATCCGCCCGTTCGAGCCCGTCAGCGGCCGAGAACGACTGCGGCTGGCGACCGAGCAGCTGCGCTCCCGGCTTGCGGCGCACGTGCAGGCATCCGTCGGCGAGACCGGGATGGGCCTGCCGGCCGCGCGGCCGGGTGGCGACGATTAGGGGAAGCCGCGGGTCGTCCGAGACAATGGGGCAATGACTGACAACATGCCGGCCGAGGAAGACGAGTCGGTCGAGCACGCGCTGCGCGTCGGCCTCGAGGACTTCGACCTCAGCGACCAGGACCGTGCGCTGCTCGATGCGGGGGAGGCACTGCCTACCGGTGACGCCGACGGCGAGAACCGCCCGGTGGTGGCCGTGATCGGCCGACCGAACGTCGGCAAGTCGACGCTGGTCAACCGCATCCTGGGTCGACGCGAGGCGGTCGTGGAGGACGTGCCGGGCGTCACCCGTGACCGGGTCGCGTATGACGTCGAGTGGTCGGGTCGCGACTTCACCCTGGTCGACACCGGGGGCTGGGAGGTCGATGCCACCGGCATCCACCTGCGAGTGGCAGAGCAGGCCGAGGTGGCCGTGTCCCTGGCGGACGCCGTGCTGTTCGTGGTGGACGCCACGGTGGGTGCCACCGACACCGACGAGGCCGTCGTGCGACTGCTGCGACGGTCCGGCAAGCCGGTGGTGCTGGTGGCCAACAAGGTCGATGACCAGCGCACCGAGGCCGAGGCCGCGATGCTCTGGTCCTTCGGTCTGGGCCAGCCATATCCGATCTCGGCGCTGCACGGGCGGGGGACCGGTGACGCGTTGGACGCGATCCTCGACGTGCTGCCGGAGAAGTCCGCCGTGTCGGCCTACCGCAGCGGCGGACCGCGGCGGGTGGCGCTCGTGGGTCGACCGAACGTCGGCAAGTCGTCGCTGCTCAACAAGCTCGCCGGCGAGGAACGGGTCGTGGTCGACGACGTCGCCGGGACCACGCGTGACCCCGTCGACGAGTACATCGAGCTGGGCGGTCGCACCTGGCGGTTCGTCGACACTGCCGGAATCCGCCGCCGCGTGCATCAGACCCGTGGAGCGGACTTCTACGCCTCGCTGCGCACACAGACCGCGATCGAGAAGGCCGAGGTGGCCGTGGTGCTCATCGATGCGGAGGAGAGCATCGTCGAGCAGGACGTGCGCGTCATCCAGCAGGTCGTCGATGCCGGCCGCGCGCTGGTGCTCGCCTTCAACAAGTGGGATCTGCTGGACGAGGAGCGACGCTACTACCTGGAGCGCGAGATCGAACGCGACCTGGCACAGGTCGCCTGGGCGCCGCGCGCGAACATCTCCGCGCAGACCGGTCGGCACATGGATCGTCTGGTGCCCGCAATCGAGGTGGCTCTCGACTCGTGGGACCAGCGCGTCCCCACCGGCCGGCTCAACGCCTTCCTCGGTGAGATCGTCGCGGCGCACCCGCACCCAGTGCGCGGTGGCAAGCAGCCACGCATTCTCTTCGCGACCCAGGCCTCGACCCGCCCACCGCGGTTCGTGGTCTTCGCCAGCGGGTTCATCGAGGCCGGCTATCGCCGGTTCCTGGAGCGCCGCCTGCGTGAGGCGTTCGGGTTCGAGGGCACCCCGATCGAGGTCTCCGTGCGGGTGCGCGAGAAGCGTCGCCGGCACTGACCCTCGCGACGCCGCGGTAGCGGCGCGGTGCTGTCGCAGTGCCACGCACTCGTCGGTTATAGCTTCCGATTCCACTGCACGCACCTCGGAGGCTTCTGAGGCGCAGTGGTTGCGACGGCAATAACTTCCGACTCCACTGCACCCCAGGAGCGCGGGTCGTGGCATCGTGGCGGTATGACGATGCATGTGGCTCACTTGTCGATCTACCCCGATAAGGGCGCGCCCGGCGTCGGGCTGTCCACCGCGACGGTCGAGCCCGATGGACTGACGGGGGACCGCCGCAAGAAGGCGGCAGTGCATCTGGTGTGTCTCAAAGACACTGCAGACCGAGATGATCCGCCGCGAGCCAACATTGTGCTGGATGCCCCAGACGATCTGGTTTCTCTGGTCGGCGCACGGGTGACCATCGGCACCGCGCTGCTCGAGGTCACTCGTCAGGCCGGCAACTGCCCGGGCGTGTATGCCGAGGTCATCGAGCCCGGCCAGGTCTCGGTCGGCGACGAGGCCAGGCGGGTCTGAGCGCACGGCATACTGCGTGGCCCTACCGCCGACGGTGCCGCGGCGACCTCGATTCGTGGTGGGCCTCGCTCATGCGATATCGTTTGGCTCGCCCTTCGGGGCAACGGGCTGTGGCGCAGTTTGGTAGCGCACTTGACTGGGGGTCAAGGGGTCGCAGGTTCAAATCCTGTCAGCCCGACGGGTAAAACTGCAGGTCAGAGGCTTGCGGGGCCGCGAAATGGCGATTTCGTGCAACATACGTGCAAGAAGGGATCGGGACCCCCGGCCCTTTCTGTCCCGCTGTGACCTGGTGCGCGGCCTGTCCTTCTGTACCTCGGTCACTTCCAGCGTTCGAGCACGTCAGTCACTGACCACACAGCTTCGGTGAAGGTCGGTGCATTGACGTGCCGGGACATGGCCTTCGCGCGCCGCGGTGCAGCGCTCATGAAGGCGGCCAGACGCGTGGCTCCTTCGAGTCCCTTTACGTCCACCACGCTTCTAGGCCTCTGACCTGCGGCAACGCAGATCGGAGGCTTCTCTTATCGCCTCGCGTGTCGGATACGTGTCGAATGAGAGAGCTCATCCGGCAGGCAAGTGACCGCTCATCGGCTGACGTGTCGGATACGTGTCGGATGGAGAACTGCCGCGCTCCGGAAGGTTCAAGTCCTCATGCCGGAACCCCGGCCCCCTCACCACCTCGTGTCCAGCAGACGAGCGAACAAGAAGCGGTCGCGCAGGTGCTCGCACGCGTCCAGGATCGCCGGGGCCCGGGCCTCGGCGACGGTCAGAGCCTGCGCCGGGGTTGCGCGGACGGCAACGTGATTTGTGCCCCGCGGCTGTCGGTCGCCCTTGGTGCTGTGATGCAAGAGCGATTTGAACGACGAGGCCGAGGCCCGACCAAGACCGGCGTGACATCGTGATCAGAAAACCAGACGTTGGCGCCCCACGCCGAACATGAAACTCACAGAACGAGGCCAGCGCCGCAAGCTTGCGGTTCACGCTCGACCGGGCGCAGCGGGATCGGCCGTGGGCAGCAACTGCACGCGCTGCCGAGCCGCTTGGCGGCATCCTGAAAACGCCGTTGTAAGAGGTTCCGCGGATAGGTCATGGTCGGTGACTGGGTCTGGTGTCCCAGCGGCGGGTGGTCCAGGCGACGCGGATCAGGCGCCGGGCGATGATGATGGCGCTGGCCAAGGCGATCAGCGCCTC
>NZ_VCQV01000100.1 GCF_007845645.1 Leekyejoonella antrihumi
ACGGCTCAAGCAGTGGCGCGGCATCGCCACCCGGTACGACAAGCACGCCCGCACCTTCCTCGGCGGCGTGCTGCTGGCCGCGACCATCATCCACATCAAAACCCATTAGGAGACAGGCTCTAGCCTGCCGTCATGGGAACCCTGATGTTCTACAAGGAGCCGACTGGTCGAGGCGATCTGCTCCGCGTCGATCCCGCGGTGGCGAGCTGGGACAAAGCCGGTACGCGTGAGCAGCTCCGGTCGGCCGCCTTCATCAATGATGTGCACGCGCTCATCGCCGATCTCGACCCTTCCGGACCCACTCGGCCTGCGGCTCGATATCGGATTACCGGACAAGGTCAAACTTCTCGAACGTCACGACCTGGACAACTACCTGTTTCCCCTGGTCCCGCAACTGACGAAGCGCACCAGTCGACGGTTCGCCTTCGTATCGGCGACGAAACGGCACGCCGACCGCTCGTCCGTTCTCGTCGAAACAGCCCTACCAGTATCCGATCCCGGCGGCGCGTACTCGTTCGAGATGGTGACCACCGCGGCTGCCGACACCGCCACCTACAAGACGCAGATCCGTGACCGGGTCGCGTCGGCGACCCCTTTGCCCAACGGCGGCGTCGAGCTGCAGATCGCCTTCGTCGTGGGCTCCGCCGGGCATGGCCCAACCTCTGGAAAGCGACCATCGATGCGCTGGAGCCCTTGCCCAGACAGGGCGTCACGGTCGACCCCACCGAGATCCAACTTCGTACATCGACGGCAAGGCGCGTGACGCTGGACGTCGCGGGGAGCCACCCACGCCAATCTGCGTGAGCCCGGATGAAGTCAACGATCGGCCGGATGACCGGTCGAACTCAGCGAAGAAAGGCGACACGGCGTTGAGGATGCTACTCCTCCGCTTCAGGTCGAGGGCTTCCCGCATCAACACACGCGTCGTCCGACTGGTCGCCGGCCGGATCCCTGAAGCAGGGAGGTCGAGCACCTGGGGCAGCCAGTCCTTCCCCCACGATCACCACGCGGGCGATCCACTCGTCGGCAGGGTTCTTGCCCGGGTGCCAGGCCAGCACCAGACCCGGCTCGGAGACGTCACCGGCTGAGCTCGGCCGCCGCACCCAGCAGTGACGCTGCCGAGGCTCTCGCCAGTCGGCGTTGTTGCCGACGTTGAGGCGGCATTCCTGCAGTCTTCGCCGGTCGGATTCGGCCCGAGCCGCGCAGTCCTGCGGTGTTCTGCGCGTGCCCATGGCCCCATGGTTCCATGTCTTCGAACGAAGCTCGAAGACATGGAACCGGGCCGCATCGACCGAGTGGAGGTGCTCATCGCCGAAGCGCCACGCCACCCTGCGTTCCGCCTTACCGACGGCGGGTGCTGCCGCGGATCCAGGCCCTGGTCGCGCCAGCAACGCCCGCCGGAGACCATGGAGCGGAGGGCATGGCCGAGAGACACCCAGACATGCCCGTGCACTATGGCCATGGCATCGCGCTCCGCGTGCCTCCTGATCGCACCGCACGTTGAGGAACCTTCGACGGATTTAGGAACTTTAGGAAGGTTTAGACTCTTCTCCTAAACCTGCCTAACTTTGTTAAACTGTGGGTCATGGACCCGATCCGGAACCCCTACACGCCGAACGCGGGAGCCGCGCCGGCGGTCCTCGTCGGCCGCGACGACCAGCTCAACTCCTTCGACCTGCTACTGGCCCGCCTCGAGCGCGGCCGGAGCGAGCAGTCGATGATCATCACCGGACTGCGCGGCGTCGGCAAGACGGTTCTGCTCGGCCGGTTCCGCCAGGCGGCGATGACCGCCGGCTGGGTCGTCGTGGAGGTCGAGGTCAGCAAGCACGACGAGGCGGGGTTTCGCACGCTGCTGGCGAGCAAGCTGCGCACTGCCCTTTTTGAGCTGTCCCCGCGGGCGGAGTGGAGTGACCGGATCCGGCGCGCGATGGCCGTACTGAAGTCGTTCTCCCTGAGCGCGGACAGCTCCGGCAGCATCACCGCCGGGCTGGACGTCGACGCGGCGGAGGGGCTGGCCGACCACGGGTATCTCGATCTCGACCTGACCGACCTGCTCGTCGCCGTCGGCGAGGCGGCCCAGGACCGCGGGCGTGGCGTGGTGCTGCTGCTCGACGAGGTGCAGTTCCTGGATCGCCCGCAGCTGGAGGCCGTGATCATGGCCCTGCACAAGGTGGTTCAGCGCAGCCTGCCGATCACGCTGGTCGGGGCAGGGCTTCCCCAGATTGCCGAGTTGGCTGGCGACGCGAAGTCGTACTCGGAGCGGCTGTTCAAGTTCCCGGCCATCGGGAACCTGGACGACGACGAGGCCCGGCAGGCGCTGCTGGGCCCGGCCGAGCAGGAAGACGCGACCTTCACCGACCAGGCCCTCGACGAGGCCCTACGGATCACCGGCCGGTACCCCTACTTCCTGCAGGAGCTGGGGTCCGCCGCCTGGCTCGCCGGCGACGGCAACCGGATCGACCTGGTAGCAATCCAGGCCTCCCACCCGGTGTACCTCTCCAAGCTGGACGGGTCGTTCTTCCGCGTCCGTATCGATCGGTGCACCAACCGGCAACGCCAGTACATGCGGGCAATGGCAGAGCTCGGCGGCGACGCGCAGAAGGCCCAGGACGTCGCACAGGTCCTGGGCAAGCAGTCCAACCAGGTGGCACCCTTCCGTGCTGAGCTGATCAGCATGGGCCTGCTGTACACGCCGGATCACGGGTATGCCGCGTTCACGGTCCCCCAGTTCGGCGAGTTCCTCAAGAGGATCGAACCGACGTTCAGCACGGGATCGTGACTCGGGCTGCCGGCATACGCAGGCGAGCACGAGGCGTCCTGGCATGCCGGTCTGATCCCCTTGGCCGGCACGTCGATCACCTGAAGCATCCAGTCTTCCCCGCCGACTGGGTCGAATGTCGGCAACGCTCGAAAATGAGGCCGATCCGACGCTCGAAAATGAGGCCACCGGTTCGTGCCTTCTAGTCTGCCGTGTCTTGGGTTTTGATGCTGGGCAGTGTGTCGATCCCGCGGTTGCGG
>NZ_VCQV01000101.1 GCF_007845645.1 Leekyejoonella antrihumi
ACCCACCGGCACCTTCGCAGTCGGGCCGGCCTCGGACCCATTCGTCGTCTTCTCATCAGTCATGCTCACAGTGAACTCCTTAAACATCAGCCTCACTGCTTACACAGACCATCTGACACCCTCCGATCCGCCGCAAGCTGCACCTGCTCGCCGACACCGGCAAGGCACCGGAGCTGATCGCCGCGATGGCCGCCCGCCACCTGAACCCGACCCGCACCACGGCCCAGGTCGGCGCCGAGGCCGACCCGGACCCTGCCGCGGTGCTGTACGTCGATGGGCACGTGCGCGCGTACCACGGGAAACGTAAGCTCGCCAAGACGCACATGTCCCGGCTGAAGTTCCCCGCCCCGGCGACGGTAGAGACCTGGATCTCGGACGCGGCCGGTGACCCGGTCATGGTCGTCATGTCCGGAGCCCGGCGCGTCGCTGGCCGGGGAGCTACGCCGCCTGCTGCCCGACCTGCGGGCCCCGATCGGGGATGACCGGCGGGTGCTGGTCGGCTTCGATCGCGGCGGCTGGTCCCCGGCCCTGTTCAAGCACATGGCCGCCGCCGGGTTCGACGTGCTGACCTGGCGCAAGGGCAGGGTCGATCCGGTCGACGATGCCGAGTTCGCCAAGCACACCCTGATCGACGAGGCCGGACGCACCCACACCTGGACCCTCGCCGACACGATGGTGGACCTGTCGATCGACGACAAGGGGAGCACCTTCACCATCCGGCAGGTTACCCGCCGCGACGACAAAGACGCTCACGGCAAGGACGGGAAGCAGGTGCATGTCCTGACTACCCGCACCGACCTGGATGCCGCGGACGTGATGTACCGGATGGGGTCGCGGTGGCGGCTGGAGAACGCGTTCCGGTACGGGCGCATGCACCTCGACCTCGACTCCCACGACGCGTACGCCGTCAGCGATGACGACCCGGACCGGATGGTGCCCAACCCCGCCCGGAAGAAGACCTACGCGAACGTGGTCGCCGCCCGCACCCGATACGACGATGCTGCCGCGCGGGCCGACCAGGCGCTGCTGGCGGCCCGGACCCCATCCCCGGGCACCACCGTGGTGATCACCAATGCCGACCATGACGCGATCACCGCCGACCAGCGGGCCGCCGAGACCGCCCTGACCGCAGCCGAAGCCGTCCACCAGGACACCCCGACACGGCTACCCCTGCGCGAGGTCAACCCGGGCCAGCAGGTCCTCGAGACCCAGACGAAGCTGCTCACGCACGCGATCAAGATTGCCGCCTTCAACACCACCACTGCGTTGGCCAGGGATCTGCGGATCCACACCGGCTACGCCAAAGCCGGCAACGAGGCCCACACCCTGATCCGGCAGGTACTGACGCACTCCGGGAACATCGACCCCGACCTCGAGGGCCGCACCCTGACGATCCGGCTGGACCCGATGCCGACCCGCCGAGCGACCTCCGCGATCGCCCAGCTGTGCGAGCACCTCACCGCCACCGAAACCGTGTACCCTGACACCGATCTCGTCCTCCGCTACGAGATCAAGACCCACCGGTGACACTGCAGGAATTATCGCGCCATGTCCGGACTCCTGGTCCCGGGCGATCTCGAGCATCGACGAGAACGACTGGACCCCGATCCACTACCCGAACGCGATCTGGGACGAGGACGAGCAGCGCCTGATCTCCGACGCCGAGGTCGCTGAGATCGAATACACCGCGTTCACCTCCTTGCGCAAGGATCAGCAGGTCACCGCCCGGTTGATCGTGCGCCGCGTCAAGCGCCTGAACCCGGCCTCGGTCCCCGAGGGACAGTCCGAGATGTTCGCCGCGTACCGGTACCACGCGGTGCTGACGAACTCGCCGATGACGATGCTGGAGGCCGAGGCCGACCACCGTGCCCACGCGATCGTCGAGCAGTCCCACGCGGACATGAGGTCCGGTCCGTTAGCCCATCTACCCTCAGGCCAGTTCGCGGCCAATGGTGCGTGGTTGGTGCTGGCCGCGATCACGCACAACCTGATGCGTGCCGCGGGGACACTCGCGTCGATGTTCCACGCGAGAGCGACCACCGGCACCATCCGAGCCCAGCTGATCGAGATCCCCGCCCGGCTCGCCCACCGAGCACGCAGGCTCCACCTGCACCTGCCGACCGACTGGCCCTGGCAGACCGAATGGGAGAACCTGTTCGCCGCGGCATGCGGCCCACCCGGGCACCACACGACCTGACCATCCAGCCCTCGCGGGCGAGACCAAGGAAGACCCCAGTGGAAAAGCCGGGCAAACCGGCGACTACGCCGCGCCCTCGAACTCCACTCCCTCAAAATCCACGCTCAACCGCCACCGAGAAACTCAGACGGTGGATCCGGCTGAGCCTGTAGGTCACACCCGTCACGCCGGTCACACGGTTACAAACCTGCAGGTCACAGCCCTACGTACGGACTATTCCGGAGCCCCAGGGGTCTGGACACGCAGTACGTCGATGACGTTGGATTCCCTTGTGATGTAGCGGATTTCCGTGTGCGTGTCGCGTGCGTTGACCCCCTCAATCTGGGATAATGCATGTATGAATCAGCGTGGGTTTTGGGGTGTCGTGTGAGCGGGGTCAGGCAGCAGGTGTTGCCGTTGCTGCCGGCCGGCGCGGTCCCGGTCGGCCGGCTGGCGGGGCTCGTGGAGGACGAGGCGGGCGGCGTGGTGTTCATCTGTGGGCAGGCCACCTTCGCGTTCGCCGCCGACGACACGGTTGGGCGCCGGTTGGCAGCGGTGTGAGGCGCCCGGCGAGTCTCGGACAGTTGGCCCCAAGGATCTGATTTCTTTGGGGTTGACTGAAAGGGAAGCCTGTTGGGAACTGGTAAGAAGTATTCGCCCGAGTTCAAAGAAGCCTGTGTT
>NZ_VCQV01000102.1 GCF_007845645.1 Leekyejoonella antrihumi
AGAAGGCGTCATTCAGCACTCGGTTACCGGACCCCGGAGCAGGCCGAGAAGGACTGGTACGAGACGCATTCCGCCGCATAGAAATACTGGATATCAACTGTCCGAATTTTGGCGGGCGGCTCAAGTCTCGTTCGGCGACCAGCTTCCGGTTGAGGTTTACCAGGGTGGCGACGCGGTCGATGAGTTCCGCTCGTTGGGGTCCTTCGATCTCGGTGCCGAGTTGGAGTCGGAGCCTGGCTCGGAGCTTGTCGTGCCCGGCGCGCAGGCGGCGGATCTCGGCGCGGGCGAGGGGCAAGGTCGGTGCGTGCGCTTTCGGGGGGTAGTCGTCCCGGCGTCGTCGCGGGCATGCGATGGCGGCGCGGTGGCCTGTCGGTCGCGGGCGGCGTCCAGGTGGTGTTTGAGGTCGTCGGAGTAGACCAACCAGGTGGATACGCCTGCGGTGGCGGCGACCGCGCCGGCGGTGATCGGGGTGCTGGCGGTTTCGAGTGCTTCAATCGCGGCGAGGACGCGTTGGCGTTTGGCGCGACTGTCCTTTGGCGCGGGCGGCGCGGAGCCCGGCGGTCCTGTCGGCTGGGCTCATGCCGGCGCCGCCGGGGTGATCGGCACGATCGGTAGCTGTCGGGCGGCGCGGGCTCGGCGGAGCAGCTTGCTGGCGGTCTCGACCTCGGTGCGCTGGTCGTCGGGCATCTCGTCCAGGCGTGCTCGCATCGTGTCGCGCACGGTGTACGTGCCCCTCAGGGGACAAAAGCGCCGAGGTGTTCCAGAGCCCGCGGTCCTCGGGACCGCGGGCTGACCCTTCGTCGGCCTTCTCAATGATCGAGCCCGCATGTATCCATGTGTGCATTTTCCTGGCGACGCTGGACAACTGCGCCACCGTGGCGCCGTCCAGCAGCTCGGCCGTGCTCGTCCATGAACTTGAAGCGAACCCGCCATGCGCCCACAACTCGGGTAGGACGATCAGATCTGGGCGTTCGACCTCGCGGATCCACTCACATACCCGACCGACACGATCGGCGAGGCTTTCATCATCCCCATACGCGATTTGGAACAAGGCAACGTCGACACGGGTCACTTGGGTCTGTCCTCCCCCCACCACTTCGGCGGCCAGCCCGCTCCTCGCCACAACGCAGGCGGAGAAGGAGCCCTTAATCACAGTACCGTTCAGTTAGTGTTACAGGGGTGTAGTTTGGAGTCATGCCTTGAGTTGGATGGACGAAGCCGGAGTCGGACCGTCGGTTGTCGGATGTGGTGTCGGTAGGTGTGCTAACGCGGGTGTTTCCGCCAGATCTGGTGGATGAGGTGATCGAGGGGGCTGGGGCGTAGGCAGCAGCGGTCCCGGGTGCTGCCGGCGCGGGTGATGGCGTACTTCGCGGTCGGGATGGCGTTGAACTCGGATGGGTCGTATGAGGATGTGCTGGCCCAGCTGACTGATGGACTGGCGTGGTCGAGCCGGTGGCATCAGGAGTTCGTGATGCCGAGCAAGTCGGCGATCTTTCAGGCGCGAGCCCGGTTGGGGGCCGAGCCGGTGCGGGCGTTGTTCGAGCGGGTCGCGGCACCGCTGGGTGGCCCGGACACGCCGGGAGTGTGGCTGGCCGGGCGGCGGATGGTCGCGATCGATGGGACGTGTCTGGATGTGCCCGACATGGCGGTCAATGATGAGTTCTTCGGCCGGCCCGGGACGGGCAAGGGTGAGAGGTCGGCGTTCCCGCAGGCGCGGATCGTGGCGGTGGCCGAGTGCGGCACGCATGCGTTGCTGGCCGCGCGCGTCGGCCCGTACCGCGACTCCGAACCGGTGCTGACCGAGGAGCTGCTCCCGGCGATGGAGCCAGGGATGCTGGTGCTGGCCGACCGGGGGTTCTTCTCGTATGCGTTGTGGCGCATGGCGATCGCTACCGGCGCGGACCTGGCGTGGCGGGTTCGCACGGATGAGTTCGGGCCGAAGCCTCATCATGTACGGGACCTTCCCGATGGGTCCTGGCTGGCTCACCTGCAACCCGCGAAGGATAAGACCTACGAGCCGATGCTGGCCCGGGTGGTCGACTACACGATCGATGACGGGCGAGACAACCCGGAGGTCTACCGGCTGATCACCACCATCCTTGACCCCGGTGAGGCATCGGCCGAGGAGCTCGCGCTGGCCTACGGCGAGCGTTGGGAGATCGAGTCCACCTTCGATGAGCTGAAGACCCACCAGCGCGGTCCGCGGATGGTGCTGCGATCCAAGTCGCCCGATCTGGTGCTGCAGGAGATCTGGGGCCACTTGTGCTGTCACTACGCGATCCGGTCTCTGAGGGCCGATACCGCAGCCGGAGCCGCCCGTGACCCGGACCGGGTCTCATTCGTCGCCGCCCTGCGTATCAGCCGCCGCTCCATCGCGCAGGGCGCTTTTTCCCCCTCATGACCGTGAGTGCCTGTGGCACAACGCTATCCGACAGCTATTGACCAGGCTCAACCCGACACGACGAGCACGATCCAACCCCCGAGTAGTCAAACGCAAATACACCAAGTGGCACGTCAAACGCGCCCATCATGCGATCTGGACACAACCGACCGGGGAACCTACGGTCGCTGTTCTCGACCCTAACTGAACGGTATTGCCCTTAATCATGGTCCCCGTGTACCAGCTCATCATCGTCTGGCGGCGCCTCAAGCACGCAGGATGGGTACCCGGTCAGTAAGTGTGGCGGAGCGTTCGATCTCGCGGTGGGTTACACGTGCGCCGATCTGTATCTCGTTGCCGCGATCTTTGATCCCGGTCAGGCCTGGCACGTACTGCA
>NZ_VCQV01000103.1 GCF_007845645.1 Leekyejoonella antrihumi
CCCTGATCTCCTGACATAGGTCGGCCGAGTTCTTCAGATTTCCCTGTCATTCCGGTGTTTTGGGGTGTGTTGAGTTACCTCTTCACAGCCCAACCCTGAGATAATACGTGTAGTGAATATCCCAGGCCTTGAAGGTGGCACGATGAGTCGTGTGAGCCAACCCGTACTGCCGCTGCTGCCGGCCGAGGCGAGGCCGATCGGCCCGATCGCTGGACTGGTCACCACGGGTGAGGGGTCGGTGGTGTTCGTCGCGGGGCAGGCGTCGTTCGCGTTCGCGGCCGGTGATGAGACCGCTCGCCGGTTGGCGGCGGTGCAGCTGGTGACGACGAAGATCGCCTCCCAGGCGGCAGTGGCGGCCGCGTTCGGCGTCGCCGCGGTGACGGTGTGGCGCTGGCAGGCCGAGTTCGCCGCCGATGGGGTGTCCGGGCTGATCTCGGCCAAGAAGGGTCCGAAGGGTCCGAGCAAGCTGACTGGCCGGCTGGCCGCCCGGATCCGCGACCTGGACGAGCAGGGCCTGACACTGGCCGAGATCTCCCGGCAGGCAGGCGTTTCCACGGCGACGGTCCGCGTCGCACTCGGCCGAGTCAATACCAGTCACACAGCGGACACCACCTGTGACGAGACCACCCCCGACGACACCGAGCCCGAGGTCGCCGACGACGAGTCGGCATTTGGCGACGGACTGGACGACGGCGGCCTCGACGGGGGTGACGATCAGCTGGGACAGGGCCAGTTGGTGTTGCCCGTGCTGCCCGCACCGATACCGCGCACCGGGGAACGACGCCTGGCTCGCACCGGCCTGCTGACCGAGGCGCCCGTGGTGTTCACTCCGGGTGCGCACCTGCCCCTGGCCGGGCTGCTGCTGGTGCTGCCCGCACTGGAGCTCACCGGGCTGCTGGCGGCGTTCGAGTCCGTGTTCGGGCGGCTGCGAAACGGGTTCTACGGGCTGCGATCACTGCTGCTGACGATGGTGTTCCTGGCGTTGCTGCGCGACCCGCGCGCGGAGGGTGCCACCCGGATCCGCCCGGCTGACCTGGGACGCCTGCTCGGGCTGGATCGGGCCCCGGAGGTCAAGACGATCCGCCGCAAGCTGAGTGAGCTCGCCGCGTATCGGCGTGGTGCTGACGTGCAGGCCGCCCTCGCGATCGCACACGCGCACGCACGCCCGGACGCGTTGGGGTTCTTGCACATTGACGGGCACACCCGGGTGTACACCGGCAAGAGGGACCTGCCCAAGATGCACGTGGGTCGGCTACACATGGCGACCCATGCGACTGCGGAGACCTGGGTCGCCGACGCGGACGCGGACCCGATCCTGGTACTCACTGGCAAGCCCGGCGCGTCCCTGGTCGGGGAGCTGGTGCGATCGATCCCTGATCTGCGGTCCTTCCTGGGGCCGCACCGGCGCGCGACGGTGATCTTCGATCGGGGTGGCTGGTCACCGGCCTGCTTCCAGACCCTGATCGACGCCGGGCTGCACGTGCTGACCTATCGCAAGGCACCGTATGACCAGCTACCCGCCAACGCGTTCCGCACGATCACCTGGACCGATCCCGAGGGGAAGAAGCGCCGGTACCGGCTCGCCGACCAGGTCGTCGACCTGGCCCTGGACGGCGGTGGCACCCTACGGATGCGGCAGGTCACCAAGCAGACCGAGGACGGCACGCAGATCCCGATCCTGACCTCCAACACCCGCCTGGCCGCCAGTGCCGTGGTGTGGCGGATGGCCGGCCGGTGGCGGCAAGAGGGCTATTTCAAGTACGCGAGAACCCATTTCGACCTCGACGTGCTGGACTGCTACACCGACCAGCCCGACGACACGGCCCGGATGGTGCCCAACCCCGCCAAGAAGACCGCCCGCAACACCGTCGCCCGAGCACGCACCAGCCTCGCGGCCGCGAACGCCGGCCTCGCAGCCGCCATCGACGACGCGGTCGCCGAAGCAGGCCGCCCCGGCCACCACGGGACCGCAGTCGTGAACCCGAAGCCCGGACAGGACGTTTCGGCCGCCACTGACCGGCTGGCCGACGCAGTCGCCGCCTCCCGGGCTACACCGACTCACGTGCCGCTGGGGCAGGTCCGACCGGGCGCACGGCTCCTGGACGAGGAGACCAAACTGCTCACCCACGCGATCCGCATGTCCGCGTACAACGCGGAGACCACGCTCGCCCGGATGATCGCGCCCTACTACGCCCGCGCCGAGGACGAGGCCCGAGCCCTGCTCCGCGAAGCATTCACCCTGCCCGGCGACATCTACATCGCCGACGACCGGCTGCACGTTGACCTCGACCCCGCGACCGCACCCCGACGCAGCCGAGCCCTCGCTGCCCTGTGCGAGGAACTGACCGCCACCGAGACCACCTATCCCGGCACCAACCTGACGATCGTCTACACCGTCAAAGACCACCCCGACCCTTCATGAACTATCCCTCTATGTCAGGAGATCAGAG
>NZ_VCQV01000104.1 GCF_007845645.1 Leekyejoonella antrihumi
CCAGGGGTCTGGACATGGTGGGATCGTTCATGAGTTGTCAGGCTGGTCTTTGACGGTGTAGACGATCTTGAGGTTCGTGCCAGGATAGGTCGTCTCGGTGTCGGTCAGCTGCTGACACAGTCCGGCCAGGGCTCGGCTGCGTCGGGGCGCGGTCGCCGGGTCGAGGTCGACGTGCAGGCGGTCGCCGGTCACGTGGATGTCGCCGGGCAGGGTGAATGCCTCCCGCAGCAGGGCACGTGCTTCGTGATAGGCGGGCGCATAGTGTCCGTGCAGCATGCGGGCGAGAGTGGACTCGGCGTTGAAGGCGGACATGCGGATCGCGTGAGTGACCAGCTTGGTCTCCTCGTCCAGGACCCGGGCGCCGGGGCGCACCTCGCGCAGGGGGACGTGGGTGGGGGTTTCGCGCCGGTCGGCTTTGGCGTCCTCGTACCGGTCGCGTGCCGCGGCCAGGGTCTGACCGGCGGCCGGGTTGACGGTCGCGGTGCCGTGGTTACGCCGGCGCCCGGCCTGCGTAGTGGCCTTGTCGATCGCCTTGGCGAGTCCGGCCTGGGCGGCGGCCACCTCGGCGTGGGCCCGGTCGACGGCCTGACCAGCGTGCTTCTTGGTGGGATTGGGCACCAGGCGGTCGGGGTCATCGGCCTGGTCGGTGTAGCAGTCCAGGGCATCGAGAGCAAAATTGTGACGCGCGTAGCCGAAGTAGTTCTCTTGACGCCACCGCCCGGCGAGCCGCCAGCAGGCCTGTGCCCCGGTCAGATCGGTCCGCGAGGTGAGGATCGGGATCTGGGTGCCGGTCTCGGTGCGTTTGTGGATCTGCCGTAGCCTGATCGTGCCGCCGGTCCCGTCTCCCAGCGGCAGCTGCACGGTCTGCTCGGCCAGGTTGTAGGCGTGGGTGATCCCGTCGGGGTCGGTGAACGACTCCTCGGCAAACGCCTTCTCCGGGAGCGGGTCGAAGTCTCCTTTGCGGTAGGTCAGTACATCGAGGCCGGCATCGGTCAGCGCCTGGAAGCAGGCGGCGGACCAGCCGCCCCGGTCGAAGATCACCGTCGCCCGGCGGTCCTGGCCGATGACCGCGCGCAGCTCCGGGATCAGCCGGATCAGTTCCTGCGCCAGGGACGCGCCCGGGACACCGGGCACGACCAGCAGCGGGTCCGCGTCCGCGTCGGCGACCCACGTCTCGGCGGTCGCGTGAGCGACCATGTGCAACCGGGCCACATGGGTCTTGGGCAGGTTCCGTTTGCCGCAGTACACGCGGGTGTGCCCGTCAACGTGTAGGAACCCCAACGCATCCGGGTGAGCGGCCGCGTGCACCTGCGCGAGGGCGGCCTGCACGTCGGCGCCGCGCCGGTGGGAGGCTACCTCGGCCAGCTTCCGGCGGATCGTCTTGACCTCCGGGGCCCGATCCAACCCCAGGACCCTGCCCAGGTCGGCCGGGTTGACCCTCGTGGCGCCCTGCGCCCGCGGGTCACGCAGCAACGCCAGGAACAACATCGTCAGGATGACCGATCGCAGCCCGTAGAACCCGTTACGCAGCCGCCCGAATACGGACTCGAACACGGTGAGCAGCCCGGTAGTCTCCAGCGCGGGCAGGATCAGCAGCAGCCCGGCCACCGGTAGGTGCGCGCCCTCGGTGAGTACGACGGGCGCCTCGACCAGCAGCCCCTCACGGGCGGCCGCCCGCTCACCACGACGCGCCACCGGTACCGGAAGCACCGGCAGGACAAGCGCATTCGCGTCTTCCTGATCGGCGGTGTCCTGATCGGTTTCCCCGCCTGGATCCTCGCTGTGCTGGGCGTCCGGATCCGCGAGCGACTCTCCGGTATCGGCCGTGGCGCCCGGGTGGCGGGCCTGCCACCCGGCCGAGCCGGCGCGCCGGCCGAGCGCGACTCGGACGGTGGCGGTGTCCACGCCGACCTTCGCGGCGATCGCAGCCAGCGTCAGCCCCTTCTCGTCCAAGCGGCGGATACGCGTGACCATCCGGTCGGTCAGCTTGCTGGGTCCCTTCGGTCCCTTCTTGGTCGGGATCAGCCCGGCCACCCCGTCGGCGGCGAACGCAGCCCGCCACCGCCACAACGTGCCCTGCGTGGTGCCGAACGCGGCCATCACCTGACCGACCGAGGCGATCTTCTCCTCCACCAGCTGCACCGCGGCGAGCCGGCGCCCGACCGAGTCGTCCGCGGCGAAGGTGAACGTGGCCTGCCCGCAGATGAACACCACGCCGCCCTGTTCGTCTTCGACGAGCCCGGCCAGTGGGCCGATCGGGACCGCGTCGGCCGGTAGAAACGGCAGCACCTGCTGCTTGACCAGGCTCACACGAGGCCCCAAAACCCAAACTGATTCATGTACTCATTATCCCAGGTTCAAGGCATCAAAGCGCGGGACACGCGCAGGGAAATCCCCTACATCACAATGGAATCCGACCCAGCCGAGACGCTACGTGTCCAGACCCCTG
>NZ_VCQV01000105.1 GCF_007845645.1 Leekyejoonella antrihumi
TCAGGACTCTGGACATGGTGCGATAGTTTTTGCGGGGCTATCGGCGGGTTTTGATCTCGTAGCGTAGGACGAGGTCGGTGTCGGGGTACACGGTTTTGGTGGCGGTCAGGTGCTCGCACAGCTGGGCGATCGCGACGGTCGCTCGGCGGGTCGGCATCGGGTCCAGGCGGATCGTCAGGGCGCCGGCCTCGGCGTCGGGGTGAATGTCTCCGGACTGGGTGAGCACGTGCCGAATCAGTGTGTGCGCTTCCTTGTTCGCGCGGGCATAGCCGGTGTGGATGCGTAGGTCGCGGGCCAGTGCGGTGGTGGTGTTGAACGCGGCGATCTTGATCGCGTGCGTGAGCAGCTTCATCTGGGAGTCCAGAACCTGCTGGCCGGGGTTGACCTCACGCAGTGGGAGCCGTGCCGGAGTGTCTTGGTGCACCTGTTCGGCTGCGGCCAGGGCGGTTTCGGCGACTCGCTGGCCGGCAGTCGCGGCGTTGTAGTCGGCGTTGGTGATCACCACGGTGGCCCCGGGTGCGGGCGTGCGCAGCTCGGCCAACGCCTGGTCAGCGGCCGTGGTGGCCTGCTCGTGGGCGGTCCGGGCGGCGATCACAGCCTTGTACGTCTTCTTCTTGGCGGGGTTGGGCACCAGCCGGTCCGGGTCGTCATCACTGGCGGCGTAGGCGTCGTGGGAGTCCAGGTCGAGGTGGATGCGTCCGTACCGGAATGCGTTCTCCAGCCGCCACCGGCCGCCCATCCGGTACACCACGTCCGCGGCGTGCAGGTCTACTCGGGTGGTCAGGATGTGCACCTGCTTGCTGTCCTTGTCGTCCTTGTCGTCCAGTCGGGTGACCTGCCGCAGGGTGACGGTGTTTCCCTTGTCATCGGTGGGCAGGTCGACCATCGTGTCGGCCAGGCCCCAGGTGTGGGTGCGGCCGGCCTCATCGATCAGGGTGTGCTCGTCGAACTCGGTCGCGGGCAGGTCATCAACGTGGCCCTTGCGCCAGGTCAGCACGTCGAACCCGTGGGCGGCCATGTGCTGGAACAGGGCCGGGGACCAGCCGCCCCGGTCGAAGCCGACCAGCACCCGCCGGTCATCCCCGATGGCTGCTCTCAGGTCGGGTAGCAGCCGGCGTAGCTCCCCGGCCAGGGAGGCGCCGGGCTCGCTCATCACGACCATGACGGGGTCACCGGCGGCGTCGCTGATCCAGGTCTCTACCGTCGCGGGGGCGGGGAACTTCAACCGAGACAGGTGAGTCTTGGCGATCTTTCGCCTGCCGTGGTAGGCGCGCACGTGCCCGTCCACGTACAGCACCGCCGCCGGATCCTCATCCGCGGCGCCATCCCCGGTCCTGGTGCCGATCGGGTTCAGGTGGCGGGCGGCCATCGCGGCGATCAGCTCGCCGGCCTTCCCGGTGCCGGCGAGCAGGTGCAGCTTGCGGCGGATGGTCTTGACCTCCGGGGCCCGGTCCAGCCCCAGGACCCGCCCCAACGCGATCGGATCAACTCTCGTGGCGCCCTCGGCGCGGGGCTGCCCGGCCAGGGCCCGGAGGGCGGCCTCGACCAGGACCGTGTCCAGGCCATAGAACCCGTTCGGTAGCGGTCCGAACACGCCTCGGGCACAACCCAACAGGCCCGTGGCGGCCAGGCCGGGCAGGGCGAGGAACAGTCCTGCCAGCGGGACTCGGGACGAGGGGGTGAAGATCGGGTGTGCGTGCTCGAGCAGCCCCCACCGGGCCATACCCCGCTCCGCGTGCCGAGGCGCCGGGTCGGCCAGCACCGGCAGCTGCCCGCCGTCATCGCTGGTGTCGGGTCGCTGCTGCTCACCGTCGAGATCAGCAGCGGCGTCATCACCGTCGTCGGCCCGTTCATCGTCGCCGGTGGCCGGCTCTGACTCTTTGGCCGGAGCCTGGTCGGCCAGCACACGGCGGACCGAGTCGAGCGAGACACCGACCGTGCGGGCGATCGCGCGCAGCGACATGTCCCGACCGGACAGGCCGATGATGCGTGCGACCATCTCGCCGGTCAGCTTGCTGGGGCCCTTCGGGCCCCGCCGGCCCGGGCCAAGCCCAGCCACACCAGCCGCGGTAGCACGACGGCCCCACCGCCACACGGTCGTCTCGTCGACCCCGAACCCGGCCGCGACATCGGCCAGGCTCGCGGCCTTGATCCGCACCAGCTGCACCGCGGCGAGCCGCCTGCCGACCGCATCACCCGCGTCGAACGCGTACGCCAGCTCACCGTGGATGAAGACCCGGCCACCATCGACGTCTTCCAGCAATGCGGCCGCCGCACCGATCGGTGCGGCGGTGGCCGGAGTCAGCGGGAGGGGCGCCTGAGAAGTCATCACCGTCATGCTGTCAAAACCCCCACCAGTCGCCGAGTTACCTGCATCAATTATCGCGCACTACGGGCAAGAACTCAACCTTCGAGAACGGCAATCT
>NZ_VCQV01000106.1 GCF_007845645.1 Leekyejoonella antrihumi
TAGCGTCGGTCACGTCGAGGTCTTCCAGATGGGCAGTGTCAGAACTTCCATCATCGGGAGGCCTCGACGCCTATCCCGTGATCGACGCGCCGACCAGCACTACACCCTTAAATCTGAAGAGCCCATAAAAGTGGTCAAGGGTGATCGCGCCTCAGCGGGAACGCCTATGAGGAGAGTTGCCAGGGGCCCAGGGGTGTGGACATGGTGGGATCGTTCATGCATGTCTTCATAGCGGCAAGAGGCTACTGGACCGTGCATGCCTCCGACCAGGCGTTTTGCATCCTCATCAGCACGCGGTGCGGTCGTCGCCATGCATGAGTAATCCCTACAATCCTTGCTGGTGTCTGGTGGTAGTTCTGAGCAGGCGTCGGCCAAATCCCTTGAGCTACAGGCAAGCCGATGGAAGGTCGGCCAGGCGTCACCTCACCAGTGTCCAGACGTCTGGGGCCTGACTCCCGGCTCCTGCAAACTATTCACCACGAGGCACCCGCATCTGAGGCGTGACGAGAGTGACATCGCGACCATAGACGGACCGCCGCGGGCCGGTCATAAACGGGACTTTTCGGGCCAGAATCGAGTGCCGCGTTGGTCACAGACCTCCAGACCAACCCCGTCGTCGCGGACCGTCGACGGGAGTGCGAGGAGCACCTACGCCTCCTCGACGCCGACCACGACGACCAGCAGAACCACCCAGACCTCCAGCACCAGGAGCAGTACACCGCGCTGCGCCTGGCACTGATCGGCCGCAACGCGCCACCGTCCTCCGTCTGCGTGACGAACAGCGCATCGACGACACCGTGCTCCGCAAGCTCCAGCGCAGACTGGACATCGAAGAAGTACGACTCACTCACCCGGTAACGCCGACTGATCCCCAACCCTCCCGAGACCGGGCCCGACGATCTGCCCCAGCATCATGTCGCCCGTGCCCCCGTCTCACAGAGGGAACGGTCACCGGCGATCGATGAGCCGATCTCCCATCGGGCGAGGCCGATCACGAGCACGGCGGTCGACGTTCCGCAGGGGTGTTCTAAACGGGACGCCCAAGACGATGACGGCGCACCGCTTGCCGATCGCAAGCGGAGCGTGCCACAAGGCGATCGGCATGCGGAGCATGCCACAAGGCGATCGGCATGCGGAGCATGCCACAAGGCGATCGGCATGCGGAGCATGCCACAAGGCGATCGGCATGCGGAGCATGCCACAAGGCGATCGTCTATTGAGACTGGTTCTTGTCGAGCCGAGCGCGAATGAAGGTGGTGGTCGCCGCGGCTGATCCCCGAGCATCGATCCACACTGCGTTCGGGCGGGCCTGTCGAAGCCCTTCCAAGGATTGTGCAAGCTCTACGGAATCGCCAGGGCTGACGAGCCGATTGTTCACATCGTGCTCTGGACGGTCAGGGCTTGCGGTGCGCGCGGCAATTCGCTCTGCGAGAGCGACAGAGTCAAGGTCCAGCACGAACTCGTGGAACTGAGCGCCGCACGTGGCGGCAAGGCTTTCTAGTTCCTCGATGAACGGCGTGCGGGCGAGGTATTGCCCGATGATGACATCGTGTCCGCTGGCGAGTTGCTCCCTGGCGATGGCGACACTCAAACGCCTCGCGTGGAGTCCCGATTGCAAGGCGTCCTCCTCCCACCGGCCCAGCGCATGTTTGATCGCGTCGACGTCAAGAGCGAACGTCAATGCTGTCTCGTGCGCGAGCGTGGACGCGATGGTTGATTTGCCTGAGCCAGGGGCTCCGTTGATCAAGATCAGTTGAGGCACCTGGCCGAGCGTAGGCGACCCAAGTGTCGACCGCCGCGTCCCAAGCCCGTCACGAAGACTGGACCTGACTCAACATCTCGGCCCCAGCTGCGCGCGGCTCGGTCATCGCCGCAACAGGATGGCTCTTCAAGACATCGAAGTCTCGCTGCTGTTATCCGTGTTGCGCGCGCAGAGTGTCGAGCAACCAGTCGCGGACTACGGGCATCGCGATGTCGATGTGGTGGAGTAGGCCCTCGTGGTTCATGCCGGGTACTACCTCGAAGGGGAATCCGTAGGCCGCGGTCTCTCGGTGCAGCGCATCCAGGCCGACGAGCTCGTCGATGACTTCGTCGTTGCCGCCCCAGTAGCAGTAGATCGGGCAGTTGAGCCGCGTCACGAGTCCACCCGGTGGGATGGTGTCCAATTCCCGGTACCAGGCCAGCAGAGCGTCAGGATCAAACTGGCTCTTCAGAAACGAGGGTGTAGTCGGGGTCTGAATCCTCCGGACTCCAGGAGGGATCGCGCGACATAGTGGGTCAGGTTTCGGAACCCGAGGGCGGACCCGCGTAAGTGCTCGAGGCGACC
>NZ_VCQV01000107.1 GCF_007845645.1 Leekyejoonella antrihumi
CGCGGTGCCCCCGCACTACGAGCGTGCGCTCAGCCTGTAACTATGCCGAGGACACCGACCGCGACAACGCGTGATTGCACCGGCAAAACCTCAAGCCTCGGCATAGTCGCGGTGTCGGCATAGATCGACCTATGGCGATATCGCCATAGATTGACGAAGTCGGCTACCTACCGTTTGAGCAAGACGCCGCGAACCTGTTCTTCCAACTCGTCTCATCCCGTTACGAGCACGCCTCGCTGATCCTCACGTCGAACCTGCCCTTCAGTGGCTGGGGCACCGTCTTCGGCGACCAAGTCGTCGCCGCGGCCATGATCGACCGCGTCGTGCACCACGCCGACGTCCTGACCCTCAAAGGAGCCAGCTACCGGCTACGCAACCGCGGCATCGACACCCTGCCCAGCATCCGCGAGACCACCGAACACGAACCCGACTAAACTGCCCACATCCGTTCACTTTTCGGCCGTCCAGACCGTCCAGTTTTCGACCGTCGTCGACACCACCGATATCTCAACTCGACCGGAGTTGCCGGACCATCGGGTGGCCGCTGTGCCCACTCGGCCCCAAACGTGTTCAGTATCGGACCGATTCGCCCGCGATGACCGATGAACCATTTGGCGGAGCGATCCGTATGCCAGGTATCGAACTCATTCGGACTCGCCGCGTGAGTGATCATTGGAGATCAGATATGAGAACCTCTCGCGGTGCCCGGCATTCGGTGGTGGTCGCTGTCGGCGTAGCCACCCTGGCGCTGGCCGGTTGTGGAGTGGCCTCGTCGACGAAGCAGGCGGGCAGCGCGGCGTCCGGCCCATCGGTTCACGTGTCCGCGTCGGCAGCACCACCAGCAACGCACGCCCCCCGCCCGCCGATCATCAAAACCGTGACGATCGGAGAACGCCTCACCAGCCTGGGTGTGGCCCTGGTCGACCCGCACGGGCGAACCCTCTATACGTATGCCCTCGATCGGAACGGAGTCGGCGCGTGCACCGGAGCGTGTGCGATGGCCTGGCCACCCGTCCTGGTCGTTCGCGGCGCTCGACTGGGCTCGCGGCCAATGCTGCCCGGCCGGCTGAGGTCGACCTCCCGCGCCGGCGGTGGGCGGCAGGTGACCTACGACGGTCACCCGCTCTACACCTTCTCCGGAGACCGTCGACCTGGTCAGACCAACGGCTCTGGGATCAAGGGGGTCTGGTTTGTAGCGCTCGTCAACGGAACCAGGCCAGACCCGATGTCCTCGGAGCCACCGCAGGTCGTGAGTCACGCGCCGACACCCGAACCGATCGCGCCGGAGCCGACCCAGCCGGCGCCGCCGACGACCTCGCGGGTGCCGACCAACCCGATCCCCCAAGGTGGTGGTGGCGACGGTGACGGTGACAACAACGGTGGCCCGAGCGACAATGACGGTGCGACGTGATTCGTGGCCGCGGCACAATGGTCCTGCCGGAGTATGCGGGGCTCGGGGCGCACCGGGCGTTCGATGGCCGACCGCGAACGATGACAATGCCCGTTATCGCCACGCTCGCTACCCGGTGCACCGGTCAGCGCGACAGGGTGAAAGAGGCCGTCGATGTTTAGGTCACGCGGTGGCACTCTCCGTGGCAGGTCAGTCAGGAGATCCCTTGCCACAGCGTTCCTGCAGCTCTCCCTTGCCGCCTGCCTGGTCGTCGACTCGGTGGTCCACCTGGATGATGCGGCGTTCTACGAACCGGTGCATGGGGCACTGATCGGCGAGGCAGATCTTTTCCGGGTGCAGGCGATCGTCGCCCTGGTTATCGCAGCCGTGGTCCTGGTGCGGCCAGGACGGCTGGCCTGGGCACTTGCCGCACTGGTTTCCGGCTCTGCGGCCGGCGCCGTCGTGCTCTACACCTATCTAGACGTGGGCCCGCTCGCTGGTCTGCCCAACCTCTATGAGCCCTCGTGGGGTCCTCCCGGCAAGCTGGCGTCGGCCGTTGCCGAGGGGGCAGGGCTGCTGCTCGCGGTCACCGGGCTGCTGAGCTCACGCCATCGGCCGCATGCCCAGGTGCCGGTGCACGGGTACGCGAACCTGTCCGAACACGCACCTGGCGGGCCGTGACTCCAGATGCCTGATGTCGGACGCACGCTGTGATGGTGAACGAGATGGGGTCGACGGGGGCGTCACCGGATCTCAGCGGTAGGAGGGCGCCCGTTGCCCGGTGGGTCGTAGCTGTTGCGCTGCTGCAGGCCCTGCTCTTGATCGGCACGAGCACCCGGTACGGATATCACCGAGACGAGCTGTATTTCATTGCGGCGGGCGGGCACCCGGCACTCGGCTACCCAGATCAGCCGTCTCTCGTGCCCCTGATGGCG
>NZ_VCQV01000108.1 GCF_007845645.1 Leekyejoonella antrihumi
GTCAATGACGATCAGCTGGTTCTTGGCCAGGACGGTCAGTTCCTTCTCGAGTCGGCCGGCATCCTTCGCTCGGCGGAGCTGCGCGACGAGGGAGGACGTGGTGAAGTAGCGGGCCGGGATCCCGGCCTGACAGGCTGCCACCGCGAGGGCGGTGGCCAGGTGGGTCTTGCCGGTGCCGACGTCGCCGAACAGGATCAGGTCCTGCGCCCGCTCGAGGAAGTCCAGGTCGGTCAGCTGCTGGCGGCCGTAGTCGTCGGGGAAGCGGATCGTGGTCCAGTCGTACCCCTCGAACGTCTTGAGAGCGGGCAAGTGCGCGGCCTTGAGCAGCCGGTGGCGGCGGGAGGCCTGCCTCGAGGCGTGCTCGGCGTGCAGGAGCCCGAGCAGGTACGCGCGTTGTTTCGGCGTGCCCTTGGCCGCCCAGTCCTTCAGGACGGTCCCGGTCAACGGGGTGTGCCGGCCCGCGTCGAGGATCTCTTGAACGGACGCCGTCACCGATGTGCCCGCCGTGCCCGTCGTGGTGGTGGTGGTCATGCGGTTTGTCCTTCCGCGTCGATGTCCATCGGGCTGTCGGTGGTCGTGGTGCACGCCAGGCCGTCATAGACCCGTAGGTTGACGGTGCCGGTCACGGGTTCGGTCCCGGCTGCGAGGCGCCGGGCGAGCATCCCGATCGCGTCCGTGCCAGGGGTATCACCTCGACGGATCAGGGTGTCCGCGGCGGTGACCGCGTGCTCGAACCCGGCGCAGCCGGTGGCCGCGTCCAGCCCGGCCAGCATGTCCCGGCGGTCTTTGGCAGCGGCGTGGTCGAGCCAGTCCCGCACCGGGTCCGTGACCTTGGCACGGACCGGAGAGTTGCCCCACGCGCCGGGCTTACGCACCAGCAGCGGTAGCAGCGATGCCGGGTCGAACACGCTGGCGTGTCCCTGCCCGAACACCCGGGGCAACGACACGATCGGGTTCGCGTGCTCGTCGAGGAGCTCGATGCGGTCGTGGCGGATCCCGACCGTGACCCGCCGCCCGGCGAATGCCGGCCCGGCGGTATACGGAGTGCCGTCGATCAGCAGGGTGCCGGTCTTGTCCGCGACCCGGGACTCGTACCGCACGGGGTCGAACCCGGCCGACGGTAACGCCAGGCACGCCGCGACGTCGTCGGCGAACAGGTCCCCGATCGGGACGTGCTTGCGCCAATGCTCCTTGACCGCGAGCCCGTCGCAGCGGGCCAGCAGCACCTGATTCAGTCCCGCGATGCTGGCTGCTTCGGGCTCGGGGACCATCAGGTTGCGGCGCAGGAACCCGACGGCGTTTTCCACGTTGCCCTTCTCGTTGCCCGAGTACGGATTGCAGTACCGAGCGGTGCACCGGTAGTGCAGCTTGAACGTGGAGAACAACCTCGACTCGGTGACCTGGTCACCGACCCGCCGGCCGATGCCGGTCGCGTTGTCGAAGATCAGCTGGCGTGGGGCACACCCGATGTGCTCGAACAGGGCCCGCAGCCCATGGCACACGCACTCGGCGGTCTCACCGTGGTAGGCCTGCGCGAACCGCATATTCGAGTACGGGAACGTGACCACGAGCACGTGCAACGTGTGCATGACCCCGCCGATCAGGGCCTGGGCCTGGCCGAAGTCGACCTGCGCGGCCCCGGGCGCCCACACCAGCTCGGCGTACCCGTCACCGGCCGAGCGGCGTTGCTGCTTATAGGTCTTGATGTAGCGCTGCACCGGCGAGTACGACCCGGTGTACCCGTGCTCGGCCACCAAGCGGTCGAAGACCCGCCTCGCGGTGTGTCGCTGCTTACGAGGGCGCCGCGCGTCGTCGACCAACCAGCCCTCGATCACCGGGAAGAGCTCGGCCAACACCGACGCTCCCGGACGGCGGTGGACCACGACCGGCTTCGGTGAATAGTCCACTACTTCAACATATTTGGCCACCGAGTCCCGGCTAACGCCGAGGTCCCGGGCGATCTGACGGGCCGGGACGCCCTGCGCGTCCAACCGGCGGATCTCTTCTTGCACAGACATAGCGATCGTCATCTACTTTCCAGGCCCTCCCAGGTGACACAACAACGGCGTACAGCACTGGAAGGAACCTATTGAGGCAGGCGGTCGCCACCACGACACGCGTGGTGGCAACACACCCGAGGTGGTCAACTACTCGCCCGATACCCCGTGCACAAGGAGCGGGCAGGACTGGCCGGATTCTTAGCGCTCTTTTGGCAGGAAACCAGCCACTGACTCGGCAGGTAAACCCCGCCGAAACGGCCTACAAGTAGTCGATCACAGACA
>NZ_VCQV01000109.1 GCF_007845645.1 Leekyejoonella antrihumi
GCTGCAACGGCGCATCGCCCGCGGCTTCCGCAACCGCGACAACTACCGACTACGCATGCTCCTGATCGGCGGCGGACTCACCCACGACGAGCACCTACCCCCACCACAGGTCTGAAGAGCCCCTTCACCTCGCCCGGCAGGCCGCCATCATCACCGACCCGCGGGCATCACCGTAAGCTCACGTGGGGTCAGTCAGCACCCGATGTGGCATGCAGTGTGTGGAACAACCCGCTTATTGTCTATGAACAGCTTTGATTAGCAGGCATATCGAAACTTACGGCCGGTTGTTCGACCTCGAGCGTCACCAAACATCCCACCTCGACCAGGCGGCCGAATTGAGGAGCCTCCACCCTGCGTTCGCCCTGTCACTCAGGTGCGCCACCTCAGCCGAGGAGCCGCTGATCATATGGCGCCGTCGAAATGGGTTCCGGCCCATCAGCGGTGATCACCACCTGCTCCTCGAGTTTGACGCCCTGCGCTCCGCCGACCGCCCCAACGTAGGACTCGACGCTCATCACCATGCCGACCTCGAGTTGCCCCTCATGGTGGTCTACGAAGTTTACACACGGATACTCGTCGACCATGCCAGTGCCATGCGCGACAAACGGGTATCGCTGCTGCTGGAACTCTTCAGGTAGTTGCCGCGCGATCCTGCGGCCTAACTCTTCGAACGATGCACCGGCGCGAAACTGCGGCAGGGCCGTATGCAGGAACGCATAGGAGGCCTGGTAAAGCCGGCGCTGCTCATCGGTAGGTGGCTTGTCGCCGCATAGGTAGGTACGTGATACATCGGTCAGGTATCCGTCTTCGCCCACCAAGTCGGTGTCGAATGCGACCAACTCACCCTCGTGCACCACTCTCGCACTCGCCTCTTGCATCCACGGGTTTGTCCGCGGACCTGAAGACAGCAGCCGAGTCTCGCACCAGAGTGCCCCCGCCTTCAGACTTGTTCCGACCAGCGTGCCCCATAAGTAGTCCTCCGTGACACCGGGTTGCATTGCCCCCAGCAGCGCGGCGATCGAGTCGTCGCAGGAGCGGGCATTGCGCCGAATCACCGTGAGTTCGTCGTAGGTCTTGATCGCTCTGGCCTGCTCCATCGCCGACTGCGCGTCAACGACTTTCACGCCGGCCTCCGTCAGGGCGAGGTAGCCAACCGCCTCAAGCCGGTCCAGACCAAGCGGCTCACCCAGAATGCCTCGCTCCCGCAACTCAGCGGTGATCTCTGCTGCGAACCGGGTGGCATCGGCAGCACTGCGAGAGCCCGAGCCGAAAAACGTCCAGCCCCTAGCCGGGTGAAGGTCACCGGCCCATTCGTGCTCTGTAACATGCATCGCGTCGGCATACTCCCACAACACTGGATCGGACTCCACCGGGACCAGCAACCACCGCGACGTGACGTGCATGCTGAATACATCGCATACCGCCGGAAGGGCCGCGTAGCGGACGTTCAGCGGATCACACAGAAGGGCAGCGGCCAGTCCGTGGCTGCGCAGGGAGTCACGGGTCCGCTGCAATCGTTCATTCCGCATCCGCGGGACGTCCACGTGCTCGATATCCGGGACAGATTCCTCGGCACCACCAGCCCGCCGCCGCCATGTCATTTGCAGCCCCAACTGGTGGCACTTCGCCGCTCATTCGAAGCGCTCGCAATCCCACTCGGTGTCACCGACCAAGATGGTGCCGGACTACGGCCCCCCACATGCCCACTGGTGCGGCCGCTGCCGAACTCGGCCACGATCCTGTTCGACGGAGACAACCGATGACGGTCCTCGGGGCTCCCACCCCTGGCGAAGGACTCAGACTCGGGCCGGGCGCCGACCGGGCCTTTGCACACAAACGGAAACGTTGGGGCGATGGAGAAGCTGAGCGAAGTCACGAGTCCTATTTTGAAACAGAGTCTTGCAGGAAACCAGCAAACAGAATTGGAGGCTGCCGTGCACGACTACTTCACGCCCGAAGGCTAGCTTCGATCTCGCGTGAGTCGAGCGTGCTGTCGAAATTCGAGCGCTTCTATGGCATCTCGAGCTTTGCGGTTTGAGTGTGCACCGCTCGTTGGACTGTGAGCGCTGATGCCCAGCGTCGTTTTCTGGCTCTTCAGGATCCCGGGCGTCATCGGAGTCTGAATCCTCCGGACTCCAGCAGGGCTCGGGCGACATAGTGGCTCTTCAGATTTAAGGGTGTAGTGCTGGTCGGCGCGTCGATCACGGGATAGGCGTCGAGGCCTCCCGATGATGGAAGTTCTGACACTGCCCATCTGGAAGACCTCGACGTGACCGACGCT
>NZ_VCQV01000011.1 GCF_007845645.1 Leekyejoonella antrihumi
CTGCATGGTTCTCGCCACCATCGACAACGGTGCCCGACTGAACAACCAGGAACAAGGCCTGCCCGTCCTGCTCTGCCGGCCGACAGCGCCTTGGCCCACGCTCTGGCCACGGCTGCGTCACCTTGACTGAGGTACCCTGCTGAGTCCATTGCTTTCTCCGACTGGACTCGAAGTCGCCGCGTTCGCTGCGCAGCGATTCGGCGGCGCACCGCGAGGATCAGAGCAGGGCGCCTCTCAAACGTCGCCGGACATGCGCCGCCGCCATTCTGCGACTTCAGTTCCCAGACAGCCCGTCTGACACAGCAGGGCTTCGATCCTCGAGCGACGCGCCTATCGGGGCCAGCTCGCTCGCGAACAGATCCGACAACGATTCCAGCATGGGGTCGGAGTTGCGTCCTCGGGTCAACGCCAGCACTTCGCGACTCGCTCGCAGGTCGCAGGGGCGACGCACCACGACGCCGGTGGGGACGTGCTGCGCAACCATGGACGGTACCAGCGCGGCTCCCACGGCAGCGCGAACCATTTCTGTGGTCACCGCGTAATCATCCGACCGAGCGACCACTCGAGGTGTGGCACGTTGTTGGCTCCAGATGCTGTCGATCGACCGTGCCCCGGACGTACCGGACATATTCGAGATCCACGGCAGCTCGGCAAGATCGAGTAGAGGCGGTGAGAGGTCCCGGTCCTCCGCCCAGCTCGCTGGCAACAGCACGACGAGTGGATCGCGGCACAGTAGCCGCGCACGTAGGACGCTGGGCCAAGCCAGCGAACTGCGCTCGAACTGATATACCAAGACGATGTCGACGGTGCTCGCGTCAAGCAGCATGTCGATGAGCTCTGAGCTCTCCGCGACCTGCATGGTCAGGTCTGCATGAATCTCGCGCCACTGAGTCGACGCGAGGACGTTCGGCAACACATGGAGGGCTGCGCTCGGGAAGATGCCGAGCCCAATGTTCCGTGGTGCCGAGTTGTCGACGGTGGCTACCGCACGGGGCATCGCCTCAAGTTCGGATAGCAATCGCACGCTGATGCGCGCAAGCACGTGCGCGGCGGGGGTTGGCCGGATGCTGTGTGCTGTCCGCTCGAACAGCACCACTCCGACGTCGCGTTCGAGGGCTGCCATCTGCTGTGACACGGCCGACGCGGTGTAGCCGAGCCGGTTTGCGGCGGCGGCGAACGACTTGAATTCGAGCACCTCCTGCAGGGTCCGTAGGTGCACCGGGTTGAGCATCAGTTCTCCTTCCGCTCAAACCCAACGACTGTCTGTCTCGAGGTCTGTTCACCGTGGTCAGCGCACGCCTACTGTACCTATATCCCCGCGGAGAACCGTGTCACTGGTGCGGACGCCCGCGACATCCTGTCAGGAAGGCTGAGAGATGGCCATGCGCTTATCCGAAGTGGATGCCCACGCGCCGGAGGGACCGGGCATGGCAGGTCACGGCGTCGCTGATTTCCGCTACGTCGCAGGCATCGGCGAGAGCGGGGTGGCTGCGCGAGCCACATCTGAGCGCACTTGGCGCCAAAGAGGACTCTGGTGGGGCCTGGCCCGCACCCTGGCCGACGTGATGGTCGACATGCAGGAGTGCGCCGGTCTCATTCTGCTCGAGTCGGACACTGCGAGCGACGTAGCACTCATCGCGTCCTGGTCCGCTCCTTACAAACCGCACACACCTACACCGGAGATCTGTCGTGAGCCCTCGTCGCAACCGGTACATCTCCCTTCCAGCCGGCGTCGCCTTGATCGCCGTGATGAGTGGATGCGGCACTTCCGGTGGCAGCGCTGGTAGCAGCCTGGTTACCTCCGGGACATCTCCCGACGGACAGTCGGTGGTCGGCCTCAACAAGTCACCGGGCGTGGATCTGTCGCGGTCGGTCGTCAACGCGATTGCCAGTGATCCGAAGCTCACTGCGAAGGTGCCGGCGGCGGTCCGCACAAGTGGCCTCCAGGTATCCTCCGGCGTCGGCTACCCACCCATGGAGATGTTCGCGAGTGATGGCCAGACCATTTATGGAATCGACCCGGCGATAGCCCTCGCGATCGGCAACCGGCTCGGCGTCAAGGTGATCGTCACCAATGCCGACTTCAACTCGCAGATTCCGGGAGTTGTCAGCGGCCGGTACAACATGATCATGTCCACGATGACCGACACCGCCAAGCGCCAGAAGGAGGTCGACTTTCTGGACTACCTGACCGACAGTCAGGGATTCGTTGTCAAGACGCGAAACCCGGGGGACATCCATCGCCCAGCGGACCTCTGCGGAAAGACTGTGGCAGTCGTGGACAACGGTGTCGCGTTCCAGCTCGCGGCCCAGTACAGCTCCGACTGCAGCTCTGCCGGCAAGCCAGCCATCAAGATCCTGAAGTTCACCGACGACCAAAATGCGATCTTGCAGGTGAAGAGCGGCAGGGCCGTCGCTGACATCAACGACTATCCCGTCGCCGCGTATCGCCCGCGCACCGGCGAGCCCTTGGCCGCTGTGCTGATCCCCAACACCGCGTCTCCTCTCGGCATCGGCATGAGCAAGACGGACAAGCCCCTCCTGAACGACGTGCGGGCCGCCCTCGCGTCCCTGATATCCGACGGCACATATCGCAAGATTCTGCGAGCCTGGGGCGTGCCGGGCATGGCCGTAAAGACCGTAGTTGTCGACGGGGGCAAGTGATCGCCGTGATCGTTCTAGACGTGGGGGAGACAACCGCGGAGGCGGACGGTCGCGAGTACCCGGTCGTTCATCTCAAGCACTGGGGACGATGGTTCGTCGCCGCCCTCTTCCTTGCAATCTTCTGCTGGCTGGCCTATGTGTACGCCACCAGCCCCAACATCTCGTGGGGCCAGGTTGGGCACTACCTCTTCTTCCCAGCCATTCTCAGCGGCGTCAAGGTGACCATCGAACTGTCGCTCGAGGCAACAGTAATCGGGCTCGTGTTGGGTGTTGTGCTCGCAGTGATGAGGATCAGTCGGAATCCTGTGACCGCCGGCCTCGCAGCGCTCTACATCTGGTTCTTCCGCGGGACACCGGTGCTCGTCCAGCTGATCTTCTGGTACAACCTCGCCCTCGTCTTTCCCACCCTGTCGCTTGGCATACCCGGAACCTCTGCCGGGCTGAGTTGGCAGACCAACAGTGTCATGACCGGCTTCAACGCCGCGATGCTCGGGCTCGGCCTGAACCTCGCCGCCTACGCGGCGGAGACCGTGCGCGCAGGGATTCAGGCCGTGGGTGCAGGGCAGTCCGAGGCAGCCCTCGCACTCGGCATGACCCCAAGCCAGCGCATGCGAGTCATCGTGTTACCGCAGGCACTGCGCATAATCATCCCGCCGATCGGCAACGAGTTCATTTCGATGCTCAAGACAACCTCGCTGGTGTACGTGGTCGCGGGGACGGACCTGATGACCAATGCCAGCCACATCTACCTGACCAATGGTGAGGTCATCGAGTTGCTCATCGTGGCGAGCCTCTGGTACCTGGCGATGACGGCAGTCGCGACTGTCCTCCAGACGATCCTTGAACGCCGGTTCGGAGAGGCCACTCAGCCCAGAAGCAGCCGGCTTAAACTCAAGTCGAGTCTATCGTCGGCGAGCTCATTGATGGGGCGATAGTCGATGAGAGCCGTCTCTCGGCGTCGCGTGGAGCCGGCGCTCGAGTCCTCGGCCGATCCCATTGTGATGGCGCGCGGGGTGCGCAAGAGCTTTGACCGTGCCGAAGTGCTGCATGGCATTGACTTCACGGTCCGGTCCGGCGAGGTCTCCTGCATTATCGGTGCGTCGGGCTCGGGCAAGTCGACGTTTTTGCGGTGTATCAACGGGCTGGAGCGTATCGACGGTGGTGAACTGGTGGTCGCCGGTAGTCACGTGGGTTACACGCTCCGCGAAGGGAGGCTGCACGAATGGAACCCAAGAGAGATGGCCCGTTTCCGTCAGCGCATCGGCATGGTGTTCCAGCAGTTCAACCTGTTCGGTCACATGACGGCGGCTGAGAATGTCTCGTGCGCGGCCGTGAAGGTGCGACGGATGTCCAAGGCAGCCGCCGCGGCGCGCACGGCAAAACTACTCGACGAAGTCGGGCTGAGCTCCCACGCGGGCAAGTACCCCCACCAACTCTCCGGTGGACAGCAGCAGCGCGTCGCGATCGCCCGGGCCTTGGCGATGGATCCAGAATTGCTGCTGTTCGACGAGCCGACCAGTGCCCTGGACCCCGAGCTTGTCGACGAGGTGCTGAGTGTCATGAAGTCTCTGGCAGCGACGGGGATGACGATGGTTGTCGTAACCCACGAAATTGGCTTCGCGCGAGAGGTTGCCGACACGGTTGTGTACCTCGATGATGGTCTGGTCGTGGAATGGGGGCCGCCACAGCAACTGATCACCAACCCGACGCACGCCAGAACGCAGGCATTCTTGTCCAAGGTTCTCTAAAGCAGCAGGAACCGCAGGGCGTGTCACGCCGCCGGGGTCGTAGAACGGGTGCCGCATCTCGGCACCGGGCTGCGGTGGGCCGCCGGCCCGGCCTACCGTGTCGGTGGTCAGCACTGCGGGGAGCGTGCCGGCCCCCGATCCATAGGACCCACCGAATGTCGTTCCGTCGAGTTCTGCTTCTCCTGTCTGCAGCGACCCTGGTCAGTGCGCCCGCCGCCGCGAGCGCGGCGCCGTCCGCGTCCGCAGCCCCGAGCGGCCAGTGGTACGTCGCGATGGGCGACTCGCTGGCGGCCGGATATCAACCGGGACTCGGCGACAACAAGACCGGTGGATATGTCGGGGGTGTGCTCTCCGCGCTGCAGAAGGCCGAACCGCAGACCCGGCTGAGAACTTCGGCTGCTCCGGCGAGGACACCAAGACGATCACCTCGGGCACGATCTGCAAGTACCCCGAGGGGTCCCAGCTGGCCGCGGCGGAGGCCTTCTTGAATGCACACTCGGGGCAGATCAGCCCGATCACCTTCGACCTGGGCGCCAACGACATCGACAAGTGCGCCACTGCGGCAGCGATCAATGTTCCCTGCCTCGAGCAGGGGGGCTGGCAAACGTCAAGGCGAACCTCCCGGTCATCCTGAAGGGCATTCGCGGCGCGGCACCGGACGCCCGCGTCGTGATCGCCAACTACTACAACCCATTCCTGGCCGCGTGGCTGGCCGGCCCCGACGGCCAGCAGCTCGCCAAGACGTCGGTGCAGTTGCAGGCCGTGGTCAACGGCGAGATCGCCGATGCCGCACGCGGCGTCGGAGCCACCCTTGCCGACGTGGAGACCGCCTTCAAGGTGATGACTTCACACCGGTGGTGCCCACCAAGAACTACGGCGACCTGCCGCAGAACGTCGCCAACATCTGCACCTGGACCTGGATGTGCAGCCGGCAGAACATTCACCCCAACGATGCAGGGTATGCCGTGATCGCCAAGGCCGTCGTCAACGCGATCCCGACCGCCCCACCGACGAGCCCGACCTCCAGCCCCAGTTCCAGTTTCAGTGCGAGCTCGAGCTCTAGCAGCACAGTGACCACCGGGCCGCCGGTCATCACCGACGGGCCGGCGGGCGGTGGCCACGACGGCCTGCTGCTCGGCTTCGGGCTGTTCGGCGGCGCCGCCATTGTCGTCACCGGTGGTGCGGCCTGGCGGGTCAAGAGACGCTAGGGCACCTCAGGTGAAGTCCGGCTCCCGCGCGTCGATCGGCGCCTGTGCGGCGGTAGTCACGGCTGCCCTGGTGCTGGCGGGCTGTGCATCGTCCTCGGGTGGCTCGTCGAGCGCGGGCACGCCTACAGCGCCAGCCCCGCACCGCGTGGCGCCTTCGTCGCAGGTGCCGACCTCCAGACGTTCGTCGACCCCATCGTCCTCGTCGCCTGCCACGAGGACGATCGCGACGACGCCGCGTGTCGTGCCCGTCCCCACAGGCACCAGCACCGCCGACTCGGTGGGCCGGAGCGGTCCCGGTTGCGTGCCGGCGACCTTGCAGATCTCCAGCGTCGGCATCGACGAGCGGGTGCGGGCGCTCGGGCTGAATGCCCAGGGCCAGATCTACCCGCCCCGGCGCACCACCATGTGGTACACGGGTTCGGCGCGGCGGGGCCAGGACGGGATCTCGGTCATCGCCGGCCATATCACCTACGACGGCCCGGACAACTTCTACAACCTGGTGAACGTGCAGGTTGACGGTGCCGTCGACATCACCTGCGCGTCCGGTCGGGGGGTGGCACTGCGGGCGGTCCGCACCGCATCGGTGCCGAAGACGACCTTGCAGACGAATCAGACCGTATGGGGGTCGTCGGCGACGCCCGTGGTGGTCCTGATCACCTGTGATCCGCACAGTCCCGTGGTCGATGGGCACCACCTGAACAACTACGTCGTCTGGACCAGGCCGGAACGTTCGGCGCCTCGGAGGGCGGGCTGACGGCCCATGCCGTCCCCCGGGTTTGGGACACTCGAAGGGGCGATCAGTCCTCCGGCGCGAGCGTCTGCTTCCGACCGGGATACATCGCCTGCGCGCGTCGATAGAGCCGGTAGGTCGCGGCCATCGCGTCGGCCCTGGTCACCGAGGCGGGGCGATCGCGGGTCGAGCGGCGCAGCGCGTCGACATGCGAGTGGTCGACGAACAGCTTGGCGAGGGTCGTCACCAGGTCCACCTCGTCAGCGACCAGCAGACCCTCGACATCGTGCTCGATGAAGTCCGCCACACCGGTGTAGGAGTACCCGACCACTGGCACGCCCGCACCACGTGCCTCGAGGGCGGCGATGCCGAAGGCCTCCTGACGGGACGGCGCGACGAACAGGTCGCAGGCATGCAGCAGGTCGCGGATCTGGGTCGGGTCGCGATGACCGAGCAGCGTCACCCAGTCGGTGAGTCCGAGTCGCCCGATCTGCTCCTGGAGGTCGTCGCGGCGCGGACCTTCACCGACGATGTCGACCTGGACGCGGGTGTCTGCCGGCACGAGCGCCCGGGCGCGGGCCAGGATGTCGATGAATCCATCGATGTGCTTGCGCTTCTTCAACCGCCCGACCAGCATCAGCCGCAGCACCGGGGTCGCGGTCGCCCGCGTGGGCCCGTGCGGTGCCCACCACTGCACGTCGACGAGGTTCGGGAGGACGGACACCGGCCCGGCCTTGGGCAGCGTCCGGGCGATGTGACCGGCGACCATGCTGCTCACGCCCGAATAGACCGCGCGCATCCGGGACGGCCCGAAGAACGCCATCGACGACACCCGGGTGGCGATCGCGACCTTCCACCATACGGAGTGGACCGTCACCGCGACGGGTATGCCGCGCTTGCTCGCCGCCCGCACGACGTAGATCGCGATCGGCGAGATGACGGTGAAGTGTGCGTGGACCACGTCGATCTGTCGATCGTTCAGCACCTCGGCGACCATGCGGTGGTTCAGCCAGGGGAACGCCACCGTCAGCCAGCGGGTGCGCAGTCCTCGATGCACGTCGAGCGGCAGGTCGGCGTCGTCCCCGACAGCCGTGATCACGCTGACGTCGTGGCCGTCTGCGGTCTGCTGCCGCGCGAGCGCCTCGACCTGGCTCTCGATGCCGCCGACGTCCGGGGCGAACGAGTCGGCGACGTGCACGATCCGCATACCGGGATATCCCACGATCTCAGGCATCCAGGTGGAGCCAGCTCTGCCATCCGGCGTGCAGCACCAGCCAGGCGATCAGGCCGTAACCGGCCTGCCCGGGATGGGTGCCGTCGCCGGCGGCCAGGTCCGAGTGCCACTGGTCGTGCCCGAGCAGCGGCCGGAAGCAGTCGACATACGCCACACCGCGGCGGGCACAGACATCGGACTGCGCGTCGACGAGCACCTGCAGCGCCTCATTGGTCTCGTCGTCGGAGGTAGGCGGAGGGCCGACCACGAAGGTCGAGATGGCTGAGGAGGAGGCGTCATCGAGGATGTTGGCCAGGTTCAGCCGGGACCGGGCGGTGGTCATGCCCTGCAGCAGGTCGTTGGTGCCGAACGACACGACGAGCCGCCGCTCGTTGCAGGACGCCCAGCGCACCGCGCACTCCCTCTCCCAACGGCCGAGCACGTCGGTCGAACTCTGCCCACGCACGCCAAGGTTGTAGGACGCCAGGTCGACGCCGCTGTGCGGTGTCCGTGCGATCACTCGGGAGACCCAGCCCAGCGCCTTGGGGTCGCCCAGGCCGGCGACAAAGGAGTCGCCGATAAAGCACAGGCCGACGTGGCGCTCCCCATCGGTCACCATCTGGAAGTCGGCGCTCGGGTTGAACTCAGGTTCACTGCCTTCGTGCGGATAGCTCACGTGGTGTTGCCTCACTCGTCGTCATCCGGCCGCGCGAGCCACGTCGCGAGCCGGTCTACCGGGGTATCGAACTCGGGGTTCAGGTCTGTGAAGGTCCGCGGCCGGCCCGCAAGCCGGTCCAGGCTCACTTCTTCCTCGCCGCGGCGGCTGGCAAGGTCCTCAATGCTCGGTCGGTGAAATACACGAGGCAAACCTATCGTGGCGACGTGAGGTCGTGATGCCACGACTCGGTGCGATGCTTGGTGGTCCACCCCATCGAGAGATAGAGCCCGTCGGCGCCGGTGGGGGAGTCGGCGTCGACCTCAAGGTCCACCTTCCCTCGACCACGGCTCGCCGCGTCGCGGATCACGGTGTGCAGCAGAGCCTTTGCCACTCCGCGTCCACGAGCACGCCGGTGCACCCCGATGTAGTCGATGTAGCTGCCCACGACACCGGCGTCATCCGGCGACAGGACGCTCGACACGAGAGCTCCGGCCGGCTGCTCAACGCCATCGATGATCACCGTGGCGATCCACCAATGATCCCAACGGTGCCCAGGGTCCTCGCGCAGCCGCTGAACGAACTCGGGGAAGCTCTCCCGATAGGACCCCCAGTGATCGGCAAAGGACTGCTCGAGCATCAGATGAACGGTCTGCAGGTCTTCGGCAACCGGTGAGTTCTCGTCGTAGGTGGCCACCCGACGGACCATGACACCCTCCCGTAGCGGCGGGAACGTGTCCTCGGCTGCCTCCTGCGGTGTTACCGGTCTGGTCATCTGCAACCACGTGCGCGCCCGGTGGAAACCGGCTGCGGTGAGCCGGGACTGGGTGCGATCGTCCCCGGCGTAGGCATCGGTGTCCAAGATGGTGGCGTCCACCCCACGCAGCCGGCAGATGTCGATCGCCTGCCCTTGCGCCCACGCATACATCTGCGCGGCGAGCCGGTCCGCGATCGCATCATCGAGGGTGGGGTCGGTATCGACTACCACTCGGGTGCGGCCGGCGGCGCGGTCGTGCACGGTCACCCAGCCGTGGATCCGGCCGTCTGCACCGGTGGCGACCAGTTGGCGTCGGGTCCACGATCCGGTGCCGGTCACCGCGATCTGCACCGACGCCGTGTCGATGGCGCCGGATCCGATCGCCGCCTGCCTGACCGCGGCATGCAGCTTCGCGAGCGGCTCGACATCGCTGGGACCGGGTGTGCGAATGCCCCAGCCCACCGGCACCACGAAGGGTGTCGGCGACTGGGGCATCAGCGCGGCGGGGTCGATCGGCGACTCAGCGATCGAGGGCGGTCTCGACGAGCTCGGCGAGCTGCGCCTGGTGCTTCTTGATGGAGCCGGTCGCCGGTGAGGCTGACGGCGGACGGCACACGACTCGCAGCGGCCGATTCTCGCCCTGCGCCTCGAGCAGCTCGGGCAGGTTGAGCGCCATGAACGACCACGCCCCCTGGTTCTTCGGCTCGTCCTGCACCCATACGAGGTCGGCGTTCGGGTACTTCGCCAGCTCCTCGGCGATCTCGACGTCCGGGATGGGCGCAAGCTGCTCCACCCGCAGGATGGCGACCTTGTCGTCTCCCCGCTTGTCGCGCTCGGCCTCGAGGTCGTAGACGATGCGGCTGGACGCCAGCAGCACCCGGTTGACCCCTTCGGGTTTCGGCTGGGCGTGGTCGGACATGACCGGACGGAAGACGCCCTGGGTGAAGTCCGCGGGATCCGACGTTGCCGCCTTCAGCCGCAGCAGCTGCTTCGGCGTGAAGACGACCAGCGGCCGGCGTGGTCGGGCGTAGGCCTGGCGGCGCAGCAGGTGGAAGTACGACGCCGGGGTCGACGGGTAGGCGACCGTCATGTTGTTCTCGGCGAAGAGCTGCAGGTAGCGCTCGATGCGCGCGGACGAGTGGTCCGGGCCCTGCCCCTCATAGCCGTGCGGCAGCAGGAGCACGACCGACGAGCGCTGCGCCCACTTCTGCTCGGAGGAGGAGATGAACTCGTCGACAATCGACTGCGCACCATTGGCGAAGTCGCCGAACTGGGCCTCCCACAGCACCAGTGCATCCGGGCGCTCGACCGAGTAGCCGTACTCGAAGCCCATTGCGGCGAACTCCGACAGCAGCGAGTCGTAGACCCAGAACCAGGCCTGATCCTCTGCCAGGTAACGCAGGGGAGTCCACTCGTTTCCGGTGACGTGGTCGATCAGCACCGAGTGTCGCTGCACGAAGGTGCCGCGGCGACTGTCCTGACCGGACAGGCGGACCGGGGTGCCGTCCATCAGCAGGGACCCGAGGGCCGTCAGCTCTCCCATGGCCCAGTCGATTCCGCCCTGGCTGATCATGGCGGACCGACGCTCCATCAGCTTCTTCAGCTTCGGGTGGACGGTGAAGCCCTCCGGAGGGTTGACCCAGGTGTCACCGATGCGTTTGAACGCTTCCAGCGAGATGGCGGTCGAGCGGCCGCCGAGATCCGGTCGGGCATCGTCCTGCTCCTGCGCGGAGGGGCGCTCCAGGCCGCCGTGGCCCTCCGCGTCGGTGCCGACCGATCCGGCGGTGCTACCGGGCTCGCCGGCTGCCTCGGCGCCACCGTCGGCGCCGGTCTTGGCGTCCTTGGTCTCGGTGAACACCCGCTCCAACTGCTTCTGGTAGTCGCGCAGTGCAGCCGCGGCGTCGTCGATGCTGATGTCGCCGCGGCCCACCAGCGCCTCGGTGTAGAGCTTGCGGACGCTGCGCTTGGCTTCGATCAGCCGGTACATGGTCGGCTGCGTCATCGACGGGTCGTCGCCCTCGTTGTGCCCGCGACGGCGATAGCACACCATGTCGACGACGACGTCCTTGTGGAACTTCTGGCGGTACTCGAAGACCAGCTCGGCCACTCCGACACAGGCCTCCGGGTCGTCACCGTTCACGTGGAAGATCGGTGCCTGGACCATGCGCGCCACGTCGGTGGAGTAGGTCGACGACCGTGACTGCGACGGCGACGTGGTGAAACCCACCTGGTTGTTGACGACCAGGTGGATCGTGCCACCGGTGCGGTAGCCGCGCAGCTGCGACAGGTTGAGGGTCTCGGCGACCACGCCCTGTCCCGCGAACGCCGCGTCACCGTGCATGAGGATCGGCAACACGGTGAAGGCCGTGCCGGCGAGGTTGATCCGGTCCTGCTTGGCGCGGGCGATGCCTTCCAGCACCGGGTCGACCGCCTCGAGGTGAGACGGGTTGGCCGCCAGGTAGACCTTCGTGGTCTTGCCGTTGTCGGAGGTGAACTCGCCCTCGGTGCCGAGGTGGTACTTCACGTCACCGGAGCCCTGCACGGACTTCGGGTCGGACTTGCCCTCGAACTCGCGGAAGATCTGTCCGTAGGACTTGCCCGCCAGGTTGGCGAGCACATTGAGCCGCCCGCGGTGCGGCATACCGACGCAGACCTCGTCCATGCCGTTGTCGGCCGCCTCGCACAGGATGCGGTCGAGCATCGCGATCGCGGACTCGCCGCCCTCCAGGCTGAACCGCTTCTGCCCGACGAACTTGGTCTGCAGGAAGGTCTCGAATGCCTCCGCGGCGTTGAGCTTGCGCAGAATGCGCAGCTGCTCCTCCGAGGTCTGCTTCTGGTAGCCGACCTCGACCTTGCTCTGGATCCAGGCGCGCTCCTTGGGGTCCTGGATGTGCATGTACTCGATGCCGACGCTGCGGCAGTAGGAGTCGCGCAGGATGCCGAGGATCTTGCGCAGCTTGAGGAAGGGCTCCCCACCGAACCCGCCGGTGGGGAAGGTGCGGTCCAGGTCCCACAGCGTCAGGCCGTGGGTGGTGACGTCGAGGTCGGAGTGCCGACGCTGCTTGTACTCCAGTGGGTCGGTGTCTGCCATCAGGTGACCGCGCACGCGGTAGGCGTGGATGAGTTCCTGCACCCGCGCGACCTTGTTGATGTCGTCGTCGTGGCTGGTGTCGATGTCGCGGATCCAACGGATCGGCTCGTAGGGGACCTTCAGCGCCTCGAAGATCTCGTCGTAGAAACCGTCCTCGCCCAGCAGCAGCTGGTGCACGACGCGCAGGAACTCACCGGAGACTGCGCCCTGGATGATGCGGTGGTCGTAGGTCGACGTGAGCGTCAGGATCTTGCTGACCGCGTTCTTGTTGAGCGTGTCCGGGCTGGCGCCCTGCCACTGGGCGGGGTACTCGAGCGCACCGACCCCGATGATGGCCCCGGCGCCCTTCATCAGGCGGGGGATCGAGTGCACGGTGCCGATGCCGCCCGGGTTGGTGAGCGAGATCGTGGTGCCGGCGTAGTCGTCGACGGTCAGCTTGTTGCCTCGAGCCTTGCGGACCATGTCCTCGTAGGCTGCCCAGAACTGGGCGAAGTCCATCCGCTCGGCGCCCTTGATGCTGGGGACGACGAGGGTGCGGCTGCCGTCGTCCTTTTGCAGGTCGATGGCCAGACCGAAGTTGACATGGCCGGGCGTGACCATGACCGGCTTGCCCTTCTCGTCGGTACCGAGGGCATTGTTCATGGCGGGGACTGCGGCCAGCGCCTTGACGAGCGCGTAACCGATGAGGTGGGTGAAGCTGACCTTGCCGCCACGGCTGCGAGACAGGTGGTTGTTCAGCACGATGCGGTTGTCGATGAGCAGCTTGGCCGGGACCGAGCGCACGCTGGTGGCCGTCGGCACCTCGAGGCTGGCCTCCATGTTGGTGACGATCCTGGCCGCCACGCCACGCAGCGGCGTCTCCTCGTCCTTGGCCGGCTCCGGCTCCGGTGCGGGACCGGCGATACCCTCACGGGCGATGGGCCGCCTGCTGGAGACCTCGGCCTTCTTCGGGTCGAGGTGCTGCCCGGGGCGGGGCGGGCCGTCCGGGGTCTTGGGCTGCCCGGCCGGAGTTGCCGCCGGGGCACTGGGCGCAGCGGTGTGCGCCCCGGAGGTCGCATCGCTGTCGGTCGTGGGCTGCGCGGGTGCCGCATCGGCCGGCTTGCCAGTCGATGCGGCACTGGACGTGCCGTTGCTCGGTGCGTTCTTCGAGGCCGGCTTGTAGTCGGCGAAGAAGCCCCACCAGGCCTTGTCGACCGAGTTCTTGTCCTCGAGGTACTGCTGGTACAGGTCGTCAACCAGCCACTCGTTTGGTCCGAAAACGGCGAGTGGGTCAGGAGACTGGGATGACACGCGAATGCGCCTCTTTCATCAGGTTCGGCGTGGGCACGCTAGCCGCCCCACGAAGTCCTTGCTCCTTCGTCGCTCGGTACTTCGCGGGGAACCCCGGCTGGTTGTCCGCCTCATCATTAACAACGACGGGACCAAGCCTAACGTGTAGGCGTGGCCCCGTCGGTGAGGCGGTCGAAACGCCCTCCGGGTGTGGCCTAGAGGACGTCCTTGCGCTGGTTGAGGACCGCACCGGCCCCGGCCAGCACCAGCCCGTAGATCGTCAGCACGACCGCGGCCCAGCCCCAGGCGAACGTGTGGTTTGCGGGATCGGAGGCGAACGTCGGGTTCAGCATCGAGCTCGTCAGATTCGAGGGCAGGAACTTCGGTGCCCAGTCCCAGTGCAACAGGCTGAAGATGATGCTGAAGAGGATGTTGCCGATGAAGGCCAGACCGATGCCCACGAAGACCGCCACGATCTGATTGCGCAGGAGCAGGCCGAAGCCGAAGCCGAGCAGTGTCCAGATGATGAACGCAAGCACGATCAGGCCGAGGGTCTGCCACACCTCGGCCGAGCCGAGGTAGAGGCCGCTGTGGCGCCACACCGACATGGTGATGCCACCACCGACCACGGCCGCGACGTCATAAACCACCGCGTAGACGAACCCGACCACGCAGATCGCGATGGCCTTGGCGACCGAGATGGGCCAGCGCAGCGGGGTCGACAGCACGGTGGAGGTCCAGGTCTTGTGCCGGAACTCGGCGGTGATCAGGATGACCCCGAGCGCAAGCGGGAAGAGCTCGGCCAGTGTCACGGTGAAGCCGGCCGAGTAGATGGCCTGGGCGGCTGCGACGTTCGGGTGGCTCATGATCGCGGCCGTCGGCGAATCGCTCGAATCGGTTTGGCCGAGCTGGAAGGCGAAGGCGAAGGACAGCAGCCCACCGATGAGCACGTCACCGATGAGCAGACCCCACCACAACCGGGTCGTGAAGATCTTGAGGATCTCCGCCTTGATGGCGCTGGCGATCATGCGAGGTCCCCCCAAAGATGTGAGGACTGCCGGGGCCCCCGTGAAGTACTGAGCGACGAAGGAGCGAGGACTTCATGGGGTGGCTTGATTGCGCTGGCGATCATGAGATGCCCTCCTGTCCCTGCTGCGGTGCCTGGCCCCGGTGGGGTGGCAGGTGTTGCCCCACCGGCGGCGGTGGCTCTGCACCCGCCAGGTTCCGGTTCTGGTTCTCCGGCTGGCTGGTGAGCTCGAAGAACAACGCCTCGAGGTCCTGCTGCTGGGCGCGCAGCTCATAGATCGGCAGACCGGCGGACAGCGCCGTGTCGCCGATCGCCTGCAGGTCGGAAGTGTAGGCCTGCAGAACAGTGTCCTCGAGGCGCTCGCTGGTGATGCCCGATGCATGAAGAGCACTCGCGAGACGGGCCGGGTCGGTGGTCCGCACGATGGCACTGGCCTGCCCGTGCAGCGACTCGATCGGGCCGTTCTTGACCAACCGGCCGTTGGAGATGATGACGACGTCATCGACGGTCGCCTGGACCTCGCCCAGCAAGTGGCTGGAGATCAGGATCGTCTTCTTCTCACCTGCCAGATGGCGCAGGAAGCCGCGCAGCCAGCGAATGCCCTCGGGGTCCAAGCCGTTGGTGGGCTCATCCAGCACGAGCACGTTCGGGTCGCCGAGCATGGCGGCAGCCAAGCCGAGGCGCTGCCGCATACCCATCGAGTAGTTGCCGGCACGGCGCTTCGCCGCGGCCGGGATGCCGACCAGCTCCAGCATCTCGTCGACGCGAGACTCCGGGATGCCGCCTGCCGCGGCAAGTACCCGCAGGTGGTCGCGGCCGCTGCGGCCCGGGTGGAAGTTGGTCGCCTCCAGAGCCGCTCCGACCGTTCGCGTCGGATGCTTCAGATGCGCGTAGGGGACTCCGCCGATGGTGGAATGTCCCGCCGTCGGCGTGATGAGCCCGAGGACCATGCGCAGCGTGGTGGTCTTGCCGGCGCCGTTGGGACCGAGGAATCCCGTGATGCGGCCCGGCTCGACGCTGAAGGTGAGGTTGTCGACGGCCTTGAAGCTGCCGAACGACTTGGTCAGACCGACGATCTCGATGCGAGAATGCGCCCTGGATGGTTGTGTCTGCGTGGGCGGTGAGCTCACGTGGGTCCCCTTAACCATGGTGTTGTCGGCCCCGGCATGGTGGCCGACGTAGGCAGGATAACTGCCCAGGGTTCGATCCGTAGCAGGCATTTGGTGCCAGTCGGGCCGTACTTTCATGGCACGATGTCCGCACGATGTTGCAGTGGTTGCTGATCCTTGTCGGAGTTGTCCTCACCGTGGGCACCGCAGTCTTCGTTGCCGCCGAGTTCTCTCTCGTGGCGCTGGACCGGCCTATGGTTCAGCGGGCGATCGACGACGGCGATCATCGCGCCGGCCGAGTGCTTGCTTCGCTGCGCGGGCTGTCCACCCAGCTGTCTGCCGCTCAGGTCGGCATTACCGTCACCACGCTGATCCTCGGTTATCTCGTGCAGCCCTCGCTCGGCGACCTGCTGACCTCCCCGGTTCGGGCCGCGGGTCTGTCACCGGACAGTGCCGCGGCGCTCGCCACCACTGCCGCCCTGGTCATCGCCTCCCTCTTCTCGATGATCGTCGGTGAGCTGGTCCCACAGTTTCTCGGCATCTCGGCACCGCTGCCCGTGGCGAAGGTCGTGGCCGGCCCGGTTCGACTCATCTCGGTGGCGACCAGGCCGCTGATCGTACTGCTCAACGGGTCGGCGAACCGGCTCCTGCGTCTGGTCGGCATCGAGCCGCAGGAGGAGCTGAGCGCAGCACGGACACCCCGGGAGCTGTCGTCGCTGGTGCGCCGGTCGGCGGAGGCGGGAGTGCTGGAGGAGCACACCGCCCGGTTGCTCACCCGGTCGCTGAACTTCGGTGAGCGCACTGCCGCAGACGTGATGAGCCCGCGCGTCCGGTGCACCGCGGTGGAGCGGACGGCCTCTGCCGCTCAGGTCGTGGACCTGGCTCGCAACACGGGGCACTCGCGGTTTCCCGTGCTTGACGACGACTGGGACGACGTCGTGGGAGTGGTCCACGTCAAGAGGGCCATCGCCGTGCCGCAGGAGCGTCGTGAGCAGGTGCCGGTCAGTGCCCTGATGGTGCCACCGGTGATGGTGCCAGAGACCATCCGACTCGATCCGCTGCTGCTGCTGCTGCGGGCGAGCGGTCTGCAGCTGGCGATCGTCATCGACGAGTACGCCGGCACCAGCGGCGTCGTGACACTGGAGGATGTCATCGAGGAGATCGTCGGGGAGGTCAGCGATGAGCACGATCGCGTGCAGGATCCGAGCCGGCTGCTGCCGGACGGCTCCTGGACCGTGTCCGGCCTGTGGCGGCCGGATGAGGTGCGTGACCGGATTGGCGCCGACATTCCGGATGGGAACGCCTACGAGACCGTCGGCGGGTATGTCATGGCCACGGTCGGGCGGGTGCCACGGGCGGGTGACGTGATCGAGCTGGGCGGCTGGAGCTTGCGGGTCGTGTCCATGGAGGGCCGTCGCGTCGATCGGGTGCGGCTGACACCCGTCCTGCCCGCAGCAGGCTCGGTGGATGCAGGGGAGGCGCCCGCGTGAGCTTCCTCCTCGCGGTGATCTTCCTTCTCGGCAATGCCTTCTTCGTCGGCGCCGAGTTCGCGGTCATGGCAAGCCGCCGGTCCCAGCTCGAACCCCTGGCCCTGCAGGGCAGCAAGCGTGCGAAGGCAAGCCTGGAGGCCCTGGAGAATGTCTCCTCAGTGCTCGCCTGCGCCCAGCTGGGCATCACCGTCTGCTCGGTCCTGCTAGGTGCCGTTGCCGAGGGGGCGCTGCACCATGTGATCGAAAAGCCGTTGTCGCACCTCGGAATCCACGGTGAGGCAGCCCAGGTGGTTGCCCTTGTGCTCGCCTTGTTGGTCGTCGCCTACTTCCACGTCACGCTGGGTGAGCTGGTGCCCAAGAACCTCGCGATCGCCGGACCGGACCGGGCCGCGCTGATACTGGCGCCGCCCCTGCTGTGGATCACGCGCGGCATCCGCCCACTGATCCGACTGGTCGAGGCCATCTCGAAATTCTTGGTGCGACGCATCGGGGTCGAGCCGAAGGATGAGGTGACGTCGACCTTCTCGGTCGAGGAGGTCGAGATGATCGTCGAGGAGTCGCACCGAGAGGGGCTGCTCGCCGAGGCGCAGCAGGCGCGCATGCACGGCGCGCTGCACTTCAGTGACAAGGCGGCCGCCGACGTGGCGGTGCCGATCGGCGAGCTGGTGACGCTGCCGATCGGTGCTACGCCGGCGGATGTCGAGCGGCTTGTGGCCAAGCGGGGATTCTCCCGCTTCCCGGTGACCGACAGGGAGGGCGTCATCGCGGGTTACCTGCATCTGAAGGATGTGCTCTATGCGCGCGATGAGGCGTATGTCGAGCCGGTTCCACCGAAGCGAATCCGTCGCCTGGCGACGGTGCGGCCGAGCGACGAGGTCGAGGACGTGCTGATCACGATGCAGCGCAGTGGCGCGCACCTGGCTCGCGTGGTCGGTGCCACCGGCGACGCCATCGGCGTGATCTTCCTGGAGGACGTCCTGGAGGAGCTCGTCGGCGAGGTCTCCGACTCCACCCAGCGCTGACGGTCTCGGATCGATGTCCTTCGCCTCGGTGACGCGATGCGGGTCTTGCGCTGGCGAGAGATCGGCTAGGTTGACTTAACGGATTAAGTTCTATTCAGCTGACGGCAGCATGAGAGCGAGGGCAGGATGGCGGGCAGCGGTGCGCGCGGACCCCGGCGGCGGGCCACGATGGCTGACATTGCCGAACAGCTCGGCATCTCCAAGGCCGCAGTGTCCTATGCGCTCAATGATCAGCCCGGCGTGGCGGCCGACACTCGTGACCGCGTGCTGGCGCTGGCTCGCGAGCTCGGCTGGCACGCGAGCTCCAGCGCCCGCGCGCTCAGTGGTGCGCAGACGAGTGTGGTTGGACTGGTGCTCTCTCGTCCCACTGACCTGCTGACCGTCGAGACGTTCTTCATTCGATTCCTCGCGGGTCTCGAGCAGGTTCTCAGCGAGCGGGGATTCAGTCTGCTGCTGCGAGTCATCGGTGATCATCCGGAGGATGAGATCAGCACGTACGAGCGGTGGTGGGGGGAGCGTCGCATTGACGGTGTCATCCTCATGGACGAGCGGGTCCACGATCCTCGTGTCAGTGCGCTTGCCGAGCTCGGGCTGCCCGGAGTTCTCTGTGGCGGTCCAATGCCAGGGGCTGAATTACCTTGTGTGTGGACGGATCAGGCCGGAGATGCCGCCGTCGCCGTGCAGCATCTGGCAGCGCTCGGACATCGGCGGATAGGGCACGTGTGCGGTCCCCCGGTCTTCGCCCACGAGCGCGCCCGCCGACGTGGTGTGCGCCGTGCCGGACGAGCCCGCGGGGTGGAGGTGACGACCGTTGAAGCGCCCTACACCGGGCCCGAGGCGGGCAAGGTGACCCGCCGCATGCTCGCGTCGGAGAGCCGGCCCACCGCCCTGATCTTCGGAAGCGACACGATGGCCATCGCGGGACTCAGCGCCGCAACCGAGCTGGGGCTGCGGGTGCCGGAGGACCTCTCGGCGGTCAGTTGGGACGACTCGATCCTCACGACCCTGATTCAGCCGGCGGTGACGGCGCTCTCTCGAGACACCCCCGGGTACGGAGGTCTTGCCGCCGCCGTCCTCATCGATCTGATCGAAGGACGCAACCGTGGACTGGTGCGCGCGCCGTTGTCCACCCTGCAGGTGCGCGGGAGCACCGCGCGCCCCTCCTGAGGCCCGTCGCGACGAGTTAAGTAACGATTAAGTAACAGCTATAGTTAACTGAACCGGATAAGTGATCCAATACATAGATCCCCATCGGGCCATGGCGGCCCGCTCGCCCGGAACCTCAGGAGTCTTCGTGAAACTTCGTCTCATCCCCGCGGCGCTCACTGTGCTGGCGGTGTCGGCCACGGCCGCCTGCGGCAGTGGCGGCTCGTCCTCGTCGGGCTCCGGCTCGGCCTCCTCGGGCTCCGGCTCGGCATCGGCCTCCGCCGCCGCCGGCAGAGGCTCGGGCGCCACCCTCACCTACTGGGCCAGCAACCAGGCGGCAACCATTCAGGATGACCAGAAGGTGCTGGGCACCGAGATGGCCAAGTTCAAGAAGCAGACCGGCATCAACGTCAACGTCCAGGTGATCGGCTGGCCGGACCTGCTCAACAAGATCCTCGGCGCGACAACCAGCGGCCAGGGCCCGGATGTGCTGAACATCGGCAACACCTGGGCGGCCTCGCTGCAGGCCACCGGCGCGTTCATGCCGTTCGACGCCGCGGCGCTGCAGGCGATCGGCGGCAAGGACAAGTTCGTCCAGACCGCGTTCAAGACCGGCGGCGCGCCCGGCAAGGACCCGACCTCGGTGCCGCTCTACGGTCTGGTCTACGGCCTCTACTACAACAAGAAGATGTTCGCCGACGCCGGTCTGAAGCCGCCCACGACGTGGGAGCAGTTGCAGACCGACGCCAAGAAGCTGACGGACCCGAGCAAGGGCACCTACGGCATGGCGATGGAGGGCGGCAGCTACACCGAGAGCGTGCACTTCGCCTTCATCTTCGGCCAGCAGCACGGCGCCGACCCGTTCAACGCCCAGGGCAAGCCGCAGTTCACCACGCCCGGCATGGTAGCCGGAGTGAAACAGTACGTCGACCTGATGAGCAACAAGGTGGTCAACCCCAGCAGCGTGCAGTACAAGAACGGACCAGAGGCGCCCGGTGACTTCGCCAAGGGCAAGGCCGCGATGCTGATGAGCCAGAACAACGCGGACAACACGCTGCAGGCCGACGGGATGAAGAGCGACGCGTATGGCGTCGTGCCGATCCCGGCCATGACCGGCAACAAGGACATCGCCAGCTTCGTGGCCGGCATCAACATCTCCATCTTCAAGAACACGAAGAACAAGGCCGCGGCGCTCAAGCTGGTGAAGTTCATGACCAGCCCGGCCGAGCAGGCGATCCTGGACAAGCCGTTCACCGCCCTGCCCGTCGTGAAGAACGGAACCGTCAACTACACCACCAACAAGGCGGAGGCCGCGGCGTTCGCGGACATCCTGGCTACGAAGGCGGTGCCACTGCCGCTGATTCCGGCCGAGTCGGCCTACGAGACCAACGTCGGCAACGCGGTCAACCAGCTGCTGGCGCAGGCCGCCACGGGCAACAAGGTCAGCGACTCCGACATCAAGGCCGCGCTACAGGCGGCGCAGGACAAGATGGCGTCGGCCGGCTGACCGGCAGCAAGGAACGGTTCATGACTACGACGCGCTCCCGTTCCAAGCAGTCGACCGACGGGCCGGTGCCTCCCAAGCCGGCCCGTCGGCCTCGGGGGTGGGGCAGGGCAACGCCCTACCTGCTGATCGTCCCCGCGGTGCTGCTGGAACTCCTCATCCACATCGTGCCGATGCTGGTCGGCATCTGGATGAGCTTCGTCCAGCTGACTCAGTTCTTCATCGCGAACTGGTCGCAGGCTCCGTATGCCGGACTCGGAAACTACCGGGTGGCACTGAACTTCTCCGGACCCCTTGGCCAGAGCCTGCTGCACTCCTTTGAGATCACCGCCGCGTACACGGTGATCGTCGTCGGACTGGCCTGGGTCTTCGGGATGTCGGCGGCACTGGTGCTGCAGCGCTCGTTTCGCGGGCGGGGCATCCTGCGCACTCTGTTCCTGGTGCCCTACGCGCTGCCCATCTACGCGGGCATCATGACGTGGAGCTTCATGTACCAGCGGGACAACGGGCTTCTCAACCACGTGCTGCACGACGACCTGCACCTGACCGACGGAACGACATTCTGGCTGGTCGGCAACAATGCCTTCATCGCGATGACCGTTGCGGCCCTGTGGCGTTCGTGGCCGTTCGCCTTCTTGATGCTGATGGCCGGCATGCAAAACATCTCCGAAGAGGTGTACGACGCGGCCTCCGTTGATGGTGCAGGAATCTGGAAGCAGATCCGTTTCATCACCCTGCCATCGCTGCGCCCCGTCAATGGCGTCCTGGTCCTGATGCTCTTCCTGTGGACCTTCAACGACTTCAACACCCCGTTCGTCCTCTTCGGTCAGACCCCACCGCCGTCCGCCGACCTCGTGTCGATCCACATCTACGACAACTCGTTCGTCAACTGGAACTTCGGGTTCGGGTCGGCAATGTCTGTGCTGCTCCTACTTTTCCTGCTGGTGTGCACGGGCGTCTATCTGCTGCTGCTCAACCGGAGGTCTCGTCGTGCGTGAACCACTGTCCTTCCGAATCTTCCGCACAGTCGTGGTCGTCGTGCTGGGGCTTTTCGTCGCCATCCCGCTGTATGTGATGCTCAGCAGCTCCGTGAAACCGCTCGGCGAGGTGCAGGGCGCCTTCACCTGGTGGCCGAAGCACCCGACGCTGCAGCCCTTTATCGACATCTGGAGCACGGTGCCACTGGCGCGATACTTCATGAACAGCCTCATCGTCTGTGTGTCCGCGACCGTGCTCAGCGTGATCGTGGCGATCTTCGCCGGATACGCGATCTCTCGCTATCGCTTCTTCGGCAGACGGGTCTTCACCGGCGCGGTGCTGTCGACGCAGATGTTCCCCGGGATCCTCTTCCTACTGCCGCTCTTCCTGATCTTCGTCAACATCGACAAGTTCCTGGGCTTCACCCTCCTCTATCAGACCCGCGTCGGCCTGATCATCACCTACCTGACGTTCTCGCTGCCGTTCTCGATCTGGATGTTGGCGGGATACTTCGACGGGATACCCAGGGATCTCGATGAGGCGGCCCGCGTGGATGGCACCACAGCGATCGGAGCCCTGCTGCGTGTCGTGCTGCCGGCGGCGCGGCCGGGCGTGATCGCGGTGGCTGTCTACTCCTTCATGACGTCCTGGGGCGAGCTGCTCTTTGCGGCCCAGATGACGAACAGCTCGACCAAGACGTTGTCGATCGGGCTGCAGAACTACTCGACTCAGATCAATGTCTACTGGAACCAGGTGATGGCGGCCTCACTGGTGGTCAGTGTGCCGATCGTGATCGCGTTCCTGCTGCTGCAGAGATACCTGGTAGCCGGCCTGACAGCAGGTGCCGTGAAGTGAGTGCTGCCTCGATTCGACCGCAGGAGAGCGTGCCTCGTCCGAACCCGAAGGTCAATGTCGGCGGGCGGGCGGTGACCTGGGTCGGCGCCAACTTCTGGTCCCGCAAGGGTGGCCCGTTGATGTGGCGCGGCATCGACCCGGACCTGTTGCACGCAGAGCTGCGGGTGCTCAAGGACCACGGGCTGACGATGACGAGGTCGTTCCTCTACTGGCCCGACGCCATGCCGGAGCCCGACCGTCTTGACGGCGAGGTGCTGCGCCGGTTCGAGACCTTCCTCGATCTGCATACCGAGCTCGGTATGCAGACCGTGCCGACCTTCATCGTGGGCCACATGTCGGGTGAGAACTGGGATCCGAGCTGGCGGGCCGGGCGTGACCTGTATGCCGACACGTGGATGGTCGCGCGGCAGGCCTGGTTCGCACGTGAGGTGACACGGCGATTCGCGGAGCATCCGGCCGTCGCCGGCTGGCTGATCTCGAACGAGATGCCGATCTATGGCGGTGCAGGCCAGAGCGCCATCGTCTCGAGCTGGGCCGAGCTGATGGTCCAGGCCGTACGAGCCGGCGGTGGCACCCAACCCGTGTCGATCGGTGACGGCGCCTGGGGAATCGAGGTGACGGGCAAGGACAACGGCTTCTCGGTGCGCGGTCTGGCGCAGATCACCGACTTCGTCGGGCCGCATGTCTATCCGATGGAGACGGATGTGGTCCGGCAGCACCTCAAGGCGGCGTTCATCTGCGAGCTGGCCTCGGTCGGCCAGCGGCCGGTGGTGCTGGAGGAGTTCGGCCTGACGACTGACTTCGCCTCGGACGAGAACGCTGCACACTACTACCGCCAGGTGCTCCACCTGACGCTGCTTGCGGGCGCAACCGGGTGGATCGGCTGGAACAACACCGACTTCGACAACCTCGTCGAGCAGGATCCCTATCGTCACCACCCCTTCGAGCTGCACTTCGGGCTGACGCGAGTCGACGGATCTGCGAAGCCACAGCTCCTGGAGATGCGCGACTTCGCCGCAGTGCTGGAGGCGGTCGACCTGGCCGGGTGCCAGCGGCGTGCCGCGCAGACCGCGCTCGTCGTCCCGGTCTACCTGGAGACTGCGGAGCCGCTGACCGTGGAAGAGGCGGAACGCACCTACGTCTTCCGGTGCCTCGAGCAGGCCTACCTTGCCTGCCGGGAGGCGGACATGCCTCCCGGGATGGCACGTGAACGGGACGGCATCGCCGACGGCTACCGCCTCTATCTCGTGCCGTCGGTCAAGGCACTGACCGCGCCGACCTGGTTGCGACTGCGTGATCTCGCGCGCAGCGGCGCAACGATCTACGCGTCCTACGGTGCCGGGGAGGTCGAGTTTCAACGCGGCCCGTGGTGGACCGCCAGCGAAGAGATCTTTGGGGTGCTGCATCGGCTCATCTACGGGCTGAACGACCCGGTCGAGGAGGATGTCGTCGAGCTGCGGTTCGAGCAGGACCTCGGACCGATTGATGCGGGAGATGTGCTTCGATTCCGGGCCGCTGGGGGAGTCAACGCGCGCACTCGGATGCCGGTGGAAACTGTTGGCGCAGAGGTGATTGCGCGTGACCAGGCCGGGCGGGTAGCGCTGACCCGACATCGACTCGGGAAGGGAGCGGCGATCCTGTCGGCGTATCCGATCGAGTACTTCGCTGCCGCGCGTGGCAACGCCAACCCCGATGACTCACCGCGGCTGTATGCGGCGCTTGCCGACGTGGCCGGTGTCGAGAGGCCTGTCACCGTGGATGATCCGGCCGTCCTGGTGGACGCCTTGGTGCATGAAAGTGGACGCGAGCTCGTATGGCTCGTGAGCGAAAGCGCTGAAGAGCGGTTAGTGACACCGCAGCTCCAGGACGCGGCGACGTTGGTGCCCCTGGGCGGTGGTGACCCGGTCGCCGAGGTGCGCCTGCCCGCATACGGAGTGCAGGTGTTTGAGCTGAGACCTGCGGACCATACGGTCCGGGTAATGACAGATGGAAAGGCCTGAGACATGACGATGGAGTTGCCCAAGGGTTTCGAGTTCGGGGTGGCGATGGCCTCCTATCAGGTGGAGGGGGCCGTGGAGGAGGACGGCCGCGGACCGTCGATCTGGGACACGTTCAGTCACACGCCCGGCAAGGTGTTTGCGGATCAGAACGGCGATGTCGCGTGCGACCACTATCACCGGTATGCCGAGGACATCGACCTGATGGCCGCGCTCGGCATCGACAGCTATCGACTGTCAATGGCCTGGCCGCGCATCCAGCCCACCGGCAAGGGGCCCGCGAATGCCGCCGGTCTGGCGTTCTACGACCGATTGGTGGATGGACTGCTGGAGCGGGGTATCAAGCCGGCAATCACGCTCTACCACTGGGATCTTCCCCAGCCGTTGGAGGACGCAGGCGGCTGGCGGGTGCGTGACACGGCCGAGCGGTTCGCCGAGTATGCAGCGATCGCGCACGAGCACCTCAGCGATCGCGTCACCCGCTGGATCACGCTCAACGAGCCGTACTGCTCCGCCATCCTGGGCTACGCGACCGGTCGACACGCGCCGGGCGCCCACGAGGGCGAAGGGGCGTTGGCGGCGGCGCATCACCTCCTGCTGGCCCACGGCCTGGCCGCCCGGGCGATGCGCAGCAATGGTGCGGCAGGTCAGCAGATCGGCGTGACGCTCAATCTGGAGCCGGTGGCTGCCGTCTCGAACAGCCCGGAGGACCTTGCGGCGGCCGATCGTGCGTTGATGTTGTCCAATCGGATCTTCACCGACCCCGTACTGGCGGGGACCTACCCGGAGCTGGCAAGACGCACCTACGCCGACATCACGGACTTCTCGTTCATCGAGGACGGTGATCTGGAGACGATCGCAGTGCCCCTGGACTTCCTCGGTGTCAACTACTACTTTCCGAGCAACGTGCGTGTGGGGGAGTATGCCGAGCCCGACCCGGCGAAGCGCACCGCAGACGACCTGGCGACCGAGCAGGTGGTCGATGATGACGAGGAGCGTACGGCCATGGGCTGGCCGGTGGACTCCGACGGCCTTCGCCGCCTGCTGCGCTGGCTGCACGAGAGCTACCCGAGCCTGCCGCCCATCTATGTGACCGAAAACGGTCGCGCTTGCGACGATGTCGTCGAAGAGACCGGGCATGTGCACGACCCGGACCGGATGCGCTATCTGGAGGCCCATCTGCGCGCCATCGCCGCGGCAAGCGGGCAGGGCGTGGACGTGCGGGGCTACTACTGCTGGTCCCTGCTGGACAACTTCGAGTGGGCCGAGGGATATGCCAAGCGGTTCGGTCTGGTCTATGTGGACTACGAGACGCAGCAGCGCATTCCGAAGTCCAGCTTCGAGTGGTACCAGCGCGTGATTGCAGAGCACCGTGAGGCGACCGCCTAATCCGAACTACTTCACAGAGCCGGCGGTCAAGCCGCTGACGACCTTTCCCTCGATGATCGCGAAGAGAATGATCACCGGCACGGTCGCGATGACCGACCCGGCAAAGAGATGGCCCCAGTCGATCTGGTACTGCCCGATGTAGCCGTTGATATTGACAGTGAGTGGTTGCGTATTCGGAGTCGTATTCAGAGTCAGGGCGACGATGAACTCGTTCCAGGCCGCGATGAAGGAGAAGATCAGCGCCGTGACCACGCCGGGTAGGGCGAGCGGCAGCGTGATGCGCACCAGTGCGCCGAGCCGGCTCGTGCCGTCCACCATCGCGGCGTCCTCGAGCTCCACGGGGATCGAGGAGAAGTACGCGTTCAGGATCCACACCGCGAAGGCCAGGTTGAACCCGGCGTTGACCAGGATCAGCGAGAACACCGTGTTCAGCAGGTTGAAGCTGAGAAACTCCTTGTAGATGCCGACCAGCATCGCCGGCGGCTGGAACATCTGCGTCACGAGCACCAGCAGCAGGAACACGGAACGGCCACGAAACTGCTTCCGTGCGGTGTAGTAGGCGGCGGGAAGCGCCACCAGCAGGACCAGGACGGTGGAGCCGGCGGCGACCTCGAGGCTGACCCGGAAGCTGGCACCGAATCCGGTCGACCAGATCGTGCTGAAGTTCGACCAGGTCCAGTGGTGTGGAAGGATATTGGGCTGCTGAAGCTCGTTGATCGGCCGCATTGCGGTCACGAACATGTCCAGGTACGGCACGATGAAGATGATCGCGACCAGGTAGGCGGCCACTGCGGCGAAGAGAGTGCGTGGCCGAAGAGGCCGCCTCGGCTTCCGCGGCGGCCGAGCCCGCTTCTGCGCGCGCCCGGACGTACCGGTGGCCAGGACAGGTTCCGAGGTGCCGGCGGTGATGTCTGTCATGTCAGTTCACCTGTTCCTTCCAGCGGGTGACCTTCAAGAACACCAGCACGATCACGATGACCATGGCGAAGTTCAGCACGGACATGGACGCGGACTCGCCGATGAATGCCTGCTTGAGCTGGAACATGAACGTGGTCGTGGTGCTCGTGCTGGATCCGGGTTGGCCGCGGGTCATCTCCCAGATGATGGGGAACGAGTTGAAGATGTTGATGACATTGATCAGCAGTGCGACGGTGAATGCGGGGCGCAGCAGCGGCAACGTGATGGAGCGATACATCCGCCAGGAATCCGCGCCATCCACCCTGGCGGCCTCGTACAGGTCGGCCGGGATGGTCTGCAGGCCGGCGAGCAACGCGTAGATCGTGAACGGCAGCGAGACGAGCACCGCCACGCCCATCATCCAGATGAAGGCGGCAACCGGGCGACCGAGCCAGTCAGTCTGGTTCGTGCCCAGGGAATGGACGATCCCGAGGTCCTTGAGAAGGATGTTGATGGGCCCGCTCGTATAGTCCAGCGCCCATCGAAAGATGAGCGAGGTCATCATGACCGAGGCGGCCCACGGCGCGATCAGGGCCCAGCGCGCCGCCTTGCGACCCGGGAACTCCACGTTGAACAGCTGGGCCAGCATCAGGCCGAGAACCATCGTGATGGCCACGACGACAACGACCCAGACGACCGTACGAAGCACCACGCTGAGCAGGGCCGGCTCGGCAAACAGCGCCCGGAAGTTGCCCAGACCCGCCCAACCGTTGACGAATCCGTCGGGGCTGATGTTCTGAAAGGACGTCTTGAACAGGACGACGACGGGCCAGAGCACGACCAGTCCGATCAGTGCCACCGCCGGAAGGAGCCAAGGCACCGGTCCCAGTGCACGCGCAAGTCGCGTCATCCGCTGCTTGGTCGTAGGCCCCGGTGTTGGTGCCCGACCGGCCCGTTCCCGGGTGCGATCGCTAGGCGCAACAGAAGTCACAGCCACCTTCTCTCTCGGCGAAACGGTCGGCACCGGCCCCGGCGTGTCCATCCGCGCCGGGGCCGATTCAGTCCGGTCAGTTGGCGGAGGCCTTCGCCTGGATCGAGTCCAGCACCGTCTTCGGGTCACCGGTGACGGCTGTGCCGATGTTCTGCTGGATGTTGGTCTTGACCTGGGCCCAAGCGGTGTCGCTCGGGTACTGGATCGAGTGCGGCAGCGCCGTCAGGAACGGGCCGAAGATCGGGTCCGAGGCGAGCGCCTTTGCCGCACTGGTGGTTGCCGGCAGGAGGTCGTACTCCTTGTCGAACTTCAGCTGATAGGTGTCCTGGTAGGTGAAGTCGAGGAACTTCTTGATGGCCGCGGCCTTCGTGCCGTCGGTCTTGAAGGCTGCCACGTTGTCGCTCACGCCCAGGGTCTTCGTCAGTGGGCCGTTCTTGCCGGCGATCGGCACCGAGGTCCAGTCGCTGTCCTTGAGGACCTTGGCGCTCTCGATGATCGGCACCAGGGCCGGTGAGCCGTTGATCATGCCGACCTTGCCCTGCGCGAACTGCTGCCACTGGTCGGTGCGCATCTTGTTCGCGGGGTTGGGCTCGGTGTCGCCGGCGGCGACGAGCTTCTTCAGGAACTGGAACGTCTGGATGTTCTGAGGACTGTTGATCGTGTACTTGCCACTGCTGTTCTGGTAGCCGCCGCCGTTGCCGAGCATCCACAACAGTGCCTCGGCCTGGCCCTCCTCGCTACCCAGCGGTAGTCCGAAGCCGGTGTCGCCCAGCGCCTTGATCTTGCTCGCATCGGTTTGGATGTCGGCCCACGTCTTCGGTGCCGACATGATGCCGGCCTTCTTGAACAGCTTCTTGTTGTAGAAGAGTGTGCGCGAGCTCGTCGTGAACGGCATGCCGTACTGGACGCCCTTGTAGCTGCCCTGGGCCTTGAAGGCCGGCAGCAGGTTGCCGGGGTTGCTGAGCACCTTGCTCGCGGGATAGAGCAGTCCCTGCTGGGCGTAGTTGGAGAAGTAGTCGCCCTCGGTGATGTCGGGGTACTGCTTGTTCTGCACCATCGTCTGCACGGTGGTGTCGAAGTTTGCCCACGTCACGACCTGCACGTTGACGGTGATCGTCGGGTTGGCCTTGTGGAAGGCATCCGCGACGCTCGCCCAGTACTTCGAGCTGGTGTTGGCCGGTCCGGTTCCGTAGTCGGCGGCGACCAGTTTGAGAGTCGTGGTGCCTCCGCTCTTGCCCGAACTCGTGCTGCTCGACCCACCGCAGCCGCTGAGTGCCATCGTTCCGACGGCGACGATCGCCGTTGCGCCGATCAGAGTGCGCTTCATGTCTGTCTTCTCTCTGCCAGTTCTGATTGATGTGCTGTGACTAGCAGCCGCATGCGGCTGGTGAGGTGTGCGGGTGCTGTCGCAGAACCGCCGATTGTTGGGACGGTACACGTCATCGAGCCATTGGTCTAGACCAGTTATCAGGATGTTACCTGTCGTCGGGCTCGGGCGCCCCGGAATCCTCGGAACTCCACAATCCCTCCGCCATGACGCCCGTGACGTGCAGGTCGTCGTCGAGCGTCACGAGGTCGGCCGCCAGGCCAGCCTCGATCGCACCGGCGTCACGGTGAATTCCCAGGATCCGTGCAGGGTTCCATGATGCGGCGCGAGATGCCGACGTGATGGTCAGACCGCTGTCTCGGACGGCCCGACGAAGGCTCTCATCCATGGTCAGGGTGCTGCCGGCGAGTGAGCCGGTGCTGACGAGCCGGGCCTGCCCATCGGTGACCTGCACACGTTGGCCGCCGAGCACGTACTCGCCGTCCCCGACTCCGGTCGCGTCCATCGCGTCCGTGATCAGGATCATGGGTCCACGCTGGCGGGCGACCAGGCTGGTCACCGACGGGTGCACGTGGATGCCGTCGTTGATCAGCTCGCAGGCAATTCCCGACTCGAGCGCTGCGCCGACCGGGCCGGGTTCACGGTGGTGGAGCGGGCGCATCCCATTGAACAGATGTGTGGCCAGGGTGGCTCCCGCATCGATGGCGGCATGCGCCTGCGCATATGTCGCGTCGGAGTGCCCGATGGCGGCCACCGCTCCGCTGGCGGTGATGTCGCGGATCAGCTCCAGCGCGCCGTCCAGCTCGGGGGCGATCGTCACCGAGCGGAGAGTTCCTCGCGCCGCAGCGCTCATGCGCGCGAAGGCATCGCGGTCGGGCAGGATCAGGTGACTGGTGTTCTGGGCGCCGCACCGCGCATGCGACAGGAACGGGCCTTCCAGGTGAGAGCCGATGACGTGACCGTCGACTCGGGCACCGGCGTGAGTCAGTGCTGCGGCCCAGTCGAGCTGCTCGACCAGTGCGTCGACGGGTGCAGTGACAAATGAGACGAGGGTGCGAGTCGTGCCGTGCGCGCGGTGGAACGCAACGGCCTGTGCCATGGCCTCGGGGGAGGAGGAGACGTCGTGTCCGCCGCCGCCGTGCATATGGATGTCGATGTATCCCGGCAGTAGCCAGGCGCCCGCAAGATCCTGGCGGCGCACTCCACGTGGAGGGTCCGTCCGCCCTACCTGGTGGATGCGACTGCCTCGCACGTGAACCCAGCCGTTGTCGATGACGTCGTTGGGGGTGACCACGCGGGCACCGGTGAGGACGACGTCGGTGGCGACTGTACTGCCTATGTGGGTCATTTTCCCGATGTCATTTTCCGGCGAACGGGTGGTATGCCCAGGTTCGCGATCAAGCAGATGCGATCTCCTCGAAACGAGCTCGTGCCCCACTCGACAGGCGCGCCATGCGCGTCGAAGCTGTGTCGCCGAACGACCAGCATCGCTGCACTGGCATCGATGCGCAGCAGGGTCGCCTCGCGTGGTGATGCGGGGGCGATCTCGATGGACTCCTCACCGCGGCGCAGGTCGACGCCATACTCCATGGTGAGCAGGGCATGTAGGGAGCCCGCGGTCCGCATGCGTCGGGTCAGCCCGGGAAATCGCTCGGCCGAGAGCACGGAGGTCTCGACGGCGGTCGGCAGGTGGTCGGCGAGTCGGAGGCGATCGATCCGATAGACCGGGTCGCCTCGGTTTATCTGGAGCCGTTCCGCGGTCTGCGAATCTGCGCGCACCCGTGCAGTACCCAGCAGCTCGGAGCTCGCCGTCAGACCATTCGCCGCTGCCTGCTCGGTGAAACTTGCCAGGTGCAGCGGCCAGGTGATCTTTGACTCGGCGACATAGGTGCCGGAACCTTGGCGGCGCGTGAGGCGGCCTTCGGCTACGAGATCGACCAGTGCCTGACGGACAGTGGTCCGGGACGTGCGCAGGTCGGCGGCCAGGCTTCGTTCGGTGGGGACTGCACTGCCGGGCTCCATGGACTCGATCAGCTCAAGGAGGTGTCGGCGCACGGCGTAATGCTTCGGTTCACGTGCCGGTTCACGGGCAGTGGATGCCACCTTCATCTCCTCCCGTGGAGCTCGTGCAATCTATTCAGCGTTGACAGGCTTCAGTGAACCATGCACTATCTCATTGGTCTAGTCCATTCTATGATGGACAATTGACTCTAGTCGATGTTATGACGGCAAGGAGCGGGATGAGCGAGCCGGGCGCACTGATGGCGGCTGAGATTGCGGAGCAGCCACAGATCCTCGAACGTCTTCGGGTGGATGGTCTGGCGCAGGCCGCCGAGATCAGGCGCGCGATCCACGAGTTTGCCCCTCGCATGGTCATTTTCGCAGCCCGGGGCACCAGCGATCATGCCGCGTTGTACGCGAAGTACCTGGTGGAGGTGCGGCGGCAGCTGCCCGCAGCGCTCGCCTCACCGTCGAGCCTGACGGTGTATCACTCGCGGCCCGATCTGCGGCAGGCTCTCTTCGTGGCCGTCAGCCAGTCGGGCGGCTCACCGGACCTCATCGAGAGTGTCGAGGTGGCCCGAGGGTGCGGTGCGCTCACTCTGGCCGTGACGAACGCGCCCGAGTCGGCGTTGGTGAAGGCGGCCGAGCACCACCTCGACGTGCGTGCAGGATTGGAACAGGCGGTTGCGGCGACCAAGACCTACACCGCCGAGATGATGGCACTGGCAATGCTGTTCGGCGGCGGCGACGACGCGCTTGTGCCAGACGTGAGTGCGCTGCCCGAGGCGGCCGCCCGCACCTTGGCAATGGCCGACCGTCCGTATGCTGCGGCGCAGCGGTATCGGTTCGCGCAGCGCCTCGTCACGACCGCTCGGGGCTACTCCTACCCGACGGCGCGGGAGGCAGCGCTCAAGGTGATGGAGACGTCATACCTGTCCGCGCAGGCATTCTCCGGGGCCGACCTGTTGCATGGTCCGCTGGCGATGGTCGACGGGCAGCTGCCGGTGATTGCGGTCGTGAGCCCGGGTGCCGGTGGAGATGCGATGGTGCCTGTCCTTGAGCGGATCGAGGAAGCTGGTGCCGACGTGCTTCGCGTGGGTCCTGCCGATGGGCTGCCCGTGGTCACCGACGGGGTGGCGGAGGAACTGTTCCCAGTGCTGGAGATCCTGCCGCTGCAGCAGTTGGCCTGGCGGCTATCCCTCGACCGGCGGCAGGATCCGGATCGTCCGCGAGGGCTGCTGAAGGTCACCCAGACGCGGTGACTCGCGCGGTCAGGACAAGGCCCGTCGCTACCCTGCTCCCGAATCCTCCAAGTCGAATGCAAAAAGAGTCAGGGCCCACTCGCTGACGCTCGTGGACCCTGACTCTTTTTGTGCCCCCGGTAGGATTCGAACCTACGCTCCCGCCTCCGGAGGGCGGTGCTCTATCCCCTGAGCTACGGGGGCGCACACACCTCGAAGAGGTGCGGGCGCAATATTACCAGTCGTGCGGGATCCCTTCGAACCACCGCCGGAGTCGGTGCCTGGTGGCTAGATAAACAGGTCCTCGGCGATGAAGTGACCCGACCTCGGGGCGGGCGGAATCGCCCACAGGCCAGAACCGATGTGCTGGATGTACTCGTTCAGCCGGTCGGAAGCACCCAGCCTGCGCTGGATCTTCACAAAGTGGTCGGGGTCGTTGGCGTAGATGATCATCAGCAGACCCGCGTCGAGCTGGCCGTACTTGTTGATGCCGTCCGTGTAGTTGTAGGCACGGCGCAAGATCTTGGTGCCACCGTTGTTCTCGTGCGCGGCCAGGGCGATGTGCGCGGTCCCGGGGATGGCCGGTTTTCCGTCCTTGCCCGTGGCGTGGAAGTCCGGGGTGTCCATCTCGCGGTGGCCGGTGAGTGGTGCGCCCGCTGACTTCGTGCGGCCGAAGATGTTCTGCTGATCTGCGATGTCGTCGGCGTCCCAGATCTCGAGGTTCATCTGGATCTTGCGGACCACCTGGTAGGTGCCACCGGACATCCATCCGTCGTCGGTTACCCAGACGAAGTGGTCGTAGTCGTCGGGGGTGCTGATGTTGCGGGTGCCGTCCTTGAATCCCATCAGGTTGCGAGGAGTCTCTTGGCCGGGGCCGGCCGATGCCCGACCGAATCCCATGACTGTCCAACCGGTCTCGGCGGTCCCGCGAACCATGCGCGCCAGGTTGCGCACCGCGTGGTAGGCCACCTGTGGGTCGTCCGCGCAGGCCTGGACGCTGAGGTCACCACCCGACAGCGACGGCTGGATCTGGTCGCTGGGTAGGTCGGGCAGCTCCTCGAGCAGGGCCGGACGACGATGCTCGAGGCCGAACCGCTTGTCGAAGATGCTGGAGCCCAGGCCGACCGTGACCGTCAGTCCCGCGGGGTCGAGGCCCGCGGCCTCACCCGTGTCGGCGCCGACGGCGCCTGCGCGAGCCGGCTGCACGGCACCGATCGTCCTGCCCTTGGCCAGCTGGGCGATAGCCGCCGACCACCGCGCGAGGAGCACCTGCAGGTCGCTCCGGGTCGCGCGGTCGACCAGATCGAAGGTCATGAAGAGGGCGTGCCGCTGTGGAGGGGTGCTGATACCCGCGGGGTGCGGCTGATCGTAGAACGGGTGTGTGCGGGACAGATCCACAGTGTCCTTGTCGGACCGGGCCGCGTCGGATGACGAGTGCGACGAGCTGCTGGCGTATGCCGTGGCCGCGCCGGCCAGGGCCCCGCCCGCGAGGAGTCCGCCGGCCGCGCCCTGCAGGAGGCGCCGTCGGTCGAGCCCGGCCTGCTGCTGGGGGTCAAGGTTGTCGGTCATTGTGCGGTGGCCACCTTTTCGGCCATCCGGGACAGCGGGTCCTGCAGACCCTGCACGGACTTGCTCAACATGGGGGCATCGGCCTGCCGCAGCTCCGGCGTCCACGCGACCAGTCCGCCCGGTTTGCTCGGATCGCGATACTTGTCGAGCAGCCTCTCGACGACCTTGAACTGCGCGGTGACGGTCTTCGTCAGCGTGGGATCGATCTCGGTCAGTCCGGGCTTCAGGAAGGCGAACGCCTGCTGGGCTCCTTCGACGTTGGCTTCGAAGTCCACCAGGTCGAGGTGGCTGAAGGCTTCCTCCTCGCCCTTGATCTTGGTGGTCTGGACCTCCTCGAGCAGGCCGGCGGCCCCGTTGGCCAGGTCCTCGGGCTTGTAGGTCAGCCCCTCGGACAGCTTCCCCAGCGTCTTGACGTCGGTCTGCAGCGCGGCCGCCTGCTTCTTGGTGCCTGCGGTGATCTTCCCGTTCTTCCACAGGTCTCGCTCGATCGCATGGAACCCGTGCCAGCCGACCTCGGGGTCGAGGTTGGACCCTCGCATGTCGATCAGGTAGTCGAGGTTGCCCTTGTTGCTCGTCGGGTCGGACCCGGGCAGCACGAAGCCGTCGACGTCGGACTCGATCTTCTCGTAGAACGGCCGGGCGAGGGCGTATTTCGCCTTGGCGTCCGCCACGTTGCCGCTGTCTACAGCCTTCTTGAGGGTGGTCACGGCGGTGCCCATGTCACCGATGACGCCGGCGACGTAGACGCCGTAGCCGCTCGTGCCCTTCGCGAGCACCGCCTGCACCGACCCGGCCGTAGGACCGGTTGCCTGACCCGTGACGGAGAAGTCCTGCATGGCCTGCTTCGCGCCGGGGCAGTACACCTGATACGTGCCGCCGGTCAGCGTGGCGGTGAACTTCACCGGTGCCAGCCCGGGCGCCAGGTTCTCCTTCTCGCCGATGATTCGCTGGTTGCTCTGCAGCTCCACCTCGGTGATGGCGGTCGCGCTCTTGTTGATGACGGTGAAGGTGACCGCACCGGCCTTGGCACTCGGGTGGTCGATCTCGCAGGTGTCTGCGTCGCCATCGTTCGTCAGGGTGATGTTGACCTGGGAAGCGCCCTGGCTGACGGGGGCCGCACCCGAGGCGGTCGCTCCTGCTGTAGTCGATGATGAGTCGTTCGGGGATCCGCCGCCGCAGGCGGTGAGCGCGAGGCCGGCGGCAAGAGTGACGGTGCAGGCGACGGTGCTGCGTCGTGGGCTAAGGGACACGGACATTGCTCCTTTGAGTGGTGGGTTCGGCTGGGGCAGTGGCCGAAGCGATGCGCAGCCGGCGACGGTCACGACCGGCCAGCAGCAGCAGAACGGCGGCAGCGATCAGCAGCCCGGCCGGAAGGACACGACGCCAGAGATGGGCCTCATCGCTGTCTGCGGCCAGCTCGATCACCGCGCTGGCTGCCCCTGCGACGTATGCCGGACCGACCGACCAGGCTCCGTCGGTCACCGTCGTCCCGCCGATCGTCGTGCCGGCCGGCATGGTCACGGTCCGTGAGGTGGGCAAACCGCCACCGGTGAGCTCGGCCACGGCCAGGTCCTGGGCGGAACCGTCGATGACCAGGCCGTGCGCGGTCCACACCTGCCCGCGGCCGGCGCGGGTCCACGCCACGTCATACGGGCCGGGGCTGCGCTGGACACTGATGCCCACCGGGACCCGCCCGCCGTTGGCGGCAACGAGCTCCGCCAGGGTGAGCTTCTCCGGCAGGTCGGCCATGGCGCCGGCGGCGGGAAGTGTGTAGTGGGTTGCCGCGACGCCCGCATGGTGGTCGGCCGTGCCGTGCGTGAGGGCGACGCGCTGGGTGCCACGGGGCAGCGAGAGCACGAGGGTGGACCCCTCGAGGCTGGCCGTGCCGGTTCGATTCTGGTCGGAGCCGACGAGGGTCGCCTTCGCCGGCGTGTTCAGTGCCGCGCCTGGGACGGCGATGGCCAGTGCGCCGGCGGCAACGACCGCAACGCCGGCGGCGACCGCCTTGATGCGGATGGAGGCCGACGCGCCGGGGCGATGCGTGGCGGGCCAGAAGAGGATCAGCGCCATCGGCACGAGGTAGGCGCACCAGCCGATGACCTCGATGACGCGCGGGTCGGACGGGATCCCGAGGACACCGGTGAACAGAGCGCTTCGGACGGAACCGCCGGGCGCCAGCCAGGACAGATCCGCCGTGCGCTGCCGGCCGGCATTCAGCCAGCCTGCCTCGTGCGCGGTGCGCAGTGCGCTCACGACGAGTCCGGCCGCGACGAGGATCAAGAACACGCTGGTGCCCTTGAAGAATCTGCCGAGGTTTATGCTGATGCCGCCGGAGTACAGACCGATGCCGATCCCGATCGCCGCGAGGATGCCGAGGGTGGCACCGCTGGCGGCAACCGCCATGTTGCCTGCCGCCTGGAAGGTCGCGAGCAGGAAGACCGCGGTCTCGAAGCCTTCCTTCAGCACCGCGAGGAAGGCCATGGTCGCCAATGCCTTCGAGGTGCCGTCCCCGAGCGCGCTCTGTGCCGACGACTCCAGATTCTTCTTCATGAATCGCGCATGGGTCGCCATCCACAGGACCATCCCGGTCACGAAGACGATGGCAACGACGCCGATCACCGTCTCCATCCCTTCCTGGGCGGACTGGGGGAGACTGCCTTCGACGATCTCGAGGAGCAGGCCCACGGCGATGCTGAGGGCGACGGCGACGGCGACGCCGATCCACATGGGCAGCAGCGGCTTGTTGTTCTTGCGCAGGAACGCGGCGATGATGCCGACGATGAGTGCGGCTTCCAGCCCTTCGCGCAGGCCGATGACGAAGGTTGCCAGCATCTCGAGACCACCATCACTCGCGGGTTGAGGTAAGGCTATCCATTAATTGGTTAGGCTTACCTATGTCACAGGCACGATACGACCGATGCGTCGAACCTGTCCACCCGGGTTGTGCACGCGCGGCGGGGGGCACCGTCCCGTGAGTGGACAATGGCGACATGCAGTCCCAGAAATCGGTACGTTGCCCTCGATGAGTGCGCGCGAAGACCTCCACGCCATCCGGTCGATCTTCCCCAGCCACGCCTCCTGGGATCCAGGCGGTGCGATGGCCCTGGCCGGGCTGCCGCTCGCCGACGTCGCCGCGCGGTGGGGCACCCCTGCCTACCTGCTGGACGAGGACGACATCCGAGCCCGGGCGCGGGCCTTCCGGCAGGAGTTCGGTCGGGCGTTCCGCGCGATCGGCGCGGACGCGGACGTGTACTACGCGGGCAAGGCCTTTCTCTGCACGGCGATGGTGCGGTTGCTGCAGGACGAGGGGCTGCGACTGGACGTGTGCAGCGGGGGCGAACTCGCGGTCGCTCGGCGCGCCGGCTTCCCCGGCGAGCAGATCGGCCTGCACGGCAACAACAAGTCCATGGCCGAGATAGAGGCCGCGATCGCCTACGGGGTGGGCCGGATCGTCGTGGACTCCTTCGAGGAGATCGAGCGCGTCGCCGCGGTCGCTCGCCGGGCGGCCGTGGTGGCGCCGGTGATGATCCGGGTGAAGACGGGTGTCGAGGCCCATACGCACGAGTTCATTGCCACGGCCCATGAAGATCAGAAGTTTGGCCTGAGCTTGACCGAAGGCGAGGTCGCGGAGGCCGCCGCGATGGTGCTGCGTCACTCGGATGCCTTGTCACTGCTCGGTTTTCACTCGCATATCGGCAGTCAGATCTTCGAGTCGAGCGGGTTCGCGGTCGCTGCCCAGCGCCTGATCGGCGCCCAGCTCGAGGTGGCGCGTCAGCACGGAGTGACCCTGCCCGAGCTGGACCTCGGCGGTGGCTTCGGCATTGCCTACGTCGCGACCGATACGCCGTTGTCGCCGCGAGACATGGCCGATCAGCTGGCCGAGGTCGTCGTCGCCGCCTGCCGCGAGGCGGGTATGCCGGTGCCGCGGGTGTCGATCGAACCGGGTCGGGCGATCGTGGGACCGGCCGGCGCCACGCTCTACGAAGTGGGCACCGTCAAACCGGTGGTGGCCGCCGACGAGGAGCTGCGGACGTATGTCTCGGTCGACGGCGGGATGAGTGACAACGTGCGCCCCGCGCTCTACGGCGCGGACTACACCTGCCTGCTTGCAGGTCGCGAGGGCAGCGATGAGCAGATGCGGGCGAGGGTGGTCGGCAAGCACTGCGAAAGTGGCGACATCGTGGTGAACGACGGCCGGCTCCCCGCCGACACGCGGCCCGGCGACCTGCTCGCGGTGGCCGCCACCGGCGCCTACTGTCGGTCGCTGGCCAGCCAGTACAACCACGTGCCACGTCCGCCGGTGCTCGCCGTGCGAGCCGGCGAGGTCACTGTGTGGCTGCGCCGCGAGACCATTGACGACCTGCTTGCACTGGAAGGTGAATGAGGTGACCACTTCCTTGCGCGTTGCGCTTCTCGGCTGCGGTGTCGTGGGCAGCGCGGTGGCCGCACGGCTGCAGCAGCACCGCGATGACTTCACGGCGCGTGTCGGCGCTCCGCTCGACATCGTCGGGGTAGCGGTGCGCGACCTCGACCGCCCGCGTCCGGAGAGCGGACTGGACCCATCCCTGTTCACCACGGATGCCGAAGAGCTCGTCACCCGTGCCGACCTGGTCGTCGAACTGATGGGCGGTATCGAGCCGGCCCGGGGGCTGCTGCGACGCGCCATGGAACACGGAGCGAGTGTCGTCACGGCGAACAAGGCACTGCTCGGTGAGGACGGCCCGGAGCTCTACGAGGTCGCGGAGAAGCAGGACGTCGACCTCTACTATGAGGCGGCAGTCGCCGGCGCGGTCCCACTGGTGCGACCCCTGCGCGAGTCGCTGGCCGGTGACACCGTGCACCGCGTCATGGGCATTGTCAACGGCACCACCAACTTCATCCTCGACAAGATGGATCGCACGGGGGCGGACCTGGAGTCCACGCTCAAGGAGGCCCAGGAGCTCGGCTATGCCGAGGCGGATCCCACGGCTGACGTGGAGGGCCTGGATGCCCGGGCCAAGGCGGCGATCATCGCGTCCATCGCGTTCCACACCCGGGTCCGTACGCCCGACGTCTACTGCGAGGGCATCATGGGGGTCACCCCGGACGATATCCGCGCGGCTCGCAAGATCGGTTGTGTCATCAAGCTGCTCGCCATCTGCGAGCGGACGGCCGACCCCCGTGGTGCGCTGGGTGTGAATGTGCGGGTGCACCCCGCGCTGGTGCCGAGGACTCACCCGCTCGCCACCGTCCACGACGCGTTCAACGCCGTGTTCGTCGAGGCCGAGCTGGCCGGCGAGCTGATGTTCTACGGTCAGGGTGCCGGCGGGGTTCCGACCTCCTCGGCCGTCCTCGGGGATCTCGTGCAGGCGGCCCGTCACAAGGTCCGCGGTGGGCGCGGGCCGGGGGAGTCGGCCTACCTCGCGCTCGACGTGCACGGCATCGGCTCGGCGACGACCGGGTACTTCATCCGCATGGACGTCCAGGACCGCCCGGGTGTGCTGGGCCAGGTGGCCGGCGTGATCGCCGCGCAGGGTGTCTCGATCGAGAGCATCCGCCAGGGGTTGAAGCGCTCGGAGGGCGGGCTCGCTACTCTGCACCTGGTGACGCATCCGGCCACCGACGCGGCTCTGGCACGCACGGTCGATCGCCTGCGGGCACATGAGGATGTCGCATCCGTGGCGTCCGTTCTTCGGGTGGAAGGTCTCTGACCAATGGCTCACCAGTGGCGCGGCGTGATCCGCGAGTACGCCGATCGGCTGCCGATGCTGGACGGTGCTCCCGTCATCACACTGTGTGAGGGGGGCACGCCGTTGATCCCGGCCGAGCGGCTCAGCGAGCGGGTGGGTGCCTCCGTGCACGTGAAGTACGAGGGTCTGAATCCCACCGGGTCGTTCAAGGACCGCGGCATGACCACGGCGATCTCGATGGCGGCGAAGGCCGGCGCGAAGGCCGTCATCTGTGCCTCGACCGGCAACACGAGCGCATCGGCGGCGGCATACGCCACCAAGGCGGGTATGACGTGTGGCGTGCTGGTCCCGGCCGGCAAGATCGCGATGGGCAAGCTGAGCCAGGCGATCGCCCATGGCGCCACGCTGCTGCAGGTCGACGGCAACTTCGACGACTGCCTGACGCTCGCGCGCAAGCTGGCCGAGTCCTACCCCGTCGAACTGGTCAACTCGGTCAACCCCGCGCGGATCGAAGGGCAGAAGACCGCCTCGTTCGAGATCATCGACGCACTGGGTGACGCGCCGGACATCCACTGCCTCCCGGTCGGCAACGCCGGCAACATCACGGCGTACTGGAGGGGCTACCGCGAGGCGGCGCAGACCGGGGAACAGCCGGCCCTGTCGACGAAAACCCCTCGGATGTGGGGCTTTCAGGCCGAGGGGGCTGCGCCGATCGTCAAGGGATTCCCGATCGACCACCCCGAGACCATCGCGACGGCGATCCGCATCGGCAATCCGGCATCGTGGCGGCAGGCGGAGCAGGCGCGAGACGACTCCGGCGGCCTGATCGATTCAGTGACCGACGACCAGATCCTCGATGCGCATCGGCTGCTGTCGAGCACGGAGGGCATCTTCGTCGAGCCCGGGTCGGCGGCCAGTATTGCGGGCCTGCTGATGATGCACGAGCGTGGCGAGATCCCCTCCGGCGCAACCATCGTCTGCACGGTGACCGGGCACGGGCTGAAGGACCCGGACTGGGCGTTGAAGGCCGCAGACGGGTCGGCGCTTGAACCGGCGAAGATCAGTGTCGACGCGGTGTCAGCCGCGCGTGAGCTTGGCCTGGTGGACTGAGAGCCGTGCAGCTGCAGCCTTTTTCGGTGGGTGACTCGGTCACGGTCCGCACCCCGGCCAGCACGGCCAACCTGGGGCCGGGCTTCGACTCGATCGGCCTTGCCCTCGGCCTGATCGATGAGGTCGTGGCGACCGTCGAGCCCGATGGGCTGACGATCACCGTCGCAGGTCACGGTGACTCGACTGTGCCGCTCGACGAGGGCCATCTGATCTGGCAGTCGATGTGCGCGATGTGGGAACGCCTCGAGGTGGACGCGCCCGCGGGTCTGCGGCTGGACTGCCGCAATGCCGTGCCGCACTCGCGTGGCCTCGGGTCATCCGCCACGGCGATCGTGGCGGGGGCCGGGTCGGCGCTCGCGCTCGCGGGAGTTGATCTGTCCGCACCGGAAGCGCTGACCCTGGTCAATGACGTTGCCGGTGACATCGAGGGCCACCCGGACAACGCGTCGGCGAGCGTGTATGGCGGGCTGACGCTCTCCTGGCGCGACGACGAGCGGGCCGGCTGGCGCACGGTCCGGCCGCCGCTGCACCCCGACATCGTGCCGGTCGTCCTGGTGCCGGATGCCACCTTGTCCACCGACAAGGCGAGGTCGGCCCTCGCGGCCACGCTGCCACTGCGGGATGCGGCGAGCACCGCAGGTCGGGCCGCGCTGCTGATCGAGGCGATGACCAGGCGGCCGGACCTGTTGTTGCCGGCGACCCGCGAGTGGTTGCATCAAGAGGCGCGCCGCCCGGCCTACGCCCCGAGCATGGCACTGGTCGATCGACTGCGGGCGGACGGTCTGGCAGCCGTGATCTCCGGCGCCGGGCCCACCGTCCTGGTGCTCGCTGCAGTCCGTGACGTGCCGCGTATCACCGCTCCCGACGCCGGGTGGCAGATCCTGACACCGGGTGTTCCCGACACGGGTATCCGGGCCGTGTCGCACTCGGGCGCCTCGAAGGTGTAGATTGCTAGATGCATCACACGCCTGGATGTCGCTTCACGTGCGATCCGGACAGGGCGGATGCACCACCTCACTTGTGTTTGGGCCATTGCGGCATATCGAATTGCACGTGCACCGGTGAGGGCACAGCCAAGATCTGAACTTGGTCTGTCCATAGCCCCAGACAATCGGCACGAGGCCGGTTCATGACGAGGGGGAAGGAACCTTCGTGACAAACACCACCGAACTTGACACACCCGCATCCTCGGGCAGCTCGAGTTCCCGCGGCTCTCTGAGCACCATGAAGCTGGACGAGCTCAAGTCGCTCGCCGGGACCATGGGCATCAGCGGAACCTCCAAGATGCGCAAGAGTGACGTGCTTGCCGCCATTCGTGAGCGCGGTGGCAAGCCGACCGGCGAGACCGCTCCCCGCCGCAGCAGCCGCCGCGCCACGGCCGGGCAGGGCAGCGCCGAGGTCAAGAGCACCGCGCCGGAGAAGGCGCCGCCGCAGGCCGATCGTGCTCCGGAGACCAACCCCGCCACCGACGCTCAGAGCGTCGCGGCTGAGAAGCCGGCGAGCCGGTCAACCTCGCAGCAGGCACCCGAGGTCCAGCCCGAGCAGGACGCCAAGCCCGAGCAGGACGCCAAGCCCGAGCAGGACGTCAAGCCCGAGCAGGACGTCAAGAAGACCGATGACGGTCAGGCCGAGGGGCGCGACCAGCGAGCCGACGGCGACCGGCGAAACCGTCAGGGCACCTCGAACCGCGAGGGCCAGAGCAACCGGCAGAACGACCGCCAGGGTGACCGGCAGAACGACCGCCAGGGTGACCGGCAGAACGACCGCCAGGGTGACCGGCAGAACGACCGCCAGGGTGACCGGCAGAACGACCGCCAGGGTGACCGGCAGAACGACCGCTGGAACGATGACAGTGCCGGTGGCGGCCGTCGTCGGCGCCAGCGGGGACGTGACCGCAAGCGTGGCCGCGGTCGCGAGGACTTCGGTGGCGAGGTCGACACGCAGGTCCGCGAGGATGATGTGCTGGTGCCGGTTGCCGGCATCCTGGACCTGCTGGACAACTACGCCTTCGTGCGGACCAGCGGTTATCTCGCCGGTTCGAACGACGTCTACGTGCCGCTCGGCATGGTCCGCAAGAGCGGCCTGCGCAAGGGTGACGCGATCACCGGCGCGGTCCGGGCACTGCGCGACGGCGAGCAGCCGCCGACCAGGCAGAAGTTCAATGCTCTCGTGCGCCTCGACACCGTCAACGGACTGACGATCGAGAAGGCCAAGGAGCGTGTCGAGTTCGGCAAGCTCACCCCGCTCTACCCCCAGGAGCGACTGCGCCTGGAGACCGAGCAGAACATCCTGACCACGCGGATCATCGACCTGGTCGCACCGATCGGCAAGGGGCAACGTGGCCTGATCGTCGCGCCGTCGAAGGCCGGCAAGACCATGGTCATGCAGTCACTGGCCAACGCGATCACCGCCAACAACCCGGAATGCCACCTCATGGTGGTGCTCGTCGACGAGCGCCCCGAAGAGGTCACCGAGATGCAGCGGGCGGTCAAGGGCGAGGTCATCTCCTCGACCTTCGACCGGCCGGCCACCGACCACACCGCCGTGGCCGAGCTGTCGATCGAGCGGGCCAAGCGCCTGGTCGAGATGGGCCACGACGTCGTCGTCCTGCTCGACTCGATCACCAAGCTCGGTCGTGCCTACAACCTGGCCGCTCCGGCCAGTGGGCGCATCCTGTCCGGTGGTGTCGACAGCGCGGCTCTCTACCCGCCGAAGAAGTTCTTCGGCGCGGCCCGCAACATCGAGAACGGCGGCTCGCTCACGATCCTGGCGACCGCACTCATCGAGACCGGGTCCAAGATGGACGAGGTCATCTTCGAGGAGTTCAAGGGCACCGGCAACATGGAGCTGCGGCTGTCGCGGCAGCTCTCCGAGCGCCGCATCTTCCCGGCGGTGGACGTCAACGCGTCCAGCACTCGTCGCGAGGAGATCCTGCTCGGTGCCGATGAGCTGAAGATCATGTGGAAACTGCGTCGGGTGCTCGCCGCGCTCGACCAGCAGCAGGGCATCGAGCTGCTGCTCGATCGGCTGCGGAAGACCAAGAGCAACCTCGAATTCCTGATGCAGGTGCAGCAGACCTCCTCGATCAAGCTGGACGACGAGGACTGACCGGCCATACCCCAGCAAGCCCGGCTCCCCTGCCTACGCGGGGGAGCCGGGCTGCTGCATACCACCCTCCAGATGTGCACGTTCGCTCCAAGGGCGCAGCTACAGCTGCGCCCTTGGAGCGAACGTGGACAACTCGGAGGGGTTAACCCGGGTCCGATCGAGCGGTCCCAGGCAAACCTGCAGGACGGGGACGATCTCGCGCAGCCGACCGCGGCTCGATCCAGGCTGCGCCTGCTGCTGACGCATCGATCAGTCGTGAGTCCAGGTGACGTCGTCGGCAAGGATGTACGCCACGCGGTGCCCGAAGCTGATCAGGTAGTACCTCTCCTTGCCGATGATGTCGATGTGATCGTCCGGGGTGTCCAGGGAGAAGGTCTGAGCCTTGTAGTAGTCCGTGGGCACCTGGGCATCGGCCACGACATACTCCTGACCCGGATCCGCGGTGTAGATCAGCGGCGCGAGCGCCTGCACGTCGTCCGGGTTGGAGTACGCCGACGCCTCCGGGTACGCGCGACCGTAGATCTTGGTCCCCGCCTGGCGGGGAGTGATCTTGCGTCCGTTCGCCACGACGCGTGCGGTCGGTGTTTTGTGAGGGTTGTAGAACCACGCCTGCAGGCCGAGATACCAGATCGCGGTCCAGTCATCCGACACGTCGGCGACCACGAAGTCCACCCCGGCTGCCGCACGGGCACTGATGTCGGAGACGTAGGTGCTTGCAGGCTGACCGTCCTGGTGCAGCCCGATGTCGTTGACCAGGGGCGCCGAGTTGGACGGGCCGGTGCGCAGCGTCACGAAGTTCGTGCCCTGGATCGGACAGGCCGCACCGGGGTCGGTGCCGCACCCGCTGACCGGCTGGCGGTTGTCGTCGAACCCGGGCAGGATGCGCACGACGTCGCCCCTGTGCACGGGCCGGTGTGAGGTCCCGTGGTGTAATGGCGCACCCAGCAGCTCGAAGTAGTGTTCCCAGTCCCAGTAGGGACCCGGGTCCCAGTGCATTCCGGGTATGTAGGGCGTCGCGATAGCCGGCACCTGGTCGTGACCGATGATGTGCTCGCGGTCCATCGGGATGCAGTACTCCCGACACAGGTAGGAGACCAGTCGCGCCGAGTTGCGGTAGAGCGACTCGGTGTACCAGGTGGCACCGGTCGCGGCATACCCTTCGTGCTCCACGCCGATCGCATGCATGTTGACGTACCAGTTGCCGGCGTGCCAGCCGATGTCCTTCGGGTGCAGGTGCTGGGCGATGTGCCCGTCGGCCGACCGCACGGTGTAGTTCCATGCCAGGTAGGTCGGGTCCTGCACCAGCTCGATCGCCGAGGCATACGACCCCTCCGTGTCGTGGATGACCAGCTGGTTGAGGGTCGGGCTCTTCGGGCGGAAGCCGAGGTCGTGGTTGCCGTAGTCGCCGGGGTTGGGGCCGTACTGCTCGTAGGGAGCCTCGATCCACTCCACGTCGAGACCGCGGGGTGCGTCGATGGGGCCGTTCTGACGGTGGCGCTGGGACTCCTCGACTCGCCTGGTGATGACTGTGCGCTGCGGTGTGACATTGCCGACGCGGGTGGGGGCCAGCGACAGGGTGACTCCGGAGGTCTTCTTGCTGGTGCCGTTGCGAAGGTCGATCATCACGTCGTCGGCGAACGTCCGCTCACCGCTGGCGGAGGTGAACCCACTCGACGTGGCGATCGCGGCATACCAGGTGGCGGGATCGGTGGCGGTGCCCGTTGAATGCCCCAGCTGCTTCTGGTTGGCCGCGATCACCGCGGCCGCTCCGGCGATGTTGGCGGCCGGATCGGTGCGCAGTGCCTCCTTCGACAGTCCGGTCAGCTTTGCCGCCTGCCCGAGGGTGTCGATGACGGCCGCGCCGTCCTTGCCGGCCGCGCGGCGTGCCTGCTGGGCGGCGGCGCCGTCGATCAGGTGCATCGGGCCATAACCGAGACTGGTGCTCGGTGCTCCGGCGTGGTCCTCCCAGCGGCTCTGCCCGTAGGCGACTGCCGCGAGCACGGACGCGGGTACGCCGTACTTGGTTGCCGCGGCCGCGAACTGGTCATGCTCGTCGATCGCGAAAGCCGGGGAGGCGGCTGCCACGAGTGGGACGGCGAGACTGGCTACCAGGAAGTTGCGACGCGAGATGGGGTTGGCCATGGTGCCTCCGGTGGGCTGCAGACAGCGAATCAGGGGAGTGAACGACAGATCGTCCAGAAGATCACTCTGGCACCGACGCGGTGGCGATAGGAGTTTCCGTGCCACTCAAATTTGCGAAACTCATTATCCGGGTGGTCCGGCGTCGATGCGGCGATGCAGCTCCGCGACACCGTCCGGGCCTTCCGGCAGGTCCCACCAGCTTTCGACCCACCATGTCACGCCGGCGTCCGCCCGCAGTATGGCGACGATCGTGCCGAACGACTCGAGGTCGAGGCCCGAGCTACCTTCTGCGCCGCCCGCCACGGCCCGGAAGCTGCCCTGGCAGCGGGCGGCGCGGGCCAGCGACGGCTGCGAGCGCCGGCCCGCCACCATCGCGCCGACCAGCCATACCGGGTGATGCGGCCGTTGCACCGGTGGCGGTGGTTCGAGCTCGGTGACGACCCGGGTGGCCAGGTCCCAGGGCGCTGCCCTGCGTGCGGTGGTGGCCGGGGAACACCGCAGACGGCAGCAGGACGAAGTTCACGCCATCGAGGACCATCTTGCTCGACGTCAGATCGAGGCGAACGGTGGCCGGAGCCTTCACCTTGGGCCGAACGCCTATCGGGCGGCGCACTGCTTGCAGATCGCTGGAAGCGCACCCGTGGTGGTTCGGCGGCGATGTTCCAGATCGATGCAGGTCTGCTTCGACGCCGGCGGCAGGGGCAAGATAAGCAGGACAGGATGACGTGCCACACCCGAGGAGGTGCCATGACTCGAACCCGGCCGGCGCTCATGGATCTGCCGCAACGACGGCAGGACGGCAGCTCCGGCTGCGACGTCGCCGTTCTGCATACCATCGGACCTGACGACCGCCGGGTCGGACGGCCCGATGGTCGCCGTTAGTCTCGTGCTCGCCGTAGGAGCCGCTGGATGCAACGCTGCCTCCAGCGTCCTGCAGCGCAAGGCCAACCGTGACCAGCCTCCTGGCCGCGAGTTCGGGCCGGGCCTACTGCTGGATCTGCTGCGGCACCCGCAGTGGCTGCTCGGCGGGCTGGCGATGATCGTCTCGTTCCTGCTGCAGGCCGCCGCGCTGGACCAGGGCGCGTTGTCCGCCGTCGAGCCGGTTCTCGTCCTCGAACTGCCGATGACCTTCGTGCTCGCGTCGATCGTGTTCTCGCACCGGCTGTCGCTGCGAGATTGGGTGGCCAGTGCGCTGATGGCCGGCGGGCTCGCATTGTTCATCGCTGTGCTCGCCCCGCACGGCGGCGCCACCGCCTCGATGTCCACATGGACCGCCGTCACTGCGACGGCCGCGACGGCCGCCGGGGTCGCTGCTCTGATCCTCGCCGGGCACCTGGCTCGAGGCCAGGCGAGAGCCGCGCTGTTCGGCCTCGCGGCCGGCAGCGGCTTCGGGCTCACTGCATCGCTGATCAAGGTGTCGGTGACCCGGCTGACCGACGACGGGATCGGCGCGGCATTCCAAACCTGGGAGACCTACGGCTTCGTGCTCACTGGCCTCATCTCGGTGGTTCTGATCCAGGCAGCCCTGCACGCCGGCACCCTGGTCGCCGCCCAGCCGGGCATCACCCTGCTCGATCCGCTGGTCTCGCTGCTGTGGGGGACGGTGGTGCTGGGCGAGACGACGCGGGTCGGTCCGATCCTGTCACTGGCGGTGTTCGCAGCGGCCTCCATCGTGGGCGGCGTCCTGTTGCTCGTGCGCTCGTCGTCCGCGCATCTCACCGGGATCGCCGACGCGGGTTCGACCACCTGATGGTCTTCGTCGTCGGGGTTCTGGCCGCGCTGCTCTTCGGACTCGGCTGGGTGCTTCAGCAGCGCGTAGCGGCGCATGCGGCATTGTCGGAGCTGCTGTCCTACCGGTTGCTGCTGCACCTGATGCGCATCCGCGAATGGTGGTTCGGCATCGGCGCGATGGTTTGCGGGCAGCTGCTCGGAGGCTTGGCGTTGCAACTCGGGCCGGTGGCGTTGGTCGAGCCTCTGCTGTCGACGAACCTGCTGTTCGCGTTCTTGATCGCGGGGGCGATGAGTCGTCGCCGACCGCGGTGGCACGAGGTCGGAGGTGCGCTTCTCCTGTCAGCGGCGCTCGGCGTGTTCATCGCCGTCGGCGACCCGCAGGCGCCGAAGCACCCCACGGCGTCGTGGAGCGTCGGTCTGCTGGCGGTGTGCATTGTCGCCGGCGTCGTGTTCACACTCGTCGCGGTGGCCAAGTCGCGCGGCATGAGTCACTTGGCCACCGAGGCCGTGCTGCTCGCGTCCGCGGCCGGAATCCTCTATGGGATGCAGGACGTCAGCACCCAGGCGGCACTGATCAAGTTCGACGACCGCGGGCTGATGTTCTTGATCAACTCTCCGTGGGCCTACATCGTCGTCGGCGCCGCGGCCTGCGGGATCCTTCTCTCGCAGAGCGCGTTCCGCGCCGCGAGCCTGGATTTCTCGCTCCCGCCGACGGCGGTCGCCGAGCCGATCGTGGGCATCCTGCTCGGCGTTTTCATCCTCGACGACACCCTGGCGGTTGCCCCGGGCGACCTGGCGGTCGAGTCGCTCTGCGTGGTTGCGATGGTCGTCGGCACCGTCTTGATCGGCCGATCCGACATGCTCGCCGTGCACCACAGGAGCGACGAGCGCCACGTCAAACCTGGGGGCGACTGAAGCGAGTCTCCAGCGACACCGATCGACCTGAGCGTCCTTCGTCAGGCGCCACGAGCCGGCGTCTGCTGCGCCCACGGAAAGTTGTCGTGGGTGAGGCGGGAAGTTGCGTCCGCCGGATCGAATAGGTTGCTCCGGGTGCAACGTCCGTGCGATTGCCGGCCACTTACGGGGTGACACGTTCACTACATCGGAGGAGAGAAATCGTGCTCGACGAGGAACTTGATGCCTTGCTGCAGGAGGCGCGACCGACCGTATCGGGTGAGGCAGCCGTCACCGCGGCGCGCCCCGCTTCCGCCCAAGAAGACCGCTGCCGGTCGCCGATGATCGGCTCCGTCACCGTAGAACTGGCAATGGGACGTTCCGCGAAATCGACGTGTTCCAGGTGGATGGGCAAGCCGCGCTCCAAGAGGTCTTCCACGTCCACCTGCACGTGTTCCCGCGCTTCGCCGGAGATGGGCTCAGGGCCGAGTGCATCCTTCGGATGGGCCCCTTTCCCGTGCGCCGAAAACCGCGATCTCTCCGTATGCGGACGCGGCCCGACCGCGATGTCAGACTTGGATGATGAAAGCGGTAGAGGTCATCACCAACGTGCACACCGACGACGTCGAGCGGGCGAGGGAGTTCTTTGGGTTCCTCGGGCTGACCGAAGACGGAATGAATCAGGGTTGGGTGGCCCGGTTCACCTCCGCGGACTCGGGCGCGTGCGTTCAGGTCGTGACCCGGGATGCGACGGCGCCAGAAGACTCCGTCATGACCATCAAGGTCGATGACGTCGATGCAGCATACGCGGAGGCGCAACAACGAGGATATGAAATCGTGCACCCGATCACCGACGAGCCGTGGGGTATTCGTCGATTCTTCGTCCGGAGCCCTGATGGGCAGGTGATCAATGTCGCCCGGCATCGCGTGTGAGTGAAGACTGCACCTCGGTCACTGCCAGGTCGCCGCAAGTGGATCGCCCGGCGGGCGCGGGGTTCGACTCGGTGATAGTCCATCATTGGTCGCGTGATCGAGGTTCGAGAGCTGGAGCCGGACGACTGGCGGCTGTGGCGGCGCCTGCGCCAGGCGGCGCTGGCGGACGCACCCGAAGCGTTCGGGTCCGCTCTGGCGGACTGGACCGGCACCGGAGACACCGAGGAGCGGTGGCGGGCGCGGCTGGAGGATGTGCCGGTGAACCTGGTCATGACACTGGATGGCGCGCCGGCGGGAATGGTCAGCGTGGCTGCGCCCGATGCCCACGGCATGGTCGAGCTGATCTCGATGTGGGTTGCGCCCGAGGCGAGAGGCCGCAGTGTCGGCGACGAGGCTGTTCGCCAGGCCATCGCGTGGGCGACCCAGCGGTTCCCGAGCTGCCGCATGTCGCTGTCGGTCAAGACGGGTAATCGCCATGCGGTCGCGCTGTACCAGCGTCACGGATTCGTGGACGCCGGGCCCTCACCAGACGACGCCGACGAACGCCGCATGTGTCGGTGAACGATCGTTCTCTACCTGCATCGATGCTCGCCGCGATCGGTGACGGTCGGGAATGAACTGGGAACGGTTCTCGTTTGGACCGATGTCTGCCTTTCTGGCAGAATTGTCCGCTGGTCACCGGTTCACGTTGGGCATCCGCTCAGACGACCCGGCGACACTCACCCAGCAAGGAGCGTTCCCGTGAAGAAAGACCTTCACCCCACCTACATTCCCACCACGGTGACCTGCACCTGTGGTGCGACGTTCGAGACCCGCAGCACTGCTGCGGACGGCAAGATCAGCGCCGACGTGTGCTCGAAGTGTCACCCCTTCTACACCGGCAAGCAGAAGATTCTGGACACGGGTGGCCGGGTCGCTCGCTTCCAGCAGCGCTACGGCAAGAAGACCGCCAAGTAGCTTTGCCGCATCGCCGGTCCTGCCCTCGGGGCAGGGCCGGCGATTTTCACCCCACGAAGTCTTCGCTGGGCAAGTTTCGCTCTTCGCGGGGGCCCGAACGACAAATGTCCGAATGAGGTCAGCATGCTCGAGTCTGCATCCGCGCTGGTCGAGGAATATCTGGACCTCGAGCGCCAGCTCGCGGACCCGGCCGTGCACTCCGACCCCAAGGCGTTGCGACGACTCAACAAGAGGTATGCCGCACTCCGGCCGACCGTCACGGCCTACCAGGACTGGGTGCGCGCCCGCGACGACGTCGAGGCGGCACACGAGCTGGCTGACGAGGACGCGTCGTTCGCGGCCGAGCTTCCCGCCCTCGAACAGACCCTGGACCAGTCGGCCGAGAAGCTGCGTCGGCTGCTCCTGCCGCGCGACGAGGACGACGACCGCGGTGTCATCCTCGAGGTGAAGGCGGGCGAGGGCGGTGAGGAGTCGGCGCTGTTCGCCGGCGACCTGGTGCGGATGTACCTACGATTTGCCGAGCGCTCCGGCTGGCGCGCGCACGTCACGGATGCCACGGAGTCCGACCTCGGCGGATACAAGGACGTCCGGCTGACCGTCGAGCCCAAGGGGACGATGGAGCCGGGCACCGCTCCGTGGGCGCGGCTGAAGTATGAGGGCGGCGTGCACCGGGTCCAGCGGGTCCCGGTGACCGAGAGCCAGGGACGCATCCATACCTCGGCCGCCGGTGTGCTGGTGATGCCGGACCTCGACGAGGGGGACGACGACGAGATCGAGTTCGGCCCGAACGATTTGAAGGTCGATGTGTATCGGTCATCCGGGCCGGGTGGGCAGAGCGTCAACACCACCGACTCCGCGGTGCGCATCACCCACCTGCCGACCGGGGTCGTCGTGTCGTGCCAGAACGAGAAGTCGCAGCTGCAGAACAAGGAGCAGGCCATGCGCGTGCTCAAGGCCCGGCTGCGACAGATCCAGCAGGAGGAGCGTGACGCGGAGGCGTCGGCCGCTCGCAAGTCGCAGGTGCGCACGGTGGACCGCAGCGAACGGGTCCGCACCTACAACTTCCCGGAGAACCGGATCGCCGACCATCGCACCGGTTTCAAGTCGTATCACCTCGATGGCGTCCTCGACGGGGACCTCGGCCCGGTGGTGCAGTCGTGCATCGACACCGACGAGGCCGCCCGAATGTCCGCACTGACCGAGCACCGCTCGCAGTGAACGATGCTCGATCCCTCGTCTCCGCAGCTGCTGCAGAGCTGAGCGCGGCCGGAGTGCCGTCACCGGAGACCGACACCGTGATGCTGCTTGCGCATGCCTGGCGCCGGTCCGCCGGCGAGGTACGGCACGCCATGATCCTGCAACACGACGTCGACACGGACGTACGCGATCGGTTCACTGTGCTGGTTGAGGAGCGCGCGCGACGGACTCCGTTGCAGCATCTGACCGGCACGGCGGGATTCCGCCACCTCGAGCTGTCCGTCGGTCCAGGGGTGTTCGTGCCCCGACCGGAGACCGAGCTGCTGATTGACCTTGCGCTGCCGCACCTGCCGCGAGGTGGGGTGCTGGTTGACCTGTGCACCGGCTCGGGAGCCCTTGCCTTTGCGGTCAAGCAGGAACGCCCGGATGCCGACGTGCACGCGGTCGAGCTCTCCGACCACGCGTATGCCTGGGCCTGCCGCAACCGCGACGACCTACGCCTTGACGTCGAGCTCACCTGCGGCCCGGCGCAGTCGGCCTTTCCCGAGCTGGCGGGTGCGGTCGATGTGGTGGTGAGCAATCCGCCGTACGTACCCGAAGACATGGTGCCGACCGAGCCGGAGGTGCGAGACCACGATCCGCAGATCGCGCTCTTCGGTGGCAGCTGCGACGGGCTGCGCATCCCGGTCGAGGTCGCGTCACGCGCGGCGGTCCTGCTTCGATCCGGCGGGCTGCTGGTCATGGAGCACGCAGAAGCCCAGGGCGAGTCACTGCCTGCGGCGATCGCCCGGCAGGGAGGCTGGGTCGACGTCGAGGACCACCCGGACCTGACCGGCCGGCCGCGTGCGGTCACGGCGCGTCGTCCGTAGTACACGAGGGAGCTTTCCTTCCATCAACAACCTACTGAGTGGTAACATCGCGCCGTCGGTTCCGGTGAAGTACTTCACACAGACTTGGGAGTTGCTCGTGATGCACCGTCGGTTGTCTCGAATTGCGCTGTGTTCCCTAGCGCTCTCCACCGCCGCGGCTGGGATGGTCGTTGCCCCCGGAGCGCACGCAGCCAGCAGCGACTCGTTCTACACCTACTCCGGTAGCAAACCGCTTTCCTCGATCGACCCGGGCACGGTGCTGGCCACCAGGACCATGCCGTACCACGTCGTCGGCATTCCGCTGCCGATCCAGGCGGTGCAGCTGCTCTACCGGTCGACCGACGCGCAAGGGCGACCGGCCGCGAACGTGACGACGATCCTGCGGACACTGAGCTCGAGCCCGTCCAAAGCAGTGTCCTACCAGTCGTTCTACGACTCCATGGATCCCGCAGACAGTCCCTCTCGGGCTATTGCCGGAGACGTCACCCTCGGCGGGGTGGTGCCCAACGCCGAGGCGATCTTCCTGGCTCCGCTGCTCGCCGGCGGATACTCCGTGATCGTGCCCGACACCGAAGGGCAGAGCGCAGACTTCGCCGCCGGCCCCGAATACGGCATGAACACTCTGGACTCGATCCGGGCGGCCACCCACTCGCCGGCCACCGGCCTCAACACGGGCACCAACGTCGGCATGCTCGGGTACTCCGGTGGGGCGATCGCCACGAACTGGGCCGCGCAGCTGGCGCCGAGCTACGCGCCCCAGGTCAACAAGCACCTGGTCGGCGCGGCGGACGGCGGACTGCTGGTCGACCCGGCGCACAACCTGAAATACGTCGACGGCTCGCTCGCCTGGGCGGGTATCGCCCCGATGGCCATCGCCGGGGTCGCCCGTGCCTACGGCATCGACTTCACGCCATACCTCAGCTCCTATGGTCAGCAGATCATGGCCAAGATGCAGAACGCGTCGATCGTCAACGTGTACGGGCAGTACCCCGGGCTCACCTGGAAGCAGCTCGCGAAGCCGAAGTACGCCAACCCGAGCTCGATCCCGGCCCTGGTGACGGCGATCAACAAGCTCAACATGGGTTCGGCTGCAACACCGACCATCCCGATGTTCATCGGGCAGGGTGCAGCCGGTTGGGAGGAGGGAACCTCCGGTGCGCAGCGGGGGATCGGCGCAGGTGACGGCGTGATGATCGCGGGGGACGTGCGTTCTCTCGCCCGTCAGTTCTGCGCCACCGGCAACAGGGCCGTCAAGTACACGCAGTACAACCTGACCAGTCACGTGCCCACCGCCGCGATCTGGGCACCGATGGCCCTGGGCTGGCTGGGCGACCGTTTTGCCGGAAAGGCAGCACCCTCCAGCTGTGGGCACATCCCCGCGGGCAACCCGCTCGCCCCGATGGTGCCGAACTCGTAGACACCCCATTAGAAGGAGTCTCCTTGCAGTCACAAGACAGTGTGCTCGTCACCGGCGCCGCCGCGGGCATCGGACGAGCGATAGCCACCCGGTTCGCTCGTGCGGGATACCGTGTCGCCGCATTCGACGTGGATCTGGCCGGTCTCGAGTCGCTCCGTGCGGCGGTGCCCGAGGACCGGCTGCTCATCGGCGAGCTCGACGTTCGTGACGCGGCAGCGTGGCAGGAGGCGGTGGACCGGGTCGCGGCCGCAAACGGCGGCGAGCTGCGGGTCCTGGTGAACAATGCCGGGGTTCTGGAGGCGGGCGCCTTTGCGCAGATTCCACTGACCAAGCAGCGGCGGGTCCTGGAGGTCAACGCGATCGGCACCCTGAACGGATGCCATACGGCCTACCCCCTGCTGAAGGCCACCCCGGGCGCGCACGTGCTGAATCTCTGTTCCTCGTCCGCGATCTACGGGCAGGCGGAGCTCGCGACCTACTCGGCCTCGAAGTTCGCGGTGCGTGGTCTGACCGAGGCCCTCGATCTGGAGTGGGCTTCCGACGACATCACGGTGCAGGCGCTGTGGCCGCTGTTCGTCAACACCGGCATGGTCAAGGACGTTGATATCGCCAGCACGCGTGCTCTGGGAGTGCATCTCACTCCGGAGCAGGTGGCCGAGGTCGCGCTGGAGGCGGTGAGCTCGCATGGCCGTCGACCGTTCGGCTCCGTGCATCGCGGCGTAGGCCTGCCATCACGGGTATTCATGGCGGCGGCGTCGATCTCGCCGAGCTGGGCAAACCGGTTCACCAACAAGATGATCGGCCGTCGATGAGTGCGGCGCGGGAGCAGCCGGTCCTGGACGTCGCGGCCATCGGCGCCGGGTTCGGCGGACTCTGCCTGGCTATCAAGCTGAAGGATCAGGGGATCGGCTCGTTCGCCATCTTCGACCGAGGCGCGGACTTCGGCGGCACCTGGCGGGACAACACCTACCCGGGGGCGGCCTGCGACGTGCCCTCGGCGATGTACTCCTACAGCTTCTATCCCGGCAAGTGGACCAGTGCCTTCCCGCGGCAGTCGGAGATCCTGCGGTATCTGCACCGGGCGGCCGACCACTTCGGTGCGCGGGACCACTTCCACTTCGACGCCGAGGTCACGGCCGCACGGTTCGACACCGACGCCGCGCTGTGGCGACTCGAGCTGGTCGATGGCCGGCAGATTGCTGCGCGGGTCCTGGTCTCCGCGGTCGGCCAGCTGCACCGGCCCGTCATCCCACAGCTGCCCGGCGTCGACTCGTTCACCGGGCCGGCCTTCCATTCGGCGCAGTGGCGACACGAGGTGGATCTGCGCGGCAAGAAGGTCGCCGTGGTGGGGACCGGCGCCAGCGCCATCCAGCTGGTGCCGGAGGTGGCCAAGGAGGCTGCGCACCTGACGGTGTTCCAGCGCAGCGCGCCCTACGTCATCGGCAAGAACGTCAAGCGCTATTCGGACTGGCAGCGCAATGTCATCCATCACGTTGCGCCCGTGCGGTTGGCAAATCGACTGCGGTTCTTCATGATCGGCGAGGCGGCTGCTTCGGCCTTCACCGGCGCGAACCCGCTGGTGCGGCAGGTCCTGCTGAGTCGATGGCGACTACGGCTGCATCGCGGGGTGCGAGACCCCGAACTGCGCGAGAAGCTCAAGCCCGACTACGAGCTCGGCTGCAAGCGCATGCTCCTGTCCAACGAGTGGTATCCGGCCATGGCGCGGGAGAACGTCGAGGTCGTCACCTCCGGCGTGACCGAGGTGACAGCCTCCGGGCTGACCGCAGGTGACGGGACGCACCGCGAGGTGGACGTCATCATCTATGGCACCGGTTTTGCCGCTCCCAGCTTCCTGCAACCCATGCGTGTCGAGGGCCTGGATGGGCAGACGCTGGATGACGCATGGCGAGACGGCGCCCAGGCGCATCTGGGCGTCTGTGTGCACGGCTTCCCGAACTTCTTCCTGATCTACGGCCCCAACACCAACCTGGGCTCCAACTCGATCATCTACATGATCGAGACGCAGGTTGCCTGGATCACCCAGGCACTGCGTGGACTGGAACGAAGTGGTGGCCGCTGGCTCGATGTTCGCGCGGATCGGCAGGCCGACTTCGTGGCCTGGGTGGACCGGGCGACCCAGCGCGGTGCGTATTCCGGCGGCTGCCACTCCTGGTACACCGCGGCCGGTCGCAACACCAACAACTGGCCGACGCTCACCCCGCTCTATCGCCGGCGCCTGCGCCGTTTCGACCTGCTCGACTTCGACGTCGAACCTGCATCAGAGGTGCCCGCAGTGACACGGATCGGACGGCGATGAGCATCTCCCGAGGGTTGACCTTTCGACTGCCCAGCGCGCCGGCGCCGTTGCTGCCCCGGCGGTTGCCGCCCATCGCCGCGCGCACCGTGATGCGCGGCCTGCAGCGGACCGTCTTTCAAGCCGGCATCCCCTGGGACACCCAACGCACCCGCCTGGCGATGGCCGCCAAGGCCGGACGCATGCCACGTGGCACCAGGGTCACCGAGGAGACGATTGCGGGTCTGCGGGTGCGGCGCGTGCGCAATGCCTCGTCGGCCGGCGGGCCACTCATGGTCCATCTGCACGGCGGCGGTTTCTGCATCGGAGGGCCACCGCAGGCGACCGCCATGGCGGCACGACTGGCCAAGGACGCCGGAGCTGATGTCCTGCTGCCGCGCTATCCTCTCGCCCCCGAGAGCCCGAGTCCAGCCGCGGCCCAGGCGCTTCGAGCGTTCTGGGACGAGGTGGGCACCGACCGCACGGTGCTCAGTGGAGAGTCCGCGGGTGGGAACCTGGCCCTGTCCCTCGTGCTCGAGCTGCGCGACTCCGGTGGCTCGATGCCGGCCGCGCTCGCACTCATCTCGCCATGGCTCGACCTTGCCGCAGATCGCAGCGCGAATGCCGAGCTGGCCCGCCGCGAGCCGCTGCTCACGGTCGCCTGGCACGACGCCTGCGCGGATGCCTACGCAGCCGGGCGGGACAAGACCGACCCCGCCCTGTCCCCGCTGAATGCCGCACTTCACGGTCTGCCACCCACGCTGGTCATCTGCGGCACGGAGGAGATCCTCGCGTCCGACAGTCACCGCGTGGTGCGGGCGATCCGGGATGCCGGCGGAGTCGCGACCCTGCGTATCGGTGACGGGCTCTGGCATGCGTTTCCGCTGCAGGCGGGGATGTTGCGGGAGGCGGATGAGGCAGTCGACGAGATCGCGCAGCTGGTCATCGAGGCAGGCTGACGTCGGTCAGCTCGGTGTGATGGTGACACCGGCCAGGTCGACCAGGATCTGGGCGGCCTGGTTGGTGGTGATGATCGCACCCTTCATCGCCTTCAAGCGGTCGAGGTCGCACGGGCCCAGAGCGGCGCCGCGAAGGTCGGCCCCGGTGAGCTTGGCCTGGTAGAGGTCCGCGTGCAGCAGGTCGCAGCCGTCCAGGACGGCATCTCGCAGGTCTGCCGACCGCAGGTTCGCCTCCGTGAAGCGGCAGCCGGTCAGGTCTTCGTGCGACAGCGGCGCAGCGGTCAGGTCCGCAGCAAAGAGGTTGCAGCGTCGCAGCGAGAAGCCGAAGCCGCGGGTCTTCTTGAAGGAGGCGCCCATCAGCCGGCAGCCGTCGAAGACCGCCTGCCCGAGCATCGCCCCGTCCAGCAGGGCGCCATCCATCGCGCAGTCCACGAACCTGACTTCGGTCAGGTCTGCGTCCCGCAGGTCGGCGGCGACGAGCGAGCAACGGGTCAGGGTGGGCGGGTCCACGGCGTCGGCGATGGCGGCGCGCAGCCCCGGACCGTCATACGTCTCCTCGGTCAGCTCCATGCCCGCAGCATGACATCGACGACCTGCGTCTGACCCGTCGAGTGGAGTAGATAACGCTCGGGTGGAGTAGGTATAGGTACTCCACTGGGGGTGTTTGTACTCCACTCGACGGGAAGCGGGGCCGGGTCCGTTCCGTGCCCACAGCCCCATGCGGGAGACTTGGCGCATCCATTTGCCGATCAGCTCAAGGAGTAACGGGTGAGCCCGGTCTTCGACTGCACGACCTCGGAAGGACGCGCGGCAGGTATCGATGCCGCGAAGGCGGCGATTGCCGACGACGAATGCATCGTCCTGCCGACCGACACCGTCTACGGCATCGGCGCGGACGCGTTCAGCGTCACCGGCGTGACCAACCTCCTGGCGGCCAAGGGCCGCGGCCGCGACATGCCGCCGCCGGTCCTGATCCCGGATGTGCGCACCGTCGACGGCCTGGCCATGTCCGTGCCGTCCTACGCGCGCCGGCTGATGGAGGATCTGTGGCCCGGGGGCCTCACGCTCATCTTCCGGTCGCAGCCCTCGCTGATGTGGGACCTCGGCGACACCAACGGCACCGTGGGCCTGCGGATGCCCGACGACGAGGTCTCCTTGGCGCTACTCGCGCAGACCGGGCCACTGGCCGTCAGCTCGGCGAACCAGACCGGCAAGCCGGCCGCCACCACCGTCACCGAAGCCGGGTTCGCGCTCGGTCCGTCCGTGGACGTCTATCTCGACGGCGGCCCTCGAGGCGATCAGGTGCCCTCGACGATCCTGGACTGCACGAAGGCGGATCCGGTGGTGATGCGGCCGGGCGCCGTCAGTAACGAACGCCTGCGCGAAGTGCTGGCCGGCGTCGAGCTGGTCATTGGTTACGAGATCAACGACGAGTTCGCGCCCGTCGACCTGGACAAGCACATGGACGACGCGGGCGACGCAGACGTCGACAAGCACCCCGAGACCACCGACTCCGATCAGCCCTAAGGTAAAGACCATGACGACACCCTTCTACGGTTCCGACTTCGACGCCCTGCAGGCGTTCGATCCCGACATCTCCGATGTGCTGCTGTCCGAGTTGGACCGCCTGCGCAGCGGTCTACAGCTCATCGCGAGCGAGAACATGTCGAGCCCGACGGTGCTGACGGCACTCGGTTCGACCCTGTCCAACAAGTACGCCGAGGGTTACCCGGGACGCCGCTACTACGGCGGATGCGCCGAGGTGGACAAGGCAGAGAACATCGCCATCCAGCGGTGCACGGACCTGTTCGGCGCGGAGCACGCGAACGTGCAGCCGCATTCCGGCGCGAGCGCCAACCAGGCGGTTTACGGCGCGTTCATGAAGCCCGGCGACACGCTGCTGGCGATGTCCTTGCCGATGGGTGGTCACCTGACGCACGGCGCCAAGGTGTCGTTCTCCGGCAAGTGGTTCAACGCGATCGGCTACGGAGTCGACAAGCAGACCGAGAACATCGACTACGACCAGGTCGAGGCGCTCGCCAAGGAGCATCGGCCGAAGGTGATCTGCGCGGGCGGCAGTGCCATCCCACGGCTGATCGACTTCGAGCGGATCCGCGCCATTGCCGACGAGGTCGGCGCGATCTTCTGGGTCGACGCGGCTCACTTCATCGGTCTTGTCGCCGGCAAGGCGATCCCGTCGCCGGTGCCGTATGCCGACGTCGTCACCTTCACCACCCACAAGGTGCTGCGCGGGCCACGGTCCGGTGCGCTGGTCTGCAGGGAGCAGCACGGCAAGGCCCTGGACAAGGCCGTCTTCCCGATGATGCAGGGCGGTCCGCAGATGAACACCATCGCGGCCAAGGCGGTCAACTTCAAGGAGTGCGCGACCCCGGAGTATGCCGCGTACGCCAAGCAGGTCATCGCCAATGCGCAGGCACTGGCGGAGTCACTGGGCGAGAAGGGCATCCGGCCGATCACCGGAGGCACGGACACCCACCTGTCGCTGCACGATCTGCAGGGCGTCGAGGTCACCGGTGCGGACGCCGAGAAGCGCGCCGACGCGGCCGGGATCGTGCTCAACAAGAACGCCATCCCGTTCGACCCGCAAAAGCCGAACATCGCCTCCGGAATCCGCGTCGGCTCGCCCTGCGTGACCACGCAGGGGATGGGCACCGCCGAGATGAAGCAGATCGGCGAGCTGATCCACCGCGCGGTCACCCAGTCCGACGGCGACCCGGACCACCCGGTCGCCAAGGAGGTACGCGCGCAGGTGACCGACCTGGTCGGGCGTTTCCCGGCATACGCACGCTGATCCAGACTTACACCCGTGCGTGAGTATCTGCTCATCTGCATCATCGCGGGGGTCGTCACGTTCGTGACGACCCCCGCGATCAGGTGGGCGGCCATCAGATTCGGCGCCGTCACCGCAGTCCGTGGTCGTGACGTGCACTCCGTCCCGATCCCTCGTCTCGGCGGAGTCGCGATGCTGCTGGGGTTCGGCGCCGCCGAGCTGGTCGCGAGCAGACTGCCCTACCTGTCGGGGTTGTTCGACGGTGGTGGCCAGCACCAGCTGATCAGCGTGTTGATCGGGGCAGCACTGATCACCGCGCTCGGGGCCGTGGACGACTTTCGGGGCCTCGACCCGATCACCAAGCTCGCCGGGCAGATCCTCGCCGCGGGGGTGATGGCCTACGGGGGAGTGCTGCTGGTCTCGTTGCCGATCGCCAACACCTACACGGTGCTGCCCGAGCCGGTCCTGGTGGGACTCACCATCTTCATCGTGCTCGCGATGACGAATGCGGTGAACTTTGCGGACGGGCTCGACGGGCTGGCTGCCGGCTTCGTCGCCATCGCGGCGACCGCCTTCTTCCTGTGGGCCTACACCTACGCCCAACTCGGCGGTGGGCCCGGGCGGGTCTTCTCAGGAGCTGCGTTCATCTCGGCGGCGACGATCGGCTGCTGCCTGGGTTTCCTGCCGCACAACTTCCATCCGGCCAAGCTGTTCATGGGAGATGCCGGAGCCCTCCTGCTCGGACTGCTCGTCGCCGCATCCACCATCTCGATGACCGGCAACTTCGACCCCTCGCAGGCATCCTCCACGCATCGTGCGACGTTCGCCTTCTGGTTGCCGATCGTGCTGCCACTGTTGATCCTGGCGCTGCCGGTGCTCGACGTGATCCTGGCGATCATCCGTCGTGGTCCCAAGTTCTGGCGCCCGGATGCCAAGCATCTGCACCACCGAATGCTGCAGATGGGGCACCCGCATCGCCGGGCGGTGCTGCTGCTCTATCTGTGGTCTGCGTCGGTCGCCATGGGCGTGCTGTCCTTCTCCTACGTGTCCGCGCCGATCGCCTCGACCATCCTGGTGGTCATGCTCGCGGTGTCGTTCCTCCTCACCTGGGGGCTACCCCGGTGGAGCTCGACCCGACGCTTGTGATAACTTTCACAAGCAGGAAGGATCCTCATCCAGCGATGAGAATGCCCCTTCGCGAGACGCCCGACAAGTTTGTCCTATGAAGTCCTCCCCGAGGCCCCCGCAAAGTATTGAGCGAGGGACGAGCGAGAACTTTGTGGGGAATTGTGACGCCCACGATCCGGCAGAGAAGGAAGCCCGCCATGGACTCCCCTACGGTGCACCAGCAGTGCCCGTCCGACGACGCACGTGCCTGTCCAGCGCCCGCCGTCGAAACCCCCGGCAACGCCGTTTTGAGGCGTACCGTGGGTCATTCCGTGGTGAAGAGGAGCAATCGCTCGTGGTGTACGATGACGACCGGGATCTCGGTCCTGGAGCATGGGATCTCATCGGCCTCGGCGGCGTCCTCGTCACCAGTCTCGCCATCGGGCTGGCCGTCGGCCTCGTGGCAGACTCCCACGCAGAAACTTCACCTACTTTCACGATGCTCTTTCCCGCCATGGGCATGGCCCTGGCTCGCTGGGCATCGTGATGGCGGGTGCGCAAGGTCATCAAGAGCTGGCGACTCGTGCACGCAAGAACTTGTCGAGAGGAAGGTGAGGCGATGAGTGGATCACCGTTGTCCCGGGCCCTGGCCAATCAGCGGCGGATGCTCATCCTGGGCCTTGTCCTGTGCGCCGCGGCCGTCTGGCTGACCGCAGTCTTCGGCCACTGGCAGGTCGGCGTGTTCCTGGTCGTGGGCATCCTGCTCGGCATGATCAACCAGGTGGCCACGGAGGTCACCCTGCTGCGCGCCGTCGAGAGCGGCGAGGAACTGTCCCGCAAGCAGTACGGCATGTCGTCCCTGATCCGGCTGATGGGCGTGAGCGTTGTCGCGATCGCCGTCACCGTGATCTTCTGGTCCTCGGGTGGCGCCGCGACCCTCGTCGGTCTGGCCGTCTTCCACCTCATTACGCTGGTCGCCACGAGCCTCCCGCTGCTGAAGGAGCTGAAGAAAGTATGAGTCCCGCGCTCGCTTCGACCATTGACATCAATGTCGGTCAACACATTCAGCGGCAGTTCCTGGGCATGACCTTCAATCTGGACACCATCTGGTCGACGGTGATCGCCGGCCTGATCGTGGTCGGTCTCGGTTTGTGGATGCGGTCCAAGATCACCTCGGGTGTCCCGAGCAAGCTGCAGATCATGTGGGAGTCGATCGTCGATACGGTCACCAAGCAGGTCGAGGACTCGCTGGGCACGATCAACCCGTTCGTCGTGCCCCTGGCCATCGCGCTGTTCACCTTCATCCTGGTGGCCAACTGGATCGAGATGGTCCCGACGATGGACAAGGTGCCCTCACCGTCGGCCGATGTGAACCTGACCTATGCCATGGCGCTGTTCGTGATCGTCTGTGTGCACGTCTACAGCATCCGGCAACGACGACTCGGCGGATACATCAAGCACTACTTCCAGCCGTATCCCGCCCTCGCGTTGTTCAACCTCATCGAGGAGATCGCCAAGCCGTTCTCGCTGGCTCTTCGACTCTTCGGCAACATCTTCGCCGGTGGCATCATGCTCTCGCTGATCGCCCTTTTCCCCAGCTACATCCTGTGGGGACCGGAGATCGTCTGGAAGCTTTTCGACATGTTCATCGGTCTCATCCAGGCGTTCATCTTCGCGCTGCTGACCATCCTCTACTTCGGGATGGCCGGGTCGCACGACGAGGAGCATGAGCAGGAGGGCGCGGCCAAGGCCAAGGCTGACGCCGCCGAGGAGAAGATCGGCGAGTCCGTCCCCGAGCTTCAGGGCGCGCACTGACCACCCCGGTCAGAATCACCAGAGCTGTACGACGCAGTAATGAATAAGGTGCCGGAGCCCGCGCTCAGGCACCCGTAACCAAGGAGAATGACATGGCAGCAACAAGCATGGAATCGGCCGTCAAGACCGCCGGCGCCTTTGTCGGTGGTGGACTCGCACTCGGTGGCGGTGCCATCGGTGCCTCCATCGGTGACGGTCTCGCCGGTAGCGCGACCATTTCGGGTATCGCCCGTCAGCCGGAGGCCCAGAGCCGCCTGATGACGGTCTTCTTCCTGACGGTTGGTCTCGCGGAGGCGATGTACTTCATCAACCTTGCTTTCGCAGTGATCTTCGTCTTCGTCCTGGGCAAGTAATTCCTTCTCTGAAGGAGAGGGAGACATGTTGATTCACGCATTGGTCCCGGCGGCCGACAACCCGCTGATGCCGAATGGGACATTCATTGCCGAGCTGATCGCGTTCCTGCTGATCCTCGGCGCGCTCGCCAAGTGGGTGGTGCCACCGATCAACCGGGCACTCGTGGAGCGGCAGGAGAACATTCGGGAGCGCTTCGAGGAGCTCGAGGAGTCCCAGGCTGCCGCGAAGGAGACCGAGGGCAAGTACCGCGCCGCTCTCAAGGATGCCCGGCACGAGGCCGGCGAGATCCGGCAGCGGGCGACGGCCGACGGCGAGAAGATTGTTGCCGAGAGCCGGGAGCACGCCAAGGCCGAGGGCACCCGCATCGTCGAGGCTGCGCACAAGCAGACCGAGGCCGACCGGCAGCAGGCGGAGGTCCAGCTGCGTGGTCACGTGGGCAAGCTGTCAACCGATCTCGCGAGCAAGATCGTCGGTGAGTCACTCGAGGACGAGGCGCGTCAGCGCGGTATCGTCGAGCGGTTCCTCGGCGAGCTCGAATCGGGTTCCGTCAAGGCCGAGAAGGTCGGGTCGGGACCAGAGGCCGGCGCGTGATGCAGGGCGCCTCGCGTGCTGCGCTCGCACAGAGCCGAGACGACCTTCGCGCGTTGCTGTCCGGCGACGGTGTCGACGCGGCCGGTGTCGGACGCGAGCTGCTCGAGGTGACGCAGGTCCTGGACTCCAGCGCATCGCTGCGTCGCGCCCTGGCCGCACCGGCAGCCGAGAGCGAGGCGAAGCAGGCACTTGTCGAGCGACTGCTCGTCGGCAAGGTCGGCGACGGAGTCGTGCAGCTGCTGCGCCGTGTCGTCGGGCACCGGTGGTCGTCCGAGAAGGACATCCCGGATGCCGCCGAGTTGTTGGGGGTCGAGGCGACATTCAGCGCAGCCGACCGCCGCGGCCGGCTCGACCAGGTCGAGCACGAGCTGTTCAGCTTTGAGCGGTTGGTCGCCGGCAATGCCGAGCTTCGGGACGCGGTGACCAACCGGCAGCGCGCCGGTGCCGACAAGGCCACGCTCGTCCGACGGCTGCTGGACGGCAAGGTCGAACCGGAGACCGAGGCACTGGCGGCGAATGCAGCAGCGCACCCCCGTGGGAAACGGTTCGCTCAGGCGATCGAGTCCTACATCCGCATCTCCGCAGCCATGCATGACCAGCTCACCGCGAGCGTCACGGTCGCCGTCCCGTTGACGCCCGAGCACCACGACCGGTTGGCCCGCGCACTGCAGACTCTCTATGGGCAGCCGGTGCAGACCAACGTTGTCGTGGACCGATCCATCTTGGGCGGTGTCCGGGTGCAGGTGGGTGACGAGGTCATCGACGGAACCATCCAACGACGCCTGGAAGAGGCTCGTCGGCAGATGGCCGGCTGAGCACCAACGCAGACATACCGGCGCTCCGGCGCCCGGACCACCGACCACAGCATGACCGGCCAGAGTGCCGAGCAGAAGGAGAAGATGATGACGGAGCTCTCGATCCGTCCCGAGGAGATCCGGGACGCGCTGGATGGATACGTCCAGTCCTATGAGCCCGGTGCTGCCGCACGCGAGGAGATCGGCCGGGTGGCCGATGCCAGCGACGGGATCGCCCACGTCGAGGGCCTGCCCTCGGCTATGACCAACGAGCTGCTGCAGTTCGAGGACGGCACGCTCGGCATCGCCCTGAACCTGGACGTGCAGCAGATTGGTGTCGTCATTCTGGGTGACTTCTCCGGCATCGAGGAGGGCCAGGAGGTCAAGCGCACCGGCGAGGTCCTGTCGGTCCCCGTCGGTGACGAGTACCTCGGCCGGGTCGTCGACCCGCTCGGCCAGCCGATCGACGGCAAGGGCGAGATCAAGGCGGAGGGACGCCGTGCCCTCGAGCTCCAGGCACCCTCGGTCGTGCAGCGCAAGTCGGTGCACGAGCCGATGCAGACCGGCATCAAGGCCATTGACGCGATGGTGCCGATCGGTCGCGGCCAGCGCCAGTTGATCATCGGCGACCGCAAGACCGGCAAGACCACGGTCGCGATCGACACGATCATCAACCAGAAGCAGAACTGGGAGTCCGGCGACGAGAACAAGCAGGTCCGCTGCATCTATGTCGCCATCGGTCAGAAGAACTCGACCGTCGCCGAGGTCCGCGGCACGCTCGAGGAGGCCGGCGCGATGGAGTACACCACCATCGTCAACGCCCCCGCCGGTGACCCGGCCGGCTTCAAGTACCTGGCCCCCTACACCGGTTCGGCCATCGGCCAGCACTGGATGTATGCCGGCAAGCACGTCCTGATCGTCTTCGACGACCTGTCCAAGCAGGCCGAGGCCTACCGCGCCGTGTCCCTGCTGCTGCGTCGTCCGCCGGGCCGTGAGGCATACCCCGGTGACGTGTTCTACCTGCACAGCCGGCTGCTCGAGCGTTGCGCCAAGCTGTCCGACGACCTCGGCTCGGGTTCGATGACCGGACTGCCGATCATCGAGACCAAGGCCGGCGACGTGTCGGCCTACATCCCGACCAACGTCATCTCCATCACCGACGGCCAGATCTACCTGCAGGCCGACCTGTTCAACTCCAACGTCCGCCCTGCGATCGACGTGGGTGTGTCCGTCTCCCGTGTCGGTGGTGACGCACAGGTCAAGGCCATGAAGACGGTCTCGGGCCGCCTGAAGGTCGACCTGGCGCAGTTCCGTGCCATGGAGGCCTTCGCGATGTTCGCCTCGGACCTCGACGCCGCCTCCCGCCAGCAGCTGGCTCGTGGTGCCCGCCTGGTCGAGCTGCTCAAGCAGCCGCAGGCCTCCCCGCTTCCCGTGGAGGAGGAGACCGTCGTCGTCTGGGCCGGCACGACCGGCCACGTCGACGACGTCGCGGTGGAGGACGTGCGCCGCTTCGAGGCCGAGTTCATCGACTTCGTCAAGCGCGACCACAACGAGATCCTCGCCACCTTCCGGGACACCGGCAAGATCTCGGACGAGACGGTGTCCCAGCTCGAGACTGCGATCGAGGAGTTCAAGGAGCAGTTCCAGCCGAGCGAGGAGCGCGGCGGCGAGGGCAGCGAGAAGCACGACGAGATCGCGCAGGATCAGATCGATCAGGCGAAGATCGTCAAGCAGCACAAGGCCTGACGTCCTGTCTCGTAGCAAGCTTTAGGAAAGGGGCGCCCTATGGGAGCGCAGATGCGGGTCTACCGTCAGCGCATCCGGTCGGTGCAGTCGACCAAGAAGATCACCCGCGCGATGGAGCTGATTGCGGCCTCTCGTGTGGTGAAGGCGCGGCAGTATGTCGTGGAGTCCACGCCATACGCGTCGGCTCTCACCCGTGCGGTGTCGGCAGTGGCGTCGAACTCGAACGTCGACCACCCACTGACGACCGAACGCGCGGAGCGTCGACGGGCCGCGGTGCTGATCATCACCAGCGACCGCGGACTGGCCGGGGCCTACTCGGTCAGCGCGATCAAGGAGAGCGCCGAGCTCATCGAACGGCTGAAGGGTGAGGGCAAGGACGTCATGCCCTTCCTCGTCGGTCGCAAGGCGGTCAGCTACTACAAGTTCCGCCGCCGGGAGTATGCGCAGGAGTGGACCGGCTTCACCGACAACCCGAAGTTCGAGATTGCGCGGGAGATCGGCCAGGCGCTGACCGATGCGTTCAACCTCGGCTTCGACGAGGGTGGCGCCGACGAGGTCCACGTCGTCTACACCAAGTTCGTCAACATGGTCACGCAGGACCCGAAGGTGCTTCGGCTGCTGCCACTCGAGGTCGTCGAGGGCGACCTGGAGGGCGCCGACCTCGACCACGACGGACGCCCCGACGGCCCGATGCCGCTGTATGAGTTCGAGCCGAGCCCGGAGGAGGTGCTTGATGCACTGCTGCCGAAGTACATCACCTCGCGCATCTTCAACGCGCTGCTGCAGTCGGCGGCATCCGAGCTCGCAGCCCGCCAGCGGGCGATGAAGTCGGCGACCGACAACGCCGAAGAGCTCATCAAGACCTACACCCGACTGGCCAACCAGGCTCGTCAGGCCGACATCACCCAAGAGATCAGCGAGATCGTTGGTGGCGCCAGCGCACTCGCGGACGCCAGCTGAGCGCCTAAGCAGAAGGAAGAGTCCATGAGCACAATTGCCCCAGAGGCGAATCCGACGGAGGCCACCGGAACCCCCGGGGGAACCGGTCGTATCGCGCGTGTCACCGGCCCCGTCGTCGACGTGGAGTTCTCCGTCGACACGATGCCTGAGATGTACAACCTGTTGACCCTCGAGGTCGACCTGAGCGGCTCGAACGTCGAGGGTGAGGGCAAGACCAAGGTCAACCTGGAGGTCGCCCAGTATGTCGGCGACAACATGGTGCGCGCAGTGTCCCTGCAGCCGACCGACGGTGTCGTGCGTGGCCAGCGGGTCACCGACACCGGTGGTCCGATCAGCGTGCCCGTCGGCGACGTGACGCTGGGTCACGTCTTCAACACCACCGGCGACTGCCTGAACCTGGCCGAGGGCGAGACCCTCGACGTCAAGGAGCGGTGGGGCATCCACCGCAAGGCGCCCGACTTCGACCAGCTCGAGTCCAAGACGCAGATGTTCGAGACCGGTATCAAGGTCATCGACCTGCTGACGCCTTATGTGCAGGGTGGCAAGATCGGCCTGTTCGGTGGTGCCGGTGTCGGCAAGACGGTGCTCATCCAGGAAATGATCGCCCGCGTCGCCCGCGACCACGGTGGTGTGTCGGTGTTCGCCGGAGTCGGCGAGCGCACCCGTGAGGGCAACGACCTGATGGTCGAGATGGACGAGGCCGGTGTGCTCGGCCAGACCGCGCTGGTCTTCGGCCAGATGGATGAGCCGCCGGGCACCCGGCTGCGGGTCGCGCTGTCCGCGCTGACCATGGCGGAGTACTTCCGCGACGTGCAGAACCAGGACGTGCTGCTGTTCATCGACAACATCTTCCGCTTCACCCAGGCGGGTTCTGAGGTGTCGACCCTGCTTGGTCGGATGCCGTCCGCGGTGGGTTACCAGCCGACCCTGGCCGACGAGATGGGGGTGCTGCAGGAGCGCATCACCTCCACCCGTGGCCACTCGATCACCTCGATGCAGGCGATCTACGTGCCGGCCGATGACTACACAGACCCGGCTCCGGCCACGACGTTCGCGCACCTGGATGCCACGACCGAGCTGTCCCGTGAGATCTCCTCACTCGGCATCTACCCGGCCGTGGACCCGCTGACCTCGACGTCGCGCATCCTCGACCCGCGGTACATCGCCAAGGATCACTACGACACCGCGGTGCGCATCAAGCAGATCCTGCAGCGCAACAAGGAGTTGCAGGACATCATCGCGATCCTCGGCATCGACGAGCTCTCCGAAGAGGACAAGGTCCTGGTCAACCGGGCCCGCCGCATCCAGCGGTTCCTGTCGCAGAACACCTACGTGGCCAAGCAGTTCACCGGCCTCGAGGGCTCGACCGTGCCGCTGTCGGAGACGATCGAGGCGTTCACCAAGATCGCCGACGGTGAGTACGACCACGTCGCCGAGCAGGCGTTCTTCATGTGCGGTGGCCTCGACGACGTCGAGCGCCAGTGGGCGGACATTCAAAAGAGCCTGTAAGCCCACCCGATTGTCCACTTTGGCCCGAGGGGCGCAGCTACAGCTGCGCCCCTCGGGCCAAAGTGCATTACTGGGCGGACGCGGGTTGCCGCGAGGATCAGGCGGGGCGATCCACCAGGTCGGCGTGGTGGATGGCCGCGACGTCCGGATGGGCGCGCAGCCGCGACTTGAGGGCGTTCGCTCCGTAGGTGGCGAAGATCGGATTGCGTGGATCCTGGGTCACGCCCACGGCCTGTGCCGCAAGCTCATTCGGGAGGGTGAGGATCGGCATCTGCGAGTCGAGGGCGGGGTTGAAGAAGTAGGGGGCGGAGATGCGCTCGCTGCCTTCCGGTGGCGACACCACCCGGTGGACGGTCGCGCGCAGATAACCGCCCGTGGCGTATTCCAGCAGTTCACCGATGTTGACCACGAACGCTCCCGGCATCGCCGGAGCGTCGATCCACTCGCCGTCATGCTCGACCTGCAGACCGCCCTTGCCGGGTTCGACGTAGAGGAGGGTCAGCACGCCGCTGTCCTTGTGCGCCCCGACTCCCTGGGGTGCACTCTGCTGCGCCCGGCCCGGGTAGCGGACGATCTTCATCAACGTTGCCGGCACGTCACCGAAGGCGGAGTCGAAAACGGTCTCCGACTGCCCGAGCGAACGCGCCCAGGCGTGCAGCAGGCGGCGAGCCACCTGCGCCAGGCTGGTCTCCCAACGCTCGACCACGGCGCGCAGACCGGGCAGCGCGGCCGGCCACTGGTTGGGGCCCTGCAGCCGTTCCCAGCCCGGCGATCCCGGTCGGATCGGCAGCGCGGCTCGCTCCGGGCCGATGTCGATCTGCTCGCGCCAGTCGACCGTGCCCTGGGTGCGCTCGCCACCGACCCGGGTGAAGCCCCGGAAGTGCGCAGACCGCGTCATGGCGATGGCGCCCTTGTCCGCCTCGGGGAGCGCGAACAGCTCGTGGGCGGCGCCGATGACGTCATCCATGACGCTCTGCGGCACACCGTGGCCCACCAGGTAGAAGAACCCGATCTCGTGGGTCGCCCGGCGCAGTCCGCGAAGAAAGTCGTCGGCGCCCTGGTCTCCCTGATCGAGCTGGGACAGGTCGAGCACTGGCAGGGACTCGAGGTGGCTGGGCATGGGCGTCTCCGGGGTGGTTCTCGGCGATGAGTCGAATAACCCGATGTTAGGACCGCCATGGGTTTGCCGTGGGTCATGTCCCGGGATGTGACCCACCCCACGCGATCTACGGCTCGGTGGCCGCGTCCGGGCTGGTGTGTGACGCCAGCGCGATGCAGCCGGCGAGCGTGGCCACGAATCCCAGGCCGGCCACCACCGACAGGCCCGGCCGGACGGCGTCCCCGAGCAGGGACAGGCCGATCAGCGCGGGCAGCACCGTCTCCACGCCGAAGGTGATTGCGGCAACCGTCGTTGTGCGGCCGCGCTCCAGCGCGAAGCCGTACGCGCTGATGGACAGCACGCCCTGCAGGACCATCGTCCAGACCAGGGGGTCGGCGAGAGAGTGCCACCAGGGGTGCCGGAACTCGAACATTCGAGCCGCGACCCCGACCATCGCGAATCCAGCGCCGCTGGCGAGTGCCAACAGCACCGAGGACCGGCCACGATGTCGATCGAGCAGCGCCCCGCCCGCCAAGGCTCCGACCGGCACGACGGTGGCCAGCACCATCCAGCTCGCAAGCGATCCGGTATGCCGTGCCGGACCGCCCTGTGCGGTGAGGGCGAGCAGCACCAGGCCCACGCCTACGACCAGCAGGGCGGCGATCTCGGCTCGACGCAGGCGAGCGCCGAGCACGAAAACCGCAAGCACCGCGGTCACCGCGACCGCCGAGGCGACAGCGGACTCCACCAGAAAGAGCGGCAGGTCGTGGAGGGCGGCGGCGGAGGCCAGGAAGCCGAGCGCGTCCAGCAGGATGCCGAGCCCGAACAACTGGCCGGCCCGCAGTCGGTCCTGCCATGGGCGGTCACGGGGGACGTCCGCCAGGCGGCGGACGCCGATGGCCTCCATGATGGTGGCCGAGCCGTACGCCAGAGCGGCGACCAGCGCGCCAAGCAGTCCGAGCAGCACGCACCCCAGGTTGTCACGGCGGGCCGCTGCGCGGGATGTCAGCCGGTGCCTAATAAGGTTGGGCGCATGTGTGGAATCGTGGGCTACTTCGGGCCGGCTGCCGACGAGGCGACCCTGCACCGGATGAACGACTGTCAGCAGCATCGCGGACCCGATGGCGAGGGCACGTTCCTCGAGGGTCAGGTCGGGCTGGCCCACCGTCGCCTGTCGATCATCGACCTCGCACACGGTCAGCAGCCCCTGACCACCGACGACGGTCGCTACACGCTGTCCTACAACGGTGAGGTCTACAACTACCTCGAGCTGCGGGCCGAGCTGGAGGCGGCCGGGCGTACCTTTGCCACGGACTGCGACACCGAGGTCGTCCTGCAGGCGTTCGCGCAGTGGGGGCAGGAGGCCTTCGACCGGTTCAACGGGATGTGGGGCCTGGCGATCTGGGACGCCCAGGAGCAGCGGCTGACCCTGTCGCGAGACCACTTCGGCATCAAGCCCGTCTACGTCGCCCAGGTGGGGGACACCTGGCTGTTCGCCTCGGAGATCAAGTCGATCCTGGCGAGCGGGCTCTACGAGAAGAAGCCCAATGACCGGTCCATCTACCGGTATCTGCGTTTCCGCATCCACGAGGACGGGCGCGAGACGTTCTTCGCGGGCATCGAGCGGCTCGAGCCCGGCGAGGTCATGACGATCGGTGCGCACGGTGTCGACCGCCATCCATACACTCGCCTGCGCGAGGAGCTGGCCGAGCTGGCCACCCAGCAGCGCGTGTATGACGATGCCGCGGCGGCCGAGTACAAGCAGCGTCTCAGCGAGTCCATCCGACTGCGACTGCAGTCCGACGTGCCGGTGGGCACGTCGCTGTCCGGCGGCCTGGACAGCAGCGCCGTCGCCGTCATCATCAACAAGCTGCTGAACGACCACGACGAGGGCGCAGCCGCGGTCGGCGCCCGCCAGAACACCTTCTCCGCGGTCTTCCCGGGGTCCCTGAACGACGAGGAGAAATACGTCGACGCGGTCCTCGACATCTGCCAGGGACAGGTGAATTCGCACAAGATCAAGCCGACCGCCGACGAGTTCAAGGTCGACCTGCGGGACTTCATCCGCACCCAGGAGGAGCCGCTGATCTCCTCCGGCCCCTACGCCCAGTTCCAGGTCATGCGCGAGGCCACCCAGCACGTCACCGTGCTGCTCGACGGCCAGGGCGCCGACGAGATGATGGCCGGCTACATCCCCTACTACTTCGTCTACCTTCGTCAGCTGCGGGCCCAGGGAAACAAGGCCGCGCTGGCTGAGTTGTCACGAAGCCTCGACGTGATCTACCGCCTCGGCCGGTTCAGGCTGCAGGCAAAGCTCAAGGGCCGCAAGGGGATACCTGCGACGCAGCTGCTGGGAACGGCCTTCGCCCGCACGCATGCCGATGAGGAGTTCCACACCGAGGGCAGCAACCTCAAGAAGCGCCTCATCGAGGACCTGTTTCACAACTCACTGCCCTCGCTGTTGCGCTACGAGGACAAGAACACCATGCGTTTCAGCCTCGAGGGACGCGTGCCGTTCCTCGACAAGGAGGTCGTGAAGTTCGTCTTCAGCCTGTCGGACGAGGCGATCATCAAGGACGGCTGGAACAAGCGGGTGCTGCGCGACGCGACCCGGGGCCTGCTGCCCGAGATGATCAACCGGCGGCGCAACAAGATCGGTTTCACCACTCCGCAGGGCGAGTGGTTCATGCGGCTGAAGAACCACTTCTACAACATCTTCCTCTCCGAGACCTTCGCGAACCGGCCCTACTTCAACCAGAACGAGGTGCTGCACGCGTTCGAGGGGTGGATCAAGGGCACCAACGACGTCGACTCGATGACCTTCTGGAGGCTGCTGAACGTCGAGCTGTGGCTGCAGGAGTTCTTCGACGAGCAGGACGACGAGCCGCAGGACGCCGAGCCGCACGTCAAGTCCGATCTCGAGCCGAACGCCGACAAGCAGCTGGACCTGGGCACGTCGCTGGGGGAGACCGTGCGCCGCTACCCGCTGCGCACCGAGCTCGTCAGCCGGGACGACGACCTGGATGCCCGCGTGCTGCCGCAGATCGACGGTTTCATCGAGACGCTCATGTCCGACCCGGACCACTCTCGCGGCACTGCGGGGAAGCCGTGGTACTTCTTCATCTCCGAGAAGATCATCGCGATCACCCAGGGCCGCTCCTACTTCATCTGGGACATCAACGTCGGCCGGCCCGCCCGCGTCCTGTCGAAGTACGTGACCCGCACCCCCGCCGGCATCGGCCTCGGGTCACCGTTCACGATGCAGCTGGCGATCCAGGAGGCGGGCCTGCCGCGGGTGCTGTATGCCAGTGCCGGCGGCGCCGTGGGCAAGCTCATCGGCCGTCGTGGTCTCTTCTACGACCTGGTCGGTGGCGACATCCGGGCCATCGACGGCCCGACCGAGTACTCCGCCTACCCCTCGAACGTGTCGGCCAAGCTGGCGCCCAAGGATCCGGACCAGGTCGCGGCACGGCTGTCCGCGGCCATCCGGGCGCGACTGCCGGAGGAGTACCGCGACACCTTCGGCGGGACGATCGTCATGGACGCCAACGACATCGGCCGCAACGTGCTGGGAGCCGACGTGCCTACGCCGTGGACGAGGTTCGAGGAGATGTTTGCCGACAACCCGCTCGGGCAGGGCGCCGAACAGACCCCGATGGCCGCGGTGTTCGTGCTCGACGGGAAGAGCTGAACCCGCCAGAGCGTCGCCGCTGCATTTGGGTGTCGCTGGTGTCGATATGCGGGTCTGAACGTGGAGATCACCCGCATTTGGGTGTCGCTGGTGTCGATATGCGGGTTGATGACGGATGGCGGGTCGCTGGTCGCCGGAAAGGGGACCGCCGCAGTGTGGGACTCGGATTTGGGCATACCACGCGCGCCGGTATCATTGGACGACCGTCGCACCGCATTCTCGAGGAGTCGTTTCCGTGAGTAGTCTCAACGTCCAGCTTGTCGCTGCCGATCGGAAGGTCTGGGAGGGCGACGCGAAAGAAATCAGTTGTCGCACGGTTGCCGGTGAGCTCGGCATACTGCCCGGCCACGCCCCGCTGCTCTCGGTGCTGGACGAAGGGGACCTCATCGTCGACCCGGTCAGCGGTCAGCGCAGCACCGTCACCATCGATGGCGGGTTCATCTCGGTCGACAGCGACAAGGTCACCATCGTCGCTGAAGTAATCAGCGGCACTGTCGGGGCCTGAGTCCAGCGCGTGGCCGCCGACTTCCTCATCTCAGCGGAGGTCCTTGGCGGCTGCCTTCTGGTAGTCATCGCCGTCCTGGTGTTGATGGTGCTGCGACGGCGCGCAATAGCTCGAGGACAGACGGTCACGCTGATGGCCATGGCGCGCGGTGACGGGTGGAAGCTCGGCATCGCGCGCTTTTCCGTCGCCAGCGTGCAGTGGTTTCCGATCGTCGGGGTCGGTCTGCGCCCTCGAGTGGAGTGGACCCGTGGAGAGCTGGTGCTCGAGGTGCCCACGTCCCTGGAGGGGCGCATCCGGCCGCTCGCGATCCTGGACCCCGTGGGCGTCATCTGCCACAGCGCCGGCCACGACTTCCGTATCGCGCTCGCGGAGGGGGACTACACGGCGCTGCGGTCATGGTCGGAGTCGGCCCCGCCCGGGCTGAACGCCAACGTCGCCTGACGCCGGCTCCGTCAGGGCTTTTTTCGCTTCTCGGGTGCCGCCACCCGACCGCCACCCGGCTGCCACAGCACATCGCCGCCGTGGGACAGGTTGGCGACCCGGGCCAGGAGGAACAGCAGGTCCGACAGCCGATTGAGATACTTCGCGGTCAACGGATTGACACCGCCGGGCTGCTCGCTGCCATCGCCGGGAGCGACCTGGTCACCGTAGGCCTCGAGCGCTGCCCACGACGAGCGCTCCGAGCGCCGGGCGACCGTGCGCGCCACGTGCAGATGTGCCGAACCCGCGCTGCCGCCGGGCAGGATGAAGGACCGCAGCGTCTCCACCTCGTCGTTGTACCTGTCGCAGTCCCTCTCCAGGTCGTCGATCCACGCCTGGCTGACCCGCAACGGCGGGAACTTCGGCGACTCGACGAGGGGTGCGCACAGGTCCGCGCCGACGTCGAAGAGCTCGTTCTGCACGCGCATCAGGGTGGCTGCGACGTCCTCGCGCAGCTCGCCGCAGGCCAGTGCCACCCCGATACAGCTGTTGGTCTCGTCCGTGTCGGCGTAGGCCACCAGGCGAGGGTCGGTCTTGTGCGTGCGACTGAAGTCGCCGAGGGACGTGCTGCCGTCGTCGCCGGTGCGAGTGTAGATGCGGCTCAGAATCACCATGACCTCATCGTGCCAGACGCCCGAGGACCGGGCCGCACCCACGGTCTGTCACCCGGCCGCAGTGGTGTATACCACGTAATCGAATCGTGACCTCGAGGTTCGCAACCATTCCCGGATGCCATGCGTCAATGGAACAACCAACGCCACGTATGTGCGATGAAGGGGAGGCTTGACGATGGCTCGATCGGGGGATCAGCGAGTTGTTGCAACGACGATCGATGAGGTTGTCGCGGGAAGTGAGGTCCGGGTTGCCGGCCCGCTGGACGTGCACAGTGTCGCCGATGTGCGCACGGTGCTCGGTCGGATGATTGACGATGGTGCGGGCGACCTGGTCCTGCATCTGGCGGACGCCGAGATCGGCGACGCGACCGGACTGGGCGTCATCGTCGGGGCTCATCGACGCGCCATGCGCGCCGGACGGCGGCTGGTGCTGGCGGACACGTCACCCCGCCTCGAGCGCCTCCTGCGTGCCACCAAGCTCGGCCGTGTCATCGCGGTGGACCGGTCGGTGCCTGCCGCACCCTCGATCCTGCGTCCGGCCGTCGGCACCGCCTGAGGACGGGCAGGCGCTGGGCCTAGCCGATCGCGGTTGCCGCGGCACGGCGCGGGTCGGCGCCCGCCTGCAGGTCCCCGTGCGCGTCACGCCACGCCACCCCCACCCCGCCGAAATACATGGCGTGCGCCTCGTGCTGTACTCCGTGGCCGCCCGTCGCCACGATCGCCGCGGTGATGCGCGGATCCGGCTCGTGATCGACGACGAGCTCGTCGCCGCCCGCTTGCACGTGCAGGCGGGGAGCGTCGATCGCCTCCTGTATGCCGGTTGTCGAGAGGGCGAAGCGGCTCATCACCTGCATCAGTGCGGTGGTGATGCGGTCCGCGCCGGGACTGCCGATGGCGAGCGTCGATCCATCCTGGTGCCGTGCCGTCGTCGGCGCCATGTTGGACGCCAGCCGGGTGCCCGGTGGCAGCGCGTGCAGGCCGAGCCGATTGAGCTCGGGCTCGCCGAGGCAGTTGTTGAGGATCAGCCCGGTGCCGGGCACCGTCACGCCCGAGGAGTAGCCCGCGGACGTGGTGATCGCGCATGCCATGCCGTTCGCATCCACGACGGACACGTGTGCGGTGTCGGTCGAGGTCGGCAGCGACTCCAGCCCCGCCGTCTCCAGCGTTTCGAGCAGTTCGCGGCCGGCCTGCTTCAGGTCGTGAGCGCGGTCCAGTCGGGTCGAGCGATAGGCGAGGACCTGCCGCTGCACCTCGATCACGTCGGCTGGGGAGAGTCCGCGGTCACGCAGCAGTCGCAGCATGGCGGTGAGTACCGGCCCGCCGATCGACGGGGGCGGGTTCGTCGCGACGTCCCAGTCCCGGAGGGTGGCGCGCGTCGCTGGACGAGCGACGGCCGTGTATGCCGCAAGGTCGGCGCGGGTGATCAGGCCGCCCTCGCGCTGCACGTGGTCGGCCACGGCCTGCCCCAGCTCCCCGCCATACAGGGTGCCCACCCCGTCGCGGGCGATCCGCTCGAAGGTGTCGACGAGGTCGGGGCTGGTCATCAGCGTCCCCGGGCCGACCGGCTCGTCACCGTCGAAGTGCTGGGCTCGGGTCACCGGGTCGAACGCGTACAGCGTCCGCCCGACCAGCTGCAGGTAGCTGCCGGCCGCGGCGCCGATCCGGAAGCCGCGCCGGGCGGCGTCGATCGCCGGGTCCAGCACGTCCTTCCACGGTGCCGCGCCGTGATCGCGGCGAGCCAGGTCGAACGCGGCCAGGGAGCCGGGGGTGCCCGCCGAACCCGCCCCGGCGTACACCGTGATGCCGCCGCCGTAGTCCAGCCGCAGCTCGCGCAGCCCGCCGCCGAACCGCGCTTTGGGTAGGCCGCGCCCGGGCATCTCGGTGTTGCCGTCGTAGACGACCGGGTCGCCGCCGACCGGCCAGACGTTGACGTAGGCACTGCCCAGTGCGCTCACGATGCCCGGCTCGGTGACGTAGGTGACCATCAATGCGGCAACGGCCGCGTCGACGGCAGTCCCGCCGAGGTGCACCACATCCACGCCGGCCTGCGCGGCCAGCGCATTCGGCGCGGCGACGGCAACACGCGGTGACGAGGGCGCCGACATCAGAACAGCCGTGCTGTGGAGTCGTCCATGCCCTTGAGCGCCTCATAGTCCAGGGTCACGCAGCGGATGCCGCGATCCTGCGCCAGCGTGCGAGCCTGCGGCTTGATCTGCTGCGCGGCGAAGACCCCGGCCACCGGCTGCAGGTGGGGGTCGCGGTTCAGCAGCTCGAGATAGCGGGTGAGCTGCTCGACGCCGTCGATGTCGCCGCGGCGCTTGATCTCCACGGCGACTGTGGCACCGTCCGCGTTGCGGCACATGATGTCGACCGGACCGATCGCGGTCATGTATTCGCGGCGGATCAGCGAGTAGCCCTCGCCGAGCGTCTGGATGTGCTGCGCCAGCAGGGCCTGCAGCTGGGCCTCGACACCGTCCTTGACCAGGCCGGGATCGATCCCGAGGTCGTGGCTGCTGTCGTGCAGCACCTCGTGGATCAGCACCCGCAGCCGGTCCTCGGACTTCGTATGCTGCACGGCCCATGCGGCGATCACACCGTCCTCCCGCTCGTCGTCGCTGGGGTCGACCTCGGCCATCCGGCAGGGCGGCGCCATCCAGTTCAGTGGCTTGTAGGAGCCGCCGTCGCTGTGGACGAGCACGGAGCCATCGGCCTTGACCATCAGCAACCGGGTGGCAAGGGGCAGATGGGCAGTCAGCCGGCCCACATAGTCCACGCTGCACCGGGCAATCACAACTCGCACCGGTTCAGCCTAGGCCACCTCGCGGCGGGGCCTGGCCTCGTGCCACCCGGCCCCGGGATGCGAGACTGCGTCCATGGCTCGTGACATCAAGATTGTTGGAGTTGTTGGGCTCGGCACCATGGGTGCGGGCATCGTCGAGGTCTTCGCGAAGGCCGGGCTGCAGGTGGTCGCCGTTGACGGCACGCCGGAGCTGGCCGACCGTGGCAGGGGCTTCCTGACCAGGTCGCTGGACCGCGCCGTCAGCAGGGGCAAGCTGGAGGCGGCCACGCGCGACGAGATCGTCGGGCGGGTGACCTTCGCGGACCAGCTGACCCGGCTCTCCGGAGCCGACCTGGTCATCGAGGCCGTACCGGAGCGGATGGAGATCAAGAACGACATATTCGCCACCCTCGACGGCATCATCGCGGAGGACGCGATCCTCGCGTCGAACACCTCGAGCCTCTCCCTGACCGAGATCGCCGCGCACACCAGGCATCCGTCCCGGGTGATCGGGATGCACTTCTTCAACCCCGCGCCGGTGCTCGCGCTGGTCGAGGTCATCACCACGCTGTTCACCGACGACGAGCTCAGCGGAGCGATTCGCTCGCTTGCCGAGCGCCTCGGCAAGCAGCCGGTTGTAGTGAGCGACCGCGCCGGCTTCGTCGCCAACGCGCTGCTCATCACCTACCTGGCCCGGGCCATTCGCACCTACGAGACCGGGCACGTCAGCCGCGAGGACCTGGACAACGCGGGCAAGCTCGGCATCGGCCTGCCGATGGGCCCGCTCACGCTGTGCGACCTGATCGGGCTGGACGTGATCAAGGAGGTCTGTGACGTCCTCTACAACGCCACGCACGACCCGGCCGCCGCACCACCCGCGCTGCTGACGCAGATGGTGATCGCCGGCCGGCTCGGCCGCAAGACCGGCCGCGGCTTCTACACCTACGAGAAGTCGGGGTCCGGTGTCGTCACGGATGCTCCCGAGCCGGTCGCGATCGGTGCTGCGGCCACCTCGATCGCCGTCGTGGGTGCCGGTGAGGTGGCGGCTGACCTGGTGAAGCGGCTGGAGTCCACCGGCGCCTCGGTCACCGCGCTGGACGACCCGACCCGGGACACCTCGACCCTGGCCGGCGTGCCAGTGGTCATGCTGACCGGCGGGCCGCACGGCGGCGCCGACTGTGGGCACGAGGGCGACTGCACCTGCGAGGAGGATGCGACCGGAGCCTGGTTCAGTGAGATCGCCACGGCCATCGACCGCACCGCCATCGTCGTCCCGACCGACGACCAGTGCGGCTGGATCATCGCCGAGCACCTCGAGAGCGACACCCCGGTCGTTCCGGCCCGACTGCACGTGGCGACGCGCACAGGTCAGATCGCCGAGGTGGCGAGCGGACTGGACACCGACCCGTCCGCCGTCTCCACAGTGGATGCGACACTGCGCGCGGCCGGTCTGACGACCATCGTCGCCCGGGACCGCGCCGGCCTGGTCGTCGACGCGTTGCTCTATCCGCACCTCAATGCCGCAGTGCAGATGCTCGACTCCGGCTATGCATCGGCGACCGACATCGACACGGCGATGACGGCCGGCTGTGGCTACCCGAAGGGTCCGTTCGCGATGATCGACGAGATCGGCGCCGATGAGGTCGCGGCCGGTCTGGCGCGGATGCACGGCGAGACGAACGAGCAGGCGCTCGCGCCGGCGCCACTGCTGATCGAGCACGCGGTTGCCGCCAAGCCGTTCCTGGGCTGACCAAGGTGGCTCGTCGAAGCCGGCGGGGTAGGAGTCAGCCTCGCGGTGACATCTCCCGGATCATGGACACCGGTACCCGCACGGAGATTTACGGCGGTGGGTCGTGGACCGTGCGGTCGCTGCGGGGCAACTCCGAGGCGCGCACGTACGTGTGTCCGGGGTGCCAGCAGCAGCTCGCCAGCGGGCAGCCGCACGTGGTGGTCTGGCCGACCGACGGGCTCGGCGGACTGTCCGATCGGCGGCACTGGCATACGCCCTGCTGGCAGGCGCGAGACCGCCGCCCGCCGAGGGGTTCGTGGAAGTAGTCGAGGAAGGACCGCTTGTGAGCGAGATCCGGGCCAATACGATGCTTGCCGCGCGCCGGGAGGACATCGAGCTGCACACGGCCGACGAGTTGACCCTGGTCGGCGAGCTCGCCATGCCCGAGTCCGTCGATCCGGTCGCGACGCTGGTCTGTCTGCACCCGCTGCCGACCCATGGTGGGTTCATGGACAGTCATGTCTACAAGAAGGCGTCCTACCGGCTGCCGGCGCTCGCGGACCTGGCGGTGCTGCGGTTCAACACCCGCGGCACCTCCTCACCGCGCGGCACCTCCGACGGGGCGTTCGACGACGCGGTCGGCGAACGGTATGACGTGGCCGCGGCGATCGAGTACGCCGAGTTCCACGAGCGGCCGGTGCTGCCCACGCGGTGGCTGATCGGCTGGTCGTTCGGCACGGACCTGGCGCTGATGTATGGCGCGGATCCGAGCATCGAGGGCCTGATCCTGCTCAGCCCGCCGCTGCGCTACGCCAAGCCTGAGCACCTGCAGGTCTGGGCGGACTCGGGCAAGCCGGTGGTGGCGCTGGTGCCGGAGTTCGACGACTACCTGCGGCCCGAGGCGGCACGCGAGCGGTTCGCCGCAATCCCGCAGGCACAGATCATCGGCATCGACGGAGCCAAGCATCTGTGGGTGGGGGAGAAGTACGTGCGGCAGGCGCTGAACGAGATCGTGCGAGCCGTGCTGCCGGGCCACGGCCCCCTCCCGACCGAGTCCCCGGACACCCTCATCACCGAGTAGTCACAAATCGCCCCTCGAGGAGTCACGAGTGACTCCTCGAGTGTTGTTAGTGACCTCTCGGGGGAGGAGGGATCGGGTCACTTCTCGACGAGCTCGATCAGCACGCCGCCGGCGTCCTTGGGGTGCACGAAGTTGATCCGGCTGTCGGCGGTGCCGCGTCGAGGTGCGTCATACAGCAGCCGTAGGCCCCTGGCGCGCAGCGCGGCACTGACCTCTTCGACGCTGCGCACGCGGTAGGCGACCTGCTGCACGCCTGGACCCGAGCGATCGAGGAACTTCGCGATGCTCGACTCGGGCGTCAGCGGAGCCAGCAGCTGCACGTGGGCGTGCGGCGCTGCGGCATCGCCGACGCTCATCATCGCCTCGCGGACGCCTTGGTCGTCGTTGACCTCCTCGTGCGTGAGCGTCATACCGAAGGTGTCTCGGTAGAACGCGATCGCCTCGTCGAGATCGCGGACGGCGACCCCGACGTGGTCGATCGCCTCGAACAGGTGGGTTGGCAGAGCGCTCATACCCGCCAGACTAGAGCCACTCCGATACGTCGCGGAGTCACGGCTAGAGTGGGAAGCAGAGGCGCGGATGCCGCGCGCCGCCCGCCGACGTCGTTGGAGCTTGTTGACATGACTGTTGAAGATCGCGTACGCACCCCGGTGATCGTCGCCGGTGCCCGGACCCCGATGGGGCGCCTGCTCGGCGCGCTGAAGGGTTTCTCGGGTGCCGACCTGGGCGGGTTCGCCATCAAGGACGCCCTGGAGAAGGCCGGTGTCACCGGCGACCAGGTCGACTACGTGATCATGGGGCAGGTGCTGACCGCTGGAGCCGGCCAGATCCCGGCCCGCCAGGCGGCCGCCAAGGGTGGCATCCCGATGAACGTGCCTGCGCTGACCATCAACAAGGTCTGTCTGTCGGGCCTGGACTCCATCGCGCTCGCCGCGCAGCTGATCCGCGCCGGTGAGTTCGACGTGGTGGTGGCCGGTGGCCAGGAGTCGATGAGTCAGGCGCCGCATATGCTGACCGGCAGCCGTGAGGGCTACAAGTACGGCGACGTCACGATGAAGGACCACATGGCCTTCGACGGACTGTGGGATGTCTTCACCGACCAGGCGATGGGCAATCTCACCGAGTCGGCGAACAAGGCCGACCAGGAGTTCAGCCGCGAGGAGCAGGACGCGTTCTCCGCGCGCAGCCACCAGCTCGCCGCGCGGGCCTGGAAGGACGGCCTGTTCGACGACGAGGTCGTCACTGTCAGTATTCCGCAGCGCAAGGGCGACCCGATCGAGTTCAAGAGCGATGAGGGGATCCGCGCCGACACGACCACCGAGTCGCTCGCCCGGCTGCGTCCCGCCTTCAGCAAGGAGGGCACGATCACCGCCGGGTCCGCCTCCCAGATCTCCGACGGCGCCTGCGCCGTGGTCGTGATGAGCCAGGCGAAGGCGGAGGAGCTCGGCCTGACCTGGCTCGCCGAGGTCGGCGCGCACGGCGTCGTCGCCGGCCCCGACTCGACCCTGCAGTCGCAGCCGGCGAACGCGCTCACCAAGGCCTGCGAGAAGGACGGCCTCGCGCCGGTCGACCTGGACCTCGTCGAGATCAATGAGGCGTTCGCGGCCGTCGGGTTGGCCTCCACCAAGGCGCTCGGGATCGATCCTGACAAGGTCAACGTCAACGGCGGCGCTATCGCCCTGGGGCATCCGGTCGGTATGTCGGGTGCTCGGCTCGTGCTGCACCTCGCCCTCGAGCTGAAGCGCCGTGGCGGCGGCGTCGGCGGCGCCTCACTCTGCGGTGGCGGCGGCCAGGGCGACGCACTGATCGTCCGCGTGCCGAAGGCCTGAACCACTTCAACCACAGGGGTATCCACCACTATGGCTAGGCGACGTGTCGATGTCCCCGTGCTCGTCGAGGCCGCGCGGGAGGGTTCACCGCGCGCCGTCGCGCGGCTGATCACCCTCGTCGAGGGCGCACACCCGGCGTTGCGTGACGTGATGGCGGCGCTCGCACCGCACACCGGCCGGGCTCGCATCATCGGGCTGACCGGTAGCCCTGGTGTCGGTAAGTCGACGACCACGAACGTGCTGGTGCGGGCCTACCGCGAACGAGGTGCGCGCGTGGGTGTGCTTGCGGTGGACCCGAGTTCACCCTTTTCGGGTGGTGCACTCCTCGGCGACCGGATCCGGCTGGTCGACCACGCGTTGGACCCCGAGGTCTACATGCGGTCGATGGCCAGCCGTGGGCACCTGGGTGGCCTCTCCTGGTCGACCCCGCAGGCCCTGCGCGTGCTGGATGCGGCGGGCTGTGACGTGATCTTCCTGGAGACGGTCGGCGTGGGCCAGAGCGAGGTCGACGTGGCGGGTCTCGCGGACACGACCGTGGTGCTGCTCGCGCCGGGCATGGGTGACGGCATCCAGGCGGCGAAGGCCGGCATCCTGGAGATCGGTGATGTCTTCGTGGTCAACAAGGCGGACCGCGACGGTGCAGACGTGACGGTGCGCGACATCCGCGGCATGATCAGTCTTGGCGACCGGACCGAGCCGGGCCTGTGGCGACCGCCCGTCGAGAAGCTCGTCGCCGAACAGGGTGAGGGTGTCGACGCCGTGATGGAGGCGCTCGACAAGCACCTTGCCTGGATGGAGTCGAACGGTGTGCTGCACGAGCGTCGGGTCAAGCGTGCCGCTGACGAGATCGAGGCGATTGCGCTGCGGACGCTGCGACTGCGGATGGGCGATGTGAGCGACGGGTCCGACGTCGGGTCACTAGCCGGTGATGTGGTGGCCGGCAAGAGTGATCCCTACACCGCGGCGGACGCCCTCGTCGCCAGCATCTGAGCACGGCATAGTCTGAGGACATGCTCTTCGCCTTCTCCATCGCGCCATCCACTTCCGACGATCCCGACGGCTCCGTCAGCGAGGCTGTCGCCGAAGCCATTCGAGTGATCCGTGACTCGGGTCTGCCCAACGAGACGGCCTCGATGTTCACCACCATCGAGGGGGAGTGGGATGAGTGCATGGACGTCGTGAAGCGCGCCTGCGCCGCCGTGCAAGCGCGGAGCCCGCGCGTCTCCCTGGTGCTCAAGGCCGACCTGCGTGAGGGGTACACCGGTCAGCTGACACAGAAGGTGCAGCGGATCGAGGATCGACTGGCCGACTCCGGGTCGTGAGCGGCGACTACGTCGTCCGGCCGGTTCACACGGATGATGCCGATGAGCTCGGTCACGTGCATGTGCAGATCTGGCGTGAGGCGTATGCCGGGCTGATCGCGCCCGAGCATCTCGCGGGCCTGCGCTGGCAGCGCAGCGCCGAACGGTTCCGCGGGGCGGCCGAGGTCGGTGACGGTGAGGTGCACAGGGAGCGGGTCGCGCAGCACGTAGCATCCGGCGCCCTGGTCGGGATCATCACCGTGGGAGTGGGCCGCGATGACGATGCGCCCACGGCTGTGGAACTGAGCTCATTGAACGTACTTGCCGCACACCATGGCACGGGCGTGGCCACGAAACTGGTCGATGCGGCGCTCGGTGAGCAGGCGGCATACCTGTGGGTGCTGGAGGGCAACGAGCGGGCGATCGCGTTCTACCGCAAGCACGACTTCGCGTTGGACGGTGCGACGAAGTGGGATGACAGGTTCGGGGTCAACGAGCTGCGAATGGTGCGTGGAAAGCCCACGTGCTCAAGACTTCTCCGCGGATCGTAGCCTCTTCGCAAGCGTTTGCAGGAGATTCCAGGCGATGGCCGCGTTGGCCTGCACCAGAGGACGGAACTCCCAGTAGGTGAGGCCTTGGCAGACCACGTCGGTGCTGGCGGTGATCGTAGCCGAGCGGTCGCCGTCGTCGATGAGGGCGACCTCACCGAAGTAGTCGCCCCGCCTCAGCGTCGAGACGGGCCGGCCGTGGACCGACACCGCGGCCTCTCCCGACCTGATGACGAAGAACGCGGCGGCGCCGACCCCTTCCTTGATGATCGTCTCGCCGGCCGCGAATCGGCGCTCCTTGAACAAGCTTGCGATCTGTGCGACCTCAGGCTCGCTGAGCCCGAGGAAGAGGGGCACCTGGGCCAAGACCTCGACCGGTCCCTCGGATGGGGGTTTCGGCCGGGCCGACGTGCCGTGCGTGACCGCTCGGCACTGGAGCAGGTAGAGTCGGCCGTCTGCGTAGGCCCACTCGATGTCCCGGCCCGGCCCGTAGATCTCCTCGCACCGGGCCGCGAGGTCGCCCAGCAGCCCCAGCTGGGCGTCGTTGAGGCACAACGCACCCTGCAGCTCCGTCGCAACGGCCTCCTCCACGGTGCCGCCCGCTGAGGTTGCTCGGATCGCAACCTCCTTCAGCCCCGCCGAACGTTCCAGGATCAGTCCCGACCGGGCGAGGCGGAAGTGGTCGGGGATCACGCGGGCCGCGACTACCACCTCACCCAGGCCCCAGCTGGCCTCGACCACGCGTTCGTCGGCGCCGTTCACGGGGTTCTGCGTGAACATCACCCCGGCGACCTCCGGATCCATCAGGCTTTGGACGACGACCCCGACACTCGGACGGGTGAAGAGTCCGACCCGCTTGCGGTAGCTGATGACCGAGTCGGAGTTGGCCGACCACCAGACTTCTCGGATCGCGGCGCCCAGACCGTCCGGTGACGTCACGTTGAGCAGCGTGAGGTGCTGTCCGGCGAAGCTCGCATCGGCGCTGTCCTCGCCGACGGCAGAGGAACGAATCGCGAGGGGGTAGGTCAACGGCCGAGTTGCCTCCGTCACCGTGGCGAGGGTCGGCTGGTCACCCTTGGCGACGAGCTCGACGACATCACCCGCCAGGGCGATGCCCGGTGGTACGGGCAGGCCCGACCGTGTCGCTTCTCCCAGGCCGACCGCCTTCGCCCCGAAGAGCGCCTCGTCGCAGGCCCCCTCCAGGGGCACCACCGTGGCCGCCGTCATGGAGCGATCGTCACCGAACCGGCATTGCCGTCCACGCGCACCTGCACCCCGTCAGCGATGAGTTCTGTGGCTGACCGGGTGCCTACCACACCGGGGATTCCGTACTCGCGGGCCACAATCGCCGAATGGGACAGTAGGCCGCCGTTGTCGGTGACGAGCGCGCCGAGCAGCGGCAGCAGGATGTTGAAAGCCTCGCTCGTCGACTCGGTCACCAGCACGTCACCCTGCTGGATCCGGTCGAACTCTGCCGGACCCGACACCCGCCGGGCCGGCCCTTCATACACACCGGCACTCGCGGCGAGGCCACGCAGTAGGTTCTCCTTGTGGGCCTCCTCGGCGTGCCCGAACATCTCTGACGTGGCGATGCCGAAAGCGCGCATGACGCGGGCCTCTGCGGGTGGGAGCCCGTCCAGGGGCGGGGGTGCGGTGGGCGGCTGCCCCAGCCACGGTGGCGCATCCTTGGCGTCGTGCGAGACGCGATACTCGAATCGGTTCGCCAGCTCGTCGGCAGAGGGTCCGCCGGAGCCGACAAGGAGTTCGCTGATCTCGGCGATGCTCGCATCAACCGCGTGCTCAAGATCGTGCAGCTTCCCGTCGCGTGCCAGCCGGCGGCCGGCGGCAAGCACGGCGCGCCGGGCTATCCCGGACGCCCAGATGTCGCTGTAGACACCCCGCTCGTCGCGAATCCGGTACATCAGCCGAGCTTCGCCGAGCAGCTCGTCGAACTGAGCCCGGTGCTGCTCGGGCACCCGGTCGCGAATGGCGGCGACCCGCGCATCGACGTCGACGTCGGCCCGTCCCCGTCCGGCCACCGAGGAGCGGATTGCACGCAGGAGTGTGTCCGGCAGCTCGAGTGCATACCGGCCCGAGATGTCGAAGCCGTCGAGGAGCCGGAAGCCCACGAGGTCGAGGTAGGCAGACAGTGCCCGGCTCACATCGTTGTCCAGCGCGCGCAGGCGCTCGAGCACCTGGCCAGGCGCATCCCCGGCCCCGAGGATGGCCCGCGCGGAAGCGTCGTCGTCGAACGCCGAGACCAGGAGGTCCAGTTCCGCAGACGCTCCGGCCGAGACGGGGGCCGCACCCCGCATCATGCCCAAGATGTCCGAGCGGGCGACGTCCGTCCAGCCGGTGGTGTGCGCCAGCAGGTCGCCGACGGCGATCGTCGCTGCGCCGGTGAAACGCATGTGCTGGAAGAGCATGTCTGCGTGATGGTCGCGGCAGCGCGCCAGGTATGCCACCAGGTCGTGCTCGGACAGCTCGTCGGGATCGACCGACTGCAACTCACGGTGCGCCTTGACGGAAGCCGGTTTTGCCACGGTGTCCCATTCGTGCAACTGCTCTCGCCACAGCTTGCGGTCGAACACCTCCGCCGCGCGCTGGAACCGCTGCGGCATCTCGGCCGGTTCGACGGGGACCGGCCGGCCGTAGGCGAAGCCGCCGACATACGCAATCTGCATCCCAGCGAGCAACGTCCCATAGAACTCGTGGAACTGTGCAGTGGCTCGACGGAATGGTTCTGGGTGCAGCTCGACCCAGTACCGAGTGACCGGGCGCGGGAAATGGACGGCGTCCAGTGCCCACGAGCCCGGTCCGGGCGGCTTCAGCTGAAGGTGTTCCCGGGTGTCTGCAGGCATCATGAAAGCCATTCGTTCGTGGCCGCCGACGCCTCTCCTTCAGGGCCCCGCGGAGGCAGGCTCGGACGGCACAATATCTTTCGATTGTCCCTCTCCGGCGGATGTCTCCGCACAATATTGAGGCGCAACGCTCCTCGTAGTTCCTGGGGTCAGTCTGTGAGCGCGAGATCACCATTGCTGCAGTCGGTCACCGTGACCGAGAGGTCAGCGATGTCCGTCGGAGAAGGAACCCGCGAGCCGGAGAGCCGGACCGCCGCTGTGCCCCATTGGACGCCGGTGGAGAGAATCTCGCTCGGCTCAAGGCCCTGATCGGCCGCGTGCAGGACGCCGGCGAGCAGGGAGTCGCCGGCGCTGACCGTGGAAACGGTTCGCACGCGGTTCGCGCGGGCATGTAACGCCACACCGTCCGTGACGAGCAGCGCACCGTCGCGCCCGAGACTGACAATGACGGTGGGGATGCCCGACCGAACCAGATCCTCTGCGGCGCTGCGAACCTGGCCGAGTGTCTCCAGGTTGGTGCCGACGATCTCGGCGAGCTCCACTCGGTTGGGAGCGATCAGGTCCGGGCCGGCCGGCAGGGCACGTTCGAGCGCGGTCCCGGAGACATCGAGGGCGACATGGACGCCGTACGTATGCGCGCGGCGCACTGCCACGGCGTAGAAGTCCGGTGGCAGGCCGGGGGCGAGGGAACCGCATACGGCGAGCCAGCGGGCATTTCCCATTAGGTCATCGGTCGCGGCGAGCAGACCGAAAGCCTCCTCGCCGCTGAGGGTCGGACCGGTCTCGTTGAGCTTCGTGGTCGTGCCATCCGACTCGACCACAGTGGTGTTGACGCGCAGCACCCCACGAATCGGGACCGGCGTGAAAAAAACCTCCGCGTCGGCCAGCAGGAGGGTGAGCAGTCGGCCGCTGGGGCCGCCGGTCGGCAGAACGGCGGCCGTCTCGGCGCCGTGAGCAAGGAGAGCACGGCTCACGTTGACGCCCTTGCCGCCGGCCTCGAGAGTGCTGTGCACCGCTCGATTGACCTGGCCGCGCTTGAGCACGGACACCTCGAGAGTGCGGTCCACACACGGATTGGTGGTGAGGGTGACGATCATCCGCGGAGTGCTTCCTGGCGGACAGAGGGGTGCCCGGCTGCTAGGTCGACGGCAATCAGCACTGGGGTCACATTGCTATGTGTACCCACCCTGGTGCCGAGCGTCAACGCACACACCGATGGGCAGATCTGGCGCAATAACACCCGCCTGTGGCTATGCCGGTGAACTCCGGCGTCAGTTGTCGATGAACTCTCACGGCTTTGATTGTTCAAGTCGGAGCGCGGTTCGCATCTGCATGGTTGGCAGGCGTCGTGAGGATGTATGCGTGCCTTCGGCGGGCGGAACTTCCGGATGGACAGCGGTGAGCCCGACCGTGGCTCCCCCTGTCGGGCGATTGCTGGGTGCGGGAAACGCCCGGCTGTTGTGCGAGTCCCAATGGCTTGACATGTATGTTCGATAGGACGTATGATCGAGTATGGGTGGTGGGGACGTCTTCACGAGGGCAGCGCGGGAGGCGTTGGATGCCAGGTTGTGCCCGATCGATCTGTCGGAGTATCGGTCCTCGGCGGATGCGGGGGTGTTGGCCGGCCCGGGGTGCAGTGGCGCCGGCGAGGGGGACGCGGTGGCGCCGGGGGTTGGCCTGGAGGCGGCCGAACAGGTGACGCACCTGGCCCCGGCGGTGATGAGGGTCGCACGGGCGGCCTACCAGTTGTGCGGGGAGCAACTGACTGGGGTGATGGGTGACCTGTTGCAGGTGGCCGAGTCCGCGGAGCGGGCGCAGGTGTTCGTCCTCGCGGATGTGATCACCCGCGGGGTGGTCGACGCGTCGGATGCGGGGTCTCCGGTGCAGTGGTTGACGGATATGGCGCCGTGTCTGGAGCCGGGGCAGGCGTCTCGGGTGGTGCAGGTCGCGCGGATCATCGCGGATCCGGCCAACGCGTGCCTGCGGGGTGTCCTGGTGGAGGGTCGGGTCACGGTGCGTGGGGTGCACGCCAGCGTGCGAGAGGCCAGGCGGGTGCGTGCCGTGTTGCCGGACGCGTCGTGGGAGCAGTTGTTGGGGTATTACCTGGTGTTGGCGGATCACTGCCCGACGGGGGGTGTTGCGGGACTTGTCGAAGGAGATCATCGCCGCGTACGGCGGGGACCAGGCGCCCACCGATGAGGTGGCGGCCCGCAAACACGAGTCGCTGTCGTGGGTTGAGCTGCCCGGGGGGATGACCCGGGTGAGAGCCGACCTGTCACCCGGTGATGCGGCGGTCTTCGCGCACGCGATCGAAGCCCTGGCCAAACCCCGACCGGGTACCACGTCGGACGGGGACACCGTCCCCGAGGACGCCACGACGGTGGATGGGAAGCCGGCTCGTACGCACGGAGTGGTTCAGCGGTCGCCGGGCAAGCGCCGCGCCGACGCCCTGGGTGGGGGTACCGCCCGCACGCAGCGAAGCGAGGCGGGGGAGAGATCGTGAATGCCGCGGGGCGGGCCACCGGGTCCGATGGGTGCCGGGCGAGTGTGAAGGCCACGATCACCATCCCGTCATCCGTGCTGACCGGGTCGCTGGTCAACGCGGGGCACGCGGTCACCGCCCTCGGCCAGATCATTGACGCGGGCACGGCGCGGGCGTTGGCCTGTAGCGCCCGGTTGGTGCCGATGGTGATCGGCACCCCGTCGCAACCGTTGGACATCGGCCGAGCCACGAGGTGTTTCCACCCGGCGCCACGCCATGCGATCGTCAACCGAGACCGCGAATGCACGTTCCGGAGTGGGGGTACCGCCCGCACGGAGCGAAGCGAGGCGGGGGAGATCGGCGACACCGAGGTCGTGTGGGACCTGGTGCCCGGGCGAATGCCCACGCAGTCGCTACCGCCGGACGACCCGCTGACCCACGGGCCAGGCGCACCACCGGACCACGCGCAAACCGCCTGACCCTCCCAGGGGAGAACTCCGCCCGAAACCAGGTAGTTGGCCCACGATCCATTGTGTCACCGGGTTTCGACGCGCCTCGCGCTTCGCGCTCGACGGCTGGGCGGCAGAGGCGACTGTGCTCTTGGCCCACATTGCGTCGTGGCTACGTCGGTGAATCTCGGAGCCGCTTTGTCGATGAATTCTGACGTCACTCTCAACGTCCATCCGTGAGCGCGCCATCGTGTCAGTCACCCATAACTACGCAGCGACTGATCGTCTGCCACATCGTCTTGTTCGCCCGGCCATCGATACACCCTCGAACCCGGGGATCGGTCTACGGCCACGCTCCGCGTGCCGATCGTCCTGCGGGGAAGGGCCACAACTACTGCAACGCTAATTGTCAGGCGCGCGACCACGTGATCGGAACCAGTCCAGAGCGGCGGGGACGATCTCTGCCATGTCCGGCGCGAGGATCGATGCCGTGAGGGCATCCGGGGTAAACCAGCGGCACTCCAGGATCTCGACGACATCGGGCCGCGGCAGGACCTGGCCGCTTGTGACGTGCCCGAACATCGTCACTTCGTAGCTCTGCGAGGTTCCGTCGGCGTACTGGACGGTGTAGATGGGAGATCCACCGAACGTTCCGAAGAGTTCCGCATCCTCGAGTTCGAGACCTGCCTCCTCACGCACCTCGCGCAGAGCCGCACCTTGAGTCGATTCCCCGTCCTCGACCGAACCACCGAACGTAGCCCACCTGCCGTCGTGCTCGTGGCGACCGAGCAGCAAACTGCCTGAGACGTTGAAGATGGCCACCCCAGCAGCCGCAGTGCGCCCGTTCGGTGACAAGGGATCAATCGCCATATCGGGATCATGGCACGCACTGATGCAGCGCGCCTCGGCTCCGGCCCGCCTTGGCACTGGCTATCGGGTGTCTGGGGCGACAGTGGGCCTGGTGGCGAAAGTTGTTCACGATGTCGTTGAGGTGGTCCACCAACAGCTGCGCCAGGCTGGTGGACGCGGTCCGGTCACGGCGCCACGGGGTGCGGACTGCCTCCCACAGCTGCGGGTACCGCATGCGCTGGACTTGCTCGATCAGCCAGGCGGGCCCCGGCCACGGTGTCATCGTCTCGATCGCGGCCGCTTCTCCTCGTCAAGAACGGCGAGGTTGACCGGGTCGGACCGGTCGGCGGGTTGCGCCACAGGGTGTAGGTGATGCTCACGCAGAACGCGGTGTACCCGGCGGCGTCCGATCCGTTACTGATGCCGATGCCGTCGGCGTCCTCCAGCGACGGCTGCGCGATCAGACCCATGACCGGGGACGGCACATCACGGAGGACCTCGAGTGCCGTCAGAATTCAGCGACGAGTGGCTCCGAGATTCGCCGACGTAGCGAGGCATGGGACGGTGCCGAGTTCGTGGACGAAGTGACCGCGCGAGTGCGTTCGCGGGATCCCAGGGGGATAGGTTGACGCACGTGAATGCGCGCCTTCCCTTCGACCCGATTGCCCGGGCCGCACAGCAGTGGCGGACCCACTGGGGTGAGGACTCGCCCTACCAGGCCATGGCCACGGTCACCTCGATCATGCGCGTGCAGCAGATCCTGCTTGCCGAGCTCGATGGCGCGCTCGCGTCACTGGACCTGACGTTCGCCCGGTACGAGGCACTCGTGCTGTTGACCTTCAGTCGCACCGGTGAGCTGCCGATGAGCAAGGTCGGGGAGCGCCTGATGATTCATCCGACGAGCGCGACGCACATCGTGCAGCGTCTCGCGGTCCAGGGGTATGTCGATCGGGTGCCCAATCCGCGCGACGGTCGTGGGACTCTGGCCCGGATCACCGACGCCGGACGTGCGGTGATGGAGGAAGCCACCGGGCGGCTGCACTCGATCGAGTTCGACCTGGCCGATCTGACGACCGAGCAGCACCGGCAGATGTTCGAGCTGTTGCGTGCCGTCCGGGTGGGAGCCGGTGACTTCGACAATTACTAGGATGTCCTAGTAATCTGGTCGCATGGGTGCGCAGACGAACGGACGAAGCCGCTGGGAGCAGCGGTATGCCGAGGCCGAGGCGAAGGGACGCGTCCGCGACGCGGACTTCACCACACTGTCCGGGATGAGCGTCGACCCGGTCTACGGCCCGGCGGACGGCGGTGACACCCCGGAGAACGTCGGCTGGCCCGGCGAGTTCCCCTACACCCGCGGCCTCTACGCCACCGGCTATCGCGGGCGCCCCTGGACCATCAGGCAGTTCGCCGGTTTCGGCAACGCGGTCCAGACCAACGAGCGCTACAAGATGATCCTCGAGCGCGGCGGCGGTGGCCTCTCGGTCGCGTTCGACATGCCGACGCTGATGGGCCGTGACTCCGATGACGCGCTGAGCCTGGGCGAGGTCGGCCACTGCGGCGTGGCGATCGACTCCGCGGCCGACATGGAGGTGCTCTTCGACGGTATCCCGCTCGACGAGGTCACCACCTCGATGACGATCAGCGGGCCGGCGGTGCCTGCCTTCTGCATGTACCTCGTGGCCGCCGAACGGCAGGGTGTGGACATCACGAAGCTGAACGGCACGCTGCAGACCGACATCTTCAAGGAGTACATCGCCCAGAAGGAGTGGCTCTTCGCACCCGCGCCGCACCTGCGTCTCATCGGTGACCTGATGGAGTACACCTCCAGCAAGATCAAGGCCTACAAGCCGCTGTCGGTCTCCGGTTACCACATCCGCGAAGCCGGGTCGACCGCCGCGCAGGAGTTGGCCTTCACGCTGGCTGACGGCTTCGGGTATGTCGAGCTGGGCCTGTCCCGGGGCATGGACGTCGACGCGTTCGCGCCCGGCCTGTCCTTCTTCTTCGACAGCCACCTGGACTTCTTCGAAGAGATCGCGAAGTTCCGCGCCGCCCGGCGGATCTGGGCAAAGTGGATGCGAGACGTCTATGGCGCGACGACGGAGAAGGCGCAGTGGCTGCGCTTCCACACCCAGACGGCCGGTGTCTCGTTGACGGCGCAGCAGCCGATGAACAACGTCGTGCGGACGGCCGTCGAGGCGCTCGCCGCAGTCCTCGGAGGCACCAACTCACTGCATACGAACGCCCTGGATGAAACCCTCGCCCTCCCGAGCGACCAGTCGGCCGAGGTCGCGCTGCGCACGCAGCAGGTGATCATGGAGGAGACCGGGGTGGTCAACGTCGCCGACCCGCTCGGTGGGTCCTACTACGTCGAGGAGCTCACCAACAAGATCGAGGCCGAGGCCGAGGCGATCTTCGACAAGATCCGGAGTATGGGCGAGTTGGACAGGGACCGCGATGCGGACGGCGCCATCCAGCACGAGATCGGGCCGATCACGTCGGGTCTGCTGCGGGGGATCGAGGACGGCTGGTTCATGTCCGAGATCGCCGAGGCGGCCTTCGTCTATCAGACCGCGCTCGAGAAGGGTGACAAGAAGGTCGTCGGCGTCAACTGCCACACCGACTCGCTCGCTAGTGAGCTGGAGATCCTGCGGGTCTCGCACGAGGTCGAGGTCGAGCAGGTGCGGGCGCTGGACGAGCGCAAGGCGGGCCGCGACGCGGCACGAGTGACCTCCACGATCGACGAGATGGTGCGGGTGGCACGCGGCGACGGCAACCTCATCGAGCCGATGCTCGAGGCCGTGCGCGCCGAGGCGACGATGGGCGAGATCTGCAACGCACTACGCGAGGTCTGGGGCATCTATCGCGAACCGGCTCGCTTCTGAGTAACCCCACGAAGTCTTCGCTCCGCAAGCTCCGCTCAGTACTTCGCGGGGACCCCGAGCAACCCCACGAAGTCTTCGCTCCGCAAGCTCCGCTCAGTACTTCGCGGGGACCCCGAGCAACCCCACGAAGTACGAGCCGCAGCCATGGTTGTGGTGATGCTGGTGTCGTACTCGGATGCGTATCGGTAAGAATGGGCACATGACTGACAAGCCGTTGACCTCCGCAGCACTGCATGGCGCAGTGGACCTGTCCAGCCTCGCCCGGCCGGCCGCCGGTGCCGGCGCCTCCGCCGGGCCCGCCGGCGGCGGTGACCAGCTGGTCCGCGAGGTCGACGATGTGACGTTCGGCGATGCCGTGCAGCAGTCGACCCAGGTGCCGGTGATCTTCGCCGTTTGGTCGGGCAGCCGTCCCGCCAGCAAGGACCACGTCGACCTCCTGGCCAAGGTGGTGCGCTCCTATGCCGGCCGCGTCGTCCTCGCCACCGCGGACATCGACCGGGCCATGCAGATCCGACAGGCCCTGCAGGTCCAGGAGGTCCCCATGGTCCTCGCCCTGCTGCAGGGGCAGCCGCTGCCGTTGTATGCCGGTGACCAGTCGGAGGAGGCGGTGCGGCAGGTGGTCGACAAGGTTCTCGAGGCCGCCGCGGCCAACGGGGTGACCGGCACTGTCGCCGCGGGCGACGAGGGCACAGGCGATGCGCCCGAGGCCGAGCCGGAGATGCCCCTGCTGCACCGGCAGGCCTACGACGCCATCGAGGCCGGCGACTACGGCGCCGCGGTCACTGCCTATGAGCAGGCGCTCGTGGAGAACCCGAATGACCAGGATGCGCGTCTCGGGCTCGGCCAGGTGCAGCTGCTCGAGCGCACCGACGGCGTCGACCTGGCGCAGGCCCGCGCCGCCGCCGCGGATGCGCCCACCGATGTCGCCAAGCAGGCAATGGTCGCCGACCTCGATGTGCTCGGCGGGCATGTCGAAGACGCCTTCCAGCGGTTGATCGAGCTGGTCCGGGCGACCACCGAGGAGGAGCGCAATGCCGCTCGCGAGCACCTGGTGGGTCTCTTCGACGTCGTCGGAGTCAGCGATCCGCGGGTCAAGACGGCGCGCAGAGCCCTGATGTCTGCCCTCTACTGACCCATCCCAACGAAGTTCTTCGCTCGCGAGCGCGCTCCGATACTTCGCGGGGACCCCGAGGGAGGGCTCTGGATGCGGTTACGGCTGTGCGATCCCGACCGCAGCCTGCGGTCGGTCGTGCTGGACAGCGACGGGCACACCGGTCGCTGTCAGTGGCGAGCCGGCTGGTGGTCGTGCGACCTCGGCCGGCTGCCCGTGCGGCGACTGGAGTATCGCTTCGCGGTGACACGCGCCGACGGGCGAACGTCGAGCGAGCTGGACCCGTTATGCACGAACGTCGTCGACACGGCCTACGGACGTAAGTCGGTCTGGCAGCGAGCGGACTACGACCCGCCCACCTGGCTGGCCGCTCCGGGGGTGCCCGGGCGCCTTAAGCACCTGGAGCTGCCCAGCGCCCTGACCGGAACCCTCCCGGTCGACCTGTGGGTCCCGCATGGTCTGCGCCGACGGACCGCCGCACCGCTGCTGTGGTGCCACGACGGCCCCGAGTACGCACAGCGGGCGGCCCTGCTGCAGTGGGCCGCCGCACACATCGAGTCCGGCGACCTGCCACCCTTCCGAGTGGCGCTGGCGGGCGTCCGCAGCCGGATGCAGTGGTACTCCGCGTCGCCTCGTTATCTACGTTCGGTGGGGCTGGCGCTCGACACGCTTCACGAGCGGTATGCGGTGCGGGCGCCCGTGGCCGTGATGGGCGCGAGCCTCGGGGGGCTCACCTCACTGCTGGTCGGCCTGGGCGACGTGCGCGTGGGCGCCGTGCTGAGCCAGTCCGGCTCGTTCTTCGACCCGATGCTCGACCAGGATGAGTCGCAGTTTCGGTGGTTCGGCCGGATCGCCGCTGCCGTCCGCGCCGTGCGCGAGGCCGAGTCCACCGACCGGCCGCTGCACATCGGGATGACGGTCGGCAGGGGCGAAGGAAACCGCGCCGACAATGACGCGATGGCGGCCGACCTGCGTCGGCTCGGACACGACGTGACCCTTCGGCACATCCCCGACCTGCACAACTACGTGGCGTGGCGAGACAGCCTGAATCCGATCTGGCCGAAACTCCTGCAGACCTGCTGGAGTGAGACAAGATAAGGGTGTGAGCGGTCAGCGTGTCGAGCTGAAAGTGCCCGGACGGGAAATGTCTCTGGGCGCCATTCGTTACGGCCACTGGGGAAGGCCGGTGCTGGTCTTTCCCAGCGAGGCGGGGCGGGCGGAGGACTTCGCCGCCAATGGCATGGTCGGGGCCGTGCAGGGACTCGTCGATGCGGGCCGCGTCAGCTTCTTCTGCGTCGACTCCGCAGACCGGTGGACCTGGTCGGACAACGGCAAGCCGACCGAGGACCGCGCGCACGGCCACCAGGTTTACACGGCGTGGTTGGAGCAGGCGGTCATCCCCTGGATCAATGACGAGCTCGGCGGTGAGCACCACGACCTGGCAACCCTCGGGGTCTCGATGGGCGCCTATCACGCGGTGCACTTCTCCCTCACGCACGCGCACCTGGCGCCGCTGGCGATCGGGCTGTCCGGCAACTACGACGTGACGACCTGGCACGGCTGGGGGGAGCAGGGCGACGCGACCTACTTCGCCAACCCCACCGCATACATCTCGGGTATGCAAGGTGAGCACCTCGCGTGGCTCCGGAGCCACGTCAGTGTGCTGCTCGTCGTCGGGCAAGGACCGTTCGAATACGAACCCACCGGATCTTTGCCATCCTCCACGGCGTTCGCGGAGCTACTGGCGCACAAGGGGATTCCACATCAGCTGGACCTGTGGGGGAGTGACAGCGCGCACGACTGGCCATGGTGGCAGCGACAGCTGGCGCACCACCTACCGAGATTCTGTTGAGGTCACAGGCCCGTTTATCGAAGGAGGATCGGCATGGCAGAGCACCTGATCGGTTTGCTGCTGGGCGCGGAGGAGGACTGGCCGCGGGCCTTCGAGGAGCTCGTGCGTCGGGCCGGCCCCGTCACGGCACCGGACGGCAGCACCCACGTCGTCCGCACCGAACGGCTGGCGATCGCACCCTTCAACCTGCGTGAGAAGCCGCGCACCGACCTGGTGATCGATCGGCTGGCGCACTGGTACTACCATCCGCGGGAGTGGCTCAAGAAGGTCGCCCTGATGGACGACGTCTATCTGCTCAACAGCCCGTTCACCTTCCAGTCCATGGAGAAGCACTCGGCCTACTGCGCAATGATGCGGCTCGGGATGCACGTTCCGGAGACCGTGCTGGTGCCCTACAAGAACCCGGTCGACAACGTTCGCTGGGCCTATACGTCGGCGAAGTACAACCAGTCGTTCGACCTGGACACGATCGCCTCCGACGTCGGCTACCCGATGTTCATGAAGCCGTTCGACGGTGGCGCCTGGCGTGGGGTCTCGATGATTCGCAACGAGGCCGACCTACACCGCAGCTATGACGAGTCCGGTGAGATGCTCATGCACCTGCAGAAGGCAGTCGACGGATTTGAAGTGTTTGCAAGGGCGCTCACTATTGGTCCGGAGACGATGGTGATGAAGTTCCGGCCGGACGAACCAATGCACGATCGCTACGAGGTGGCATACGACTTCCTGACCCCGCAGATGGGGCAGGAGACGCGCACGATCGCGCAGACGGTGAACGCCTTCTTCCGGTGGGAGTTCAACAGCTGCGAGATGCTCATCAAGGATGGTGTGGCGTATCCGATCGACTATGCCAATGCCTGCCCGGATGTCGCGATCACGTCGTTGCACTACTACTTCCCCTGGGCGATGAAGTCGCTGGTCAAGTGGTCCATCTTCTGCTGTGTCACGGGGCGCTCCGCCCAGACGCAGGTCAACACCGCGCCGTGGTTCCAGATCGCCGACCGCGACATGGACTACCAGGCCAAGCTTCAGGCGTACCAGCGACTTTCGGATCAGTATTTCGACACTGCGCGCTACCGAGAGTTTGTCGAGACCTCTCTGCCGCACGTCGACGAGCTGGTGCTCGACTGGGTGCTCTCGGACGACTTCGACAACCTGCTGGTGGACACGGTCAAGGCGACGTACCCCGAGCACGAGCACGAGCGGTTCCTCGCACACTTCCGCGGACTGACCGGACTCTGGGCCAAGGACGAGGCGCTCGTCCTCGGCTGAGCGCGCACGGCCCGTCCGGTGGACAGGAGTCGGCGGCGCCCGCTGACTCCACTGCCGCGAGAATTCGGGCGGACCGCGAATCACGCTACCTCGAGTCCTGTTGGTGGGCGCCCAGGCGCACCTGATCAGGAGTCGGCCAGGTCCGCCGTGTCGACGAGGGCCTCGTTCAGGTTGCGCAGGACTCTGGTGATCGTCTGGGCGACGCTCATCGACGTGGTATCCAGCCAGAGTCCGACGCGGGACGTGTGCTCCTCGACGGTGTGCCACAGGTCCTCGACAGTGATCCCGTCGCGGTAGGCGTTCTTCCGGCGCTGCGCATCGCGGTCATAGATCGTGTCGATGCTTGGATGCAGCACGACCAGATGGACCGGCTCAGGGGCAGCGATCTCGAGGAAGTCGTCCAGGTAGTCGCCGAAGATGTTGTCGGCGACTACTGCGTCGAAGCCGGCCGTCCGGTAGACGTCGGCCAGGGTGAGCGCACCGGCATACCGGAGGAACAGTTGCTCGATGGCGCCGACCGTTGCCGGCTCGGTGATCAGGTCCTTGCCACTCACCACCGTGTTGCCGATCAGGTCGCCGTCGATGAAGACTGCCTTGCTGAGTGCCTCTGCAAGAGCGAGACCCACGGTTGACTTGCCGGCAGCCTGAGCGCCGGTGATGACGAAGAGGCGACCGGGTGAAGGGGCGTCGGGGGCAGTCATGGCGCCCACGGTAGCCCAACCGGACGTGCTCGCTCAGTCGGTCGCCCCGAGCGCGGTGGACACGATGTCGCGCGCCTCCTGTTGGACCGTGGCCAAGTGATCCGTGCCGAGGAACGACTCTGCGTAGATCTTGTAGACGTCCTCGGTGCCCGAGGGACGGGCGGCGAACCACGAGTTCTCCGTGGTCACCTTCAGGCCACCGATTGCTGCGCTGTTACCTGGAGCCGTGGTCAGCTTGGCCGTGATCGGCTCACCCGCAAGCGTGTCAGAGGTGACGTCGCCCGGCTCGAGGGCCGCGAGCTTGGCCTTCTGCGCACGGTTCGCGGGTGCATCGACGCGGGCGTATGCCGGGGAGCCATGTTCCCCCGTCAGCATGGCGTAGTGCTCGCTCGGTGTCTTGCCCGTGACCGCGAGGATCTCAGAGGCAAGCAGTGCCAACAGGATTCCATCCTTGTCCGTCGTCCAGACTGAGCCATCCAGGCGCAGGAACGATGCACCGGCGGACTCTTCGCCGCCGAATCCGACACTCCCGTCGAGCAGTCCGGGCACGAACCACTTGAAGCCGACCGGGACCTCCCACAACGTGGCACCGATCGAGTCCACGACGCGGTCGATCATCGACGAGGATACGAGGGTCTTGCCCACGCGCCGAGAGGACCAGCCCGGACGGGCACCACCGTAGAGGTATTGGATTGCTGCGGCAAGATAGTGGTTGGGATTCATCAGGCCGGCGTCCGGCGTCACGATGCCGTGCCGGTCCGAGTCCGCGTCGTTACCGGTGGCCACGTCGAACTCGTTGCGTCGCTCGATGAGCGACGCCATGGCCGAGGGAGACGAGCAGTCCATCCGGATCTTCTCGTCCCAGTCCAGCGTCATGAACCGCCAGGTCGGGTCGACGAGGGGATTCACCACCGTCAGGTCCAGCCCATGCCGGTCGGCTATCTCTCCCCAGTAGGCAACGGACGCTCCGCCAAGGGGATCGGCGCCGATGCGAACGCCGGCGCCCTTGATCCGCGCAAGGTCGACAACGTTCGGCAGGTCGTCGACGTAGGTCCCGAGGAAGTCGTAGGACGAGACCTGCGCCCGTGCTCGGGCGAACGGGATGCGCTGCACGCCCTTCAGTCCGGCGCGCAGGTAGTCGTTGGCGGCGGCGGCGATCAGCTTGGTCGCATCGCTGTCCGCGGGACCGCCGTGCGGCGGGTTGTACTTGAAGCCACCGTCGGCCGGAGGGTTGTGCGACGGCGTGACGACGATGCCATCGGCCAGGCCGCTGCCGCTTGTTCGACCCGCATTCGCGCGCAGGATGGCGTGGGAGACCGCAGGTGTGGGGGTGTATCCATCCCGCGAGTCGACGCGCACGTCGACCTCGCCCGCGGCAAGCACCTCGAGCGCGGTCGCCCACGCCGGCTCGGACAGCCCGTGGGTGTCTCGCCCGATGAACAGCGGCCCATTCGTGCCCTGGGAGCGTCGGTAGTCCACGATGGCCTGGGTCGTCGCGAGGATGTGGTCCTCGTTGAATGCGGCTTTCAGAGATGAACCACGATGTCCCGATGTCCCGAAGACCACCTGCTGGTCAATGTTTTCGGGGTCCGGGCGAAGCGTGTAGTAGGCCGTGATCAGGTGCGAGATGTCTACCAGGTCGGCCGCTGTTGCGACGGTGCCGGCTCGTGACTCAGGCATGGTCTTCCTCCGATGGCTCGGTGTCGGGCTCCGGGACGAGCCAGACTGCGGACAGGGCCGGCAGGACCATCGAGGCGGAATAGGGCTGGCCGGTCGATGGAGTCTCCTCGGCATCGACCCCTCCGAGGTTCCCGCTGCCCGATCCGCCATAGCCGGAGGCGTCGGTGTTGAGAACCTCGCGCCACCGGCCGCCTCGGGGTAGGCCTACGCGCTTGACATGCTCTGAACCGCTGTAGTTGACGACCGCGACAACCATGTCGTCCTCCGAGCCGATCCTGATGTAGGAGAACGTGTTGCCGCCGGCATCATTGGCATCGATCCAGCGGAATCCGGATGGGTCGTGGTCCATGGACCACAACGCCGGATGCTCGCTGTAGAGCTGGTTCAGGTCGCGCACGAGGGCATGGATGCCTTGGTGTGCCGGTGCCTCCAGCAGCCACCAGTCCAGACTTCGTCCATCGGCCCACTCCGACTCCTGGGCAAACTCGGTGCCCATGAAGATCAGCTGTTTGCCGGGGTGGGACCACATGTTTGCCAGGAAGGCGCGCAGATTCGCCAGCTGCTGCCACCGATCTCCCGGCATCTTGCGCAGCAGGGAACCCTTGCCGTGGACCACCTCGTCATGGCTGATCGGCAGGACGAACTGCTCACTCCAGGCGTAGACGAGAGCGAATGTGACCTGGTTGTGGTGATACTGGCGGTAGATCGGTGCATTGGCGACGTAGTCGAGGCTGTCGTGCATCCAGCCCATGTTCCACTTGAAGCCGAACCCTAGTCCGTCAGAGCTTGTCGGTTGGGTCACTCCCGGCCAGGAGGTCGACTCTTCGGCGATCATCACGGTGCCGGGACAGCGGCGATATGCGGTCGCGTTCGTCTCCTGTAGCAGCCGGACCGCCTCGAGGTTCTCCCGCCCACCGTGCGAGTTGGGCAGCCACTCACCCTCGTTGCGCGAATAGTCCAGATAGAGCATGGAGGCCACCCCATCGACCCGGAGGCCGTCGGCGTGAAACTCCTGCAGCCAGTAGATCGCGTTGGCCACCAGAAAGTTGCGGACCTCATTGCGACCGAAGTCGAAGATGTACGAACCCCACTCGGGATGCCATCCGCGTCGGCGATCGGGATGCTCGTAGCAGGGCGAGCCGTCGAACCGAGCCAGTGCCCACTCGTCCGTCGCGAAGTGTCCGGGAACCCAGTCCAGGATCACTCCGATGTCGTTCCGGTGCAACGTGTCGACGAGATAGCGGAAGTCGTCGGGGGAGCCGAGGCGCGAGTTCGGTGCGTAGTACCCCGTGACGTGGTAGCCCCACGAGGGTGGATAGGGATGCTCCATCACGGGCATCAGCTCGACGTGGGTGAAGCCGAGATCCTTGACGTAGCCGACCAAGTGGTCGGCCAGGTCACGATAGGACTCGCCTTGGCGCCACGACCCCAGATGGACCTCGTAGACGCTCATCGGACGCTGGTGCGGGTCGGTGGATGCGCGCCGATCCATCCACGCGTCGTCACACCAGGTGTATTCGGTGTCCGTCACGATCGACGCGGTGGCGGGCGCCGTCTCTGACTGACGTGCCATGGGATCGGCCTTGGTGCGCCAGATGTGGTCGGAGCACAGGATCTCGAACTTGTAGCGCGTGCCGACAGGCACCTCGGGGACGAACAGCTCCCACACACCGCCATTCCCGATGCGCCGCATGGGGTGGCCCTGGCCGTCCCAGTGGTTGAAGTCCCCGACGACGCGCACCCCGCGTGCATGCGGAGCCCACACCGCGAACGAGGTCCCGTCGACAGCACCCTGCGGACTGTCATACGTGTGCCGGTGGGCACCGAGCACGGTCCACAGCTGCTCATGGCGGCCCTCGCCGATCAGATGCAGATCGACCTCACCGAGCGTCGGAAGAAAACGGTACGGGTCGTCGGTGGTGTGCCCGAAGCCGTCCTCATACGTGGTGATGACGCGATAGTCCGGGACCTGTTCGCCCTCGAGGTGCCCGGTCCAGATGCCTTCGTACTCATGCGACAACGGATGGCGAGAGTCGTCCGGTAGCCGCACTTCGACACTGGCGGCGAGCGGCCGGAAGACACGGATCAGGACGCCCGTGGAGGTCACGTGGCCGCCCAGGACAGAGTGCGGGTCGGCATGTGCGCCGCCGAGCAGGGCATCCGCCTCGTGCTGGTCCAGCGTGGCTGCGTCGGCCACCCGGTCGTCGGCGGGCGAGTGCTCAGCGAGGAGGCGTCCGATCGCCGCTCGAGGAATGGGCAGCCAGTCCGGTCGGTTGCGCGCCTCATAGACCAGCTCGTAACCGGCCTTGTCGACCTCGAAGAGCTCGAGCAGATCACGGTGCTCCGCCAGGTCGAGAGTGCTCTGCTCGGCATAGCCGGCTAGAAAGGCCTCCCGCGCAGCCGTGGCCCACTCGTGGCGCTCGCCCTCGCCGCTGTGCTCGATCGAGCCGGCCGCGTAGTCGAAGGACCGGAGCATGCCGGCCAGATCGCGCAGCGGCGGTTCGAGCGTCGACCGGTCGGCGAGCGGCCGGAGCGGCTCGCCCTCGAAGTCGATCATGACCCAGCCGCGCTGTGGCACGTCGAGGACCTGACCGAGATGGAAGTCGCCGTGGATGCGCTGTAGGTCGGGCAGGCGGCTCGCGGCCGCCCGGGCGCACAGATCCTCGAAGCGCGCGCGGCAGGACTCCAGCGTCGGGTCGACACTCGTCGCGAGGTCGAAGCGGCGACGTGCGTCGTCCACGATCGCCGTGACGTCCGAGGTGGTGGGTGTCGAAGTGCCGAGCGCCTGCGCCAGATCGGCGTGCAGCTGTGCCGTCGCGGTTCCCAGGGAGTGGGCCGAGGTGGCAAAGTCGCGCCGGCTGCGGGCCGCCGACAGTGCCTCTCGCCAGGCGTCCTGCACCCCCGGCAGAAACTCCTGCGCAAAGGCGAGGTGCCCTTCCGCATGGCCCGACGGACGGCTGTCATCGGGCCACGCTCCATGGAGCGACCCGGTGGTCGCAGGCACTCGTGCGGAGCCGACCCGCGTGAGCGCCGACTGCAGCACCACATCGGGGTTGGCCCCGTGCTGAAGCACGCGAAACACCTTGACGATCAGGGGTGTTGACCACCCCGGTGTCTGACCCGTGCTGTAGATCATCGAGGTGTTCGACTGCTCGCCGAGCAGCACGCGGCTGGAGGTGATGACCGGCATCGATGCTGTGGAGTCCCCGCTGCCAACTGTCGTCACAGTCGGCTGGCGGACCTCGGAGTTCGGGTGCTCGGCATCGGGCGCAACCTCCAGGGCCGCCTGCGTGCCGCCCTGCACGATCATGCGCAGCAGCTGTGTGGCGTAGACCGGGTCGTGGCAGCCGTCGTAGACGTAGCGCGTCCCGAGCACGGAGTGCTCCAGCGTGCCGATGAACGCATGCTCCGCCTCCGGCAGCGGCGCGGCGCGGTAGGTGAGGGGCACCTGATAGCAGACCGGCTCGCGACCGGCGCTGTCCTGCACCAGCAGAGTCTCGATGCCGACGTCGCCGTCGGGGTCGTCGATACGGAAGGCTCCGACCTGGACAAGCCTGGGGGTATCCCCCTTACCGGCGTACCACCGCTGCGTGCCGATCCAGTCGCTGATCAGGTCGAGCTTGCTCGGAGTGAGCTTGGCACGGTGGAGGATTGCCATGTTCAGTCACCTGTATCCGGTCGAAGCGAGAGCCAGAAGAAGTCCCGTGAGCCGAGGGTAAGAGTCAGCCGCCCCTCCTGGTCCACTGGTGGAAAACGGCTGCCGCCGAAGAGGTCCCGAGTCCGGTGCGATGCGAGGTGGGGCGGCAGCTCAAGGGTCACCGACTGCGGACTTGACGACAGGTTGTTGGTGCACAACACGATCGGGGTCTGCGTCTCGTCGTCCTCCTCGTCCTCGTCGGCCGGCAGCGCCCGGGTGAATGCGAGGACGGCGTCATTGTCCGATGTGCAGATCTGGAAGTCGCCGAGCCCGAAGACCGGGTAGCGCGAGCGGATCGACAGCATCTCCCGCATCCAGTGCAGCAAGGACGACGACGATCCCATCTGGGCCTCGACGTTCACGTTGTTGTAGTGATAGACGAGGCTGGACACGACTGGCAGGTAGAGCTTCCCAGGGTCCGAGGTGGAGAAGCTGGAGTTGCGGTCCGGGGACCACTGCATCGGGGTACGGACCGCGTCACGGTCGTCCAGCCAGATGTTGTCGCCCATGCCGATCTCGTCGCCGTAGTACAGGCAGGGAGAGCCGGGCAGGGAGAGCAGCAGGGCGTTGATCAGTTCGATCTCGGCGCGACTGTTGTCCAGCAGCGGTGACAACCGGCGTCGAATGCCGACGTTGGCTCGCATCCGAGGGTCCGGTGCGTACCACCCGTACATGGCGGCGCGTTCCTCCGGCGAGACCATCTCGAGGGTGAGCTCATCGTGATTGCGCAGGAAGGTGCCCCACTGCGCTCCCGCCGGAATCTCGGGCGTTTCGCGAAGAACCTCGATGATGGGGGTCGCGCGTTCGTCGCGGAGGGCATAGAAGATCCGCGGCATGACCGGGAAGTGGAAGCACATGTGGCATTCGGGTGCGTCCTCGGTGCCGAAGTAGTCCACCACCTCGTGCGGCAGCTGGTTGGCCTCGGCGAGCAGCAGTCGGCCCGGATACTCCTCGTCGACCATCTTGCGCAGCTCCGCGAGGAGCTCGTGCGTGCGTGGGTGGTTCTCACCGTTGTGGCCATCCTCGATGAAGAGGTAGGGGATCGCGTCCAACCGGAAACCATCGATTCCCAGGTCCATCCAGAATCGGACGATGTCGAACATCTCGTCCTTGACCTTCGGGTTCTCGAAGTTCAGGTCGGGCTGGTGGGAGAAGAAGCGATGCCAGAAGAACTGTCGACGCACCGGGTCGAACGTCCAGTTGGAGACCTCGGTGTCCACGAAGATGATACGGGCATCGGGGTACTTCTCGTCGGTGTCGGACCACATGTAGTAGTCGCCGTACGGTCCGTCCGGGTCGGAACGCGACTCCTGGAACCACGGGTGCTGGTCACTGGTGTGGTTCATGACCAGGTCCGTCACGATCCGTATGCCGCGGGCGTGCGCCTGCGAGACCAGCTCGGTGAACTCCGGCAGGGTGCCGAACTCGGGCAGCACGGCCTTGTAGTCGGCGATGTCGTAACCGCCGTCACGCAGGGGCGACGCGTAGAACGGTGGCAGCCACAGCGCATCCACGCCGAGCCACTGCAGGTAGTCGAGCCGGCCGATCAGCCCACTGAAGTCGCCGGTGCCGTTGCCTGTCGAGTCTCCGAAGGCCCTGACCAGAACCTCATAGAACACCGCCTTGCGATACCACTCAGGGTCGTAACGCAGGCCGGGCTGCTGCAGGTTGAAGCCGGGTGTGGACATGATTAGAACCTCCTGACATGCACGATGTGGACCGGTTCGCTGTCTACGCCGAGGCGGACGTAGTTGTGCTCGCCCCAGTGCCAGGTGGAGTCGCTGACCAGGTCGTGGGCGACGAAGGTGCCGGCAGGACCGAGTCCGAGCGCTGCCAGGTCGAGGTGGATGGTCGATGCTCGGGTCGTATGCGGGTCACAGTTCGCCACAACGATGATGGTGTCATCACCGTGGCGTTTCGAGAAAACCAACAGCTCCGGGTCGTCCACGGTGTGGAACGTGATGTTGCGCAGCCACGAGAGGCTGGGGTGATCCCGCCGGATGCTGTTGAGCCGCTTGAGGAAGGGGGCCAGCGACTGTCCCTCCTTCGGGCCACCTGGCGCGTAGTCCTGCCAGCGCCGGTCGCGGTACTGGTACTTCTCGTTGTCGAGCTGCTCCTCCGCGCCCGGCCGTGCGACGTGCTCGACCAGCTCATACCCGGCGTAGATGCCGTAGGTCGGCACCAGCGTCGCGGCGAGCGCGGCGCGCAGCTTCCAGGCGGTCGGCCCGCCGTACTGCATGTACGGCGTCAGGATGTCGTGTGTGGTCGGCCAGAACGACGGTCGCATGTAAACCGAGCTCGCACCGGCGAGCTCCTCGACATACTCCTGCAGCTCCGTCGCGGAGCTGCGCCACGCGAAGTAGGTGTACGACTGCTGGAACCCCACCTTGCCGAGGGTGTGCATCATCGCGGGGCGGGTGAACGCCTCGGCGAGCCAGATGACATCCGGGTAGTCGGTGGACACGTCGGCGATCAGCCACTGCCAGAACTCGACCGGCTTCGTATGCGGGTTGTCGACCCGGAAGATCTGGATCCCGTGGTCGATCCACACCTGGACGACCCGGCGCACCTCGGCATAGATCCCCGCCGGGTCGTTGTCGAAGTTGACCGGATAGATGTCCTGGTACTTCTTCGGCGGGTTCTCCGCATACGCGATGGTGCCGTCGGCCCGGGTCGTGAACCACTCGGGGTGCTCCGTGACCCACGGGTGGTCGGGCGAGCACTGCAGCGCGAGGTCGAGCGCGACCTCGAGCCCGAGCTCCTGCGCACGGGCCACGAACGCGTCGAAGTCTGCCCAGGTGCCCAGGTCCGGGTGGATCGCGTCGTGGCCGCCGTCGGCACCGCCAATGGCGTAGGGCGAGCCGGGGTCGTGCGGGCCGGCCTCCAGCGAGTTGTTGGGACCCTTGCGATTCGTCTCACCGATCGGATGCACCGGCGTGAGATACACCACGTCGAAGCCCATGTCGGCGATTGCCGGCAGTCGCTGCATGGCGGTCCGGAACGTGCCGGACACCCACTGCCCGGACCGGTCGTCGAAGTGCGCTCCTTCGGACCGGGGAAAGATCTCGTACCACGCACCCGTCAGGGCCCGTTTCCGCTCGACCAGCCAGGTGTAGGTCGGGCTCGCGCTCACGTAGTCACGCAGCGGGCTCGTGCGCATCAGCGCCTCGATGTCATGCGCGGTCCCCGCGCTCAGCCGCTGCTCGGAGTTGAGGGTGGCGTCGCGGAGCCTGGCGGCAGCCTGCCCGAGCGCAGCCTTGGACGAGCGATCCTGGTCCACCTCCTGAACGGCGCGGTCCAGGAGGCGGGCACCCTCCTCGAGCATCAGCTCGACGTCAACACCTGCGCCGATCTTGATCACGGCGTCATGCAGCCACGTGCCGTAGGGGTCGGACCATCCCTCGACCCGGTAGGCCCAGGTGCCGGTATGGTCGGCGCTCACCTGCGCCGTCCACAGGTCCAGGCCGGGGTTGATCAGGGTCATCGGGGTGTGATGCACGACGTCGTCCGGGTCGGTCACGACCACCGTGGCGTTGACCGCATCATGTCCCTCGCGGAACACCGTCGCGGAGATCTGCAGCTCCTCACCGACGACGGACGTGGTCGGCAGCGCGCCGCCGTCCACCGCCGGATGGACGTCCTGCACCGGGATACGGCCGATCGGACGGGCGGTCGACCTGAGCTGATGGCCAGCGGAAACAGTCACGGGCATGACGCTACAAGGTCCGGCAGGTGGAGAACTACGGCGTGAACGGAAATTTGCCCTCTACGATTCACTACGTGAAGGCCATCCGACGTTTCCACGTCCGCACCGTCCTACCGGAGCCGCTGGTGCCGCTCGGTGAGCTCGCGACCAATCTGCGCTGGTCGTGGCATCCACGGACCCGCGACCTGTTCCAGGACATCAACCCAGGTCGTTGGCGGGCGCTGCATCAAGATCCCGTGGCGCTGCTCGCGTCCCTGTCCTCGGACGAGCTGCAAGCCCTCGCGTCCGACGAGGCGTTCGTTGCCCGCGTCGCCGAGGCGAGCGCCAGTCTGCAGCGCTACCTCACGGCGCCGGGCTGGTATGAGGGGCTGCGCCAGAGGCAGGAGTGTCCCGCCGCGATCGCGTACTTCAGTGCCGAGTTCGGCATCACGCACGTTCTCCCGCAGTATTCCGGCGGACTGGGGATCCTGGCCGGCGACCACCTGAAGTCGGCCAGCGACCTCGGCGTGCCGATCGTCGGCATTGGACTCTTCTATCAAACCGGCTACTTCAAGCAGGGGCTGTCGGCCGAGGGCTGGCAGCAGGAGCGCTACCCGATCCTGGACGCCGACGACCTGCCGTTGTCGCTGCTGCGCGACGCCGCGGATGCTCCTGTCAAGATCAGGCTGGCACTGCCCGGCCGCGAGCTCTGCGCGCAGATCTGGCGGGCGCAGGTCGGCCGTGTCCCGCTGCTGTTGCTGGACTCGGACGTGGAGGAGAACGACGCTGCCGGCCGGGAGCTGACCCACCGCCTCTACGGCGGTGCCGGGGAGCAGCGACTGCAGCAGGAGGTTCTGCTCGGTATCGGCGGGGTGCGGGCGCTGCGGCGGTGGTCGGAGCTGACCGGTGACCCGGCCCCCGAGGTCTACCACTGCAACGAGGGGCACGCCGGGTTCCTGAGCCTCGAGCGCATCAGTGAGCTCGTCACCCAGAACGATCTGGACCTCGACCAGGCGATGCAGGTGGTCCGCGCGAGCAACGTCTTCACCACACATACGCCCGTTCCTGCAGGCATCGACCGGTTCGGGGTGGACCAGATCCGCGCCCACTTCGGCGACGACTGCGAGCTGCCGGGTGTGCCGGTCGACCGGGTGCTTCCCCTGGGTGCGGAGAACTACGACGGCGGCGACCCGAACGTCTTCAACATGGCCGTCATGGGGCTGCGCCTGGCGCAACGGTCCAACGGTGTCTCCGAGCTGCACGGAGCCGTGAGCCGGACGATGTTTCGTCAGCTCTGGCCCGGGTTCGACGAGAGCGAGGTGCCGATCACCAGCATCACCAACGGTGTGCACGCCCCGACCTGGATAGATCGCCGAGTCACCGACATGGCCAAGGAGTACATGGGGCTGGACAGTGTCCGCGACGCGGAGGGCTGGGAGCGGGTGCCGGCGATCCCGGCCGAGCAGCTCTGGCGGGTGAAGCGGGAGCTGCGTGAGCAGCTGGTCCACGACGTGCGACGCCGCGTGCGTAAGTCCTGGATGCGTCGCGGAGCGGCCGGTGCCGAGCTCGGCTGGGTCAACGAGGTCCTGGACCCCGAGGTGCTGACCATCGGCTTCGCCCGTCGGGTGCCGACCTACAAGCGTCTGACGCTGATGCTGCGCGACCCCGAGCGGCTGCGCCGGCTGCTGCTGGATCCGGAGCGGCCGGTCCAGATCGTCGTGGCCGGCAAGTCGCATCCGGCCGACGAGACCGGCAAGAAGCTCATACAGCAGATGGTGCAGTTCGCCGACGACCCCGACCTGCGTCGTCGGATCGTCTTCCTGCCCAACTACGACATCGAGATGGCGCAGCAGCTCTACCCGGGCTGCGACGTGTGGCTCAACAACCCGCTTCGCCCCTTCGAGGCATGTGGCACCTCGGGCATGAAGGCCGCGCTCAACGGCGCGCTCAACCTCTCGATCCTGGACGGGTGGTGGGATGAGTGGTTCGACGGTGAGAATGGTTGGGCCATCCCGACAGCGGACGGCGTCGAGGACGTCGAGCGCCGGGACGACCTGGAGTCCGCGGCGTTGTACGACCTCATCGAGACGTCCGTCGCCGCGCGGTTCTACGACCGCGACGAGCAGGGCCTGCCCCAGCACTGGCTGCGGATGGTCACGCACACGCTGCAGACCCTCGGCCCGAAGGTGCTGGCCACCAGGATGGTGCGGGACTACACCGAGCGCCTGTACGCACCGGCAGCGGACGCCGGCCGGGCCATGCGGGCGGACGACTTCGCCCAGGCGCGTGACCTCGCGGCCTACCGCGAGCGGGCCGGCGCCGCCTTCCAGGAGGTCCGCGTCGAGCATGTGGACGCCGGCGGTGTCACCGATGCGCCGCAGGTCGGCGATCGGATCACCGTGCGGGCCTTCGTCTGGTTGGGAGGTCTGGGCGCCGATGACGTGCAGGTCGAGGTGGTGCATGGCCGGGTCAACGAGGACGATGAGCTGACGGCCGTGACGACCGAGCCGCTCACGGTCGGCGAGTCCCTCCCGGACGGCCGGCACCGGTTCGACGGCGACGTCACCATCAGCCGCACCGGCGCGTTCGGCTACACCGTGCGCGTGCTGCCCCGCCATCCCGGCCTGGCCAGTGCCGCGGAGATGGGACTGGTCACCAACGCGTGAGCCGAGCGCGGGCGCCGTAGCGGCGGTTCGTAGGATGTGGCGGTGCTCGCCCCCCTGACCTTCACCCTCGTGGTGGTGCTGTCCGCCCTTGCGCTGTATGCGATCTATCTCACCGTCCGCGGTCGGCAGATCGACAACACGATGCTCTACCTCGCCGGCGCAGCCGAGGCCGCAATCGTCATCCAGCTCATCTTCGGCATCGCGATGGCAGGTAACGCCGACAGTCACATGTCGAAGGCGCTGTTCATCGCCTACCTGGTGGGGTTGATCTTCGTACTGCCGGTCGCTGGCTTCTGGGCCGTTGCCGAGCGTGAGTCCCGCTGGGGGACCGGCGTGCTGCTGGTGGCAACGCTCGGCCTGCTGGTCATGGTGGCCCGCCTACTACAACTTTGGAACGGGAATGGCTAAGACAACCACCGCAGGCACCGGCACCGGCTTCGGCCGAATGCTGATCGCCGTCTACGGGCTGTTCGCGCTCGCCGCCACCGGCAGGTCGGTCCTGCAGCTGATCGAGTACTTCCACCCCGGCAGCGCGTTCTATCACCAGGGGCTGCTGGCCTACCTGCTGTCCGCCGTCGCCGCGGTGATCTACATCGTCGCCACGGTGGCGCTGGCCCGCGGTGACGACACCTCCGTGCGGCTGGCCAGAGCGACGATCAGCACCGAGATGTGCGGGGTGCTGGCCGTCGGGCTGTGGAGCGTCCTGGACCCGGCGGCCTTCCCCGACAGCACCGTCTGGTCGACGTTCGGGCAGGGCTACGGCTTCGTGCCGCTCGTGCTGCCCATGGTCGGCCTGTGGTGGCTGTGGCACACCGCGCAGCGGTCAGACTCCTAGCAGGATCACGAACGACCCCGCGCTGACCTCCAGGTCATCGCCGACCGACACCTGCTTGCTCGCCACCTCGTCGGGGCGCTCGCAGGTGCTGTCCCAGACCAGGTCCCACGCGGTCACGCCGGCCTGCTCGGGCATCCGCACGCGGCTGTCATGGGCTCCGCCGTGCAGCACGAACAGCAACCGGCCATCGCCGACGTCGGCGCCGTCGAAGACGACCTGCACCGTGCGGCTTCGCCCGTCGTTCCACTCCTGTGCGGTCATCAGCGCGCCGTCCGCGGCATGCCAGCGCAGTGCCGCCAGCGTGTCGCCGTCGATCGGGCTGCCCGGAAAGAACGCCCGCTGGCGCAGCACGGGGTGCGCCGCGCGGAAGGAGGTCAGGAACGCGGTCGTGTCGATCAGGTCCCGCTGCCAGGCCTGCAGGTCCCAGTCGAGCCAGCTGATCGGATTGTCCTGGCAGTAGGCGTTGTTGTTGCCCTGCTGCGTCCGGCCCAGCTCGTCGCCGCCCAGCAGCATCGGCACACCGGCCGAGGTGAACAGTGACGCGAGCAGGTTGCGGATGCTGCGGCGCCGGTGCGCGCGGGTCTCGTCGTCGACGCCGTCCTGCCCCTCCACACCGAAGTTCCACGAGTGGTTGTCGTTGCCGCCGTCGGCGTTGTGCTCCAGGTTGCCCTCGTTGTGCTTCTGGTTGTATGCGGTGAGGTCGGCGGCGGTGAAGCCGTCATGGGCCGTGACCATGCTGACCGACGACATCGGTGACATGCGGGGCCGGTTCGAACCGCCGAAGAGGTCCTGCGAGCCGGCGATTCGGGTGCCCAGATCGCTCAGTCCATGCCCTGGGTGACCGGCGAGGTCCGCCGCGACGTCCGGCAGCCAGAAGGTGCGCACGGTGTCGCGGAAACGGTCGTTCCACTCGGCCATCGGCGGGGGGAACTGGCCGGTTCGCCACCCGTGGGACCCGATGTCCCACGGCTCGGCGATCAGCTTGCGCGAGGACAGCACCGGATCGGCGCGCATCGCCACGAGGAAGGGGTGGTCGGGGTGGAAGCTGTCGTCCAGTCCGCGGGCGAGGGCCACTGCGAGGTCGAACCGGAAGCCGTCGACGTGCATCTCCTGCGCCCAGTAGCGCAGGGAGTCCAGCACCAGCCGCACGCTGACGGGATCGCGCATGTCGACGGTGTTGCCGCACCCGGTGACGTCGACGTCGCAGCCGCGCTCGTCCAGGCGGTAGTACGCCGCATTGTCCAGTCCCCGCCAGGACAGGGTTGCCCCTGCCGCGGCGGACTGCTCGCAGGTGTGGTTGTAGACCACGTCCAGGATGACCTCGATCCCGGCGGCGTGCAGCAGCTTGACCATGCCCTTGAACTCGTTGATCACCTCGAGGGGCTCGTCGGTGGAGGCGTACGCCGCGTGCGGCGCGAAGAACCCCATCGTGTTGTAGCCCCAGTAGTTGGTCAGCCCGTTCTGGATCAGCCGTGGCTCCGAGGTGAAGGCGTGGACCGGAAGCAGCTCGATCGCGGTGACGCCGAGCCGCGTCAGGTGGGCGATCGTCGCGGGGTGGGCCACCCCGGCATACGTTCCGCGCAGGCGCACGGGAAGGTCCGGGTGCTGCATCGTCAGACCCCGCACATGCGCCTCGTAGACGACGGTGTCGGTCCACGGAGTGCACGGCGCGCGGTCCTCGCCCCAGTCGAACCCGTCCGAGACGACGACGCTGCGTGGCACGTATGCCGCGCTGTCCCGATCGTCTCTGACCCCGCCGTCGCCGGAGAGCCGCTCGTCGACGACATGGCCGAACACCTCGGGGCGCCAGGTCACGTCACCGACGATGCTGCGGGCGTAGGGGTCGAGCAGCAGCTTCGCCCGGTTGTGCCGGTCGCCCTCGCCGGGCGAGTAGGGCCCATCAGCCCGGAAACCGTAGCGCTGACCCGCTCGGACACCGTCGACATGCCCGGCCCAGACGCCGTGCGCATGCTCGTGCAGCGGGATCTGCTGCTCACGCCCGTCGGTGTCGAAGAGGCACAGAGCCACGGAAGTGGCGTGGCCGGCGTAGCAGGCGAACTCGGTACCGGTGTCGGTGAGCGTTGCACCAAGCGCCGGCGGGAGGTCGTAATGGCCGGGGGTGGCAGCGAGTGGCTGGGTGGGCATAGGTGCAAGAGTAGGGACTGAAGTACGGTCGTCGTATGACAGATCCCACATCACTGCCCAACTTCCCGCCGCCCGCGGACGAGCACCCGTTGCGCGGCCGCGTTCTCGATGCCCTGCAGGACGACGGCTACCGTCCAGACCTCGACGCCGATGGGGATGTCGGCTTCAAGGTCGAGGGTCAGCAGCTGTTCGTACGCTGCATGGAGGGTGAGCCCGCCATGATGCGCGTCTTCGGTCAGTGGCAGATCACCGACGAGATCCCGAAGGATCTGACCAAGCAGCTGCTTGCCGCCAATGACGTCACACTCAGCCTGAACATCATCAAGGCCGGTATCGCCAACGGCACCCTGGTCGTGACCGGCGAGCACCTGGTGGCCCAGCACGACGACCTGACCGGCCTGCTGCAGTCGACCACGCAGATGGTCCTGCAGGCGGTCCAGCTGTGGCACCAGGCCGTGACCGGCGACGGTCCGCACGCCGCCAACAGTGCACCGCCCGAGCCGGGCTCGCCGGCCGACCCCACGCAGGTCTGACCAATGAGTGAGTACGGCGAATACGTCTCCCTGGAGGCGCAGGACGGTGTCGGAGTCATCCGCATCGACCGTCCGAAGATGAACCCGCTGGACAAGGGCATCCAGGAGGGACTGGCGCAGGCTGCCATCGACGCCGGGGCGGATGACTCGATCGCCGCCGTGATCGTCTACGGCGGCGAGCGGGTCTTCGCCGCGGGTGCCGACATCAAGGAGATGGAATCGCTCGGGTACACCGACATGGTCGGCCGGGCGACGCGCCTGCAGGAGTGCTTCGCCGCCGTCAGCAACATCCCGAAGCCGACCGTCGCCGCGATCGCCGGGTACGCCCTCGGCGGTGGCTGCGAACTCGCCATGACCTGCGACTTCCGCATCGCGGCGAGCGACGCGAAGCTCGGCCAGCCGGAGATCCTGCTCGGCATCATCCCGGGCGCCGGGGGCACCCAGCGTCTGGCGCGTCTGGTGGGGCCGGCCAAGGCCAAGGACATCATCTTCACCGGCCGCTTCGTCGACGCACAGGAGGCGCTGGAGATCGGTCTGGTCGACGAGCTCGCCGAGCCCGGCCACGTGCTCGAGGCCGCCCGGGCCAAGATGGCCCCGTTCGTCGATGGTCCGGCATACGCCCTTCGAGCCGCCAAGACCGCGATCGATCGCGGCCTGGAGGTGGACCTGCACACCGGGCTGGCCATCGAGTCGATGCAGTTCGCCGGACTGTTTGCCACCAGGGATCGCGAGATCGGGATGAAGTCGTTCATCAAGAACGGTCCCGGGAAGGCGGCCTTCGAAGGCAGGTAACCTTCGGCCGGGTCTCACCGCCGCACATACCGGCGGGTAACCTGGGCGCGTGCTCCTCGGAGCGCACCCGCATGACCCCAGTCGGCGTGCCGACTGGCCCATCCGACCCGCAACAACAGAAGAGGACGAGCGACCTATGAATATCGTCGTCTGTGTCAAGTATGTGCCGGACGCCCAGGGCGACCGGACATTCAAGGATGACAACACCACCGACCGTGAGGGCGTCGATGGCCTGCTCTCCGAGCTTGATGAGTATGCCGTGGAGGCTGCGCTCAAGCTGAAGGAGTCCGGGGAGGGCGAGGTCACCGTGGTGACCGTCGGCCCCGAGGCCGCTGCGGATGCGGTGAAGAAGTCGCTGCAGATGGGCGCGGACAAGGGGGTGCACGTCTGCGATGACGCCATTCATGGGTCGGACGCCGCGGCGACCTCGCTGCTTTTGGCCGAGGCGATCAAGAAGTCCGGCGAGTACGACCTGGTGCTGGCCGGGCTGGCCTCCACCGATGGCACGATGAGCGTGGTGCCGGCGATGCTGGCCGAGCGCCTCGGACTGCCGCAGGTGACGCAGGTCTCAACCCTGGAGGTCGAGGGCGGGACGGTGAAGGGTCGCCGCGACAGCGACGTGGCCTCGGACACGATCGAGGCGTCGCTGCCGGCGCTGGTTTCGGTGACGGACCAGATCAACGAGCCGCGTTACCCCTCCTTCAAGGGCATCATGGCCGCGAAGAAGAAGCCGGTGGAGACCTGGTCCCTTGCGGATCTGGGGGTGGACGCCGAACGGGTCGGCCTGGCGGGTTCGTGGACCAAGGTGACCTCGTTCGCCAAGCGGCCGCCGCGCGAGAAGGGCGAGATCGTCACCGACGAGGGCGACGGTGGCACCAAGCTCGCGGAATACCTCGCCGCCCAGAAGTTCGTCTGATCGACCTGAGACCTAAGGAGATTCACCATGGCTGAAGTACTCGTCCTGGTTGACCACACGAATGGTGAGGTCAAGAAGACCACGGCGGAGCTGTTGACGGTTGCGCGCCGGCTGGGCACCCCGTCGGCAGTGTTCGTGGGCGCCAATGTGGACGCGGCGCGTCCCCGGCTGGCGCAGTTCGGCGCCGAGAAGGTCTATGTCATCGACAACGCGGACGTCACCGACTATCTGGTGGCGCCCCTGGCCGAGGCGTTGGCCGCGGTCGTGGAGCAGGCCGCTCCGGCCGCCGTGCTGCTGCCCTCCAGCGCCACCAACAAGGAGGCCGCCGCGCGACTGTCGATCAAGACCGAGTCGGGTCTGATCACCGACGCGCTCGATGTGCAGGCCGCAGACGGCGGCGTGCAGACCACGCAGTCGGCGTTTGCCGGAGGGTTCACGGTGCAGGCCACCGTGACCAAGGGCGCCCCGATCATCACGCTCAAGCCGAACGCGTGCCCGCCGCAGGCCGCCCAGGCGAGCGCGACGGTGGTGCCGGTCGAGCTGGCCGTCTCGGATGGCGCGAAGAGCGCCAAGATCACCGGGTCGGAGCCGAAGGCCAAGTCGGGTCGTCCGGAGCTGACCGAGGCCGCGATGGTGGTCTCGGGTGGTCGTGGCACCGCGGGTGACTTCTCGCCGGTCGAGGCCTTCGCCGACATCCTGGGTGCCGCAGTGGGCGCGTCCCGTGCGGCGGTCGACGCCGGTTGGTACCCGCACGCGAACCAGGTCGGTCAGACCGGTAAGCAGGTCTCACCCCAGCTCTATGTCGCGTGCGGCATCTCCGGTGCGATCCAGCACCGCGCCGGGATGCAGACCTCCAAGACCATCATTGCGGTCAACAAGGACGAGGAGGCACCGATCTTCGAGCTGGTTGACTTCGGTGTGGTGGGCGACCTGTTCGAGGTCCTGCCCCAGGCCACCGAGGCCGTCAAGGCCAAGAAGAGCTGACGACCCGTCGCACGAGACGCCGCCGGTCCCTCTCGGGGCTGGCGGCGCTTGGGTTTGTACACAGTGCTAACGGGCAGGGGCGAACACTCCGGGACCTACCATCCGTCCTCCGCAAGCTCCGGACTCCCGCCAGACCCGCCACGGTCCCTGCGCATTCGCCCCGGCCCTCGCCACGTGCAAGGCTCGGTGGCGGCCTACTTCTTCCTGGGTGCGGGTGACGTCCAGTAGAAGGTGACCTTCGGCTTCGACGGGTCGGCGAGATAGAGCAGCTTCCAGCCCGGCACCTTGGCGCCCCGGGGGATCCAGAAGATCAGGGTGAAGTCGCGGGTCTTGCCCGGGCTGACCAGAGTGCTGGTCAACGTGTCGCCATCGCTTCCGAGCGGGTTGTAGCGGCACAGAATGCCCGATGAGTCCATCAGCCGGAACTGGGAACGACCCATGAACCTCAGTGCGCCCTGGGCGGCGCCGCGCACGTGCACTGCGACGCCCTGCACGTCGTTGGGCTGCTTGGCACTGGGGGTGAGGGTGCGAGGCGTCGGCTCGTAGGCGGTGAGCTTCAGTGAGATGGTGGAGTCGCCGATGGTCTGCCCCCGGCCGAAGGACTGGTTCTTCACGCCCTTGAGCGAGAACGTCGACTTCGGCCCGTCGCAGGTGCGCCCGACCGGAATGTTGCGGGTGCCGCCGTTGGCGGTCCACTTGGCCGCGGCGACCGCGGAACCTGCCGAGTTGGTGTAGTAGACGGAGAACGTGGACAGGTCGGCGCCCTCGGGCACGAGGAAGGCCACCCCGCCGGCGCCCGGATGGGACTCGTCGACCTGCAGCGCGGGGAAGGACTTCGGCAGTGGGTCGACCTTGGGCTGCGGGCACAGGTGCCCCTTGGCGTCCGCGAGCAGGAAGGAGCCCGGGCTGATGGCGAACACGCCATTGGTGAGCACCTGCGCGCCCACCTGGATCTGGACGATTTTGACACCCTTGTGGCCGGAGGGGTAGGCGGTAACCGCCGGTTGGCCGACCTGCGCGGACACGGACTTGCCGGGCTCCACGGGAGCGGGGGCGTCGTAGGCCGTGGGTTTGCCGGTGAACGTCGGTGCGGACCCGCCCGCGCAGCCTGCGACCGCAGCGGCACTCGGCCCGGACGAGGTGGATGACGTCGATCCGGACTGGCACCCGGTCAGCGCGAGAGCGCCCAGCGACGCCCCTACCAGCGCTCGCCTCGCAACCGTGACCATGGGTCCTCCTGAGGTGGTTGAGGTTCGTTGGCGGTCACCAGTGCCCCGGGGCCTGCCGGTTCGCTGCCCGGCACAGTCTGACAAACCCACCGGGTCGGTGCGCACTCGGTGGGGCCGTAAACTCAGGTGGTGCCTGCGACGACCTACCTCGACCATGCTGCCACGAGCCCGGTGCTGCCGTGCGTCGTGGAAGCGGTGACCCATCAGCTGGGTCAGGTGGGCAACGCGTCCTCGCTGCACGCCACCGGGCGGGCGGCCCGCCGGGTCGTCGAGGAGTCCCGAGAGCAGATCGCCGACGCGCTGGGTGCGCGACCGTCCGAGGTGATCTTCACCTCCGGTGGCACCGAGTCGGACAACCTGGCGGTCAAGGGCAGTTTCTGGGCACGACGGGCCGAGGATCGGCGCCGCGACCGGCTGATCATCGGCGCGATCGAGCATCACGCCGTCCTCGACTGTGTGGAGTACCTCGTCCGCCATGAGGGGGCGCAGGTCAGCTGGATCACGGTCGACGAGCAGGGCCGAGCCGACCCGCAGCAGGTGCGCGACCTGATCGAGGAGGACCCGGAGTCGGTGGCGCTGGTCAGTCTGATGTGGGCCAACAACGAGGTCGGCACCGTCGAGCCGGTGCACGAGGTCGCGCAGGTGGCGCACGAGCACGGCATACCGTTCCACACCGACGCGGTGCAGGCCATCGGCCAGCTCCCGGTGGACTTCGCTGCGTCGGGCGCCGACCTGCTCTCGCTCACCGGGCACAAGTTCGGCGCGCCACTGGGAGTGGGTGCCCTGCTGACCCGGCGGGACGCGACGCTGGTGCCGTTGACCCACGGCGGTGGGCAGGAGCGTCAACTGCGCAGCGGAACCCTCGTCGTGCCGGCCATCCGTGGCCTCGCCGTGGCCACCACCTACGCGACCGAGCACCTCGAGTCGGAGCAGGATCACCTGGTTGTGCTGCGCGACAAGATGATCCAGGGGGCCATCGACCAGGGGTTCGACATCCGGGTCAACGGGCCGCACCAGGTGGGCGACGTGACGCACCGGCTGGCGGGCAACGTGCACCTGCGGGTGCCGGGGTGCGACGGCGACTCCCTGCTCTATCTGCTGGATGCCGCCGGGGTCGAGTGCTCCACCGGGTCCGCGTGCCAGGCCGGCGTGCCGCAGCCGAGCCACGTCCTGCTGGCGATGGGCGTGCCGGAGGAGGACGCCCGCGGTGCTCTCCGGCTGACGCTGGGGCACACCTCGACGGACGCCGACGTCACCGCATTTCTGGCGGCGCTGCCTGCCGCGGTCGAACGCGCCCAGCGGGCCCACGACACGACACGAGGAGGTTCCTGATGCGAGTTGTCGCTGCCATGAGCGGCGGGGTGGACTCGGCGGTTGCCGCTGCGCGGATGGTCGAGTCCGGCCACGAGGTCGTCGGCGTGCACCTCGCGCTCTCCCAGTCCGCCGCAACCCTGCGCGAGTCGGCGCGGGGCTGCTGCACCATCGAGGACGCCGGTGACGCCCGGCGGGTCGCCGATCGCATCGGCATCCCGTTCTATGTGTGGGACATGGCGCAGCGGTTCCGGCAGGACGTCGTCGAGGACTTCATCCGGGAGTATGCCGCCGGCCGGACCCCCAACCCGTGCCTGCGATGCAACGAGCGGATCAAGTTCTCTGCCCTGCTCGACAAGGCCGTCGCCCTCGGCTTCGATGCCGTGGCCACCGGGCACTACGCCCAGATCGTCGACGATGAGTCCGGCCGAACGCTGCACCGGGCCGTCGACATGGCCAAGGACCAGTCGTATGTGCTGGGCGTCCTGGACGCCGAGCAGCTGGCCCGCGCCTTCTTCCCACTGGGGGACACGACCAAGCCGCAGATCCGGCAGGAGGCCGCCGAACGCGGCTTCTCCGTGGCGAAGAAGCCGGACAGCCACGACATCTGCTTCATCGCGGACGGCGACACCAAGGGCTGGTTGACGCGGCGGCTCGGGGAGGCGCCCGGGCCTATTGTGGACACCGACGGCGAGGTGGTCGGCGAGCATGACGGAGCGTTCGCCTACACCGTCGGCCAGCGACGGGGTCTCGGTCTGAAGGTGCCTCGCTCGGACGGCGCGAAGCGGTATGTCGTGGACGTCCAGCCGAAGTCGAGCACCGTGGTCGTCGGCACCGAGGATCTGCTCGGAGTGGACGTGATCGAGGGAGACCACCTGCGCTGGTGCGGTCCGCGCCCGCAGGGCGAGGTGCACGTCGGGGCGCAGCTGCGCGCCCATGGTGAGGAGTTTCCGGCCGTCGCGCGCGCCGAGGGCGACACCGTCGTCGTGCGGCTGGACCGACGAGCCAGGGGAGTGGCGCCGGGCCAGTCCGTGGTGTTGTACGACGGCACGCGGGTGATTGGGTCGGCCACGGTGGCCTCCAGCACCCGGGCCTGACCAAGTACTGTTGCCCAGCGTCGAGGGAGCTGGGCGAAGCCGTGAGGAAAACCATGATGAAGAGCAAGACCGTCCTGACCGTGGGCACCAGTCTGGCAAGCCTGCTGCTCGTGGCGGGCTGTGGCAGCGGAGGCGGGCCCACGGTGGGCGCCGCGAGCGGCCCGTCCGCGCAGCCGTCATCCGGCGGCGCCCCCGGTTCGCCGAGCGCCTCCAGCACGTCGCCGAGCAGTTCTCCGAGTCCGACCAGCACGGCGGTGAGCTTCAAGGCGGGCCAGTGCCTCAACGACCAGCCGTCGTGGACGGACGTGCCCTGCGACGGTCCGCACTTCTATGAGGTCGCCAGTGTCGTCAAGGACTCGAAGTACGCCGGCGACCTGGTCAAGCGCGCCGCCTACCGCAGCTCGGTCTGCGACGAAAAGGTCGGCGAGTACCTCGACGGCCCGGCCTACGGCAGTCTGCTGCTCGGGGCGCCACTGCCGGTGGCGGCCGATCCGGACAACAGCCGCCAGATCGTGTGCGTGGCCTCCCAGCAGAAGGCCGACGACAGCGGGGTCGTGGCTCGCACCAGCAGCCTCAAGGGCGCGCTGAGGGGCAACGGCTTCTTCGCGTATCGGATGTGCCTGGACGGAAAGGCGAGCTCCTCGGCGAACGTCAAGCTCGTCTCGTGCACGGGGCCGCACGTGTCCGAGGCAACCTACGGATTCATCATGGGCAAGTGGGGCGACAAGTTCCCGGGCGCGGCCTCGATCAACCAGACGTCGCTCAACACGTGTGAGGCCAAGGACAAGGCCTACGTCGGTGGCGTGACGCGGGACGACATCAGCTTTGCGCAGAACAGCTCGGGTCAGGGCCCGTGGGACAAGGGGCACCGCCTCACCGTCTGCTTCGTGCAGGTCAACAGCGGCACGGTCACCGGGACGATGCGAAACCTCAGGCACAAGTCGATCTCGTCGATTCGCTGATCTGTGACCACGTCGTCGATTCGGGCCACCGGGGTCGGGTCCTGGCCGGGCGAAGATGCTCGAGCCGCGAACCACCGCGTGCGGGACATTCTTGCCGGTGACCATCTGCCCTACCTGCCCGAGCTGCCGGGCCGCGGCCCAGGGTCGGACCTCGTCGGTCGCACGGCGGCGCGGCTGTCCGGCCTGGCAGTCGACCTGCAACCGTCGGGGTGGCGGCTGACCGACGCGCCGGGCAGGGACGCCCGGCGCGGGCGCGGCTATCTGAGCACCGATCTCGACGAGCTGGCGGAGGCGTACGACGGGTATGCCGGGCCGCTCAAGGTGCAGCTGGCCGGGCCGATGACTCTCGCGGCGGCGATCCGACTGCCGCGTGGCGAACGAGCGGTGTCGGACCCGGGCGCCGTGCGCGACATCGTGCAGTCGCTGGCAGAGACGGCGCCGGCACACGTTGCCGACTGCGCGCGAATGGTGCCCGGCGCCCAGATCGTGCTGCAGCTGGACGAGCCGGGACTGACGGCGGTCCTGGCCGGTGCGCTGCCGACCGACTCGGGATTCGGTCGGCTCCGTGCACTCGAGTCGGAGACGGTCCGGGAGCTGCTGACACGCGTGGTGGAACCCGTTGTCGCGCAAGGCACACCGGTCGTCCTGCACAGCTGCTCGGCCGACGTCCCGCTGGCGCTACTGCGACAGGTGCCGCACCTCGCAGTGGGACTGGACACCGCCTTGCTGCAGACCGCGCAGTGGGAGCAGATCGCCGAGCAACTGGACTCTGCCGATCCAGTCGACGACCTGCACAGGCCGTTCTGGTTCGGGATGGTGCCGACCGACTCCGCCGCGCGACATCCGAGAGAGCACGTGACGCCGTTTCTCGAGGTCGGCCACCGCATCGGCCTGGAGCCGTCCGCGCTGCTGCCCGCGATCGTGACACCGGCCTGCGGACTGTCGGCACGCACGCCCGACGGGGCCACCCACGTCACCCGGCTCACCGTCGACGCCGCGCAGATGCTCGGCGAAGCAGCCGACGGGATGTCGCACCTGTAGGGCAGGATGAGGGCTGTGAGTGACAGCGACATTCCAGACGACGCACGACACGAGTGGGCCGATCTCGCCGAGCAGGCACGCGATCATCAGTTCGCCTACCACGTCAAGGACGCACCAACGATCAGTGACGGGGAGTACGACGCCCTGATCGGGCGACTACGGGCCCTGGAGGACGACCATCCGGCGCTGCGGTCGCCGGACAGTCCGACCCAGCAGGTGGGCGCCATGGCGTACAACACCGACTTCGCCGCCGTCGAGCATGTGGAGCGGATGCTCAGTCTGGACAATGCTTTCAGCCAGGAGGAGCTCGTCGCCTGGGCGGCGCGGGTTGAGCGGGAGGCCGGCGGGGCGAGCGTGCACTACCTGTGCGAGCTGAAGATCGACGGGCTGGCAATCAACCTCCTCTACGAGAAGGGCCGCCTGACCCGTGCGGCCACCCGTGGGGACGGCCGTGTCGGCGAGGACGTCACGATGAACGTGCGCACCATCGAAGGCATCCCACACGTGCTGCACCCCGGCGATCACCCGGTGCCCGATCAGGTCGAGATCCGTGGTGAGGTCTTCTTCCCGGTCGAGGCGTTCGAACAGCTCAACGCGCAGCTGGTCGAGCAGGGCAAGTCGCCCTTCGCGAATCCGCGCAATGCGGCTGCGGGTTCTCTGCGGCAGAAGAACCCGCGGGTGACTGCGAGCCGCCCCCTGCACATGCTGGTCCACGGCATCGGCAGCCATGAGGGGTTCGAGGTGAGCCGGCAGAGCCAGGCGTATGACGTGCTGTGTGCCTGGGGCCTGCCGGTGTCGACGCACTACAAGGTCGTCGACTCGATGGCGAAGGTGCAGCGCTATGTCGAGAAGTTCGGCAAGGAACGCCACTCGGTCGAGCACGAGCTCGACGGAGTGGTTGTCAAGGTCGACGAGGTCAGTGTGCAGCGGGTGCTCGGGTCCACCTCGCGGGCGCCGCGGTGGGCCATCGCCTTCAAGTACCCGCCGGAGGAGGTCAACACCAAGCTGCTCGACATCCAGGTCAACGTCGGGCGCACTGGGCGGGTGACTCCCTTCGGAGTCATGCAGCCGGCGAAGGTCGCCGGCTCCACCGTCGAGATGGCTACTCTGCACAACGCATTCGAGGTGAAGCGCAAGGGTGTGCTGATCGGGGACACCGTCGTGCTGCGCAAGGCCGGTGACGTGATCCCGGAGATTGTCGGGCCGGTGGCCGAGCTGCGCGATGGCAGCGAGCGGGCGTTCGAGATGCCGACACACTGCCCTGCATGCGGCACCGAGCTGGCCTACGAGCGGGAGGGTGACAAGGACATCCGCTGCCCGAACACCCGCCACTGCCCATCGCAGCTGCGCGAGCGGTTGTCCAGCCTCGCCGGGCGCGGTGCCTTCGACATCGAGGTGCTGGGCTGGGAGGGAGCCGTTGCACTGCTCGACAGCGGTGTGCTGGCTGACGAGTCGACGCTCTTTCGCCTCACCCGCGACGATCTGGTGAAGGTGCCGATCTTCACCAGATCGGCCAAGAAGTCCGATCCGGTCGAGGACATCGTGGACGGCAAGGTCCTCTCGGCGAACGGACGCCGACTGCTGGACAACCTGGACCATGCCAAGGAGCAGCCGCTGTGGCGAGTGCTCGTGGGCCTGTCGATCCGGCACGTCGGCCCCACCGCGGCGCGGGCGCTCGCTACGGAGTTCGGATCCGTTGCGGCGCTGCGGGAGGCAGAGGTCGACCAGATCGCTGCCACCGAAGGGGTCGGTCCGACCATCGCCGAGGCAGTTAAGGAGTGGTTCACCGTCGACTGGCACCGGCACATCGTGGAGAGCTGGGCGCAGGACGGGGTCCGGATGGCCGACGAGCGCGACGAGTCGATCGAGCGCACTCTGCAGGGGCTGACGATAGTGGTCACCGGGTCGTTGGACGGCTACTCGCGAGACCAGTCGAAGGAAGCAATCATCAGCCGGGGCGGCAAGGCCTCCGGATCGGTCAGCAAGAAGACCGACTTCGTTGTCGCCGGAGCAAATGCGGGCTCCAAGCGGACCAAGGCCGAGGAGCTCGGGGTGTCGATCCTGGACGAGGACGGATTCACCGAGCTGCTCGCACACGGACCGGAGGCAGTGTCATGACCGGTCAGGTGCAGGTGCTCGACGTGCTGAACTTTATCGACCACGCGATGGAGGGCATGATCACGACGCTGGAGTCGCTCGGTGACGACCTCGTGAACCGTCGGCCGAACCTGCCGGGCGCCAACTCGGCATACGCCATCGGCACGCACTGCTGTGGGGTCATGGAGTATTGGGGTGGCCAGGTGTTGGCGGCGCGTGACATCGAGCGCGATCGCGACGCCGAGTTCGTTGCGACCGGTGAGGTGCAGGACCTCGCCGTGCGTATGCGGGAGCACGGAGCTCAGCTCAGCCGGGACTTGCGTGGGTTCGACGGTGCCGCGCCGCCCAATGGGCCTATTCGTGAACGCGACAAGGGCAGATACCCGACGCAGGGAGCGGTGCTGATGCACATCTATGAGGAGCTGGCCCAGCACAGGGGCCACCTCGACCTCACCGCCGACCTCGTGGGCGAACGGTAGATGCCCGACGAGCGGCGAACAGCCAGTGCCAAGCCGACATGAGTGCGGTGCTGCAGGCCTGCAGTGGCGTTTTTGTGTTGGTACTCAAATGAGTTACGCGGGAGGGCTCGCCCTGCGGCACGAGACTCGCCGGCACGAGACACGCCGGCATCACGTGCGTAAGGGGTTCTAGTCGGTTGGTGCCGGGTGCTGTCCCGCGCCGTCGGCGTCGTGGCTGTCCGACTCGACGGGTGCCCCAGCGGTGACGTGCAGGTCGGCGGTGACGTCGAGGGTGCCGGGGTGGGTGGTGTATTCGCGGCCGGAGGGACTGACCCAGGTGCTGGTGCCGTCGGGGGTCATGGTGACTTGCCAGCGGGTTTCGTGCTTGGCGCGGTGATGGTGCCGGCACAAACATTGCAGGTTCGCGGGCTGCGTGGGTCCTTGTGGCCAGGGGATCACGTGGTCGACGTCGCAGAACTTTGCGGGCCTCTCGCAGCCGGGGAACCGGCAGTGTTGGTCTCGCAGCATCACGTGGCGGCGGATCGCCGCGGTCGGCCGGTAGGTGGTCGCCCCGGTCTCCAGGATGGTGCCGGTGTGCCAGTCGACCAGGGCCCGGGTCACGGTGGTGCCCAGGGTGCGGATCATCTCTTGGACGGCTTCGGCGGGGATCACCCCGATCCCGGGGATCTCCACATCGGGTAGGCACAACGGTCGGTGCCCACAAGGTGGCGGCGGTGGTTGGTCGGGCGGGCCTGCCTCGGGTGGATCTGGTTCGGGTGGATCTGGTTCGGCTGGTCGGTGGGGGTCTTCGTCGGGTGGCGGTGCGCCCGATGAGCACGCAGCGCCGCTGCTGCTCGTGGTGTCGGTGCTGTCTGCGCCAGAGCAGTCGTCGTCAGGGTGGTGGTGGTCGAGGTCGATGATCAGGTCTCGCAGGGCGGCGTCCCAGTTGTAGTCGGCCAGCAGGTCGGACAGCACCTGCTCGACCGGACTCGCCGGCCCGCCGGCGGTGCCGGCGGATCCACCGGCGGTGCCGCCGTCGCTGGCCGGTGGTGGGTCGTTGACGGCGCCGGCCTTGACCGGGACCAGGACGTTGACGATGGTCTGCACGTCGGCGTGGCCCAGGATCAGGTCACACAGCGCGTCCGCGCGGCACTCACCCAGCGTCTTACCGGTCGTGGAGTCTTGGTGCAGCTGCCGGGCCAGGTCGTCCACGGCCTGAAACGCGGGCAGCGCGTCCTTGGTGGGCAGGATCGCGGTCCACTCAGTGAGCCCGTTCTCCGGCCCGGGCCGGGTAAACACCCCGATCTCCTCTTTGGTGCGCTTCGTCCGGGCAGTCTTCGCCGCGGGCGGGTCACACCGGCGGACCAGGGTGCGGGCCCGGTTACGGGCCTGCCGCGAGGTCCACGAGCACAGCCCGCGGCCCAGGAGCAGGTCCTCCACCTGCGCGCACGTGACATCGGGCGCTTCGGCCAGTTCCCAGGTGACCTGCGCGACCCGGGTCGTGTCCAGGCGCCCGGCGCCCATCTCATCCAATAACCGGGGGGTTTTGGTGACGGCGTCGACGGCTTCCTCGATGCGGCGGGTGGCCTGCATCGGTCCCCAGCACATCACCGGTGCCAGGTCCACATCGGCGAACTCGCCCACGTGGCCCAGTTCATGCGCGCACTCCCGCGGCCCCGCACCGTCCGGACCGTCAGCGTTCGGGCCGGTGTCTGGGGTGGTGTCTGGGGTGGCGCCGAGGTGCAGGGTGAGAGTCTCGGTGGTCGCCGCGTACTGCGCCACCCGCACGTGCTGGATCGCGCTGGCCGTGTTGATCAGCGCCTGCGCTGCCTGGATCTGGTCGAGCAGCCCGGCCTTGTCGTGGTGGGACCGGTCGGTCTTCGCGTGCGAGAACACCGACCGGGACAGCCACCCGATCACCTCCAGCGCCCGGTCTGTATCGATGACCAAAGTCTCCGGATCCCGCCCCAGCAGCGCGGTCGCAGCAGCCAGCCACTCGGGAGCCGTCTGACTCTCGGTGACCGGGTCGCCCGCTGCTTCCTTCATGCCCTTATCGTACTGATGTCCACTGACAACCACCCCGACCACGAAGGCGAGGCCGGGCCTGCGACGATTGCGATATGGCTGACAATGTCGTGATCTACTGGCGGCCCGGGTGCCCGTTCTGCATGACGCTCAAGATGGCCGTGCGGGACCGTGTGGAGCGCGCGACCTGGCGCAACATCTGGGAAGATCCCGAAGCTGCTGCCTACGTCCGCAGCGTCAACGACGGCAACGAGACCGTGCCTACCGTCGTCATCGACGGGGTGCCACACACGAATCCGAGCCCGCTGAAGGTGCGCAAGGCCCTCGGCGACTAAGAGATTCCGCGGATAGGCGCGGTCATTGCGGCGTGTCACGCAGCGAAGCAGGCACAGGCCCCGGTAAAAGACGGGTTGTCGAGACTCGCCAACATCACCGGGAGGGCCTGTGCCTGCCGTGC
>NZ_VCQV01000110.1 GCF_007845645.1 Leekyejoonella antrihumi
GTGCGCCACGAGGCGCTGTTGTTTCGGATGGAGGTGAAAGACCTGCATCGCTTGGCCGTCGCAGCGGTCGGGTGAAGCTGGCGGCAGCCTGACCCAGGGAACGCTGGTGAGGGTGGGAGCAGCCGCGACGAAGTCAGGGCGGTCCGGCACTACCGGATGGGCCGTGCCTGGTGAGCAAGACGGGACGGTGTACGCAAGGAACCGGTGACGTAAAGCCTCTTCATCGTCGACCAGCTCGAACCCGGTGGATACGGGCTGGTGTGCGGTGCGCACCCGCATCTTGTCGATCGTCGATATCGGTGATCGAGTAGGTGTTGGGGAACTGTCGGGACGGTTAGTGTGCCGGGCCTGGCAGGTCGTGGTGACAGTCTGCGGCGTAGCCACGACGAGGCCGCAGGGGCAAAGCCGGGCACCTCGCCCGTTGACCGAACAGCAGTGAACGTGGGAACCACCCGTGTCTGCTCCTCGAACGTTGGGGATAGGCACGTTGCCGGCCGAAGGGCGCGGGTGGGGCGGAGCCGCCGTAGTACTTCGAGTCCGGGAAAGCCGGACACGTGGGGAAGGGCGGCAGCGAGAGAAGCAAGGAGGAACTGCAATGTCTGAAGACGCGTCGGTGAACACTGACGCCGTCATCTGGCCCGATCAGGAATGGGCTCAGGTGAAGGTACAGAGGATGCAGGCCAAACTGCATTGTTGGGCGGCCGGTGATCCCGGCCGCCGGTTTGATGATCTGTACAACCTGGTCTGTGACCCGGCGTTCCTGGTGGTGGCGTGGCAACGCGTCGCGGGGAACGCGGGAGCACGGACACCGGGGATTGACCGGGCCACTGTGGCCTGGATCGAATCCCGGATCGGGGCCGAGGAATTCTTGCAGCGCGTGCGTGACCTGCTTCGGGCGCGCACGTTCCGGCCGGTCGAAGTGCGACAGGTCATGATCCCCAAGTCGAGCGGGAAACTGCGCAAGTTGGGGATCCCGACCGTGACCGACCGGGTGGTGCAGGCTGCCCTCAAGCTGGTGCTGGAACCGATCTTCGAGGCGGACTTTTCTCCGTGCTCGTATGGGTTCCGGCCGAATCGGCGCGCGCAAGACGCCATCGCTGAGATCCATCACTTCACCACCAAGTCGTATCACTGGGTGCTGGAGGCCGACATCGAGGCGTGTTTCGATCAGATCGATCACGTCGCGTTGCTGGGTAGGGTCCGGGCGAGGATCGGCGACAAGCACGTGCTGAGACTGGTCAAGGCGTTCCTCAAGGCCGGGGTGATGACCACCATCGGCATCCGTGAGGGCACGCACACCGGCACCCCGCAGGGCGGGATCTTGTCCCCGCTGCTGGCGAACATCGCGCTATCAGACCTGGATGAACACTTCATGAGCAAGTGGAATCAGCAGATGGCGACCGAGGTCCACCGGCAGCGCCGCAAGCGACAGGGCAAAGCAAACTACCGACTGATCAGGTACGCCGACGACTTCGTCATCGTCGTCACCGGTCAGCGGGAGCATGCCGAGCAGTTGCGGGCGGAGGTGGCAGCCGTGCTGGCCCCGATGGGGTTGAGGCTGTCACCGGCCAAGACCCGAGTGGTCCACATCAACGACGGGTTCGACTTCCTGGGCTTTCACATCCGACGGATGCGGAGGCGCGGAAGCAACAAGTGGTTCGTGTACACCCGGCCCTCGAAGAAGGCCATCGCCTCGATCAAGGCGCGGGTGAAGACCATGACGTACAGAGCAACCCTGCACCACGACCCTGGATACCTCTTGGACTATCTGGGTCGGGTGCTGCGAGGGTGGGCCAACTACTTCCGGTACGGAGTGTCCAAGGCCACGTTCTCGGCGATCGACTCCTACGCGTGGGAGCGGATCACGAACTGGCTACGGAAGAAGCACCGCATCGGATGGCCAGAACTACGGCGCAGGTTCTGCCTGCCCGGGTCTTGGCGGCTCGCCGTCGACGGGAAGCAATTCAAGGGCGCGGCAAGCGTCCGGGTGACTCGATACCGCTACCGCGGCTATCAGATCCCAACCCCGTGGACACCGACAGTCACCACCGGCTGACCAACAACAATGCTCTCGTGGAGAGCCCGGTGCGGTGAGAATCGCACGCCGGGTTCGGCGGGCGGTCCGGGGAAACGGGCCCGGAGCAATCCGGATACCGCGCCCCGGGCCGACCCAACTGGC
>NZ_VCQV01000111.1 GCF_007845645.1 Leekyejoonella antrihumi
GGTCGCCTCGAGCACTTACGCGGGTCCGCCCTCGGGTTCCGAAACCTGACCCACTATGTCGCGCGATCCCTCCTGGAGTCCGGAGGATTCAGACCCCGACTACACCCTCGTTTCTGAAGAGCCCTTTTATGCATAGGGAACAATCAGCCAAATATAAAGGGCCTCCTTTCCTGGAAAGAGAGGAACTCGACTGTTACAGTTCTGCTTGCTTCGCCCCGTCACTTGTCTCATGTTCCCGGAGGACAAACTATGTCTCGTCCCCTGACTCGGTCCGCGATTGTATTCCTGCCAGTGATGGCGCTCTCGGTGGCCGCAGCCCTGCCCATCGCACCGGCAGCGCATGCGGACGGAATAACGACAGGGCCGGTGTGTCAATTACAAGATTGCAGCGCGGATTTCGGGTTCTTTGACCTTAGCGGCGCAGACTACGCAGTTGGGTCTGACATATCCGCTAGCCAGCTAACTGCACAGCAGGTCCCTCTATCGGCGGTGGATGCAAACGCCTCCGGAAATCAACCAACATGGGACGAAGGCACCATCTACGATGGAACACTTGACGCCCAAACTGCGGAGGAACTCGCGGTCCCCAACGATGGCGTATTACCAGTACCAGGCACCGCCGATGACACCGGAGACCCGTCTGCCGCACCGGTCCCGGCCATCTCCCCGGCCGACGACGGTGGCGTCCAGCCTGCATCAAGCGACCTCGCATACAAGTTGATGTATTGGTGGCACGATGGAAAGGGAGTGCGGATCAACTACCGCCACGGAAATTCTGGATGGGGGAATTATAAGGTTGTGAATAAACACAACCTTAACTACTTGGTCTCCTTCATGACGACGCGATATCCGGCACCAGGTGAGCGCATCCAGGAGAGCTCATCCTCAATCGTCTATCGAACCAAGGTCTACCACGTAGTATGTAAAGGATGGTGGATATTCCGGTCGTGCAAGATCACCAAGAAAGTCTGGGTCCGTGCGATCGTCAACCCGAAGGTGAAAGGCGTCATCACGACGTGGGCCGAGGGGTACGTGAGAGCACCAAGCTGGATCAAGAGCGCCATCAACCTTAGAGCCTGACCAAACGTTCTTGTGGGTCGCGGCCTTTGGCTCAGGCGGCTGCGACTCACACTTGAGGAGCGGCACTATCATGCCTACTGGGCAAGCAGGATGACACCTCGATACGTATATCCGGGACGCTGCGGCCACAACGGGGCCGTGGCCACTTCTACGACCAAAGGCTCGTTGTCGGGACCATCCGCGTTTTCCGCGGTCCAGACCTGCGCGATCCGGAGAAGCTCCATCTGGGTCTGCCGCGGGTCATCGGGGACATCGGAACTATGCAGGTCGAAGGCCAGCGCCAGATCGCGTGCGTGCCCGTCCCATTCCTCCGAGGCGTCCGCATAACAGAGATACCTGCCATTCACCGTGACCAGGTTGTACGTTCCGCCCTCATCTCGCTGAGCGTCACCGGTTAGAACGCCGACCGCTTGCTCGTGCGACCAGGCGATCGATCCCTCGAGTACTCTGGCCACCCAGCCGGTACGAAGCCAGCCCAGTGGCCAGGACACGATCTGGCCACAGACCAGATCATCGGTATATCCGGACTGGTGGTCGTGTGCCGCCATCCATACGAGCACGCCCATGCCACCCATACCCGAATACTATCCGGCGGCCCAAGCTGTGGCTGTGCTGTTGGCGGTAACCGACCGCGCACCCTGAGCTATGTTCATTAACCAACGGATGCGCCAGCTATCGCAGGTCAGCAACCGGCAAAGCGAGTAGTTGAAGAAGGTCTCCTCCTGGGCAGTTTCGCACTCAGCGCGATCAGCTCGGGTACTGGCTCATGGGGAAAGATCTTGAACGCTGCCGCTGAGGACGCAAACTAAGATTCGAGGCTGCACCGCAACGGGATCGCCTTGTGGCATGCTCCGCATGCCGATCGCCTTGTGGCATGCTCCGCATGCCGATCGCCTTGTGGCATGCTCCGCATGCCGATCGCCTTGTGGCATGCTCCGCATGCCGATCGCCTTGT
>NZ_VCQV01000112.1 GCF_007845645.1 Leekyejoonella antrihumi
TCTCGAAGTCGATCATTGGTTTGTTGCAGCGCGATGGGCGTGCGGCGTACTCGACGATCGCGCGCGAGGTCGGCCTGTCCGAGGCCGCCGTGCGGCAACGGGTGCAGCGACTGCTGGACTGCGAGGTCATGCAGATCGTCGCGGTCACCGATCCGGCACAGGTCGGCTTCAAACGCCAGGCCATGATCGGGGTCACCACGACCGGCGACGTCGCGAAGGTCGCGGGAGCGCTCAGCGACCTGCCGGAGGTCGCCTACGTCGTGACCACCGCCGGACGCTTCGACCTGCTCGTGGAGGTGGTCTGCGAGGACGACGACCACCTACTGGATCTGCTGACCGGCCACATCCGATCCGTGCGCGGCGTCCTGGAGACCGAAACGTTCATGTATCTCAAACTCAACAAACAGCGATACGACTGGGGAACACGATGAGCAGTCCAACCGAGAACACCACACCGGCCGGCACCGACCGGTACGACGCCGCCCGCGACCACCTGTGGGGCCACTTCACCCACCACGGGGTCTACGAGCCGACGGCGGCCGGGGGCAAGGGCGCCCGCGTGCCGATCATCACCAAGGGCGAGGGCGCCTACATCTGGGACGACCACGGCAACAAGTACCTCGACGGGCTGTCCGGCCTGTTCGTCGTGCAGGCCGGACACGGTCGCGACGAGCTCGCGCAGGCCGCCGCCAAGCAAGCCAAGCAGCTCGCGTACTTCCCGATCTGGTCCTACGCCCACCAGCCGGCGATCGATCTCGCCGAGCGACTGTCCACCTACACCCCCGGTGACCTGAACCGGGTCTTCTTCACCACCGGCGGCGGTGAGGCCGTCGAATCCGCCTGGAAACTCGCCAAGCAATACTTCAAACTGGTCGGCAAACCCGGCAAGCACAAGGTCATCAGCCGAGCGATCGCCTACCACGGCACCCCGCAAGGAGCGCTCGCGATCACCGGCCTGCCCGGGCTGAAGGAAATGTTCGAGCCGCTCGTACCGGGCGCGTTCCGGGTGCCCAACACCAACATCTACCGCGCCGATCAAGAACTACGCGACGACCCGAAGAAATTCGGCCGCTGGGCCGCCGACCGGATCGCCGAGGCCATCGAGTTCGAGGGCCCCGACACCGTGGCCGCCGTCTTCCTCGAACCCGTCCAAAACTCCGGCGGCTGCTTCCCGCCACCGCCCGGCTACTTCGACCGGGTACGCGAGATCTGCGACGCGTACGACGTCCTGCTGGTCTCCGACGAGGTCATCTGCGCGTTCGGTCGCATCGGCGAGATGTTCGCCTGCCAAGACTTCGGCTACACCCCCGACATCATCACCTGCGCCAAGGGACTGACCTCCGGCTACTCCCCCATCGGCGCGATGATCGCCAGCGACCGCCTCTTCGAGCCCTTCAAGAAGGGCGACACCATGTTCGCGCACGGCTACACCTTCGGCGGCCACCCGGTCTCCGCCGCGGTCGCGATGGCCAACCTCGACATCTTCGAAAAGGAGAGCCTGAACCAACGCGTCCACGACAACGCCCCAGCCTTCCGCGCGACCCTGGAGAAACTGCGCGACCTGCCCATCGTCGGCGACGTACGCGGCGAGGGCTACTTCTACGGCATCGAGCTCGTCAAGGACAAGGACACCCGCGAGACATTCACCGACGCAGAAGCCGAGCGACTACTGCTCGAATTCCTCTCACCAGCCCTCTGGAAGGCCGGCCTCTACTGCCGCGCCGACGACCGCGGCGACCCCGTCATCCAACTCGCCCCACCACTGATCATCGGACAACCCGAGTTCGACGAGATCGAACAAAAACTACGCAGCGTCCTCACGCAGGCCTGGTCCCGGCTCTAGCACCAGC
>NZ_VCQV01000113.1 GCF_007845645.1 Leekyejoonella antrihumi
CCGTCGAGGTCCTTGGTGATCAGTGAGCTTGGTCGCTTCTGATCCTGAGGACCTCGACCCTCACCTCACCGCATCACCAACCCCCGGCGTGTCGCCGTGCCCCACCTCAGGTACGGAGAGCCGTTTAAGCCTGAGGGGCAGTGGCAGGTGCAGCAATATCTGCAGAATACGTTCAGTATGGAATATCGGAGTCGTGCCGATCTCGAGGAGTTGGTGGACACTGAGGTCGTCGAAGTCCTCAAGCAGAAGTTGATGTCCGAGAAGCAACATGAGAATCTAGCGGAGAATGACGCGCTCCTTGCATGTGCAGTTTATGGTCACCGGCAACGTCGTTCCGAGACTTCCCACCTGAACGAATTCGGATTCAAATCTTGGTGGCTGACAAACGAGACTCGGATATTGCGCCACACGCGCGATCTTGAACGCGAGAACCGAGGGTCGCGGTACATGATGAGGCCCGACTTCTTACTCAACTTCTTCACATTCGCACCAAAAGCAAGTGAAGTTCGAAAGTCGTTCTCTACAATTTTCCCCTCATCGCTAGGAATTCAACTCTCCCGGCGTATGGACGACGGCGCATTTCACCGAATCATGGCGGACGTCAAGGAGGCTGAGGGCTACGAAGATGGCCGCCGGCAGGCGATCATGGCTGAATGTGCAGACAAGCTCAAGGCCGACTTCGATCGACGCTACAGGCATGAGCTCCGCGACAGCACAGAGTCTTCGAAGCGCCCTGACCCGTGACCTCCGCGCGGTCGCGCTCGCTCTGTCCGCCAGTTGATCTCCCTGTCCTGCAGAGACGTACGTCTTTGTGGGCTACTAGAGAATTCTCGTAGGGCCGGTGTCTGGCCAGACTCGGTCTAGACGAGTAAGTCCAAGGGATGTGGCCGGTGTGGCGGCTGTGAAATGAGCGCAAGAGTGCCCAGAGTTGGCGTTGCTTACCCAACGCGAACCTGGAGGCCCTCGTGGACGCCGATCTGGACACCCTTGCCACTGCACTGTATGCGACCGCGGATGACCTGCTGACCATCCACCCCGAGCGTGTCCCGGCGCGGCCGGTGATCGGATTCACGCCCCGGATCTGCGATGCCGAGATGCTGACCCTGGCGGTGCTGCAGGCCCTGCTGGGGTTTACCAGCGAAGCGCGGTGGATCCGGCACGCGCAGACCCACCTGGGTCACCTGTTCCCCTATGTTCCCCAGCAGTCGGGGTACAACAAGAGGCTACGCAAGCTCGCCGACGCGATGGCCTGGCTGACCGCGCAACTGGGTGGCCTGTCCAGCATCGGCACCGATGACACCTGGGTGGTCGACTCGACCCCGGTCGAGTGTGGCCGCTCGCGGGAGACCGCGAAACGATCGGATCTGGCCGGGTGGGCGGAGTATGGGTACTGCGCGTCGCACTCCCGGTTCTTCTGGGGTTTGCGGTTGCACCTGGTGTGCACGCTGCACGGGTTGCCGGTCGGGTGGGTGCTGACCGGCGCGAAAGCCGATGAGCGGGAGGCGTTCTGGGCGATCGCCGAGTCCACGCCCGCCATCGCCGACATGCTGACTGCCGGGCACTCCCAGGTGATGATCGCGGACAAGAACTACTTCGGGCGCCTCTTTGAGACCGAGCTGGCCAATGCCGGGATCACGCTGCTGAGACCGGCCCGCAAGGGTGAGCAGCCCAGGCCCAGGGGTCTGGACATGGTGGGATCGTTCATGAGTTGTCAGGCTGGTCTTTGACGGTGTAGACGATCTTGAGGTTCGTGCCAGGATAGGTCGTCTCGGTGTCGGTCAGCTGCTGACACAG
>NZ_VCQV01000114.1 GCF_007845645.1 Leekyejoonella antrihumi
CTTAGCCTCGATCCGTGGAGTGATCGGCAGGATCGGCTCTTTGACGGTGCCGGGGCTGCTCACGGTGGGCGGGTGGCTGCGGGGCGTTCGGTATCTGCTGGTCTGCCCAGCGTTTCCACGAGTGGTCTCCGGTCGGCGCCGATGCGGCGGGTGAATGGGTGTCCTACGCGGCGGCGGGTGGCCCGGTGCCGTGGTTGAAGGTGTTGTCCCACAGTGTGATCCAGTGATCGGCCCAGGGCCAATGCGCTGGTAGGTGGAGGAACTTGCGGCGTGCGGGTCGTGCCAGGCGGGCGGGCACGGTGACCAGGTCGCGGCGGAGCGTGGCACCGCGGGCGACCGCGTGCGCGCCGCCGACCAGGGTGCCCGCAGCACGTAGTAGGTTGTGGCAGATCCCGGTGCAGATGGCCCAGGCACCATTGGCCGCGAAGGACCCTGAGGGTAGGTGGGCCAGGGGCCCGTCGATCATGTCCGAGTGGACGGTCTCGATGATCGCGTGCGCACGGTGCGTGATGTCGGCCTCAGGGGCGGGTTCGGTGCTGTTGGTGAAGAACGGGTGGTGCCGCCAGACCGGGAAGAGCTCGTCCATCTTGGCGACGTCCCGCACTCGGCGCACGATCAGCCGTGCGGTGATCGGCCGCTCGGTGGTCGCGAACGCCGTGAACTCGGGGATCTCGGCGACCTGCGCGTCCGAGATCAGCCTGCCGGTGTCCGGGTCGATCACCGCGCCGGGGTAGTGCACCGGGGTCCACGCATCCTCGGGAATCGAGGCGATTGCCGTGTTGACCGCCGCGTTCTTGGCCAGGACGAGGGAGAACAGCGACCCGTGGTCCAGGCAGGCCCCGGCGACCAGGTGGTTGCCATACGCGGAGTCACCGCGCGTCAGGATCTGTCCGGTGGCGCCGGCCTCGCGTGCGGTGCCGATGGCCTCTATGACCATGGACGCGGCGCCGCGCCCGGACCCGGCCTTCCCGGCTCGCAACCGGATTCCCGGCACGACCGGCGCACCCTGCCTCGTGCTGATCGTGGTGACCAACGGTGATAGGCCACGGCGTAGAAGCTGCTTCCCGCCGATCTTGGCGTGTCCGAAGCTGGCGCCCTGTTTCGCGTGCCCGTACACGGGGCGCAGCAGCGAGTCGATATCGATGAACGCCTGCTCCTGGATCCCGGGCAACAAGTTCGTACAGCCCACCAGGTTGACCAGGTGCGCCCGCGCGACCGAGGCGAGCTGCCGGGTGTGCCCGTGCGTGAACTCGCGCAGGAACTGCCCCAGCGTCGCCGGGGCGTACACCTGGTCGAACATCTTGGTCATCCCGCCGGAGCGGATCACGTCCAGGTCATCGATGCAGTCCGCACCAGCAGCCATCCCGGCGATGATCGAGGTGATCTTCCCGGCGGGGTTGACTCCGGCCGAGCGCACCAGGGCGGCGTCCACGTGGACCCGGTCCGCCAGCAGCTGCGAGAGGCCGGCCCGCTCGGCCAGGCCCATCACCGGGGCCAGGCCCGCGCACGACACGAGGTTCTCATCATCGAACACCGGGGTCGCCTGGGACCACGCATAAGGTAGTTTCACTATCAGTGCCTTCTTGGTGTGGAGCAGATCAGTGCGTCAACAACACCGATTCTCCTGCCAAGAAGGCACTCTCACGCTCCAACGCGCCGAGCAGGCCCGCCCATTCGGCTACTTCTCCACGGATCGAGGCTTAG
>NZ_VCQV01000115.1 GCF_007845645.1 Leekyejoonella antrihumi
CCCGGATCTTGCATAGGTCTGGCGTGTGAGGTGGGTGTCGGCGTCTGCCGTCTTGCTGGTGCTCATTTTGGCGTGAGGGTGTGACAGGGGGCCGCGATGTCGCTCGTGGTGGGCGTCGGCTTCCACGACCGAGATGGGTGCTGCGGGTTGTTGGGGCGGGTTTGGTGGCCGGGGTCAGGTCGGCCTAGTCAGGGCGACCAGGCGTTGGTGTCCGGCGAGGACGAGGTCCGCGAACGGTGCGGTGTCCTTGATATGCAGCAGGATTCGTCGTGAATGCCGAGCCAGGGCAGCCGGGATGCTGAACACGCGCAGCCGTAGGCGTTTGGGTTCCCATCGGCGTGCGTCCTCGTTGGGGAAGGCGAGTAGCTGGGTCCAGGCGATCAGATCGGTAGCGAGCATGACCAGCGCACACCAGATCCGATTCTGGTCAAACCCGTGTAGGGGCAGGTTCATCAGGCCAGTTTGTTTACTGATGCGGATGCGGTCCTCGCACCGGGCGCGGCGCCGGTGGCGCAGCTCCAGGTCGGCCAGCTGCCCGCGGGCCGTGTTCGTCGCGAACGCCGTGAGCCGGTACCCGTCGACATCCTCGAACCGCAACTGCGCACCGGGATGCGGACGTTCCCGGCGCACGATCACACGCATCCGTGGCGGCCAGCCTCTCAGGTGGCCGTGGAAGGCCAGGATGTCGGTCAGATCGACCAGCCCGGCACCATCACGCATGTCGCCGTCGGCGTTGACCGCGTCCTGCCAGGCCTGTTCGGGGACCTGGTGGTACAGGTCCGGCATGGCCTCGGGCAGCTTCCACCCGATCGAGTACGACACGGTGCGTCGGGTCAGCCAGGCCAGGAAGTCCTTCGTCCCGCCGGCGCCGTCGGTGCGGATCAAGACCTTGCGGCCCGGACGGGTCGGGTTGATCCCCGGGACTGCGGCCAACGCGTCCCGCGTGACGGCGATGTGATCGGTGACCGTGTTCGAACCGGCGTTGCCCGGCCGCAGCTGGATCGCCAGGGCCTCCCCGGTGCCGTCGGCGCCGTGGTCGACGAACGAGCACAACGGGTGAAAGCCGAACCCGCGCTTGAACGTCGGCGCGGCGTGCTCCTTCTCCGAGTGACTGGTCACCAGTGTGGCGTCCAGGTCCACGATCAACGGATCGGCCGCGGTGGCAGCATGATTCGGTGCGAGCCCGCCGGCCAGGGCCCACGTCTGGTCCCGTGCCTGCTTGCGGGCGGCCGCGACCTGGGCCAACACCCGGTCCGCGTCGTTGGCCAGGGTCGCAATGGTCCGCGAGATCGTCGCCTCCGAGGCCACCGACCCGTACAGCCCACCCTCGGCGCGAATGACCGCGGCATCAGCGAGGCAGTCACCGCCCAGCGCGAGCGTCACCGCGAGATCCGTGATGACCTTCGCCGGGTCGTGCACCGCGGTCGGCTTGCGCCAGCTCCCAAGCGCCTCCCGTAAAAAACGCCCCAGCCCAGTCACCTCGACCGTCTTGGTCAGCAACACCCCACCGGCCGACCCGGCCGCGGCCACAGGCGCCGTGTCGACGCGAACAGACGGATACAAACCGGTAGTGTTGTTCACCTGGAAGGTGCTCCTCGAACTGGATCAGATAGGGACTTCGCAATCACTATCTTCCCAGGTCAGGGGCACTTTTCAGCTCACGCCACGCACTCCGCGACCCTCACCCGATGAAATCCCCGGG
>NZ_VCQV01000116.1 GCF_007845645.1 Leekyejoonella antrihumi
TTAGCCTCGATCCGTGGAGGGTCGCGGGTTGAGGATGGTTCGTCGGCGCGTTGTAGCGTGAAAGGCCTTCTTGGCGAGGAGAATCGGGAGTGTTGACGTCCTGACCTGTTCCACACCAAGAAGGCACTGATAGTGAAACTACAGCATGCGTGGGCACGAGCGACACCGGTGTTCGATGACGAGAACCTGATCTCATGTGCTGGGCTGTTACCGGTGATGGGCCTGGCCGAGGAAGCGGGCCTATCGGACCTGCTGACACAGCGGGTGCACGTGGACGCGGCACGGGTGGCCTCGGCCGGGGTGAACCCGGCCGGGAAGATCACCTCGATCATCGCGGGCATGGCCGCGGGCGCGGACTACATCGATGACCTGGACGTGATCCGCTCCGGTGGGATGGGCAAGGTCTTCGAGGGCGTGTATGCACCGGCCACGCTGGGCCAGTTCCTGCGCGAGTTCACCCACGGATATAACCGGCAGTTGGCGTCAGTGGCGCGGGCTCACCTGGTCAACCTGGTCGGGGTCACCAACCTGCTACCGGGGATCGGGCAGCGGGCGCTGGTTGATATCGACTCGCTATTGCGACCGGTGTACGGGCACGCGAAGGAAGGCGCCAGCTTCGGGCACGCGAAGATCGGCGGCAAGCAGCTGTTGCGCCGGGGCCTGTCGCCGCTGGTGACCACGATCAGCACCACGCAGGGTGCCCCGGTCGTCGCGGGGATCCGGTTGCGAGCCGGGAGAGCCGGGTCCGGACGTGGCGCCGCGTCGATGGTCATCGAGGCGATCGGCACCGCCCGGCAGGCCGGCGCCACGGGAGAGATCCTGGTGCGTGGTGACTCCGCGTACGGCAACCACCTGGTCGCCGGCGCCTGCCTGGACCACGGGGCACTCTTCTCTCTCGTGGTGACCAAGAACGCGCCCATCCACGCGGCGATCTCCTCCATCGCCGATAACGCATGGATCCCCGTGAAGTACCCGACCGCGACGGTTGACCCGGACACGGGCAAGCTCATCTCGGACGCGCAGGTCGCCGAGGTTGCGGAGTTCACCGCGTTCACGAGTACCGACCGGCCCATCACCGCCCGCCTGATCGTGCGCCGGGTGCGGGACGTCGCGAAGATGGACGAGCTCTTCCCGGTGTGGCGTTATCACCCGTTCCTCACGAACAACACCGAGCCCGTCGCCCAGGCCGACATCACGCACCGGCAGCACGCGATCATCGAGACCGTCCACTCGGACCTGATCGACGGGCCGATGGCACACCTGCCATCAGGGTCCTTTGCGGCAAATAGTGCGTGGGCCATCTGTGCCGGGATCTGCCACAATCTCCTACGCGCTGCGGGCACCCTGATCGGTGGCGAGCACGCGGTCGCGCGTGGCGCGACGCTGCGCCGGGACCTGGTCATGGTGGCCGCCCGGATCGCCGCTCCTCAGCGCCGCAAGTTCTTGCACCTGCCAGCCCACTGGCCCTGGGCCAATCACTGGAACACGCTGTGGAACAACACCTTCAACGGCGATATCGGGCCGCCCGCAGTCGCGTAGACCACCTGTTCATCGCGCCAAAATCGGTGCCTCCGGAGACTCCTCGTGGAAAAGCTGGGCAGACCAGCGGCACCATAACGCCCAGCCACCACGAGCCGCCCACACGCAGTCCCGACACCCGCTCACAGCCAATCAGCCCAGTCCTTCCACGGATCGAGG
>NZ_VCQV01000117.1 GCF_007845645.1 Leekyejoonella antrihumi
CCTGACTTGCACAGGTTGAGCGCGATTTCGAGGTTGGTCGCGCGTTTGTGCTGGTCAGGGCCTTGCGGGGTAGTGTGTTGACCCACTAATCGGCTGGGTAGCGTGCTGTCTCGTGGTGTTTTTGAGGAAGGTCCGGACCGCGTCGGGCGCGACGGCGGTCCAGATCGCGCAGCGTGTGGGTGGCCGCGACAAGGTGATCGAGCACCTCGGATCGGCACATGACGACGCGCAGTTAGCGGTGCTGATGGAGGCTGGCCGGCGCAAGCTTCATGCCGGTCAGGGTGAGCTCGAGCTCGGGCTGGCGGCACAGGGTTTCGCGGACGCGGTCGTGCAGGGCCAAACCTCGCGGATCCTGGTGGATGTGGTGCGGCAGGCCTGGCAGCGGCTCGGGTTCGACGTGATCGTTGATGACGCGTTCTTCCAACTCGTGCTCGCGCGGCTGGTAGAGCCGACCAGCAAGGCAGACTCGGTGCGGGTACTGGCCGAGCTGGGCGTTCGGCCGGCGCATCGCAACACCTTCACCGCGACTATGAAGCGTTGTAGTCAGCGCGGGTACCGGGATCAGATCGCGACAGCGTGCTTCGCTCATGCCGCTGCAGCCGGTGACATCTCCTTGTGCCTGTATGACGTGACCACGTTGTATTTCGAGGCCGAACACGAAGACGCACTGCGGAAGGTCGGGTTCTCCAAGGAACGCCGGGTGGACCCGCAAGTCGTGGTCGGCCTGCTGGTGGACCGGAACGGGTTCCCTTTAGAAATAGGGTGTTTCGAGGGTAACAAGGCCGAGAAGCTGACGATCGTGCCGATCGTGGCCCAGTTCATTGAGCGACACAACCTGGCTGACCTGGTGGTCGTCGCGGACGCGGGGATGCTGTCGGCGACCAATCTGAAAGCGTTGGATGAGGCGAACTTGCGGTTCATCGTCGGATCCCGCACGACGAAGGCACCGATCGACCTGGAGTCGCACTTCCGGTGGCACGGCGACGCCTTCGACGACGGTCAAGTCATCGACACGATCACCCCCAAATCGGGCAAGCACCGGCGGGAGAACGACACGAAGCTGAAAGCCGAGCCGGTGTGGGACCCCGACACTCACGAGGCGTCGTGGCGGGCGGTGTGGGCGTACTCGCACAAACGAGCCGTCCGGGACCGCAAGACCTTGGGTTTGCAGGAGGACAAGGCCAGGGCGATCGTCGCGGGCGAAAAGGCTGCGCACGCCACCAGATTCGTCAAAGCCGGCCGGGACGGCCGAGTCGTGGACGAGGCGTCCCTGGCCCGCGCGTGGCGGCTGGTCGGTCTCAAGGGCTACGTCACCAACCTACCCGCCGAGATGATGCCCGCAGCCGAAGTCATCGCCAACTACCACGACTTGTGGCACGTCGAGCAGTCGTTCCGGATGTCCAAAACAGACCTGGCCGCCCGGCCGATGTTCCACCACCAGCGCGACTCGATCGAAGCCCACCTGACCATCGTGTTCACCGCGCTGGCCGTCGCCCGCCACCTCCAAGACGCGACCGGGCTCAGCATCCGCCGCATCGTGCAGACGCTCCGGCCACTGCGCGACGTCGAAATCAAGGTCGCCGGGCAGACGATCACGGCCCACCCGCAGATCCCCGCCACTACTCAAACCATGCTCGACAGCCTGACCCACTAAACCTGTGCAACTCGGGT
>NZ_VCQV01000118.1 GCF_007845645.1 Leekyejoonella antrihumi
TGCGCATGTGGTCGGCCATCGCGTACCCGACGACTTTCTTGGTACAGCAGTCCAGCACGGTGGCCAGGTACAACCACCCTTCCCAGGTCCGGATGTAGGTAATGTCGCCGACGAGCTTGGTCGGGCCTTGCCCCCAATTCGTAGACACGGGGGTGGATTACGCTGCTGGACGGAGCATAGCAGCGTTGTCGTTCTCGTAGTCAACCGGCGATCTGTAGCCGCACCAGGAGTGCCGCCTCTTAGTGTTGTAGCGTGTCAACCATCTGAAAAGCTCACGGCGACAGGTGATCTCGTCCGGCCAGACGTTCTCGTCTTGTAGAACCTCGCGTTTGGCGGTGGCGTTGAACGACTCGGCGAGACTGTTGTCGGCGCTCGTGCCGACCGCACCCATCGACTGAGTCACCCCAAGCGTGTAGCATAAAGATGCGAAATCCCTTGAAGTATATTGAGATCCGTGATCTGAGTGAAAGATCGCTCCGGCCAGGGAGCCACGTGTCGCAGCCGCGTCCGTCAGAGCATCCCCGATCAGCTCGGTGCGCATGTGATTCGCGATCGACCACCCCACCAACCGCCGTGAGTAGCAGTCGATCACCGTCGCCAAGTACAGGTTGCTCCCATCCGCCAGCGGCAGATACGTGATATCGCCGACATACCGACAGTTCGGCTCATCCGCGGTGAAGTCCCGCTTCAACAGGTCCGGGACCTTCTGATCCGCCGGCTCCGGCACCGTGGTCACCACCCGTCGCCGACGCCGGTACCCGCGGATCCCGTGCTCGCGCATCACCCGAGCAACCCGCTTATGATTCACCCGCTCGCCGGTCGGCGTACCGTCATTGAGCTCAGCAGTCACCCGCGGCGCCCCGATCGTGTTGTCGTCCTCGTGCAGATCACGGATCCTCTCGGCCAGCTCTGCATCCCTGGCAGCCCTGGCCGCGCGAGCAGGCCCGGCGTCCTGCCACGCGTAGAACGAGGACCGACAGACCTCGACCAGCTGACACAACCGCTTCACCTCGAAGGCGTGCTGGTGGTCGGCGACGAACTGGAAGCGGCTCACCAGATCGTCTCCCCGGCGAAATATTTCGCCGCCTTCTGCAGAATCTCTCGCTCGGTGACCAGTTTGGACTTCTCCGCCCGCAACGCGGCGTTCTCGGCCTCCAGACGGGTGATCCGCTCCTGCGGCGACTCATCCCTGTCAGGCGCCTCACCCGGGCTCGTCCGAGCCGTGAGCGGGCTACGTGCGCGGCTCCCGTCGGCAGCAGTCTTCTTGCCCGTCCCGTACACAGCCAGCCACTGACGCAGCGTGCCACGCACAACCCCCAGATCCGCGGCGATGCCACGCACCGTCGCACCCGGAGTGGTCTCGTACAAGTCGACGGCCTGACGACGGAACTCTTCAGAGTAGTTCTTACGGGCCATGATCCTCATCATCTCGCTTCCCCAGCCCAGGGCTGGAATCAGCGTGTCCAAGAATCAGGGTCAGGCCCCGTCGCCGGCTCGGTCGCGGTGAAGTCCCGGTTCACCAGGTCGCCGGTCGTCCCGGCGTCCGAGGCGATGGTGGTGATCGGCCGCCATGGCCGGGGTTGGCAGGCCACCAGGTCCAGGTCACGC
>NZ_VCQV01000119.1 GCF_007845645.1 Leekyejoonella antrihumi
GGGTCTATCTCAAATTCGGTGTTTTTGAACCTCCACGACACGCCGCCAAGGTGGCGAGATCTGGAGTGATGAACGATGAGCATGTCGGATATGACGACTGCGACGAAGGACACCTCGACCGATCGTGCGCTCAAGCCCGGGCGGGCACCGCAGGACCGGCGCAAGCCGAAGGAGGTTGCTCGCCTGGACGAGGCGGCGGCGATCGCGCAGCTGGTGCGTGACGCTCGCGCGGAGGGTGAGGATCTGGTCGGTCCGGGTGGGCTGCTGAAGCGGATCACCAAGATGGTGCTGGAGACGGCGCTGGAGGAGGAGATGACCGAGCACCTGGGCCACGGCAAGCATCAGCTGCCGCGCGGCGCTCAGAGGGCCGTGGAAGGCGGCAAGCAGGCCGACGATGGCGCCGGGGTGAGCGAGGACGCCGAGGAGCTCGCCGGGCCGCGGAACGTGCGTAACGGGACGCGCCCGAAGACGGTGCTGACGGACTCGGTCGGCAAGGTGACGATCGAGGTTCCGCGGGACCGTGAGGGCTCGTTCGAGCCGGTGATCGTGCCCAAGCACCACCGCAAGCTGGGCAGTCTCGATACGGTCGTATTGTCGCTGACGGCAAAGGGGTTGACCGGTGGTGAGATCTCTGCCCACTTGGAGGAGATCTACGGCGCGGCGGTGTCGAAGGATACGATCAGCCGGATCACCGACCGGGTCGTCGACGAGATGAACGAGTGGATGTCGCGGCCGCTGGACCCGGTGTACGCGGCGATCTTCATCGATGCGATCGTGGTCAAGGTCCGTGACGGGCAGGTGTCCAACCGGCCGTTCTACGCCGCGATCGGCGTGACTGTCGAGGGGCGCAAGGATGTCCTCGGTCTGTGGGCCGGTACACCGGGCGAGGGAGAAGGGGCGAAGTATTGGATGGCGGTGCTGACCGACCTGCGCAATCGAGGTGTGGTCGACACGATGTTCGTGGTGTGTGACGGGTTGAAGGGCCTGCCCGACAGCGTGGCCGCGGTGTGGCCCGACGCGATTGTACAGACGTGCGTAATCCACTTGTTGCGCAACAGTTTTCGGCTGACGTCGCGTAAGTACTGGGATCGGATCGCGAAGGAGTTGAAGCTGGTCTACACGGCTCCGTCGGCGAAGGCGGCCGGTGAGCAGTTCGAGGAGTTCACGGCCAGCTGGGGTGAGCGGTACCCGGCGTTGATCCGGTTGTGGTCGAATGCGTGGGAGGAGTTCATCCCGTTCCTGGACTACAACGTTGAGATCAGGCGTATTCTGTTCTCAACTAACGCTATTGAGTCGTTGAATGCTCGGTATCGTCGGGCGGTGAAGGCGCGTGGGCACTTCCCGAACGAGCAGGCTGCGCTCAAGTGCTTGTACATGGTTACCCGTAGTCTTGACCCGACTGGGAAGGGCGAGGCACGCTGGGTCACGCGCTGGAAGCCGGCGCTGAATGTCTTCGCTACTACGTTCGAGGGCCGCTGGCCAACAGCCGAAAAGTACTGAAAACAGTGAGGATCAAAAACACCAAAATTCTGACAGTCCT